>NZ_JBWKTR010000005.1:0-289902 GCF_059420425.1 Sphingomonas sp. GW821-FHT04B01 | reverse complement strand
CTTGAAACGCCGTAGACCGGAGCCGCCGCCCACATGTCCCTTCATCTGTTCAACAATGTCAAAGAGCCGACAAAAACACCGGCACAGCTCCCTTACCCCTTTTTCTCGGGGCGGTCAGCGCGCCAGGTCTGTTGTGACTGCCTCGGCGACCAAGTCGGCCACCGCTGCGGTGACACCCATCTAGGCGGGCCGCCCCTGCCCGTCAACACCAAATTGCACTTTTACGACATTTGTGGGGGAACCATGCCGTCACGCGGCTTACAACGCCTCTGGCAGGTCTGCCCGGAGCCTACCTCGCCGATGGCTTGGGCAGTGGCGCCTTACCCGTCCGCCGGATAGGATAAGCCATGGAATCGAGACGGATCCGGCGGGTGGTCATCTTGGGCGGCGGGACTGCCGGGTGGATGACGGCGGCAGCCCTGTCACATAGCTTCGGCGCCGCGATGACCGTTACCCTGCTCGAATCGGAGGAGATCGGCACCGTCGGGGTGGGTGAAGCGACGATCCCGACGATTCACTGGTTCAACTCGCTGGTCGGGCTCGACGAGGCCGACTTCCTGCGGGCGACCAAGGCGACGTTCAAGCTCGGCATCGCGTTCGTCGATTGGCGCGCACCGGGCCACCGCTATTTCCATCCTTTCGGTCATTATGGCGCGGCGTTGCCCGGCGTCGCCTTCCATCATCGCTGGCTGAAGGCGGCGGCCGACGGCCTCGCGATGACGCTCGGCGCCCTGTCGCTGGCGGAAGGGCTCGCCGACGAAAACCGGTTCGCGCGGCCGAGCGGCGACGCACGGTCGATCCTGTCGACCCTCGGTTACGCCTATCATTTCGACGCCGGCCTCTATGCGGCCCATCTGCGTCGGGTGAGCGAGACTCGCGGCGTGGTGCGCGTCGAAGGCCGGCTGCATACGGTGGAGCGTCACCCGGACACCGGCTTCGTCAGCGCTTTGACCACGTCGCGGGGCGAGCGGCTGGAGGGCGATCTTTTCATCGATTGCTCCGGCTTTCGCGCGCTGCTGATCGACGGCGTCGTCGGCGAACCTTTCGAGGACTGGTCGCACTGGCTGCCCTGCGACCGCGCCGTGGCCGTGCCCTGCGCACGGGTCGCCGCCACCACGCCCTACACCCGATCCACCGCCCGCGCCGCCGGCTGGCAGTGGCGCATTCCGCTGCAGCATCGCACCGGGAACGGCTATGTCTATGCCAGCGACCAGTGCAGCGACGATGCCGCCATAGCGACGTTGCTGGCCAATCTGGACGGCGAGCCCTTGGCCGAGCCGCGGCTGCTGCGCTTCAAGGCGGGCGTGCGGCGCCGGCCGTGGCGCGACAATGTCGTGGCGATCGGCCTGTCGTCGGGCTTCCTCGAACCGCTCGAATCGACCAGCATCCATCTAATCCAGAGCGGCATCGCCAAATTGCTGACGCTGTTCCCCGATCGCGATTGCGATCCGGCGCTGGCGTCACGCTTCAACACGACGTTCGCGCGCGATATGGACGGGATCAAGGATTTCCTGATTCTCCATTACCATGCGACCGGCCGCGAAGAGCCGCTCTGGCGCCACTGTCGAACGATGCCCCTGCCCGACGGCCTGCGCGAGCGGATCGCACAATATCGACGATCGGGACGGCTGATCCTCGATCCGGACGAATTGTTCCGCGAGGCGAGCTGGCTTGCGGTGCTCGATGGCCAGGGAATGAAGGCGCAGGGTTATAATCCGCTTGCCGATGCGATCGATCCGGCCGCCAATCGCGCGCAGGTCCAGCAGATCGCCGACGTCATTGCGCGGGCTGTGCCGACACTGCCCATGCACGACGCGGTGCTGGCGCAGATGATCGGCACGCCGTCGTGACGCCGCCGGACATCGTTGCGCGCCGCATCGGCAACGAGGCGGAGCCGATCGCGATCATCGACGGCTTCCACCCCGATCCCGATGCGTTGCGCAGCCATGCCGCAACCGCGCCCTTCGAGCCCGGCCGCCACCATTATCCCGGCCTGCGCGCCAGCCTGCCCGCCACCTATTTCGCCGCGGTGCGACCGGCGCTGACCCGCGCGCTCGCCGGGGTGTTCGATCATGACGGCGCGCTGGCGCTGCTCGATTCGAGCTATGCCCTGGTCACCACGCCGCCCGCGCGACTGACGCTGCCGCAGCGCCTGCCGCACGTCGACGCCGTCGATCCGGGCCGGATCGCCCTGGTCCATTATCTCGACCCCGACGGCGGCGACGGCACCGCATTCTACCGGCATCGCAGCACCGGGTTCGAGCGGCTCGATCGTGCCCGTGCGCCGATCTATTTCGAGCAGCTCGACGCCGAACTGCGTCACGGCGGCGTGCCCGCCCCGGCCTATAGCCACGGATCGACGCCGCTGTTCGAGCGGATCGCGCTGGTCGAGGCGCGCTACAATCGCGCCGTCCTCTATCGCAGCGCGTTGCTCCACAGCGGTGCGATCGCCCCCGATGCGGTGCTGAGCGACGATCCCACGCGCGGCCGGCTCACGATCACCGCGTTCCTGGCGCCAGGCTGACCCGCGGCGGCTGGACGGCGAGGTAGACGGTGCTCCACAATTGCGCCGCGTTCGATTCGTCGACGTCCTGCTTGCCGGCGCCAAACGGGACGACGGCATAGCGGCCGTCGGCGAAGGCCCAGGACCAGAGTTCCGAGCTCTGTGTCGCGCGCGTAGCCTGGATCGCGCGCCATAGCCGCGCCTGCGCCTCCGTCAGCCGGCTACGCGTCGCCGGCGGCAGGTCGGTCCGCGCCAATTGCCGTTCGAGGCCGGCGGCGAACAGCGCCTGCTGCCACGACCAGACCACCGCGCCATGATAAGCGGCGGGGGTGAACCGCGCCTGCGTCGCGGTGTCGGCCTGCGCGGCATTGGCGACGAGCAGGCCGATATCGGTCATCAGCCCGGCCGGGAACGGCCGCATCGCAGCGTCGACATAGGTATCGAGATCGGCGGCCGACGGGGTGGCGAACAGCAACGCGAAGCCCTCGTCGGAATGGACGATCTGCACCGGTTTGCCGTCGGCGGCGAGCGCGATGGCGTGGAAGACGAGCGGCTTGCCGCCGAGCGCGGCGAGCGCCGGCGCGGCAGGGATGCCGAGGCCCTGCGCATAGCCGCGCACCCGCGCCGCCGCGTCGGCAGCGGGGATCGTCACGCGGAACAGGTCCGGCACGCGCTGGCGCCAGACCTGCGCCGTGGCGCTCGCCGATGCGAGCATCGCGCGATCGTCGCCCGCCAGATACAGGTCGAGCAACCCGGCGGCGAGCAGCCGCGCCGCCGCATCGAGTGCGGCGGGCACGAACACCGCATTGACGTCATAGGGATAGCGCCCCCTCCCCAGCCCCTCTTCGCTGTCGCGCCACTGGCCGGTCATCCGGCCTGGCTTGAGGCCGATCAACTGGCCGACGGCGGGCGTCGCGGCGAACGGCCGCGCGTGCGCGACGACGAAGCGGAGGTTGCGGACCAAGGCGGCGCCAGCCGGTTCGGTCTTGCCGGGAATGCCCTCGTCGACCAGTCGCGCGGCGAGGAAGCGCTGCGCCGCGGCGCGGTCGCCGCGGTCGAGCAGGTAGCTCGCCGCCACCGGCGCGAGCATGTAATCGTCGTCGATCATCGCATAATCGAGCACGGCGGCATCGCCGCTGCCGCCGTGCTGGCGACGATCGACCACGGCGAACTCGCCGATCCCCTCTTCATGCGCGACGTCGCCCGACGAGTCGAGCCGCGCCAGCACCGACCCCAGCCCCGCCTCGATCGCGCGCGGTTGCAGGACCGGCATCAGCAGGCGCAGCGACATCAAGGTGTCGCGGCCGAAATAGGTCTGGAACCGCCACGAACCGGCGAGGAACTTCTCGCGGTAGCTGAGGAAGCGCAGCGCGTTGCGCGCGACCGGATCGGCGGCGGCCTTGGCGTTGAGCAACTCGGCCGGCGTCAGCCCGTGCAAGGGCGTCTCGCCGCTGGACGCGGTGATCTCCAGCCGGATCGGCTGGCCGGGTGCGGCGGTGATCGCCCCGTCGGCGATCCGGCCGGCGCGCACGCGGACCTGCAGCAGATAGCCCGGCGCGCCGTCGAGCCGGGCCCGTCGCCAGGTGATCGTATCGCCCGTCACGACCGGATCGACCGCCAAAGCCTCGGGGAAACGGCCGACCGACTGATAGTCGCGCAGGAAGCGGACGCTCGACAGCACCGCCTGTTTGATCCGCAGCCGCGGCGCGTCGATGCTGGCGACCGCGACGATCGCCGGCTGCGGCCCGGCGACACCGGCGGCCGAGGCGGCGCGCGGCGGTTGTTCGAGCCGCCATGTCGCGGGACGGGCGAGCGGCTCGAACCACAATCCGACGCCGCTGTTGCCCGCCGGGAAAGCGACGAGGATGCGTGGGTCGCTGCCGTTGCGGAGCAGCAGATGCGCCGCGACCGGACCATCGCGCAGGAACGCGTTGAGGTTCTGCCCCTCGGTGACCTGATAGGCGAGTTCGGGCGCGGACCGTTGCTGCGCCCCCGCCCATGTCGCGCCGCCGATCGCCGCGCCGGCGAGCAGCGCCAATATCAGGGTCTTCATCTCACCACTCCTCGATGGGGCCGACGCCATCGTTCGAACCGATCGTTGGCCAGGCCCGCTTTCGTGATCCCGCATGGACTATCGTCTATGAGCGCAAACGGGGTCGATCTCCTTTGACGCCCACTTCGTCACACCCGACCCGTTCGAGACCGTGGGCAGACATCTTGTGTACCCCAGCGAAGGCCGGGACCCAGTTGGGAAGGCCTTTGTAATTCACTACAAACCTTCGCCCAACTGGGCCCCGGCCTCCGCCGGGGTACATGCTTGGTGGGTCAGGGACCGGGTCTCGCAAAGGTCTTCAACCCGTCCGGGGTGACGGATCTTCTGGAGAAGCCGGTCGCACCTTATCATCCCGGCGATAGGCGTCCGCCCGGTCAGAAGCGGAACGTCACCGATCCGCCATAGGTCGGGCCGACGATGCCGCGGGCGTAGAAATAGCCGTCGGTGATCGCCTGCGTCTGCCCCTGGCGCGGATTGCCCTCGGTCAGGCCGACGACGTTGAAGATGTTCTCCGCATTCACCGCCACCTGCAGCTTCTCGGTGACGTTGAGCGTCACCCCGGCGCTGGTCACGCCATAACTCGGCAGCGCGACGCCGTTGCCGGCATCGGCGAAGATCTTGCCGATATATTTATAGCGGCCGAAGATCTCCCCGAGACCGTTGGGCAATTGGATCGCCGGGGTGACGGTCCACAGCGACGCGGGCGTCCGTTCGGGACGATTGCCGGCATAGCCCGGGTCGGTGACACCATCGAGCTGGAGGTTGACCAGTTTCGGGTCCTGGAACACGCCCTGGAAATCGACCGAGAACCAGCGGATCGGCCGCACCAGCACGTCGACCTCGACCCCCTTGGTGCGCAGATCGGCGTTGATGTTCTGCTGCACCGCCGGATTGGCAGGATTGGCGAAATTGTAATTCTGGTCGTCGAAATTGGTGCGGAACACCGTCACCGATCCGGTGAACAGACGGCCGTATTGATACCGCAGCCCCGCTTCGTAGAGCTTGATCGTCGTGATCGGATCGATGTTGTTGGTCTGGAAGCCGTCGGCATAGCGGGCGTAGATCGAGAAGTTCGGCGTGAAGAGATAGTTGGCGCCGACCGTCCAGGCGATCTTCGACTGGCTGAGCTTGCCGTCGGTGCCCGTCCGGCTGACGTTGGTCGGGGCATATTGGCCGTTGAAGGTCGGCCCGACGGTGCGGATCACGCCGCCCTGGCTGGCCGGCACCGCCTGGTTGGTCGCCGCCGATACACCGTCGAACGCGGTCGCGGTGTCGCGTTCCCAGCGGATGCCGCCGTCGATGCGCAGATGATCGCCGAGCGCGATCTCGTCATTCGCATAGAGCGAGACGGTCTCGTCCTTGCGCTCGCGGATGCCGTTGCCCCAATCGCCGTAGGAGACGAGGCCGCTGTCGGTCAGCGTACCGATCACCGCATTGGCGCCGTTCAGCGCGACGATGTCGTAGATGTCGCTGTTGTTCTTGACGTCGTTGACGACGCTGGCGGTCGCCGACTGATCCTGGCTGCGTTTGACGTTGTAATACATGCCGCCGACGGTCAGCGAGTTCTTGATCGCGCCGAATTGCGTTTCCCAGCGCGCGCCGATGTTGCTGCCGAAATCCTTGCCGTGGACGGCATCGTGGTTGAGCGTCGTGCGCTGGAGGAAGCCGTTGCCGTTGAGCGCGTTGAGCGCCGCGGTCTGGTCCGAGCCGAGCACCACGCCGGTGCGCAGGTTGCGGATGCCGAAACGGGTGGTGGCGGGGAAAGCGGCGAAGCCGGCACGCAGCACGTCGATGATCGGCGAGCGTGCCGGATCGGGGGTCAGATAGTCGACCGCGCTGGCGAGGCCCGCGTTGCCCGTCCCCGACCCCGGGAACAGGCCGTTAAAATCGTATTTGTAATCGATGTAGCGCGAGCGCGCGAACAGGCTGATCGTCTCCGACACCGGCACGTCGATATCGAGCCGCGCCTGGTTGTAGAGCGAGCGGATGCCGTCGCGATAGCGGAACGGCCGGTAGCCGCTGGGATGCGCGAAGGTCGATACCGGCACGTTGATCGAGGTGAAGGCGTCGCCGCCGATATTGTCCTTCTGGATGTTGAAGCCGGGAATGCTGGCGGGGTCGCCATTGTCGTAGCGATACGGCGCCGACGCGTAATAAGCGGTCTCGATGTCGCCGCGGCGGCCGGACAGGCGAATCGATCCGCCACCGGGCAGCCGGTATTCGAGTGCGCCCTTGATCCGATAGCCGGCATAGTCGAACGGGTTGCGGCGCACGCCGGGGCTGCTTTGCACATAGCCGCCGAAGTTGAACGCCAGATTGTCGGCGAGCGGCGCCGAATAATAGAAATCCGCGCGCTTGAGCCCGTAGTTGAAGCCGGTGAGACGGACCGCGCCCTCGAATTCCTTGAAATTCGGGCGCTTGGAAATGAAATTGATCGTCGCGCCGGCGCCGTTGACGGTCAGCACGCCCGACGAACCGCCCTTGACCGCCTCTAGCCGATCGATCGTCAGATCCTGCTGGAAGAAGAAGTCGGCACCGCCGCCGCCATAGAGGATCGGCATGCCGTCTTCCTCGAGCTGGACGAAGCGCTGGCCGCCGCCCTGCAGGCCGCGGACGGAATAATTGTTCGACGATTCGCCCGCGGTCGCCTCGACGAAAATGCCCGGGACTAGTTCGAGCATATCCGCGGTCGAGCGCGGCGCGCGCCGGTCGATCGCCTCACGCGTCGCATAGGTGATGTCGGCGGACGAGGTGATCAGCGGGCGGTCGCGGGTGGTCTGGCCGGTGACGACGATATCCTGGAGATCGTCGTTCGCTTCGGCCGGGGCCGTCGTGGCGGCAGGCGTACCGGCCTGCGTGTCCGTCTGGGTGGCGCCCTGCGTGGTGGGCTGATCGCCCGGCACCGTCTGTGCCGCGGCGGCGAAAGGCAAGGTCGCGGCACCTGCGAGCAGCAGGGCGCGAATACCAACATGGTCGGTGCGCATCATGTCTCCCCTAAATACGTCTGCCGTTCTTTGACGGTTGAGCGAGTTGTTATACCTTTCGGGCACTTAGCAACAGCAGTCGGAGCGAAATCGGACCAGAATGGGTGGAGCCTGTGGCGGCGGAGACACAGCCGGATCTCGAGGGTGCGGTGCGCCGAAGCTTGCGCCGGTGCGGAAATTCGCTATAGGCCCCCGCTTCGCGATGCGTCCGGTTGTCGGTGGCGTCCAGCGGCCGGCGTTTCGTCGGTTGCCCGGGCGGCCCGTCGGGCTCATCGGTTTTCCGTAAGCCGATTTCTAGAACAAGGTGCCGAAATGGCCGTCCCTAAGCGAAAGACCTCTCCCTCCAAGCGCGGCATGCGTCGCAGCCACGATTCGCTCAGCATCGAATCGTTCCAGGAGTGCCCGAACTGTGGCGAGCTCAAGCGTCCGCACAATCTGTGCACCGCTTGCGGCCACTATAACGGCCGCGAGATCGTCTCGGTCGAGGGCTGAGCCCCTCCCCTCCCATCCGGATAAGCGCTGAACATGCCCGACACTTCCTGGATCGCCGTCGATGCGATGGGCGGCGACGAGGGGCTGGCGGTCATGCTCGCCGGCGTGGCTGCCGCCCGCCGGCGGTATGAAGGCATGCGCTTCTTCCTGGTGGGCGACGAGGCCAAGGTTGCGGAAGAGCTGAAGAGCCATCCCAACCTCAGCCAGCATAGCGAGATCGTCCACGCCCCCGAGACCGTCGGTTCGAGCGACAAGCCGAGCCAGGCGATCCGCCGCGCCAAGACGACCTCGATGGGTATCGCCATCGATCTGGTGAAACAGGGTCGTGCCGGCGCCGCCGTCTCGTCGGGCAATACCGGCGCGCTGATGGCGATGGCCAAGCTCGCGTTGCGCACCCTGCCCGGCATCGACCGGCCGGCGCTCGCCGCGCCCTTGCCGACGCTCGGCGACAATGACGTCGTGATGCTCGATCTCGGTGCCAATACCGAGGTGGATGCGCGCAACCTCGTCCAGTTCGCCGTCATGGGTGCCGCCTACGCGCGGACGATCATGGATCTCGACAGCCCCCGTGTCGCGCTGCTCAACATCGGCAGCGAGGACCAGAAGGGCACCGACGAGATCCGCGATGCCGCCGCGGTGCTGAAAGGGCAGACGCATCTGCCGCTGACCTTCACCGGCTTCGTCGAGGGCAACCAGCTCGCCCGCGGCAATCACGACGTGATCGTCTGCGACGGCTTCGCCGGCAATATCGCGCTCAAGACCGCCGAGGGCACCGCGCGCTTCGTCGCCGACCTGCTCAAGCGCGCGTTCAGCTCGTCGGTCCGCTCGAAGGTCGGCTTCCTGATCTCGCGTCCGGCAACCGAGCTGCTGCGCGATCACCTCGATCCCAACAATCACAATGGCGCGGTCTTCCTCGGCCTCAACGGCATCGTCGTGAAGAGCCACGGCAGCGCCAACGAGCGCGGCGTCGCCACCGCGATCGGCAATGCCGCCAAGATGGTCCGCGCCGACCTGACCCGCCGCATCGCCGACGATCTCGGCAATTTCGAGAAGAAAGCCGCATGATCCGTTCGGTCGTCCTCGGCACCGGCTCGGCGCTGCCCGAGCGGCGCGTGTCCAACGCCGATCTGGAACAGCAGCTCGACACCAGCGACGCCTGGATCGTCGAGCGCACCGGCATCCGCTTCCGCCACATTGCCGGTCCGCACGAGACGACCGCGACGCTCGCCGCCGACGCCTGCCGCGCCGCGCTCAATTCGGCCGGCGCCGCCGCCGCCGACATCGACCTGATCGTCCTCGCCACCGCCACCCCCGACCAGACCTTTCCGGCGACCGCCACTAAGGTGCAGGCGATGCTCGGCATCGACGATTGCGTCGCCTTCGACGTCGCCGCGGTCTGTTCGGGCTTCCTCTATGCGGTGCAGGTCGCCGATTCGATGCTGCGCACCGGTGTGCATCGCCGCGCTCTGGTGATCGGCGCCGAGACGTTCAGCCGCATCCTCGACTGGGAGGATCGCACCACCGCGGTGCTGTTCGGCGACGGCGCCGGCGCGATCGTGCTCGAAGGGCAGGAGAGCGATGCGGAAAGCGGCCGCGGCATCCTCGCCACCAAGCTCCACGCCGACGGCCGCCACAACGATCTGCTCTACGTCGACGGCGGCCCGTCGACCACCGGCACCGTCGGCAAGCTGCGGATGAAGGGGCGCGAGGTGTTCCGCCACGCCGTCGTCAATCTCGCCGCGGTGCTGGAAGAGACATTGGTCATCGCCGGGCTGACCTCGGCGGATGTCGACTGGGTGGTGCCGCATCAGGCCAATGCCCGCATCCTCGACGCGACCAGTCGCAAGCTCGGCCTGTCGCCCGACAAGATCGTCGTCACCGTCGATCGCCACGCCAACACCTCGGCGGCCTCGGTGCCGCTCGCGCTCGACGTCGCGGTGCGCGACGGCCGGGTCCGCCAGGGCGAGATCGTCGTGCTCGAGGCGATGGGCGGCGGCTTCACCTGGGGCGCCGCGGTCGTCCGCTTCTGACAGCAATTCGTTCGTTTTTCCGGCCTTGCCGGGAACCTGACAACAAAGTCACTTTCGGACACGTCTGCTATCGTGTAACATTATACGCGGGCATCCTAGCAGATGGAGTGGGGCGAGCGTGTTGATGACTACTGTTGGAACACTGACGAGGGCGGACCTTTCGGAAGCCCTGCACCGTCAGATTGGATTGTCGCGGACCGAGTCGGCGAAGATCGTGGAACAGATTCTGACCGAAATGTGCGAGGCGCTCGCGCGGGGTGAGAACGTCAAGATTTCGGGCTTTGGCACCTTCGTCCTGCGCGACAAGGGCGAGCGGATCGGTCGCAATCCGAAGACCGGCGTCGAAGTGCCGATCGCGCCGCGACGGGTGCTGACCTTCCGCGCCAGCCAGATGATGCGCGAACGCATCGTCACCTCCAGCTGAGCCGCAAGGTCTCCGGCACGCCCAAGGCGAGCGGAGCGTTCAGGACGACCGGGGAAGTGTCGGAGGCGACAGGCCTCCCGCAGCATGTCCTGCGCTATTGGGAAACGCGTTTCCCGCAGCTGCGCCCAGTCACGCGTGCCGGAAACCGTCGCTATTACCGACCCGCAGACGTCGCCTTGGTGCGGCGTATCGATGCGTTGCTCAACGCGCAGGGCTATACCGTCCGCGGCGTCCAGCAGGTGCTGGCCCAATCCGCCCCGCCGGAAACTGGCCCCGGCGATAGGGCGCCCGACATATTTGCCGCGTTGCGCGCGATCCGCGACGATCTCGGCCGTGCGCTGACACAGGACGACGATACCACCTGACCGGTCGGATGAAGCGGAGTGCGAGGCGGCCGTAGCTGCCCCCTGCCCTATGTCTGGTGAAACCCTCTCCGTCAGTGCAGCGCAATCGCGGGTGACTGCGGTGATGAGGTCCTATCGATTTTCCACCTCATGTTCGTCACCCCAAAATATGTTCGAAACCTCTGCGAAGGTCCGCATCACCAGTGGATCAGCGCAGTGCTCCTGCGTTGGCAGGAGCATTCGAGGGCTTTCGCAGATGTCTCGGCTTGTTCCAAGGTGACGGCAGAGGTTTGGAAGACGGCAGGCGCGTCCAGATGAGCGTCTGACTGGCTCGGACGAGTTTCCAAATTCCTTCCGTCACCCCGGCCTTGCGCCGGGGTCCCGCTTCTCTGGTCGGTTCGAAGGAGCGGGATGCCGGATCAGGTCCGGCATGACGGGGGATGGGCCGTAGCAACACCCCGATCGATCATATGCAATAGCAGGAGAACCCAAGCCCCGCATGTCGATCCCGCCTAGCGCTCGCGCGTCGCGGCGAAGCGGACCTTGCTGTAGCGGTCGGCGATGTAATTGACCTCCCAGGCGCTCTTGGCGAGGAAGACCGGATTGCCGTCGCGATCCTTGGCCATCGCCGACCGGTTGAGATCCATGAAGTCCTTCAGATCGGCCGGGTTCTCCGCCGAGACCCAGCGCGCCGTCTCGAACGGCGCCGGCTCCAGCCCCGCCGCGACCTTATATTCCGCATCGAGTCGGCTGAGCAGCACCTCGAGCTGCAGCTGCCCGACGACGCCGATGATCCAGTTCGAGCCGATCTCGGGATAGAAGACCTGCGTCACGCCCTCCTCGGCCATATCGTCGAGCGCCTTGCGGAGTTGCTTGGTCTTGGTCGGGTCCTTGAGCTGGACGCGGCGCAGGATCTCGGGCGCGAAATTGGGCAGGCCGGTGAAGCGCACGTCGGCACGCTCCGACAGCGTATCGCCGACGCGCAGCGTGCCATGGTTGGGGATGCCGATGATGTCGCCGGGGAAGGCCTCGTCGGCAAGCTCGCGATTCTGCGCGAAGAACAGGATCGGCGAATGCACCGCGATCGGCTTGCCGTGGCCCGTCGGCGTCAGCTTCATGCCGCGCTTGAACGTCCCCGAACACAATCGCATGAACGCGATGCGGTCGCGGTGATTGGGGTCCATGTTCGCCTGCACCTTGAAGACGAAGCCGGTCACCTCGTCATTGTCGGGCGAGACGGGGGCGGGCTCGGCCGGCTGCGCGCGCGGCGGCGGCGCATGTTCGGCGAGCGCGCCGATCAGCTCGGCGACACCGAAATCCTTGAGCGCCGAGCCGAAATAGACCGGGGTCAGGTCGCCGTTGCGATAGGCCTCGGCGTCGAATTCGGGATAGCCCGCCTGCGCCAGCTCGATCTCCTCCGCCCAGCGCTCGGACAGCGTCGGGTCGGCCTCGGTCTTGCCGAGGAAGGCGCGGCTGTCGCCTTCGGGGCGGCTGATCGTGTTGGTGACGAGGTCGAGCACGCCCTCGAACTCGCCGCCCATGCCGACCGGCCAGCTCATCGGCGCGACGTCCAGTGCGAGCATGTCGGCGATCTCGTCGAGCAGTTCGAAGATCGGGCGCCCTTCGCGATCGACCTTGTTGACGAAGGTGATGATCGGCACCGAGCGCAGGCGGCAGACCTCAAACAATTTGCGCGTCTGCGGCTCGATGCCCTTGGCGGCGTCGATCACCATCACCGCCGAATCGACCGCGGTCAGTGTGCGATAGGTGTCCTCGCTGAAATCCTCGTGGCCCGGCGTGTCGAGCAGGTTGAAGGTGATGCCCTCTCGCTCGAACGTCATCACCGACGAGGTAACCGAAATGCCGCGCTGCTGTTCGATCTTCATCCAGTCCGAGCGCGCGCGGCGATTCTGGCCGCGTGCCTTGACCTCGCCGGCGAGATGGATCGCACCGCCGAAATAGAGCAGCTTTTCGGTCAGCGTGGTCTTGCCCGCGTCGGGGTGGGAGATGATCGCGAAGGTGCGGCGGGGGGAGGTCACTGGCAGTATCCGGCTGGCGGGCGACCCGGGCGCGGGTCGCGGAAGGTGGAGGTGACGGAGCGTCGGGGTCGGCAGCGCCCCACCCGGTTCGGCACGCTTGCGGGCGGCCGACTGCGGAAGAGGCGTGTCGTCGCGGCGCTTTGCCAGATGTAGGGCGTGGAGGACAGAGGGGTTGGGGATGCCCCCCTCCCCTCCGTCATCCCCGCGAAGGCGGGGATCCAGACGCGCAGGGTCCGGATAGAGTCGCGACGTCCGCGCGTATGGATCCCCGCCTGCGCGGGGATGACACATGTCGGGAAGATCCCGTCACCCCTTCAGCGTCACGCTCATTTCAATCCGCTTCTCGCCGCCGGCCGGCACTTCGAACACGCCGGGCTTGTCACGATACTCACCCGTATAGCCCTCGGGATCGGCGATACCGTGCCACGGCTCGACGCAGACATAGGCAGCGCCGGGCTTGGTCCAGACGCCGAGCATCGGCGTGTCGGGGAAAGCGACGCGCAATTGCGGCCCGTTTGCCGCGCCATAGGTCACGCCCTGCGAGCGGATATGGTCCCACACCAGCGCGTCCTCGGTGAACAGATCGTCGCGCAGCGCCAGTTCGCGGCCGGCGAGCGGCGACGGGCGGCGCGTTTCGGCGATCGTGCCGTCGGCGGCGATGGTGCGCAATGCGTCGGGCTCGTCGGCGTCGAACTGGATGCGGTGCGCGGCGCGATCCTCGCCATAAGGCAGCGGCCACGCGAAGGCGGGATGGAAGCCGAAGCTCGCCGGCAGCGGCGCGTCCGCCGGATTGGCGATCCGCGCCTCGATCGACAGGGTCGCGCCCTCGATCCGGTAGGTCAGTTCGAGACGGAAGGCGAACGGATAGGCCGCGCGCGTCTCGGCACTGTCGGTCAGCGCGAAGGTGACGCGATCCTCCGCCGCCTCGATCACCTCGAACAGCGAGCGTCGGGCGAAGCCGTGCTTCTTCATCGGATAAGCGGTGCCGTCGACGCGGATCGTCTCCTCGAACGGCATGCCGATGACCGGGAAGAGGATCGGCGCATGCCCGGTCCAGAAGGCCGGATCGGCATCGGTCATCAACTCGCGCCCGCCGGCGTCGCGCAGATGCGTCAGCTCGGCGCCGAGCGGGTTGATCTGCGCGGTCAGCGCGATCGAGCGGATGGTGACGAGGTCGGTCATGCGCGGCCTTGTGCGTCAGCCGCGGCGCGATCGCAACCGCCCGTCCGTCAGGGCGCCATCGGGTCGAGCGGCGCCGCATCCGCCGCGGTCGGCGGCACCCAGCCTTCGGCGGCGGAGGCGTCGGTGACCAGCACCGGCGTGCCCTTGCTGGTCACGCCGAACAGGTTCCTGGCGAAAGCGGTCGGCACGCGGATGCAGCCGTGCGAGGCGGGGAAGCCGGGATTCATCCCGGCGTGGATCGCGACGCCGTCCCAGGTCAGCCGCTGCATGAACGGCATCGGTGCGCTGTCGTAGATGTTGCTCTTGTGCACCTCCGACTTCTGCAGGATCGGGAAGGTGCCGAGCGGCGTGTCCTTGCCGTCCTTGCCGGTCGAAACGGTCGACGCGCCGATCAGGATCTCGCCGCGATAGACATAGGCCTTCTGGTCGGGGATCGAGATGACGATGCTGACCGGGCCGAGCGTGGCATCGTCGTTCCACAGGAATTTGTTGGGAGCGAGCGTGGTCACCTCGGGCGCGAGCGCATCGGTGGCGGCGGCGGCGAAGGCCGGAGCCGGTGCGATGGCGAGGGTAACGGCGGCGCCCGCCATGATGAGCCAATGCTTCATTTTGTCGTCGTCCTTTCGCTTCCCCCTTCTGCCGGCTCAACGCGCGACTCCGCGGATCGTGCCGAACCCGATTCGGGACCAATCGAGGGCCGCTCGCGGCCAACCGTGCAACCAGAACGCCGATCGGGGGGTGCGGTGGGCGAAAATTAAGTCCGTTGCTGCTATATGACTGTTAGCGGGATTGACCGGGGCTTTTGAAATTTTGATGCATACTGAGCATGATAGCGCACGCGACCGACGGGCTCTGCTGAAGAACGGGCTCGTGCTCGCGGCGACGCTGGCACTGCCCGGCACGCTGTCGGCGACGCCGCGTCGCCTCACCCAGCGCGATCTGCGGCCGATGACCGAACCGCCCGTTCCCGCTCCGCGGGCGATGGTGGCGGCGCGACCGATCACCTCGTCGCGCGTCGTCCGCCCCGACCTGATGCGCCAGGCGCTCGCCGCACTGAGCCAGCACGGTCGCCGCATCCCGCAGCGCGACCGGATCGCGATCGCCGACATGGCGGCGCCGTCGTCGGAAGCGCGCTTCCATCTCGTCGATCTCGTCTCGGGGCGCAGCCAGTCGTTCCTCGTCGCGCACGGCAGCGGCTCGGACCCGGCGCATACCGGTTTCCTCAAGCGTTTCTCGAACGAGCCCAATTCCAACGCCTCGTCGGAAGGCGCGTTCGTCACCGCGGATTATTACGTCGGCAAGCACGGCCGCTCGCAGCGGCTGATGGGGCTGGACGCGACCAACGACAATGCGCTGGCGCGCGCGATCGTGGTCCATTCGGCCTGGTATGCCAACCGCGACATGCTGCGCACGCACGGCATGCTCGGCCGCAGCCAGGGCTGTTTCGCGGTCGGCGAAAGCGACCTCGCGCAGGTGTTCGAGCAGCTTGGGCCGGGGCGAATGATCTACTCGACCAAGGTGTGAGGGCGTTTACCGCACGGTACTGCGCCGCGCTGAGGTTCGGAACGAAACCGCATAAGACCCGTCACCCCGGACTCGTTCTGGGGTCCACCGTTCCGCAGGCTCACGCTCGCGCCTCCAGCAAGTCTCCCCGCCGCAGAGTGGACCCCGGAACTAGTCCGGGGTGACGAAGGAGTACGAGATATCCTTTATTCCTCCCCCGCCAGGGGGAGGTGGCAGGGCGAAGGCCTGACGGAGGGGGAGGATACGGCGGACTTGGCCGTATGCGGCAACGCCCCCTCCACCATTCGCTTCGCGAATGGTCCCCCTCCCCCGCTAAAGCGAGGGAGGAATGATTACCCCCGCAGCACCGCGCCCTGCTTCGCCGCGGCGGCGACGACCTTGTCCGCCACCGCCTTCAGCGCCTCGTCGGTAAAGCTCTTGTCGGTCGGTTGCAGCGTCACCTCGACCGCGACCGACTTCTTGCCTTCTTCCACACCCGCGCCGGTGAACACGTCGAACACACGTGCCGCCACGATCGCCGCCTTGTCGGCGCTGCGCACCGCGCGGACCAGCGCGTCGGCGCTCACCTCGGCCGGCACGAGGAAGGCGAAATCGCGGCGGACCGATTGCAGCGCCGGCGGCGCGAAGGCCGGACGCATGAAACCTGATGCGCGCTTCGAAGGCAGCGCGTCGAGATACAGCTCCACCGCCGCCACCGCGCCGTCGAGGTCGAACGCCTTGAGCAAACTGGGATGCAGCATGCCGAAGCGCGCCAGCACCGTCTTCGGCCCGAGCCGCAGCGTGCCGCTCTGTCCCGGATGCCAAGCGTCGCCCGCCTCGCCCATCACCTGCAGATTGTCGACCGGCGCGCCCGCCGCAGCGAGCAGCGCCAGCGCCTCCGCCTTCGCGTCATAGGCGTCGAAGCCCGCCGCCTTGCCCTCGCGCCAGCCGCGCTCGCGACGGTTGCCGGCGAGGACGAGGCCTAGCGTCGCATGTTCGGCCTCGGCGAGATAGCGGCGGCCGATCTCGAACAGCCGCACCGCGGTGATGCCGCGTTTGAGATTGCGCTCGGTCGCCGACAGCAGGCCGGGGAGCAGCGACGGCCGCATCACCTTTAAGTCCTCGCTGATCGGATTGGCGAGCGTCCACGCGCCGCCGCCGAACGGGGCCGCCTGCGCCTCCGACAGGAAGCTCCACGTCACCGCCTCGTCGAGACCGCGCGCGGCGGCGGCGCGACGGACGCGGCGTTCGAGCTTCTGCTCGGGGGTGGCGGTCGGCTTGGCCACGCCGGGGACGCGCGGCAGCGGCACGGGCGCGACCTTGTCGATCCCCTCGATACGGATCACCTCCTCGACGAGGTCGGCGGCACCGTCGATATCGCGGCGCCACGTCGGCACGGTGACCTGCCAGTCGTCGGCGACGGCGAAGCCGAGCGATGCGAGGATCGCACGCTGGCGATCGGCAGGCACGGCGAGGCCGCCCAAGGTCTCCGCTTTCGCGGGGTCATAGGCATAGACGCGCGGGGTCAGCGGCGGTTCGCCGGCGCGGGTGACGGGCGAGGGCGTGCCGCCGCACAGGTCGAGCACCAGCCGCGTCGCGATGGCGAGGCCGTCGTCGAGGAACGCCGGGTCGACGCCGCGCTCGAAGCGCTGGCGCGCGTCGCTGGTCAGCAGCAGCTTCTGGCCGGTGCGCGCGATATGGTCGGGATCGAAATAGGCGCATTCGATCAGCACGTCGCTCGTTTCGGCGGAGACGCCCGAATGCTCGCCGCCCATGATGCCGGCGATATCGTGGACTTGGGCTGCGTCGGCGATGACGGTCATCGTCGCATCGAGCGTATAGGTCTTGCCGTTGAGCGCGACGAGCTGCTCGCCGTCCCGCGCCTTGCGCGCAACGAGCCCGCCGGAGAGCTTGGCGCGGTCGTAGACGTGGAGCGGCCGGCCAAGGTCGATCGACACGTAATTGGTGATGTCGACCAAGGCGCTGATCGGCTTCTGCCCGATCGCGGTGAGGCGCCGGCGCAGCCAGTCGGGCGATTCGCCGTTGGTCACGCCGCTGACATTTTGCGCATAGAAAGCAGGGCAGCCGTCGCGATCGTCGGTGCGCACGTCGGGGGCCTCGCCCTCGCCCGCCACCGCGCTCACCCCATCCGTTCGGGCTGAGCCGGTCGAAGCCCCTGCGCGCGCGGCCTGCGCTTCGACAGGCTCACGGCGAACGGGGGAAGACGGGACGGCGAGCGGCTTGAGCGTCCCCAGCCCCGCCGCGGCGAGATCGCGCGCGATGCCGCGCACGCCCATGCAGTCCTGGCGGTTGGGGGTGACGCTGATGTCGATCACCGCGTCGTTGAGCCCGGCGTAATCGGGGAAAGGCGTGCCGACCGGCGCATCGGCGGGCAGCTCGATGATGCCGTCGTGATCCTCGCCGAGTTCCAGCTCGCGGGTCGAGCACATCATGCCGTTCGATTCGACGCCGCGGATCGCCGCGACCTTGAGCGTCACGTCGAGCCCGGGGACATAGGCGCCCGGCGCGCCGAACACGCCCACCAGCCCGGCACGCGCATTGGGCGCGCCGCACACGACCTGCAACGGACCGTCGCCGGCATCGACCGACAGCACCTGCAATTTGTCCGCCTGCGGATGGCGTTCGGCGCTGAGCACTTTCGCCACGCGGAACGCCTTCAGCGCATCGCCGGGATTGTGGACGCCCTCCACCTCCAGCCCGATGCGGGTCAGCGTGTCGACGATCGTGTCGAGCGCGGCGTCGGTGTCGAGATGCTCGCGGAGCCAGGACAAAGTGAATTTCATATCGATTCCAGACCTTCGTCATCCCGGCGACCGCCGGGACCCATGGATGCGGGCGGTTCGTACCGACCCCCTGCATCCGCCATCATGCGCATCCGATCGGGGACGGCGTCACGCGCCTGCGCCGACACCGCCCGACAGCGTCGGCACGTCGAGCGCCGAGAAGCCGTAATGTTTCAGCCAGCGGATATCGCCGTCGAAGAACGGCCGCAGGTCGTCCATGCCGTATTTGAGCATCGCCAGCCGGTCGATGCCGCAGCCGAAGGCGAAGCCCTGCCATTCCTCGGGATCGAGCCCGCACGACGCGATCACCTTGGGGTGGACCATGCCGGAGCCGAGCACCTCCATCCAGCCGCCGCCAGAACCGCCGATGACGCGCTTGCCCTTCTCGATCGTATAGCCGACGTCGACCTCCGCCGAGGGTTCGGTGAAGGGGAAATAGCTCGGGCGCAGGCGCAGGACGATATCGTCGCGCTCGAAGAACGCCTTGAGGAAGGTCTCCAGCGTCCATTTGAGATGGCCGAGCGTGATCCCCTTGTCGATCACCAGCCCCTCGACCTGATGGAACATCGGCGTGTGCGTCGCGTCGCTGTCCGAGCGATAGGTGCGGCCGGGCGCAATGATGCGGATCGGCGGCTGCTGTTGCAGCATCGTGCGGATCTGCACCGGCGAGGTATGCGTGCGCAGCAGCATCCGCTTCTCGCCCGCGTCGCCGTCGGGGAAGTAGAAGGTGTCGTGCATCGCGCGTGCCGGATGCGTCTCGGGAATGTTGAGCGCGGTGAAATTGTGCCAGTCGTCCTCGATCTCCGGCCCGGTGGCGACCGCGAAGCCGAGGTCGGCAAAGATTTCGGCAAGTTCGTCCATCACCTGGCTGACCGGATGGACGGTGCCGGCGAGCGGCGGCTCGGCGGGCAGCGTCATGTCGAGCGTCTCGCCGGCAAGCCGCGCGTCGAGCGCGGCGCGGTCGAGGCTCGCCTTGCGGGTGGCGATCGCCTCGGCGACGGCCTCGCGCAGGCCATTGATCCGCGGTCCTTCCGTCTGCCGCTGCTCGGGGCTCATCTTGCCGAGCGTCTTGAGCAGTTGCGAGACGCTGCCCTGCTTGCCGAGCGCCTCGACGCGGAGCGCTTCGAGCGCGTCGGCGCTCGCCGCGGCGGGAATCGCGGTCAGCAGATGGTTGCGCAGGGTATCGAGGTCTTCGGTCACGTATCGCTCTCTTTCACAGGCGGCAGGCCGAGGCCGAGCGCCAGATCATCCCAGTCGGGATTATGCTCTTCGATGAGCCGCAGCTTCCAGTCGCGGTTCCATCGCTTGAGCTGCTTCTCGCGATGGATAGCAGCTTCCATCGTGTCCGCCACATCGTACCAGACCAGACGATGCACGCCGTAGCGGGAGGTGAACCCCGGGATCAATCCTTCACGATGCTGGATCAGCCGTCCGATCAGGTTCGAGGTGACGCCGACGTAGAGCGTGCCGTGTAGGCGACTGGCGAGGATGTAGACGCAGGGCTGCCATTCCATCCGCTTTTCTCCTTCCCGCAAGAAGGGAGCCTTCTGTTCCCCGCCCCATCATTGTCATCCCCGCGGAGGCGGGGATCCAGACGCGCAGGTGTTGCGCCTCCAGCATCGACGTCAGCGTTTATGGATCCCCGGCTACGCGGGGATGACAATTGGGAGAGCGAATGGCCCGAAAACGAAAAAGGGCGCCGGTGGTGTCCCACCGGCGCCCCGATTCTCGCAAAGCAACAGGCGCTTACGCGGCCTGCGGCAGCGCGGCCTTCGCCTGGGCGATGATCGCGCTGAATGCGGCGCTCTCGTGCATCGCGATGTCGGCCAGGACCTTGCGGTCGAGCTGGACGCCGGCGAGCTTGAGGCCGTGCATGAACTGCGAATAGGTCAGACCCTCGGCGCGGACGCCGGCGTTGATGCGCTGGATCCACAGGCCGCGGAAGGTCCGCTTTTTGACCTTGCGGTCGCGATAGGCGTACTGCCCGGCCTTTTCGACGGCCTGACGGGCGATACGGATGGTGTTCTTGCGGCGGCCGTAATAGCCCTTGGCCTGCTCAAGAATCCTCTTGTGCTTGGCGCGGGTGGTTACACCACGTTTGACGCGTGCCATGTCCTGATGTCCTTACTTGAGGCCGTACGGCGCCCAGGCCTTCACCGTCGCGGTGTCGGCCTTCGACAGCACCTTGGTGCCGCGGTTCTGGCGGATGTACTTGCTGTTGTGGCTGATCAGGCGGTGGCGCTTGCCGGCGACGCCGTGCTTCAGCAGGCCGCTGGCGGTCAGCTTGAAGCGCTTCTTGACGCCACTCTTGGTCTTGAGCTTGGGCATTTTGGTCCTTTCGCTGTGAGCATGGCATGAACCGCCGCGGCAGCCCTTGATGGCCGGGCAGTCCTGTAGCGCCTCGCTCGGGAAGCGGGGCCCCTAGCCGACCCCGCGAGGAAACGCAACCGATGCGGAACCGGAACGAGCGCTGGCGCGATTCAGGCGGCGATGGATATGCCGCCCCCCGCTCCGGAACCGGCTGCCGCGCCGCCGCCCCCTCCCGCTGCGGTCGCTCCGCGGCGCCGCCGCGTCTGGCGGATCGTCCGCAACGTGGCGCTGGCGCTGGTCGGGCTGATCGTCGCGATCTGGCTGGTGCTCTATATCACCAAGGGCCGTTTCCTGCGCCATCCGTTCGAGCGATTCGTCGGCGGCCAGACGCACCGGCCGGTGCGCGTCGCGGGCGATTTCCAGCTCTATTTCGCGCCGTTCCGCATCAAGTTCGTCGCCGAGCAGATGACGATCGCCAATCCGGACTGGGCGACGCGGCCCTATCTGTTCCAGGCGGCGCGCATCGACACGCGGATCGCGCCGCTGTCGCTGTTGTGGGGCAAGCGGCATTTCTACTGGCTCGACCTCACCG
Source organism: Sphingomonas sp. GW821-FHT04B01 (assembly GCF_059420425.1). Lineage (NCBI taxonomy): Bacteria > Pseudomonadati > Pseudomonadota > Alphaproteobacteria > Sphingomonadales > Sphingomonadaceae > Sphingomonas > Sphingomonas sp. GW821-FHT04B01. The sequence goes on along the minus strand of NZ_JBWKTR010000005.1, from coordinate 268,642 downwards.
ACGGCGCGGTCGATCTCGAATGGAACCGCGCGCATACCGCCAACACCTGGACGTTCAGCGACAAGAAGGGCGGCAAGCCGCTCGACTTCCCGCGCATCGACACCGCGACGGTGCGCGGCACGAGCGTGCGCTATCGCGACCCGCGCATGCAGTTGCTCGCCGACCTCAAGGTCGACGATATCCGCTCGACCGATGCGCGGATCGGCCGCGCGGTCGGCGTCGAGGGCGACGGACTGGTGCGCGGCACGCCGTTCCGCGTCACTGCGCGGCTGCTCGCTCCCGACGCGACAGTCAACCGCGGTCGCAACGAGCTCGTGATGCGGGCGTGGGCGGCGCACAACGTGCTGGACGTCTCGGGTACCTTGCCGTCGATCGCGGCGATCGAAGGCGTGCCGTTGCAGACACGCGCGCGCGGCCGCAACCTGTCCGAACTGCTCGGCATCATCGGCGTCGCCATTCCCAATACGCGCACCTACCGGCTCAAGGCACAACTGGTGCAGCAGGGGCAGGTCTATAATTTCACCCGCATGAGCGGCGTGGTCGGGGCAAGCGACGTCGCCGGCACGCTCAAGATCACCAACGGCGAGCGGCTGCATCTCGATTCGCAGCTATCGACCAAGACGCTCGACATCATCGATGCCGCGCCGTTCATCGGCTACAATCCCGATATCGTCGCGACCAAGGGCGCGCTCGCCGCCGCGCGCGCCACCGGTGCCGCGCCGCAGCGCATCCTGCCTGAGGCGGCGCTGCCGATCGCGACGATGCAGCGCTTCGACGCCGATCTGAAATGGACGATCGCGCGGGTGCGCTCGCGCAACCTGCCGATCAGCGACATCGACATGACGCTCGATCTCGAGCGCGGCCGGCTGGCGCTGTCGCCGCTGACGATGGCGATGGCGCGCGGCAACGTCGCCGCCGACGTGGTGTTCGACACGCGCCAGCGGCCGGCGCGCGACACCTATGACATCCGCCTGTCGCCGACGCCGATGGGCAAATTGCTCGCCGGCTATGGCGTCGCCGAGGCGGGGACGACGGGGACGATCAAGGGACGCATCCAGCTCGAGGGGCGCGGCGATTCGATCCACGATTCGCTCGGCACCGCGCGAGGGCGGATCGCCTTCGTCATGCCGCAGGGCCAATTGTGGACACGCAACGTCCAGCTCGCCGAGCTCGATCTCGGCACGTTCGTGCAGAAGATGTTCGAGGACAAGCTGAAGAAGCCGGTCGAGGTGAATTGCGGGCTGATCGGCTTCACCGTGCGCAACGGCGTCGCCGCGGCGGACCCGATCCTGATCGACACGACAAAGAACGTCATCGTCGGCCGCGGCGGGTTCAGCTTCAGGACCGAGGCGGTCGATCTCGCCTTCCGTGCGGACGGCAAGAAGTTCAGCCTGTTCTCGGGCCAGTCGCCGGTCGGCGTCGGCGGCTATTTCGCGGCACCGAAGCTCAATGTCATCAGCGACCAGTTGCTCGGGCGCGCGGGCGCGGGGCTGGGGCTCGCGCTGGTCGCGACGCCGCTGGCGGGGGTGCTGGCGTTCGTCGACGTCGGCGATGCCAAGTCGGCGGCGTGCGGGCCGGTGCTGTCTGGCGCGACGGCGCAGGCGCAGCGGACTACGAAGGGGCAACCGCGCGACGACGTCGGCCACGGCACGACGGCGAAGGACGAGGACGGCAAGAAGACGAACGGCGAGAAGAAGAGCCAGCGAAAGAAGTTTCTGGGGATTTTCTGACCCCATTGTCATCCCCGCGTAGGCGGGGATCCAGACGCGCGGGTCCCCCTTTAAGCCGCTACGTCAGCGTGTATGGATCCCCGCCTGCGCGGGGATGACGGAGTGGGGTATGGGATTCCCTCAATGACCGTGGTCATGCCCCGCGGTCGTGCGGATCGCCTCGAGCACGTCGTCGGTGCGCGCCGGATCGCCGATCGCGAGGACGTGGCCGGCGCTCGCCGAGGTCAGCGGGTCGCCGTTCCAGTCGCACATGCGCCCGCCCGCGCCCTCGACCACCGGCACCAGCGCGGCGAAATCGTACAATTGCAGCCCCGATTCGACGACGATGTCGAGCTGCCCGCTCGCCAGCAGCCCGTAATTGTAGCAGTCGCCGCCATAGACCGGCCCCTGCCGCGTATGGCCGCCCGAGGCGGCGGCGACGAGCGCCATGTAATGCGGAACGTCGTCCTCGGCGAACAGATGCGGGCTGGTGGTGGCGAGCACCGCGCCTTCGAGCTGCGGACAGGTCCGCGTGCGCGTCGGCCGGCCGTTGAACGTCGTCGGGCGGCCGGCGACGCCGAGCCAGCGTTCGCGCTGCACCGGCTGGTCGATGATGCCGAGCAGCGGCCAGCCGTCCTCGACCAACGCGATCAGCGTGCCGAAGATCGCGCGACCGACGGTGAAGCTGCGCGTGCCGTCGATGGGGTCGAGCACCCATTGCCGCCCCGTCACGCCGGTCTTCTCGCCATATTCCTCGCCGATCACGCCGTCGCCCGCCGCCTCGGCATCGAGCAATTTGCGCATCGCCGCCTCCGCCTCGCGGTCGGCACGGGTGACGGGGGAATGATCGTCCTTGAATTCGACGCCATGCTCGGCGCGGAAGTAGGGACGGATCGCGTCGCCAGCGGCGTCGGCGAGGCGGCTGGCGAGCTGGATATCGGCGGCGGTGATCGGCATGGGCCAGCCCTATCGCGCCGCCCCGCGCCACGCTAGAGTGCACGAAAGTCGAGAGGATATCCCATGCGCCTGTTCCCCGCCGCCATTGCCGCCGTCGCCCTGATCGCCACCCCCGCGCTCGCCGGGCTGCCGGTCGGTGCCAAGGCGCCGACCTTCTCCACCCGCGGGGCGGTCGCCGGGCAGGTGGTCGGGGTCGACCTGGCACAGCAGCTCAAGAAGGGGCCGGTGGTGCTGTATTTCTTCCCGGCGGCGTTCACCGGCGGCTGCAATGCCGAGGCGCATGCCTTCGCCGAGGCGATTCCCGACTTCCAGAAGGCAGGCGCGACGGTGATCGGCATGTCGGCGGACGACGTACCGACGCTCCAGCGCTTCTCTGCGGAGAAATGCGCGGGCAAGTTCGCGGTCGCCAGCGCCGGGCCGAACGTCATCAAGGGCTATGACGTCGCGCTCAACGGCGGCGGGCGCGCGCTGACCAAGCGGACCAGCTACGTCATCGCATCCGACGGCCGCGTCGCGTTCGTCCACGACGACATGAACCCGGCGCAGCACGTGGCGCTGACGCTCGCCGCGGTGCGCAAGCTTCACCATTCCTGATCTTTTCGAAACCCTACGCTAAGTAATAGTATTTATAAGTGCTTGCGAACGAAGGGTGGGGCATGCGCGGGATTGCAGCGAGGAAGGACGGAAAGGTCGATCTGTTCGGGCAGATCGGCCACTTCCTGGCGGATCACGGCCTGTCGCCGGAACCGACGCATTACAGCTTCGCCTATGACGTCATCGCCGATCCGCATGGCGCCATCGCCCAGGCGGTGCGCCGGCTGACCGACGGCGGCATCCGGCTCAGCCGCACCGATATCGAAGCGCTGGGCGGGACGGTGAGCACCGGCGGCGCCGCCGTCGAGTCGCAGGCCGACAGGCGGCAGGGCGAACCCGATGCACGTGACGACGATGCCGCCGTTTTGGTGGCGAAGACGCAGGCGCAGGTCGACGGTTTCGCGACGATGATGCGCGAGATGCAGGACGAGACGCGCGGCTTCGGTCGCGATCTTGCGCAGAGCGCGGCGGCGATCCGCCACAATACGCCGGCCATCCCCGCCGCCGCGGGGCTGGACGAGATCGCCCGGATCACCGGCGCGATGCTGACGCGCATCCGCGAGGCGGAGATGCGGCTGGCCAAGGCGACCGACGAGGCCGAGGCATTGCGCGCCAAGCTGGCGGAGGCGAACGACACCGCGCGGCGCGATCCGCTGACCGGCCTGCCCAACCGCCGCGCGTTCGACGAGGCGTTCGCGGTACGGCGCGAGCATGACGGCCCCTTCTGCCTCGCGGTGTGCGACATCGACCGGTTCAAGCGGATCAACGACGTCCACGGCCATCCGATCGGCGACCGCGTACTCAGCGCGGTGGCGCGGACGCTCGCCGATGCGTGCGGCGATCATCTCGTCGTCAGGCACGGCGGCGAGGAATTTGCGGTTCTGCTGCACGGCGTCGCGCTGGCGGATGCGGCGGCGCGGCTCGACGACGTGCGCGACGCGATCTCGGTGAAGCGCTTCCGCCTGCGCGAGAGCGACCGTCCGCTGGGGCAGGTGACGGTGTCGATCGGCGTGACCGCGGTCCATGCCGGTGAGACGCTCACCGATGCCTTCGATCGCGCCGACCGCCTGCTCTACACGGCCAAGGCCGAAGGCCGCGACCGGGTCTGCGCCGCCTGATCTTGGCGTAAACTGCAGATGCGGCTGGCGGGATTTCCCAAGCGCATCGCACCTCACTACAGTATTCGGCAGAAATCAGCCGTTTTTCGGTTCTGGCACGATGGCTGCAAAGTCCCTGGCATCGGCGGCGAACGGTTCGCCCCGATCAGCAAAGGGACCAACACCATGTTTCTCCGCCTCGAACTCGCCCAGCGCACCGCTTTCTCGGTCGTCGCTGCCCTCGCCTTCGCCGCCGTCGCAATCAGCGCCGCGGTGCCGGTCACGCCGATCGCATGATGATTCAGGCGGGCGCGGCGGCCCCGACCGGGCCGACCGCCGCCGCCTCGCCGCGACCATAGGTTGCGGTCAACACCCCGGCGGCGAGCACATGCCCCGCCATCGCCTCGATAATCGCGGTGCGACCCGGCGTCTCGCCCGGCGCCCCGACATCCGGGCCGAGCGCGAACAGCTGGAAGACGTAGCGATGCGCACCGTGGCCGGTCGGCGGATCGGGCGGCAACCAGCCCTCGCGCAGGTAGGAATTGCGCCCGACATCGCGGTCGGGCGATCCGGCACCATCGCCGACGATCGCGCCCTCTTCGAGGCGCCCAGCATCCGCGGCGATCCCCCATATCACCGCATGGACGAGCGGCTGCGGCGCCGGCGCATCGGCATCCTCGACCAGCAGCGCGAACAGCGCGGTGCCCGCCGGCGCGGCGCCCCAGGTCAGCGGCGGCGATACGCCCTCGCCATCCGCGGTGAACCGGTCGGGCAATCGCGCGCCATCGGCGAACGCCGGGCTGGTGAGATCGAGTGCGGGAAACGCCGTGCCGAGTTCGGGCCGGGCGATCGCCAGCTTGTCGGCGCCGGCGCGGACGCCGCTCAGCGCCTGGCCGAGCCAGGCAGGAACATGTTCGAGCATCGCTTACTCCTGGGGGCAATCGCCGGGACGGGATTTCGGCGGACTGCCGGCGGCATACCAGCGGCTGGTCGCGCCCATCGTCTCGCCATCGTGGTAACAGGCCTCGCCGCGCGTCCCGTCGGGGGCGACGAGGAAGGTCCAGTCCTTGCCGTCGCAATTGTGCGCTTCGCAGCCATGCGCGGCGATGCGCCCGTCCTTGGTCTGGAAGATCGGCACGCTGACCGCGTCGTGCGAGGTGAAGCGATGGCGCAACGTGTCGTCGCCGATCGCATCGATCAGCGCGCGCGACACCTCGGTCCGGTCGTAGAAGCCGACCCCGGCGACCGTATCGCCCGGATATTTGCCGACATAGGCGGTGATCGGATTGCTGTGCTCCTGCCCCGGCAGTGGCTTGGGCGGCTGCGTCGCCGGCGGCACGAAGCGTGCCGCGGCATTGTCCGCACCGTTGGACTTTTGGCCACTGCCGCAGGCGGCGAGCAGCAGGAGCGGAGCAAGGCAGAGAGCGCGCATTGTCGTGGAACGCGGCAAGCGCCCCGGCGGTTGCCTGCGATATGACGCAAGCTCTCGACCGTTTCCTCTCCGCCCAGGCGCTCGTCCACGATCAGGCGCTCGCCGAATTGCGCCGCGGCCGCAAGACCAGCCACTGGATGTGGTTCATCTTACCGCAGATCGCCGGCCTCGGGCGCAGCGAGACCGCGCGTTTCTACGCGATCCGCGACGCGGCGGAGGCGCGCGCCTATCTTGCGCATCCGCTGCTCGGCCCGCGGCTGATCGAGGCGACGCAGACGGTGACCACCGCACCCGGCACCGCCATCGCGATCTTCGGCGAGATCGACTCGCTCAAGCTGCGCTCGTCGCTGACGCTGTTCGCCGCGGTCGCGGACGATCCCGCGCCGTTCGAGGCGGCGCTGACACGCTTCTACGGCGGCGAGCGCGATCCGGCGACGCTGGACTTGCTGGCGCGGGACGGCGGTGCGTGAGGCGCGCGCGAGCACCACGCGCCGGTCAGAACAGCTTGCCGCCGTTCGGGACTGCGAGGCTCGGCCGATCAGCACCACCTTGCCGTCCGCATCGGGGAAGCCGAGCGTCAGCACCTCGGACATGAACGGGCCGATCTGGCGCGGCGGGAAATTGACCACCGCCGCGACCTGCCTGCCGACGAGCGCCTCGGGCGTGTAATGGTCGGTGATCTGCGCCGAGGATTTCTTCACCCCGATCGCGTCGCCGAAATCGATGCGCAGCTTGATCGCCGGCTTGCGCGCCTCCGGAAAGGGCTCGGCGGCGACGATCGTGCCGACGCGGATGTCAACCCGTTCGAAATCGGCGAAGGCGATCGGCTCAGAAGTCGACATTGTCGTAATGCGCCGGTGGTCCGATCATCTCCATCCGCTCCGACAGCAACGGCCGGAAGCTCGGCCTGCTCTTGAAGCCGCGATACCAGCGCGCGGTCTGGTCGTGGCCCTTCCAGTCGATGCCGCCGAGATAGTCGGCGACCGAGATCTGCGCCGCCGCGGCGAGATCGGCGAGGCTCAGGGTCGCGCCGCCCAGCCAGTTGCGGTGATCGAGCAGATAATCGGTGTAGTCGAGATGGCTGACCGCCGCCTTCATCGCCTCGCGCAGCCCCTTGGCATCGGGCGCGGCGCGGTGCGCGAGCCGCTTGACGACGCGCTCGTGGAGCAGCGGCCCGGTGACGTCGCGATAGAAATGCGTGTCGAACCAGCTGACCAGCCGGCGGATCTCGGCGCGATTGGCGGCGGTGCCGTTGATCGTCGCCGCCTTGTCGACCGTCTCCTCAAAATATTCGCAGATCGCCATCGAATCGATCAGCGGCGCACCGGGGCGGGACGCGTCGACCATCACCGGCGTTTCGCCGGCGGGGTTCATGTCCATGAACTCGTCGCGCCGGTCCCACGGCGATTCGCGCACCAGCTCATAGCCGATGCCCTTCTCGCCGAGCAGCAGGCGCACCTTGCGGCTGAACGGACAAAGCGGGAATTGGTAAAGCTGCCACATACGGCCCCTGTAGGGCATTCCTACACCGCAGGTGAAGCCGTTGCGTTTGGCCCATCGTTTCTATAAATCAGACGTCACGTTTTCTAGAAAGCGGTCCGATGGGCATCAACATCAAGCATGACGGCCACGAACGGGCGATCCGACAACTGGCGGCCAGTCGCGGGTTGTCGCTGACCGATGCGATCGGATTGGCCGTGGGCAATGAACTGGCCCGCGATCGCGAACAAGAGCGCAAGGAAGACTTCATGCGACGAGTCCATGAAGTGCAGGCCGCGTTCGAGGCAGCGCCGGTTCTCGATCCGCGTCCCTATCGCGAGATCCTATACGACGAGAATGGCCTTCCTCAATGATCGTCGCGGACACATCCGCTTTCGCTGCGATCATCCTCAACGAACCGGATGCGATGGTTTACGCCGAGGCATTGAGGGACAGCGCCACGATCATCGTATCTGCACCGACGATCCTGGAGCTACGGTCGGTCCTGTATCGCCGGTTCGGGGCCGACTATATGTTACGGGCAGATACATTGCTCGCGGCGCCTTCCATTCAGGTCGTGCCATGGACGGAAGCTCATCTTCCCATTGCGGTCGACGCACTGCAGCGCTTCGGCGGCCGGCCGGCCCGGCTGAATTTCGGCGACTGCATGGTCTATGCGATCGCCAAGGCGCTCGACGCGCCGTTGCTCTACAAAGGCGAGGATTTCGCGCGGACCGATATCCGGTCCGCGCTCTGATCCGTCACTCCGCCGCGACCAGCTCCACCGAATCGTCCAGCGGATAGGTCTGCCGCGACAGCATCTCCTTCGGCACGACCTGCCAGAAATCGCCGGCGATCCGCTCCCAGTCGGCGAGCAGACCCTTCGACCATTTGCTGTCCGTCGCATTGGCATGCCGCTCGACGAGGTCGCGCAGCACGCCCTCCCAATGCGCCGAGGCGAGCCGCTGCCAGACGATATTCTCCGGATTGGCGCGCTGCGCGAACTCGCCGTCGGGATCGTAGACGAAGGCCATGCCGCCAGTCATGCCCGCGCCGAAATTCTGCCCGACGCGGCCGAGCAGCACCGCGACGCCGCCGGTCATATATTCGCAGCCGTTGGCGCCGCAGCCCTCGACCACCACGGTCGCGCCCGAATTGCGCACCGCGAACCGCTCGCCCGCCTGCCCCGCGGCGAGCAACGTTCCCGAGGTCGCGCCATAGAGCACGGTGTTGCCGAGGATCGTATTGTCCTGACTCGCCAATGGCGAGGATACCGCGGGGCGGAGCACGATGATGCCGCCCGAAAGGCCCTTTCCGACATAATCGTTGGCGTCGCCGAACACTTCGAGCGTGATGCCCTTGCACATGAAGGCCCCGAGGCTCTGCCCGGCGCTCCCGCGCAGCCGGACGGTGACATGGCCGTCGGCGAGCTTGCTCATCCCGAAACGGCGGGTGACCTCGCTCGACAGCCGCGTGCCGACCGCGCGATGCGTGTTGCGCACCGAATAGGTGAGCTGCATCTTCTCGCCGCGGCTGAACACCGCCGCGGCATCCTTGATGATCTGCGCGTCGAGACTGTCCGGCACCTCGTTGCGGAAGGTCGACAGCGAGAAGCGGCGCTCTGCGTCGGTCGCATCGACCTTGGCGAGGATCGGGTTGAGGTCGAGGTCGTCAAGATGCTCGGCGCCGCGGCTGACCTGCCGCAGGAATTCGGTGCGGCCGATCACCTCGTCGAGGCTCCTGACGCCGAGCCGGGCGAGGATGTCGCGCACCTCCTCGGCGATGAAGGTCATCAGGTTGATGACCTTCTCGGGCGTGCCGACGAACTTGTCGCGCAACGCCTGATCCTGCGTGCAGACGCCGACCGGGCAGGTGTTGCTATGGCACTGGCGCACCATGATGCAGCCCATCGCGACGAGGCTGAGCGTGCCGATACCATATTCCTCGGCGCCGAGGATCGCGGCGATGACGATGTCGCGCCCGGTCTTGAGCCCGCCGTCGGTGCGCAGCCGCACCCGGCCGCGCAGGCCGTTGAGGGTCAGCACCTGGTTGACCTCGCTGAGGCCCATCTCCCACGGCGTGCCGGCATATTTGACGCTGGTCTGGGGCGAGGCACCGGTGCCGCCGACATGGCCGGCGATCAGGATGACGTCTGCATGCGCCTTGGCGACGCCGGCGGCGACGGTGCCGATCCCCGATGAGCTGACGAGCTTGACGCAGATCCGCGCGCGCGGATTGATCTGCTTGAGATCGTAGATGAGCTGCGCGAGATCCTCGATCGAATAGATGTCGTGGTGTGGCGGCGGCGAGATCAGCGTCACGCCCGGCGTCGCATGGCGTAGCTTGGCGATGAACTCGGTGACCTTGAACCCGGGCAGCTGGCCGCCCTCGCCGGGCTTGGCGCCCTGCGCGACCTTGATCTCGATCTCCTCGCAGGCGTTGAGATATTCGGCGGTGACGCCGAACCGGCCGCTCGCGATCTGCTTGATCGTCGAATTGGCGTTGTCGCCATTCTCATAGGGCTTGAAGCGCTTGGTATCCTCGCCGCCCTCGCCCGACACCGCCTTGGCGCCGATGCGGTTCATCGCGATCGCCAGCGTCTCGTGCGCCTCGGGGCTGAGCGCGCCCAGCGACATGCCCGGGGTGACGAAGCGCTTGCGGATCTCGGTGATCGCCTCGACCTGATCGACCGGCACGCCTTCGCTCGGGAAATTGAACTGGAGCAGGTCGCGCAGATAGACCGGCGGCAGATCGGCGACGCCGCGGCTGAACTGCAGATAGCTGGTATAGCTGTCGGTCGACACCGCGGTCTGCAACAGATGCATGAGCTGCGCCGAATAGGCGTGAGTCTCGCCGGTGTGGCGCTGGCGGTAGAAGCCGCCGATCGGCAACTTCGCCACGCCCTCGTCCCAGGCCAGTTCGTGGCGGACGAGTGCGCTGTGGTGCAGCGAATTATAGCCCTCGCCCGAAATCTTGGCGGGCATGCCGGGGAACAGGTCATTGACGAGGCTGCGCGAGAGGCCGACCGCCTCGAAATTATAGCCGCCGCGATAGGAGGAGATCACCGCGATCCCCATCTTGCTCATGATCTTGAGCAGCCCCTCCTCGATCGCATGGCGATGGCGCTTGAGGCATTCGTCCAAGGACAAGTCGCCGAACAGGCCGCGCGCCTGCCGGTCAACGATCGCCGCCTCGGCGAGATAGGCGTTCACCGTCGTCGCGCCGACGCCGATCAGCACCGCGTAATAATGCGTGTCGAGACATTCCGCCGAGCGGACGTTGATCGAGGCATAGGAGCGCAGGCCCCGGCGGACGAGATGCGTGTGCACCGCCGCCGCCGCCAGCACGCCGGCGATCGCGATCCGATCTTCGGAGACGTGCTCGTCGGTGAGAAACAGCTCGCTCTTGCCCTGCCGCACCGCCTGCTCCGCCTCGTTGCGGATGCGCTGGATCGCGGCGCGCAGCTTTTCGGGGCCGCCCTCGGCGTCGAAGGTGCAGTCGATCTCGGTCGCGGTGCGCGCGAAATGCGCCTTCAGCCGCGCCCAATGCTGGCCGGTGAGCACCGGCGAATCGAGCACCAGCACGCGGTCGCGCTGATCCTCGGTGTCGAGGATATTGGCGAGATTGCCGAACCGGGTGCGCAGCGACATGACGTAGCGCTCGCGCAGCGGATCGATCGGCGGGTTGGTGACCTGGCTGAAATTCTGGCGGAAGAACTGGCTGATGAGACGCGGCTTGTCGCTGATGACGGCGAGCGGGGTATCGTCGCCCATCGAGCCGATCGCCTCCTTCGCGGTCTCGACCATCGGCGACAGGATCAGCTCCATATCCTCCAGCGTCTGGCCGGCGGCGACCTGCCGCCGCGCGAGCGCGGGCCGATCGAAACGGACCATCGCCTCGGCGACCTCGGGAAGGTCGTCGAGCGTGTGGAATTCGCCGATCATCGCGGGATAATCGTGCTCCGCGGCGATCCGGTCCTTGACCTCGCGGTCGCCGAGCACCCGGCCTGCGTCGAGGTCGACCGCGATCATCTGGCCCGGCCCGAGCCGGCCCTTGGCGACGACGGTCGATTCGGGGACAACGACCATGCCGGTCTCCGAGCCGACGATCAGCAGCCCGTCCGAGGTCTGCGTATAGCGCAGCGGCCGCAGCGCGTTGCGGTCGACGCCCGCCACCGCCCAGCGGCCGTCGGTCATCGCCAGCGCGGCGGGGCCGTCCCACGGCTCCATCACCGAGGCGAGATAGTTATACATCGCGGCGTGATCGGGCGGCGTGTCTGCGCCGGTCGCCTCGGGGACGAGCATCAGCTTGGCGGTCGGCGCGTCGCGGCCCGAGCGGCAGATCGCCTCGAACACCGCGTCGAGCGCGGCGGTGTCGGATGCGCCCGCCGGGATCACCGGCTTGATGTCCTCGGAATTGTCGCCGAACGCGAGGCTCGCCATGCGGATCTCGTGGCTGAGCATCCAGTTCTTGTTGCCGCGGATCGTGTTGATCTCGCCATTGTGCGCGAGGCAGCGGAACGGCTGCGCCAGCCACCATTGCGGGAAGGTGTTGGTCGAATAGCGCTGATGGAAGATCGCGACGCGCGATTCGAAGCGCTGATCCTGCAGATCGGGATAGAAGACCGACAGGCTCTCGGCGAGGAACAGCCCCTTGTAGACGATCGACCGGCACGACAGCGAGCAGACGTAGAAGCCCTGGATCTGCGCGGCGATGACGCGCTTCTCGATGCGGCGGCGGACGAGATACAGGTTCTTCTCGAACTCGGCGGCGGAGACGTCGTCGGGCAACGGGCCGGCGATCATGATCTGCTCGATCTCGGGCCGCGTCGTCTGCGCCTTGAGGCCGATCACCGACACGTCGACCGGCACCTGCCGCCAGCCGTAAATCGTATAGCCCGCCTCAATGATCGCGCTCTCGACGATCGTGCGGCAATTCTCCTGCGCGCCGAGATCGGTGCGCGGCAGGAAGATCATGCCGACCGCGAGCCGGTTGGGCAGCACCTTGTGGCCGCTCGCGACGACCGCATCGTCGAAGAAGCGGTGCGGCAGGTCGATATGGATGCCGGCGCCGTCCCCGGTCTTGCCGTCGGCATCGACCGCGCCGCGGTGCCACACCGCCTTCAGCGCATCGACCGCCGACTGGACGACGCGCCGCGACGCACGCCCGTCGGTGGCGGCGACGAGGCCAACGCCGCAGGCATCGCCCTCGCTGTCGGGACGGTACATGCCGTGTTCGGCGAGATAGGCGCGCTGGTCAGTCATGGTATGAGACCCTGTTCGGCGAGCCTCGCTCGCAAAGTGACATAAGCCTGGATAAGGCCGGACGAAGCAGTCCAGGTGTCGTTTACCCGATCAACCTGCTCGGCTTCGTCGATGGGATATTCGTGAACCAACCGGTTGCGCAGTTCGGCCGCACCGATCCAATCGTCGGCGTCCTCGACAATACCCAGCTTTTCAAGCTGATTGGCCTGATCGCGCCGGGTCATCGCCCGGACATCTTCCAGCTCCCAAGTCAGGTACGCTCGAAAGAGGCGGCCCAACATATCCTGTAGCTGCTCGTACCGTTTCAGCAGCGCGATGCTGGCGATCCGTTCGATCAGCGGCAGTTGCGACGGATCGTCGCCAATGATCGGCAGCACCGGGGTCAGGATCGGCCGAAGGTCATCGAACCCGGCGATGATCCGGTCGCAACGCGCGGCTGCCGCCTTGATCAGATCCTCGGTCGTCATGGCAACGGCCTCGCCTGGGGCTGGACGAGGCGGGCGAAGGCCGATGGCGCGCGGCCCCGCTCGATCAGGACGACATCGACCTTCTGCTCGTCGATATGCCGGAACAGCAGGTCGCGAAAGGCACCGACCCTCCGCCACTCCGCCTCGACGCTGGGATCGGCTTCGATCAACAGGTCGATGTCGCCTCCCCGCAGATCGTCGCGCAGGCGGCTGCCAAACAGGCTGACGGACGCGGTATCGCCGAACGTCGTGCGCGCCGCCAGACGGATCGCGTCGATATCGCGCTGCTTTAGTCTCACGCCGCGACCTTTCCCGCCTTTGCCTTCGCCTTGAGCCATTTGTGCATCGTCGCCGCCACGTCGCGGCCGTCGCGGATCGCCCAGACCACCAGCGACGCCCCGCGCACGATGTCGCCCGCCGCGAACACGCCGTCGAGGCTGGTCATCAGCGTCTTGCCGTCGACCAGCACCGTCCCCCAGCGGCTGACACCGAGTTCAGGCGCGCCGAACAGCGCCGGCAGGTCCTCGGCGTCGAAGCCCAGCGCCTTGATGACCAGATCGGCCTTCAGCGTGAAGTCGCCGCTCGGATCGGCTTCCGGCGCGCGGCGACCGCTCGCATCGGGCGCGCCCAGACGCATCTTGCGCGCGCGCACCGTGCCGTCGCTGTCGAACGCCGCCGGGGCGGAGAGCCAGACGAATTCGGCGCCCTCCTCCTCGGCGTTGGTGACCTCGCGCTGGCTGCCCGGCATGTTCTTGCGATCGCGGCGATAGAGGCATTTCACCGACGCCGCGCCCTGGCGGATCGCGGTGCGGACGCAGTCCATCGCGGTATCGCCGCCACCGATCACGACGACGTGCTTGCCCGCCGCATCGAGCCCGCCCTCGTCGAACGCCGGCACCGCATCGCCGAAGCCCTTGCGGTTCGACGCGATCAGGAAATCGAGCGCCGCCACCACGCGGCCGTCGTCACCGCCCGCGACGTCGAGCGCGCGCGCCTTGTAGACGCCGGTCGCGATCAGCACCGCGTCATGCTCGCGGCGCAGATCGTCGAGGCTCGCCTGTTCGCCGACGCCGAAGCCTTCGTGAAAGACGATGCCGCCCGCCTTGAGCCGGTCGACCCGGCGCATGACGACAGGCTTCTCGAGCTTGAAGCCGGGGATGCCATAGGTCAGCAGCCCGCCGGCGCGATCGTGCCGGTCGTAGACATGGACTTCATAGCCATGGCCGCGCAGATATTCCGCCGCGGTCAGTCCGGCCGGACCGGCGCCGATCACCGCCACCGACTGCCCGCGCGCCGGCCCCGGCACCAGCGGCTCGACCCAACCCTCTTCCCAGGCGGTGTCGGTGATGAACTTCTCGACCGAGCCGATCGTCACCGCGCCATGGCCGGTGAATTCGATCACGCAATTGCCCTCGCACAAACGGTCCTGCGGGCAGATGCGGCCGCAGATCTCGGGCATGGTCGAGGTGCTGTTCGATAGCTCGTACGCCTCGCGCAGCCGCCCCTCGGCGGTCAGCCGGAGCCAGTCGGGGATGTGGTTGTGCAGCGGACAGTGCACCGAGCAATAAGGCACGCCGCATTGCGAGCAGCGCCCCGCCTGATCCTCCGCCGCCGGCGCTGCATAGCGCGCGGCGATCTCGGCGAAGTCCTCGGCACGCGCCTGGGGTGCCCGCTTCGCGGGATAGGCCTGCTGACGGCCGACGAACTTGAGCATGGAATCGTGCGCCATGGGGCCTCCTTCCCGCGTCGCTACGCAGGAAGAAGCGCTGTGTCACGCATAAATTGACCGATACGTCAGCACTAATGGCCTAATATAGCGCCGTAACGACCCCTTTGCAGGATGGACTGGCCCGGCAATCGCAAAATTGGTGTCGATGCGGACCTATCGCAGTTGAAGGGCGACCAGAGCCACCGCGCCGATGACGATCCGATACCAAGCGAACGGTGCAAAACCGTGACGGCTGACGATGCCGACGAACCAGCGGATCACCACCAAAGCGACGACGAACGAGACGACGAAGCCGATCGCGATGCTGAGCCACTCGCCCTGCCCCAGGGTCGCGCCCGATTTGAGCAGGTCGTAGCCCGAGGCCGCGAGCATGGTCGGGATGGCGAGGAAGAAGGAGAATTCCGCCGCCGCGCGCCGATCGACGCCGAGGCTGAGCGCGCCCATGATCGTCGCTCCCGACCGGCTGACGCCCGGGATCATCGCGAGACACTGGACGACGCCGACGCCGAGCGCGGTGCTCCACGGCATCGCCTCGACCGATTCGATCCGCGCCTGTTTCACCAGCCGCTCGATCACGAGGATCGCGATGCCGCCGACGATCAGCGCGACCGCGACCACTGTCGGGCTTTCGAGCAACGCCTTGACCGCCTTGTAGACGAGTACGCCGATCGCCGCGGCGGGCAGGAAGCCGAGCGCGATATTGCGCACGAACGCCCAGGATTTGGGCTGGCCGCCGACGAGGCCCACCGCCACGTCCCAGAAGCGCCGCCAGTATAGGACGATCACTGCGAGGATCGCGCCCAATTGGATCACGATGTCGAAGGTCGCGGTCGCCTGGTCCTGCACGCCGAGCAGGGTGCCGGCGAGGATCAGATGGCCGGTCGAGGAGACGGGCAGGAATTCGGTGACCCCCTCGACGATGCCGAGGAGGATGACGGTGAGCAGGTCCATGAAACGTCCTTAAGCGGCGAGGGTTTCGGCGCGACGACCGAACCGGCCGGTGCGGCGGAAGCGAACGAGCCATTCGGGCGCGACCGCCTGCAGCGGGGTCGGGTCGACGCCGAGCGCCTCCAGCCCCGACGCCCCCGGCGCGACGACGTTGTCGCGCTGGAGCATCAGCCACTGGTCCTTGGTGATCGGCGCGAACGGCAGGCTGGCGAGCAGCGCGCCGGCCGCATCGGGCAGTTCGACGATCGACGGGCTGCGGCCGATCGTCCTGGCGATCCAGCGGATGATCTCGCCCATCGTCATCACGTCGGGGCCGCCGAGCTCGAACGTCTGGCCGGCGAAGCGTGCCTCGGTCGCCGCCGCCATCGCATCGCCGACATCGGCCGCGAACACCGGCTGGAACTTCACCGGCGCGCGCAGCACCGGCACCACCGGGGCCTTGCCGATCATGCCGGCGAAGCGGTTGATGAACTGGTCCTCGCGACCGAAGACGATCGACGGGCGGATGATCGCGGCGTTCGGGAAGGCGGCACGGACCGCCTCCTCGCCGCGGCCCTTGCTGCTGCCATAGGCCGAGGGCGCCGACGAATCGGCGCCGATCGCCGACATATGGACCAGCGTCGCGACCCCGGCCGCCGCGGCGGCCTCGGCGACGTTGCGCGCACCGCCGACATGGACGCGCTCGAAATCGCCGGCGAGCAGCCCGACCATGTTGATCACCGCATCGGCGCCCTGCACCGCGCGGCTGACCGTTTCGGGCAATGTCACGTCGGCGGCGACGAACTGCGTCTGGCCAAGACCGCCCAAGGGTTTGAGAAACCACGCATGCCGCGGATCGCGCTCGGCGACGCGCACCCGCGCGCCGCCGCGGAGCAGCGCCTGCACCACATAGCGGCCGACGAATCCGCCGCCGCCGAAGATCGTAACCAGCTTGTCTTTCATCGCCCGGGCCTCATTTTTTCGTCGCTGTGCTGATGTTTCGCCCCTTGCCCGGCGAAACCCGTGTTGACAAGCGCGGCGACCGCCCCCTAAAGGCCGCCGCCTACCCCGTGCCCAGATGGCGGAATTGGTAGACGCACCAGCTTCAGGTGCTGGCGATCGCAAGGTCGTGGAGGTTCGAGTCCTCTTCTGGGCACCATTTTCCGACCCCGGCATCCGCCGCGGCCGGAAAGCGCAGCGCACCGGCACGAACGCCGGGTCGCGCAGCGCCCACCCCGCCCCTATCCCGCCCGCAGCCAGCGGCGCAGCAGCGTCGTCACCTCGCCGGGCCGCTCCATCGGCGAGAGATGACCGCAGCCGCGCAGCACGTGCAGACGCGCGCCGGGAATCGCCTCGGCGAGTGCACGCGCGTCGTCGGGCGTGCAGATCCGGTCGCGGTCGCCGACCGCGACCAGCGTCGGCACGTGGATCGCTCGAATCGCCTCGGCGATGTCGGGGCGGGCGAGCAGCGCCGCCTGCTGCCGCGCGAAGACCGCCGGGCCGAGCCGTTCCGCCATCGCCAGCGCCGGACCGCTGACGATCGCCGAGAGCTGCGGATCGGCATGCGGCGCGGTGGCGATCAGGCCCTGGTCGGCGACGGTGCGCGCGCGCGGCTCCATCGAGGCGCGGGTGCCGAACAAGGCGATGCGGGTGATCCGGTCGGGCGCCTGGCGCACCATCTCCAGCGCGACATAGCCGCCGAGGCTGACCCCGGCGACGGCGCCACGCGGCGGCATCGCGGCGAGCACCCGCGCCGCCATCGCGCCGATCGTCGCATCCTGCGACAGATCGCCGAAGTCGGGCTCGGCGATATCAGCAAGGTCCATGATCTGGCGCGCCCACAGGCGCCCGTCGCAGCCCATCGCGGGCAGCAGCATCAGGGGCAGGCGCGTTCGGTCCATGGGGTCTCCGAGGGTTGCGGGCGGCGGAAGGTGAGCAAGGCCGCGGCGAAGCGCAGCGCGATCAAGGCGGCGTCGCGGTTCACCCGGCGACGAACGGAAAGGCGAGTGCGATCATCCCGACCAGTGTCATCACCGCGCACACCATCGCGGCGGGCAGCAGCGTAAACCGCTGGTGGTCGGCGAGGTCGACGCCGGCGAGGCTAACGAGCAGATACGTCGACGGCACCAGCGGGCTGAGCAGATGCACCGGCTGGCCCATCAGCGAGGCGCGCGCGATCGCCATCGGCGAGACGCCGTAATGCGCGCCCGCCTCGGCGAGGATCGGCAGCATGCCGAAATAGAAGGCGTCGTTGGAGATGAAGAAGGTGAAGGGCAGGCTGAGCAACGCGGTGATCGGCGCCATATACGGCCCCATCACCGGCGGGATCATGCCGACGACTTCCTTGCTCATCGCCTCGACCATGCCGGTGCCGCCGAGGATACCGGTGAAGATGCCTGCCGCGAAGATCAGCGACACCACCGACAGCACGTTGCCGGCATGTGCGGCGATCCGCTCCTTCTGTTCGGCGACGCCGGGATAGTTGACGATCATCGCGATCGCGAAGGCGATCATCATCAGCACCGACAGCGGCAGCAGCCCCCAGACGAGCAGGGTGAGCAGCGTGACGACGAGCAGGCCGTTGAACCAGATCAGTTTCGGCCGGCGCGCCTCGGGATATTGCGACACCGCCATGCCGGTGAACTCCGCCTCCTCGCGTGCCTGCACCGCACCGATGCGGGCGCGCTCCTTGCGGCCGAACCACACGGCCAGCGCGAGCAGGCTGGCGAGGCCGGCGATCATCCCGGGGATCAGCGGCAGGAACAGCGTCGCCGGATCGAGCTTGAGCGCACTCGCCGCGCGCGCGGTCGGGCCGCCCCAGGGGGTGAGGTTCATGATGCCGCTGGTCGCCATCAACAGGCAGCACAGATACAGCCGGTTCATGTCGTAGCGCTTGTAGAGCGGCAGCAGCGCGGCGATCGTGATGATATAGGTGGTCGAGCCGTCGCCATCGAGGCTGACCAGCGCGCACAGCACGACGGTGCCGAGCAGGATGCGCGTCGGATCGCCGTGCACCAGCCGGATCAACCGGCCGACCAAAGGATCGAACAGGCCGGTATCGGTCATCGTCGAGAAGAACAGGATCGCGAACAGCAGCATCACGCCGGTTGGCGCGAGATTCTTGATGCCGTCGATCATCATGTCGCCGAGCCCGGCCGCCTGGCCGGCGATCACGCCGAAGATCGTCGGGATGACGATCAGCGCGACCAGCGGGGTCATCCGCTTGGTCATGATGAGCGTCATGAAGGTGGCCACCATCAGGAAGCCGAGCAGCGCCAGATCCATGGGCATGTTCCTTGGAAAGATCAGAAGGTGACGGCAACGCGGGCGCTGACGGTCTCGCCGGAATCGGCGCCGGTGACGGCGCCGCTGCGATTGTCGGTGTCCCAATGGATGGCGTTGACCTGTACGCGCGTGAAGCTGTTGAGATACCAGTTCACGCCGAGACTCCCCGCCCATCCCTCGCCGCCGGTGACGAGATCGGTATAGTCGAGACTCTCATAGCGGCCGGTCAGCTCGATCGCGCCGGGACCCCCGTCGAAAGTCGGCCGCTTGACCTTGGGCTGGCCGAAACTGCCGAGCCGCGGATTGTACGGCGGCAGGTCGCCGGTGATGAAGAAGCCGCCCGACAGGCTCCACGCCTTGCTGACGAAATCGGACCGGCCGCCGTCCAGCCGCGCATTGCGCCGCCCAGCCTCGCCCATCACCCACAAGGGCCCGCGATAGCCGCCCAGCTCGACGCCATAGCCGGTGGTGCCGGTGCCGCCGAGCAAGGTGCCGGTCGAGACGCGCAGGGCGCCGTTGAAGCGGCCGCCGATCACCGTGTTGCGGGTCAGCGTCGTCGCCGCGGACGACAGGCTCTCGTCGAAGCCCCAGATGCCGACGTGCATCACCGTGTCGTCGGTCTTGACCGGGTTCCAGTGCGCGCGGCCCAGCACGGTGCGGCCGTCGCTCACCGCCTGCGTGCCGTCGACGCGGTCGCCGGTGACGGTCAGCGAGGCGTGGCCGGTCTTCCAGAACAGGCGCGGCATGATGCCGATACCGTAGAAGCCGCGCTGCGGGATGATCGCGGTGGCGACCGTCGTGCGTTCGAGGAACGGCGTCGAATCCGATCCGGTCGAGCCCTCGAAGCTGCGATCGTTGAACAGATGGCCGGCGCGCACGTCGTAATCGATTCCCGGCGCGATCCGGTTGCGCCAGCCCATGAAGGCGGTGACGACGTCGACCTCGTTCTCCGAAAAATCGGCTTCCATCTGATAGAAGAAATGGGCGCCGACGCCGCCCTCCAGCCCGAGGCGCAGCGCGCGCATCCCGGTGGTGGTGAGGTTGCGCGTGTCCGATCTGGAACCGAATGTGCTGCTGACGTCGGCGAGGATGCGCCCGCGCGGCTTGAACGTGTAGACGCCGTCCGCCGAGTGGAAGACGGGCAGGCCGGCGCCCCATTCGGTGGTCACGCCCGACGGATTGTCGCGTGCCGCGGTCGCCTGTGCGACGTCGCGGTCGGCCGGGCCGGGCGGCACCAGCTGCGGCGCGAACGGCACCGTGCGGCGGACCTGTGGCGGCGCCGCCTGCGCGACCTGTGGCGGCGGCGTCTGCGCGGGGGCGGGCGCCGGGGCCGGCGCGGCGGCGAGCGCCTGCTGGCCCTCGATCCGATCGAGCCGGGCGCGCAGCGCGGCGATCTCGGCCGCCTGCGCGCGCACCAATTCGGCAAGCTCGGCCTGCGTCGGCGTCTGGGCGAGCGCGGGGGTGGCGGCGACGAGCGCCAGCAGGGCAGCTCCGGTACGCAGGATCATGGGGTGGAAGCTCCGGCAAGGGTCGCGCGCCAGTCGCGCAGGAAGCGCTGGCGGGTGATGCGGTCGAGGGGGACGAGGAGTTGCGGCCCGACGCGGATCGGGCGCGCCTGCGCCGCGGGCAGCCGCCGCGCCGGCACGTCGGCGCGCACCGGCCACAGGCTGCGCGCGGCGAGCAGGCTCTGGCCGCGCCGCGACAGCAGGAAATCGAGGAACAGCTTGGCGCTTGCCGGCGACCGGGCCTGACGCGCGATGAAGGCGATGCGCGAGGTGACGATCGTATAGTCGCTCGGCAGCACCACGCCGAGCCGCGGATCGCGCTTCGCCTGTTCCAGCGCGTAGGAGGCGATGACGTTATAGGCGATCGCCTGCCGTCCGGCGGCGACCGCGGCGAGCATCGGCTCGGTCCGCTCCGCCAGCACCGGCCTGGTCGCCGCGATCGCGGCGATCAGCGCGCGGCTGTCGCGGGTGATTGCGAGGTCCTCGGTCAGATAGAGATAGCCGACGTTGGAGCGCGCCGGATCGAAGGTGGTGACGCGGCCGGTGAACTGCGCGCGCCGCGTGCGCAGCAGCGCCTCGAGCGCGGCATGGCTGCGCGGCCGCTGCGCGTCGGGGATCAGCCGGCGGTTGTAGACGATGCCGATCGGCTCGGCGGTGACGCCATAGCCGATGTTCTTCCACACCGCCTGCGCCGGCAGCGCCGGCTTTTCCGGGCTGGCATAGCCCTGACCGAACCCGTCGTTGATGAGCTTGACCTGCAACGCCATCGCCGACGACCAGACGAAATCCGCCGACGGCCGCCGCGCGCGCGTTTCGCCGACCAGCCGGCGGTAGATCTCGATCGAGCCGAGGTCGACGTAGCGGACGCGGATCGTGGGATAGAGGCGGTGGAAGCCGGCGACGACGCCGACCAGCTCGCTGCGGTCGGCATTGCCGTAGACGGTCAGCCCGCCCTCCGCCTTTGCCGCGGCGATCAGCCCGTCATAGGAGCGCGGATAGCCCGCCGGCCGGGTCTGGGCGTGCGCCGTCGCCGCTGCCGCCAGCATCATCATCGTCCCGAATAGGATCGTCCGCATCCCGGCTCCTCTCGCTTTTCCGCTTCTGTGATCGGATAAGCTGCCATCGTGGGATATCCGGCGCACCTGTCAGCAACCTTTCACCGGGTGAAACCATGCGAATCCTGATGATCGAGGACGATGCGGCGCTCGCCCGGAGCATCGCCGCGCTGCTGCGCGCCGGCGGCCATGCGGTCGATCATTGCGCGAGCGGCGAGGAGGGGCTGACGTTGGTCTCGGGCGAACCCTATGCGCTGCTGATCCTCGACGTCGGCCTGCCCGACATCGACGGCTTCACCGTGCTTGAACGGCTGCGGCGGCGCGGCGAGAAGGTGCCGGTGCTGATGCTGACCGCGCGCGACGCGCTCGACGACCGGGTGCGCGGGCTCGACCTCGGCGCCGACGATTATCTGCGCAAGCCGTTCGAGCCGCAGGAGCTGGAGGCGCGCGTGCGGGCGCTCGGCCGGCGCCGCGGCGGCGATCCGACGCCGGTGGTGACGATCGGCGCGCTGACGCTCAACCGCTCGACCGGCCAGGCCGAGGTGAGCGGGCGTGCGCTCGACCTGCGCCGCCGCGAATGGGCGGTGCTCGACGCGCTCGCCACCCGCGCCGGGCAGGTGGTGCCGCGCGAACTGCTGCTCGCCGAGGTGTTCGGCTATGACGAGCCGGTCGGCCCCAACGCGATCGAGGTCAACGTCACCCGGCTGCGCAGCAAGCTCGCCCCCGACGGCCCGCAGATCCGCACGGTGCGCGGCGTGGGATATCTGCTCGATGCGGGGTGAGGCGGGATGACCCACCATTGCCGACGGACGGCGACCCGCCCCCTCCCCCGCGGCGCTACCTGATGCCCGCCCCCCGCGCCATCGCGCTGCGCACGCGATTGCTCGTCGCGATGCTCGGGCCGTTGCTCGGCGTCGCGGTGCTGCTTGGTGTTGCGGGCGCGGCGCTGATCGCCGACGTCGTGCGGCGGACCAACGACCGCGTGCTCGGCGGGGCGCTCGGGGCGATCGCCGAGACGGTGCAGGTCGAGCGCGGCGAGGTGACGCTCGATTTGCCGCCCGCCGCCTTCGGCATGCTGGAGAACAGCGAGCGCGACAACGTCTATTACCGCATCGCGGTCGGCGGCGAGCTGCTCACCGGCTATGCCGACCTTCCCGCCCCCGCCCCCGATGCGCTGGCGATCGACCAGCCGCGCTTCCGTTTCGCCGACTATCGCGACCAGCGCATCCGCATCGCCGAGGTGCGCCGCGCCTTGCCCGGTATCGAGCGGCCGGTCGTCGTCCAGGTCGCCGAGACGCTCGACGGCCGCCGCGCGCTCAGCCGCCGGCTGATGATCGCGCTGCTCGGCGGCGAACTCGCGCTGGTCGGCATTGCCATTCTGCTGCTGCGCCCGGCGCTCGGCTGGAGCCTGCGCCCGCTCGCCCGGCTGCGCGGCGCGGTCGAGGCGCGCGAGGGCCATGCCGCGCCCGACCTGTCGCCGATCGACGCCGGCCCGCTGCCGCTCGAACTGCGCCCGCTCGCCGAGGCGTTCGACCGGCTGCTCGCCCAGCTCGACACCGCGACCGCCGCGACGCGCCGCTTCACCGCCGACGCCTCGCACCAGATGCGCACGCCGCTGTCGGTGCTCAAGGTGCAGATCGAGCTTGCCCGCCGCGGCTCGCGCGAGGCGCTCGACGAGATCGCCACCGCCGCCGCGCGGCTCGAACGGCTGCTGATCCAGCTGCTCGCGCTCGCCCGCGCCGAGGAGGCGGGCGCCGCGCCGCCGCTCGAGCGCGTCGACCTGCGCGAGGTGGCGGTCCGCGTCATCAGCCGCCGCATCGGCCAGGCGATCGACGCCGGCGTCGAACTCCAGCTCGACGCCGCGGCGGCGCCCGCCTGGGTGCACGGACACCGCACTTTATTGGTCGAAATCCTCAGCAACCTTATCGACAATGGCATCCGCTACAACCGGCGCGGCGGCACCGTCACCGTCGCGATCCGCGACGCCGACGGCGGCGTCGATCTCTCCGTGCGCGACGACGGACCCGGCATCGCCGCCGCCGATCGCGACCGCGCGCTGGAGCGGTTCGTCCGCCTCGGCGACCGCCATGCGCCCGACGGCAGCGGCCTCGGCCTTGCCGTCGTACGCTCCGCCGCGGCGCGGATCGGCGCGACGCTGCGACTGGCCGACGCCGAACCCGGCCTCGCCGTCCTCCTCCACCTGCCCGACGCGCCGTCATCGTAGTAAATCGTCGGTTAACGAGAATTCGCCTCATTTCGGTTGGATTATTCTTCGTAGACTTGCTCCCCCCTGCTGACGACAGCTGCCGATATCCACCGGCTTTGCTTGGTATTTTCAGTTGCTTTGTTAGGCAACCAATTGCGATACTTGGAGTTGTTGATGAAACAGGTGGGAGAGCACGGTGAACGAGCCGCGCGTCAGTTCATGGTTTGATGCTTTCTCCGCGGAGAAGACGCGGCAGCTTGCCGTGGATCGCAGCCGGGCGGTGTCGTTGCGCGGCAGCACCGAACTCGCGCGGATCGTCGACGTCGTGCGCGATCATTATCACCGACCCTATGCGGCGATCTCGATCATCGACAAACGCTCGCAGATCCTGCTCGCCGAGCGCGGCCTTGGTATCGCCGAGACCGCGCGCAGCACCGCCTTCTGTGCGGTGACGATCCAGCAGGGCGGCCGCGTGCTCGTCGTGCCCGATGCGCGCGAGGACGCCCGCTTCGCCAAGTTCGACAGCGTCACCCGCGATCCCTTCGTCCGCTTCTACGCGGGCGTGCCGATCCACGACGAGGCGGGCATGGCGCTCGGCGCACTCTGCATCGCCGACAGCGCGCCGCTGACCGGGGATTTCGACCGGTCGCTGCTCGTCATGATGGCCCGCGAAGCCGAGCGCGCCATTGCCGCCATCGCCCCCGCTCCCACCCCCGCACCGACGCCCTGGCGGCTCCGCCTCGAGTCCGACGTCTGATCGGGCCGCGGGTCAGGCCGCCCTCGCCGGGCACGGCAAATCACCCGATCGGCATAACGATGGGCGCTACGCCGGGCGCCTCGCCCGCGGCATAAGGGCAGGATGTCGTCGCTTCCCCCTCCCGTGGTCGAGACCGGTGCTGGACCGGTCGAAGGGCGCCGCCATGGCGCGCTCACCGTCTTTCGCGGCATTCCCTATGCCGCGGCCCCCGTCGGCGCGCACCGCTTCGCGCCGCCCGCACCGGTGCCGCGCTGGTCCGGCGTGCGGCCGGCGGTCGAGCCCGGCGCCAACGCGCCGCAGCGAACCCGCAAGCTGCCCGGCCTCGATGCCGCGCCGCTGATCGGCGAGGGCTGGACGCCGGGCGACGAATATCTCGCGCTCGACGTCTGGTGCCCGGCGGGGGACGAGCGGGCGCGCCCGGTCATGGTGTTCATCCACGGCGGCGGCTTCGTCGTCGGCAGCAAGGACGCGGGCGTGCAGACCGGCGCGAGCTTCGCGCGCGACGGCATCGTCTATGTCGCGATCAACTATCGCATGGGGGTCGACGGCTTCCTGCCGATCCCGGGCGTGCCGACCAACCTCGGCCTGCGCGACATGATCGCCGCACTCGGCTGGGTGCGCGACGAGATCGCAGCGTTCGGCGGCGATCCCGCCAACGTCACCGTCTTCGGTGAGAGTGCGGGCGCGATGGCGATCGCCGATCTGATCGCCTCGCCGCTCGCCAGGGGGCTGTTCCAGCGCGCCATCGTGCAGAGCGGCCATGGCGGCATGACCCGCACCGTCCCGGTCGCGCAGCGGCTGGTGCGCAAGATGGCGGCGTTGCTCGGCGTCACCCCCGATCGCGCCGGGTTCGCGAACGTCGCACCCGGCGACCCGCTGCTCGATGCGGTGGAGACGGTGTCGCTGCCCACCACCCGGCTCGACCTGCGCGGCGACGACGGGCGCGAGCCGGTGTTCGGGATCAGCCGCTTCGTCCCCGTCCACGGCGACGACGTGCTGCCGCTCGCGCCGCTGGAGGCGCTCAAACAGGGCGCCGGTGCCGAGGTCGCGCTGCTGATCGGCAGCAACCGCGAGGAGATGAACCTCTATCTCGTCCCCAGCGGCGTCCGCGACACATTGAACAGCGCGGTCGGCAGGCTGCTCGCCTGGGTCGTGCTGCGCAAGTCGCAGCCGCGCGCCTGGGCCGTGCTCAAGGCCTATGGCATGGGGCGCGGCAAACCCGCCGGACAGGCGCTGACCGATGCGATGACCGACCTCGTCTTCCGCTGGCCGGCGCGCCGCTTCGCCGAGGAGCATCGCGGCCGCACCCATATGTACGAATTCGAATGGCGCTCGCCGCGCTACGGCGACGGGCTCGGCGCGTCGCACGGCATGGAATTGCCCTTCGTCTTCGACAGCCTCGCCACCTGCACCGGCGCGGAAGGATTGTGCGGCACCGCGCCGCCGCAGGACCTCGCCGACCGCATCCACGCGCTCTGGGTGCAATTCGCCCGCGACGGATCGCTGCCCTGGGCGCCGTTCGAGCGCGACGGCCGCACCGTCTACCAGCTCGCCGCCGGCGAACCGGTCGCCGAACCGGTGATGCCCGCTGCCGCCTTCCTGCCCTGATCGGATTGCGCCCATGTATCTCGATCGTCTGCGCCTCGACGGGCGCACCGCCTTCGTCACCGGCGCCGCGCAGGGCATCGGCTTCGCTTGCGCCGATGCACTCGGCGAGGCCGGCGCGCGCGTCATCCTCGCCGACCGCGATCCCGACGCGCTCGGCGCCGCGCTCGAGCGCCTGCGTGGCCAGAACCGCCCCGTCGACGGCGTCCTGCTCGACGTCACCGATCCCGCCGCGGTGACCCGCATCGCCGACAGCGCCGGCGTGGTCGACGTGCTCGTCAACAACGCCGGCATCGCGCGCAGCGACACCCCCGCCGAAGACGTCACCGACGAGCAATGGCGCAACGTCCTCGACGTCAACCTCAACGGCACCTTCTGGTGCGCGCGCGGCTTCGGCCGGCATATGCTGGCACGTGGCAGGGGCAGCATCGTCAACATCGGCTCGATGTCGGGGTTCATCGTCAACCGCCCGCAGCCGCAGAGCTATTACAACGCCAGCAAGGCCGCGGTGCATCAGCTCACCCGCAGCCTCGCCGCCGAATGGGCGCCGCGCGGCGTACGCGTCAACGCGGTCGCGCCGACCTATATCGCCACCCCGCTCAACGCCTTCGCCGACAAGGAGAGCGAAATGTACCGCCGTTGGATCGACGGCACGCCGCAGGCGCGGCTCGGCGAACCCGAGGAGGTCGCCGCGATCGTCCATTTCCTCGCCAGCGACGCCGCCAGCCTGATGACCGGCAGCATCGTCCTCGCCGACGGCGGCTACAGCTGCTGGTGATCGGCGAAGTCGCAGAGCCGATCGGCATATCCGATCGACCTTTCCGATAGGTAGCGAAAGGCGCACAACCTTTCTGACAGGTGGGCGAAGACTCACCGGCCGAAGAGAGGATTTTCGATGCGCCTTCGCACCCTGTTTGCCGTCACCACCGCGCCCGTCGCGCTGCTCGCCTTTGCCGCACCCGCCGCCGCGCAGGTCGCCGAGGCCCCCGACGTCACCGATACCGCCCCACCCGGCCGCGCCACCGGTGCCGCGCCGCAGACCGGCGATCAGGACATCGTCGTCACCGCCCGCAAGCGTGCCGAGTCGCTGCTCGACGTGCCGATCGCCGCCACCGCGATCAGCGGCAATACGCTGACCGAACGCGGCGTCAATTCG
Organism: Sphingomonas sp. GW821-FHT04B01; assembly: GCF_059420425.1. Classification (NCBI taxonomy): domain Bacteria; kingdom Pseudomonadati; phylum Pseudomonadota; class Alphaproteobacteria; order Sphingomonadales; family Sphingomonadaceae; genus Sphingomonas; species Sphingomonas sp. GW821-FHT04B01. Next base: position 241,418 of record NZ_JBWKTR010000005.1, on the reverse strand, counting down.
GTGCGCGAGGCGGCCTCGCTCACCCCCGGCCTCAACATCGCCAGCGACGGCGCCGGCCGCGCCTTCGTCTCGATCCGCGGCGTCGGCGTCACGCTGGTGCAATCGGTGCAGCCCGGCGTCGGCCTGTTCATCAACGGCATCTACCAGCCCAACACCTCCTACCTCAACAATCCGCTGCTCGACATCGACCGGATCGAGGTGCTGCGCGGCCCGCAGGGCACGCTGTACGGCAAGAACACCTTGGGCGGCGCGATCAACGTCATCACCCGCCAGCCGTCGAACGAGACCGAGGCGCGCGGCAATTTCAGCTTCGCCGGCCCCGACGACAGCATCCTCGCCTCCGCCTCGGTCAGCGGCCCGATCATCAAGGACGTGCTGCAGGTTCGCGTCGCCGCCGGCCACCGCCAGCAGGACGGCTTCCTGCGCAACAACCTGCTCGGCATCGACGCCAGCCCGTTCAAGACCGACTCGCTCAACACCACGATCCGCTTCGTCCCGACCGGCGACGTCGTGCTGACCGTCAACGGCTATTACGACTGGGTCGACGGCGCCAACACGCCTTATGCGCGCGTCACCGGCCCGACCGATTATTCGCGGATCGTCCAGTTCAACGCACCCAATCGCATCCAATATCGCTATCGCGGCGTCAACGCGCGGCTGGAGACGCCGATCGAGGCGATCAATTCCAAATTCACCCTCGTCGGCTCCTATGACGCGCGCAACGGCGTCTCCCCCAATAGCGACGCCGATTTCGGCCCCGCCGACATCGCGCGCAGCAACGGCACCGACAGCCTGCGCACCAAGACCGTCGAGACCCGCCTCGACACCGAACTCAGCGGCACGCTCAGCACCCTGCTCGGCCTGTTCTACAGCCGCGAGGAGGCGACCGCGTTCGACCGCACCCGCATCCTGCCCGCCAACCTCACCCGCCTGACCAACAACGCCACCAAGGCGGACACCTATGCCGCCTTCGGCACGATCTTCTGGAAGCCGACGACGGCCTGGGAGATCGCGCTCGGTCTGCGCTACGATCACGAGAAGCGTAGCGCCGATGGCGACATCGCGATCACCGTCGGCGCGGCGGCGCTGCCGACCACCCTCTCCAATGCGCAGCTCAAATCCGATCAGGTCGAGCCGCGCCTGTCGGTCACCCGCCACTGGACCAGCCAGTTGATGACCTATGCCTCGGTGGCGCGCGGCTATCGCGGCGGCGGCTTCAACGCACCGACCGCGCCGATCCGCACCTACAAGGGCGATTCGGCATGGACCTATGAGATCGGCTCGAAATACGTCTCGCCCAATCGCGCGTTCAGCCTGTCGGGCGACGTCTTCTACAACGATTATTCCAACTACATCGGTCTCAACTCGATCGCGCCGGCGGCGGGAGGCGGCCTCGTCACCGTCGATCTCAACAGCGGCGACGTCGAAAGCTACGGCGCCGAGCTGGAGGCGACGATCCGGCCGGTGTCCAACTGGACGATCAACGGCAGCGTCACCTACATCCACGCCCGACTGACCGATTCCTCGCCCTATACGCTGGTGACCGGCCGCACGCTGTCGTCCGACCGGCTGACCTTCCAGCCCGATTTCAGCGGCAACATCTACAGCGACTATACCATCCCCCTCGGCGGCGAGGACACGCTGACGCTGACCGGCGGCGTCGTCGCCAAGGGCAGCCGCCTCGCCGCGACGCTCAACCAGACGACGCCGACCTTCCTGCGCCCCTATGCGCTGGTCAACGCCGCGATCACCTATCGCACCGGCCCGCTGGAGGTGGCGGCCTTCGCCAACAACCTGCTCCAGAAGAACTATTTCGACGCCTATATCGAAAGGACGACGCTCGCCCTCGCCGGCCTGCCCGCCTCCGATCTCGGCATCATCGGCGATCGCCGCCGCATCGGCGTCCGCCTCGGCTTCAGGTTCTGACCCCATGCATATCGACACCGCCCTCCCCCGCGCCGCGCCCGACCCGGCGTTCCTCGACCGGCTGCGCGCGCGCTTCGGCGAGCGCCTCCATCTCACCGACGCGATGCTGCGCCAGCATGGCTCGAACGAGGCGCATTTCGACGTCGTCCTGCCCGACGCGGTCGTGTTCGCGCATTCGACCAAGGATGTCGTCGATCTCGTCAACCTCTGCGTGGCCGCCGACGTGCCGATCGTGCCGTTCGGCGCCGGCACCTCGATCGAGGGCAATGCGGTGCCGGTGCGCGGCGGCGTCAGCGTCAATCTCGGCGAGATGAACCAGATCGTCGCGGTCAATGCCGAGGATTTCGACTGTACGGTGCAGGCCGGCTGCCGCCGCGAGCAGCTCAACGAGCATCTCCGCGACACCGGCCTGTTCTTCCCGATCGATCCCGGCGCCAATGCCACGATCGGCGGCATGGCCTCGACCCGCGCCAGCGGCACCAATGCGGTGCGCTACGGCACGATGCGCGAGGCGGTGCTGAGCCTCAAGGTCGTCACCCCCGACGGCAAGGTCGTCACCACCGCGCGCCGCGCGCGCAAGTCGGCGGCGGGCTACGACCTTACCCGCCTCTACGTCGGCAGCGAGGGCACGCTCGGCATCATCACCGAGGTGACGCTGCGCCTGCATCCGATCCCCGAGACGATCTCGTCCGCGGTGTGCGGCTTCGACAGCCTCGAAGGCGCGATCACCACCGTCGTCCAGTCGATCCAGGCCGGCGTGCCGCTCGCCCGCGTTGAAATCCTCGACGACATGCAGATCCGCGCGGTCAACGCCTGGTCGAAGCTCGCCTTGCCCGAGGTGACGACCTTGTTCTTCGAATTCCACGGCTCGCCGGGCAGCGTCGCCGAGCAGGTCGAGATGGTCGGCATGCTCGCCGCGGAGAATGGCGGCGGCGACTTCGCCTGGTCCAATTTGCCCGAGGAGCGCGGCAGATTGTGGAAGGCGCGGCACGAGGCCTATTATGCCGCGGTGGCGCTGCGCCCCGGCGCGGTCGGCTGGGCGACCGACGTCTGCGTGCCGATCAGCCGCCTGCCCGAATGCATCACCGCCACCAAGGCGGACCTCGCAACGTGCAGCGTCCCCGCGACGATCCTCGGCCATGTCGGCGACGGCAATTTCCACGTCATCTTCGCGATGGATCCGCAGTCCAAAGCGGATCTCGCCGAGGTCGAGAGCGTCAACGCCCGCCTCGTCGCCCGCGCGCTGGCGATGGACGGAACGTGCACCGGCGAACACGGCATCGGCATCGGCAAGCAGCATTGGCTGGTCGAGGAACTCGGCGACGCCGTCGACGTGATGCGCACGCTGAAACGCGCGCTCGACCCGAAGGACCTGTTCAACCCGGGCAAGATCTTCAGTTTGTGACCGTTCCTAAAAGCCCCTCCCCTTCAGGGGAGGGGTTGGGGTGGGGCCTGTCCGTGAGCGTAGGCCTCGGTGACACACCCCCCACCCCCCACCCCTCCCCTGAAGGGGAGGGGCGTACTTCGTCGCCCCAGGAGCCAGCCATGCCCGCCACGCCCACCTTCTCCCGCTCGCTCCTCCCGCTGCTCGCTCTCGCCTTGGCGATGATGCTCGGCTTCGCGACGATGGGATCGTTCGGCACCGTGCAGGAGGGCGCCAAGGCCGAACTCCGCCTCAGCGACTATACCCTGAGTCTGATCCAGGGGCTCAGCGCCGCATTGCCGCTGGCGCTCTTCTCGATCCCGATCGGCATCTGGGTCGACCGCCACAATCGCGTCCGCATCATGATCGTGCTGGTCGCCACCTTCGTCCTCGGCACCGTCCTCACCGCGGTCGCGCAGAGCGTCGCCTTGCTGTTCGTCGCGCGCATGCTGACCGGCATCGGCACCACCGGCGCGCTCACCGCGGCGCTGTCGCTTTGCGCCGACCTCTGCCCGCCGACGCAGCGCGGTCGCGCGTTGCTCGTCGTCAACCTCGGCAAGTCGCTCGGGCAGGCGATGGCGTTCGGCCTCACCGGCGCCCTGTTCGGCCTGTTCCTCCATGGCGGCGCCCCCGACTGGTTCTGGCACGCCGCGCCGTGGCGCAGCGCGCATCTCGCGCTCGCTTTGCTCGGCGCCGTCTTCATGATCCCGCTGTTCCTGCTGCGCGAGCCCGCCCGCCACGAAGTCGCCGCGAGCACCCACGCCCCGTTCCGCGTCGTCGCCGGCGAACTATGGGCGCGCCGGGGCTTCCTGCTGCCCTTGTTCATGGGACAGGTCAGCGTCGTGATGGCCGACGCCGCCGCCGCGATCTGGGCGGCGCCCGTGCTGTCGCGCAGCTTCGGCCTCCGCCCCGATCAGGTCGCGGGCTGGATGGGAACGATGATCTTCGTCGCCGGCCTGCTCGGCGCGATCGTCGGCGGCGTCTCCGCCGACTGGGGGCAGAAGAGCGGTCGCCGCGGCGGCCTGCTGATCGGCGCGGTGATCGCCGCCGCGATCGGCATCCCCGCCGGGCTGTTCCCGATCGCACCGTCCGTCCCCGTGTTCGGGGCGGCGCTCGGGCTGCTGCTGCTGTGCGGTGCGGTGACCGGCGTCGTCACCTCGGTGGCGCTGACCGTGCTCATCCCCAACGAGCTGCGCGGCCTGTGCATCGGCGCGTTCATCGCCATCGCCGGGCTAATCGGCTTCGGCGTCGCCCCGACGCTGGTCGCGGCGGCAAGCAGCCTGTTCGGCGGCGAATCGCATCTCGATCAGGGGCTCGCCACCGTCGGCGCCGCGACCAGCACGCTGTCGCTGCTCGCCTTCTTCGTCGCGATGCGCCGCGCCCCCGCGACGGCGACCGCGGAACCTATCTGAAAGCTCTTGCATCAGCTATCCGATAGGTTCATCATCCCCCTCAACGATAGAATGAGAGGTTAGGATGAAAACGCGGGTCGAGGTATCGCCGGAAATGTTCGCCTTCATCGGCGAGGGATCGTTGCCGATGGCGGATTGGACGTTCGAGGCGGTGGCGTTCGGCTACCGGCTCGCCCCCGCGACCTTCGACTTCCACCCGGCCGCCGACGCCGACGCGCTCGAAGCGGCGGAGATCGTCTTCGTCGTCGCGACGAGCGCCTGCACCCGAATCTTCGGCGGCGCACCCGATCGCGCCGGCAGCTGGCATATCCCCAGCGACATGCGCGCGATCGCGCTCACCCTGCAACCCGGCCGGCTGGCGAGCGCCGCCGCCGCGACGCTGCGCATCGCCAAGTGCATCGAGCTGATCTGCGCGACCTTCGAGAAACTGGGCGAGGGCAGCCTGATCCCCGCCGACGGCAGCGGCGCCCTGTCCGCCGGCGAGGCGCAGCGCATCGCCGCGGCGCGCCGCCTGATCGACGAGCGCTGGCACGAGAAGCTCACGCTCGATTCGATCTCGCGCGCCTGCGGCCTCAACCGCGCCAAGCTCACCCGCGGGTTCCGCTCGATGTTCGCGATGAGCGTCGCCGACGCGATCACCGACCGCCGGCTGAGCGGCGCGCGCGAGCTGCTGCTCGCCACCGATTTGCCGGTCTCGTCGATCGGCTATCGCTGCGGCTATCTCAACAACGCCAGCTTTACCCGCGCCTTCTCGCGCCGCTACGGCCAGGCGCCGACGCAGCTGCGCAACCACCCGCTCGCCGCATGACCCCCGATCTTTCCGGTTCGCTGGTCGATCAGGCGGTCCGCCGCGTCCGCGACCATATCCGCGCCGCCGACCTCAAGGTCGGCGACACTTTGCCGGGCGAGGGCCAGTTCGCCAGCGACCTCGGCGTCAGCCGCGCGGTGATGCGCGAGGCGTTCGGCGCGCTCGCCGCGCTGCGCGTCATCGACGTCGGCAACGGCCGCAAGGCGCGCGTCGGCGCGATCGACGGCTCGGTCATGGCCGCCTCGATCGACCATGCCGTCGCCACCGCGCAGATCACCACCAGCGACGTCTGGGACGTCCGTCGCACGCTCGAATTGCGCACCGCCGCGCTCGCCGCCGAACATCGCAGCGACGCCGACGCCCGGCTGATCGTCGACCATGCTGCGCAGATGGCGACCAGCGCCGACGACGTCGACCGGCTGATCCGCCACGACATCGCCTTCCATCAGGCGATCGCCCGCGCCGGCGGCAATGCGCTGTTCCACCAGATCGTCCGCTCGTTCGAGCAATTGATGCGCGTCGCCGTCCCCACCGCCTGGCAGACGCGCGAGACGCCCGAGCAGCGCGACACGGTCTTCGCCGTCCACCGCAACCTCGCCGCCGCCATCGCCGATCGCGACGCCGCCGCCGCCGCGACGCTGATGGACGCGCATTTCGACCGCGCGATCAGCGACATCTTCGTCCGCTAGAACGCGACCCCGGCGGCGGCGAGCTGCGCCTCGATCGCATCCACCGTCGTGCCCTGCGCCAGCGGCATCGCGATCGCCCGCGTGTACGGCGTCCAGATCGCCGCCGCGAAGCCCTCGCGCCGCGCATCCAGCGCCGACCACGCTACGCAGAAGTCGTAGGCGAGCCCGACGAACACGCACCGCCGCACCCCGATATCGTTGAGATAGCCCGCCAGCCCGGTCCGCGTCGTCTTATCGTTTTCGAAGAAGGCCGAATAGGAATCGACGTGCCGATGCTGCCCCTTGCGCAGGATCAGCCCCGCCCGCGCCACCGCAGCGGCCACCGCCGGATGGAAATCGGCGCCCGGCGTGCCTTGGACGCAATGATCCGGCCACAGCACCTGCTCGCCATACGGCATCCGCACCGTCTCGAACGGCTGCCGGCCGGCATGGCTGCTCGCGAACGAACTGTGCCCGGCGGGATGCCAGTCCTGCGTCACCACGACATGCGCGAAGCGCGCGGCGAGGTCGGCGATCGGCGCCATCACCGCGTTGCCGTCCGCCACCGCGAGCCGCCCGCCGGGACAGAAGTCGATCTGTGGATCGACGATGACGAGCGCATCCGCGGGTGTGACGTCGCTGGGGTTCATGCCGCCTCTTACCGACCCAAGCGCGGGACCGCAAAGCGCGTGCGAATTCCTGCGTCGACACCGGCGTTCGCGCGTTGGAGGCGCTTGGCGGTCGCGGTGACCGCCGGGAGAGGTTCATGAGCACGACCCTGACCGCGAAGTTCGAGACGCGGCGCGAAGCGGAAATGACGGTGGAACGGCTGGTGCAGCAGTTCGAGATTCCGCGCACCGACGTGTTCATCGCCGCCGACGGCCCCGACAATACCGTCGGCACCGAGGACGCCGGCTCCGACACCGAGGCCGGCGCCCCCACGCCGGAGGCGCGCGACGACGGCGCCCACGCCGGCGCGGTCGTCGTGTCGGTCGACATCAACGACGCAACGCTCGCCGACGAGGTGAAGGAGGCCTTCGCCGAATTCAACGCGGCGGACGTCACCGCCGATTGACGCCCAGCGGCCGGACGCCTCGCGTCCGGCCGACGCGCGAGACTTGTCGCGGCGCCCGCATGACGTAAGGTCGGCGCGATACGCGCACCGGACCAACCGGTGCCGATGGTTTCGACAGGGGATTCTCCATGCGTCACGCTCTTGCCCTGCTGCTGGTGTCGGCGGCACCGCTCGTCCAGGCCGACGACGCCCCGCCCCAGGCCGCCCCGCCCAAAGCCGGCCCGCCCCGTTCCGCAGCGACCGCCACGCAGGACGCGGCGCTGCTGCAATTCCTCGATCGCGCCTTCGACGAACAGCTCGATCGCAATCCGGAGGCGCTGACCCAGCTCGGCCTCAAGACGCACGAGGACCGGCTCGACGATTACACCGATGCCGGCGCGCGCGCCGATCAGGCGCTGGCCGAACGCCAGTTGCAGGACATGCACGCGCGTTTCCGCCCCGACCAGCTCGGCGAGAGCGCGCGGGTCAGCTATCGCTTGTTCGAATATGAGGTGACGCGCGGGCGCGAATCGCTCCGCTTCCGCAAGCTGCGCTTCCCGGTCTCGACCACCGGCAGCCCGGCCGGCGACATTCCGGTGCTGCTGATCAACAACCACCGGATCGACACGCTCGCCGACGCCCGCGCCTATATCGCCCGACTGCGCGACACCGAGCGGGTGATGCGAGAGGTCGCCGCGACGATGCGCGAACAGGCGGCGGCGGGCATCGTCCCCAACAAGGTCAATTTCGCCCCCGCCCGGTCCGACGCGCGCGCCGTCGTCACCGGTGCGCCCTTCGACGCCGGCCCCGATTCGACGCTGCTCGCCGATTTCCGCAAGAAGGTGACCGCGCTCGACGTGCCGCCGGCGACCCGGACGCAGCTCGTCGCCGAGGCGTCCGCGGCGCTGACCGGTCCGTTCCGCCGTGGCTACGACGTGCTGTTCGCCGCGCTCGACGCGGTCGAGCCGCTGTCCAAGGGCAATTTCGGCGCGTGGAGCCTGCCCGACGGCGCGGCCTATTATGCCGACCGCCTCAAGACCGCGACCACCACCGATCTGACCGCCGAGCAGATCCACGCGCTCGGGCTGCGCCAGGTCGCGACGATCCGGCAGGAGATGGAGGGGATCAAGCGCGAGGTCGGCTTCACCGGCACGCTCGACCAGTTCTTCGACAAGATCCGCACCGATCCGCAGTTCAAATATCCCAACACCGCGGCGGGGCGGCAGGCGTATCTTGGCGATGCGCGCGCGGTGATCGCCGGGGCGATGGCGGCGGCACCCCGCTATTTCCGCGTCCTGCCCAAGGCGCCACTGGAGGTCCGCGCGGTCGAGCCATGGCGTGAGCGGACCGCATCGACCGCCTTCTACGATCCGCCCTCGGCGGACGGATCGCGACCGGGCATCTATTACGTCAATCTGATCGACATGACGCAGACGCAGAAGGTGCAGGTCGCCGGCATCGCCGCGCATGAGGGCGCGCCCGGCCACCATTTCCAGATCGCGCGCCAGCAGGAGCTGACCGGCATCCCCAAGTTCCGCAAATACGGCGGCTACGGTGCCTATGCGGAGGGCTGGGGCCTCTATGCCGAGCGGCTCGCCGACGAGATGGGGCTCTACAAGGATCCCTATGCCCGGTTCGGCATGCTGTCGCTGCAGATGTGGCGGGCGATCCGGCTGGTGCTCGACACCGGCATCCACGCGCAGCGCTGGGATCGCGACAAGGCGATCGCCTATTTCCGCGCCAACAGCTCGGTCTCCGACACCGACATCGCGCGCGAGGTCGATCGCTATTTCAACTGGCCCGGCCAGGCGACCAGCTACATGGTCGGCCAGCTGCGGATCAGCGAGGCGCGGACGCGGGCCCAGCGCGCGCTGGGAGCGAAGTTCGACATCCGCGACTTCCACGAGGCGGTGCTCGACCAGGGCGCGCTGCCGCTCGACCTGCTCGACGAACAGGTGACCCGCTACATCGCCGCCAAACGCTAGGCGGCGCGGCGCTCGGTCAGGAACAGCAGGAACACCGCCGTCGTCAGCACCGCGCCGACGGTGGCGGTCGCGGTCCAGCCGCCGCGGTCGTAGCTGATCGTCGCCAGTGTCGAGCCGAGCGCGCCGGCGAGGAAGACCATCGTCATATAGACTGAATTGATCCGCCCGCGCGCCTCGGGCGCGATCGCGAAGAGCACGCGCTGGCCGAGCACCTGGTTCATCTGCGTCGCCGCGTCGAGCACCACCGCCGCGACCGCGAGCAGGATCAGCGCATGCGCCGCCCCGGCCCAGCCGGCGAGCAGGAAGGCGAGGATCGCCGCCGCCAGCGCGCCCGCGGTGCCGGCGCGGACATGGCCGCGGTCGCCGAGCCGCCCCGCGATCGGCGCCGCCAGCGCGCCGCCCGCCCCGGCGAGCGCGAACAGCGCGATCCCCATCTGGCCGAGCCCGAAACGCTGCGCGAGCAGCAGCGGCACCGTCGTCCAGAACAGGTTGAACGCGGCGAACATCGTCGCCTGATAGGCGGTACGGCGGCGGATCGCGGGCGTGCGGACGAGCAGCGACAGGCCCGATCGCAGGAGCGCGCCATAGCCCAGATCGGGCTCGGGCCGCCGCTGCGGCACGGTGCGCGCGATGAGCAAGGCGAGCAGCGCCATGCCGATCGCCGACAGTCCGAAGATCGCGCGCCACCCCGCCACCGCGGCGAGCCCGTTGGCCAGTGGCCGGGCGAGCATGATGCCGGTGATCAGCCCGCCCATGATGTTGCCGACCACCTGGCCGCGGCGCCGTTCGGGGGCGAGATGCGCGGCGAGCGGCACCATGATCTGCGCGCCGACCGAGCAGAAGCCGGTGAGGAACGAGAAGATCAGGAAGCCCGTCGCCCCCGTCGCGGTCCAGATCCCGACCAGCCCGAGGCAGGCGCCGACCGTGAGCAGCAGGATCAGCCGCTTGTTCTCGACCCGGTCGGCGAGCGAGACGACGAAGAACAGCCCGGCACCATAGCCGAGCTGAGTCAGCGCGACGACGAGCCCGGCGACACCACCGTGCAGCCCCAGCGCCGGCGCGATCTCGCCGATGAGCGCCTGCGCGTAATAGAGGTTGGCGACCATCAGCCCGCAGGCGAGCGAGAAGATCGCGGTGAGCCCCGGGCTGATCCCGGCATGGTCGGTCTGGTCGGTCATCGCCGCCGCCTAACGCCTCCGGCGCCTCGCGTCGCGCGCCGATCGCCAGGCCCGCGCCCGATCGTGGAAAAGGCGGATCAGGCGCCGGCCACCCGATCGACGATCTCGCGGATCGCGTCGCGTTGCAGCGGCTGGCGGTCGATCGAATTGTGGATGCCGATCCCCTCGACCAGCGCATCCAGCGCGCGCGCGGTCAGCGGATCGAAGAAGCGTTCCAGCGCAGCGCGGCTGTCGTCCATCCATCGCTGCATCACCGCGGTCACCGGCGGGTGGCGCGCGGCGAAGGCATAGAGTTCGTAGCTGAGCAGCAACGTGCGCGGTTCCGCCCAGATCGATTCGGCGATGATGTCGACGATCGCCGCACGCGCGCCGTCGCGATCCTGCGCCTCCGCCAGCCGGGCCGCGAACGCCGCCGACGATTCCGCCGCCAGTTGCAGGAAGGCAGTGGTCAGCAGCGCCTCCAGCGACGCGAAATAATAGGTCACCGACCCCAGCGGCACCGCCGCCGCCGCGGCGATCCGCCGGTGCGTCGTCGCCGCGACGCCATGCTGCGCGATCACCTCCAGCGTCGCATCGACGATCCGCTGCCGGCGATCGGGATCGTTCCGCTTGGGTTCGCCGGATATCACGCATTCTTCCTTTGCCATTCATGTGTACATTTGTACATATACGCGCATTCTTCGCGGCTGACGCCGCCGTATCGCAAGAAAGGCCGCCGATCATGTCCCAACCGCCCTTATCCCGTCGTACCGTGCTCGGCGGTGCTGTGGCATTGGCGCTGCCCGCAACCGCCGGTGCGGCACTCGGTCAGGCGGCGGATGCGCCGGTGCTCGGCCGCCGCGACGGCCGCTGGCTCAATCCGCCCAAGCAATGGCACGCCGACGCCGCCGGCGACCTGAGCATCGTCACCGATCGCGCCACTGATTTCTGGCGCGAGACGCATTACGGCTTCACCCGTGACAGCGGTCATTTTCTCGGTTTCCCAACCCCCGCCGGCTTTACCGCGCAACTGCGCATCCGCGGCGACTATCGGCAGCTCTACGATCAGGCCGGCATCATGATCCGCGTCGACGAACGCCGCTGGGTCAAGGCGGGGATCGAATTGTCGGACGGCGCGGCGATGCTGAGCAGCGTGCTGACCGACGGCCGCTCGGACTGGGCGACCGGCCGCTACACCGGCGACGCGTCCGACTTCTGGATGCGGGCGACGGTGGCCAAGGGAGTGCTGCGGTTGCAGGTCTCCGCCGACGGCAAGACGTGGCCGCTGGTCCGCCTCGCCCCCTTTCCCGTCGCCTCCTCCTACCGGGTCGGACCGATGGCCTGCACGCCGGAGCGCAGCGGGCTCGGCGTGCGCTTCTCCGATCTGCGCATCACCGCGCCGCTCGGCAAAGACCTCCACGATCTGAGCTGAGGCGATGACCGAGAAGGAGAAGATGCTGGCGGGCGATCTTTACACCGCCGACGATCCCGAGATCGCCGCCGACGCCGCGCGCGCCGCGCGATGGATGGCACGCTACAATGCCGCCGCCGCGGCGAGCCCGGCCGAGCGCCACGCTTTGCTCGTCGAAGGGCTCGGTGCGGTCGGCCGCGGCGTCACCGTGCGCTCGCCCTTCCATTGCGATTATGGCGACAATATCCGGCTCGGCGACGGCGTGTTCCTCAACTTCGGCTGCGTCATTCTCGACGTGGTCGCGGTGGAGATCGGTGCGGGGACGCAGATCGGACCGGGCGTCCAGATCCTCACCGCCGATCATCCGCGCGACCCCGCGGCGCGTGCGGCGATGCTCGAATTCGGCCGGCCGATCCGCATCGGCGCCAACGTCTGGATCGGCGGCGGCGCGCTGATCCTGCCCGGCGTGACGATCGGCGACGATGCGATCGTCGGCGCGGGCAGCGTCGTCACCCGCGACGTGCCCGCCGGCGCCACCGTCGCCGGCAACCCCGCCCGCGTGCTGCGCGCATGACCGCGAACCCGGCGCCCGACCGCACCAGCGTCGGCAAGACGCATTTCGAGGTGCTCGACGGCCTGCGCGGCACCGCCGCGCTGCTGGTGGTCGCCTTCCACATCCAGGGAATCGCGGTCCTGTTCGACGCATCGAAGCTGGCGCTGCCCCACGCCTATCTGGCAGTCGACTTCTTCTTCGCGCTGTCCGGCTTCGTCATCGGTTACGCCTATGACGATCGCTGGCCGCGGATGACGACGCGCGGCTTTCTGGCGCGACGCCTCGTCCGGCTGCATCCGCTCGTCATACTCGGCACGGTGCTGGGGCTGGTCAGCTACCTCTTCGATCCCTTCGCGGGGGACAAGCAGGATGCGTCCGCCGGACTGATCGCGCTCGCCTTCGCCGCCGGCCTGCTCGCGCTGCCGTCGCTGCCGCTCGCCAACCGGCTCGGCGACAGTCACCCGCTCAACGCGCCGGCCTGGACGCTCTTCCAGGAATATATCGCCAATCTCGCTTACGCGCTGCTGCTGCGCCGGCTCGGCCTGCGCGCGCTCGCCGGCGTCGCCCTGCTCGCCGCCATCGTCTCCGCCGCGACCGCGCTGACGCTCGGCTCCTACGACACCGGCTGGGGGCTCGCCAATTTCTGGGGTGCCCCGGTCCGCCTGACCTATCCCTTCGTCACCGGGCTGCTGCTCTACCGGCTCGGCGATCGGTTGCCGCGACTGCGGTTCGGCTTCGTCACGCTCAGCATCGTGCTCGCACTCGCCTTCGCCGCGCCGGTCTTCCCCGCCGTCGGCGCGCTCAAGCTCAACGGCCTCTACGAAGCCGCCTGCGTGCTGATCCTGTTCCCCGCGATCATCGTCGCCGGCCGCCATTCGCGCGGCGGCCCGCGCGTCGTCGCGCTCTGCAAGTTGGCGGGGCGCTTGTCTTACCCGATCTACATCACCCATTATCCGTTCGTGTATCTCTACATGAACTGGATCGCCGGGCGGCAGGGACCGGGCTGGCTGACTGCGACGGTCGCGGCCGCATTGTTCGTCTTCACCATGTTGTTCGCCGCCTTCGCGCATGCGCGCTGGGACGTGCCGATCCGCACCCGCCTCAACCGCCGCCTGCCCGCGGCCTGACGCCGCCGCGGGCCAATCGCATCACGGGTGAGGAACGATCGCGACCCGCATCGCTTGGGTATCGAGGCTGCAACCGCGGCCACCACCAAGGATGACATGATGAGCGACGACAAGGTCCCCAATCCGGTCAGCGGCAACCCGGCCAGCAAGGGCGCGCCGGACGGCGTCTCGGGCGTCCCCGGCGGCGGCGAGCGCGAGATCCACGGCCGCAGCGCCGGCGGCGAGAGCAGCGGCGGCGCCTATCCCAATCCGCACACCGGCAAGACACCCGAGGGCGGCGGCTTCATGGGTCACGGCGGCCAGACGGAGATCGCCTATCACGGCAGCGGTCAGGCCGGCGACGACGGCGCCAGCGTCGCCAACGCCGCGACCGGCTCGCGCGAGGGCGCCGACGCGACCGACAATGGCGGCGACGCAGTGCCGACCGCCGACCGCCGGGATCATGCGGTTACGGGCACCGACGGCCCGGTCACGGCGACCGCCACCGACGGCGTTGCCGAGGCGGAGACGAGCGGCAAGATCGGCACCGACGCCGATTACGAGGCCGAACAGCGCAAACCCGGTGCCGGCTGAACACGACCCGTACCGTCCCGGTTTGCGACGACCTGCGGCATGGGCGCACATTGATCGGGATCAGTTCGGCCGTTCGCCGGTTCTGGTCCGTGATGCGACCATGACAAGGCCCGAGAATTGACGGATTTTTCCAGTCGTGGCGGTGAGATGGCGGCGCTGGTCGCCGCCCACGACTGGGCGGCGACGCCGCTGGGGCCACGCGATCGCTGGCCGCCGCACCTCAAGACGGTCACCGAGATCGTCCTGCAATCGCCGCTGCCGATGGCGCTGCTATGGGGCGACGAGGGCCGGCTGATCTACAACGATCGATACGCCGTCATCGCCGGCCGCTACCATCCCGCCATCCTCGGCCGGCCGATCACGCAGGCCTGGCCCGAGGCGGCGGACTTCAACCGCCGCGTGCTGCGCGCCGGCCTCGCGGGCGAGCCGCTGAGCTTCTCGCGCCAGCGGATCACCGTCCACCGCGACGGTTTCCCGGCCGAGGTGTTCTTCGACCTGACCTACGCACCGGTGTTCGATCCGGCCGGCATCGCAGGCGGCGTCCTCGCCGTCGTCATCGAGGTGACGCAGGCGGTGGCATTGGAGCAGGAGCTGATCGCCGAGACCCACAGTCTCGAAACGCTGAACCGCATCGGCGCCGCGCTCGCCGCCGAACTCGACCTCGAACCGCTCGTGCAGATGGTCACCGATGCCGGCGTGACGCTGACCGGCGCCCAGTTCGGCGCCTATTTCCACAACCAGCGGGACGATGACGGCGAGCGGCTCCATCTGTTCACCTTGTCCGGCGCCAGCCGCGCCGCGTTCGAGGGGTTCGGCAAGCCGCGCGCAACCGCGGTGTTCACGCCGACCTTCCGCAACGAAGGGGTGCTGCGCTCCGACGACATCCAGTCGGACCCGCGCTACGGCCACAACGCCCCGCACCGCGGCCTGCCCGAAGGCCATCTGCCGGTGCGCAGCTATCTGGCCGCGCCGGTCGCGTCGCGCTCGGGCGAGGTGCTCGGCGGGCTGCTGTTCGGCCATCCCGAACCCGGCCGCTTCCACGCGCGGCACGAGCGGCTGCTCGTCGGCATCGCCGCGCAGGCGGCGATCGCGATCGACAATGCGCGGCTGTTCCGCGCGGTGCAGGAGGTCAACGACACGCTCGAACGCCGCGTCGCCGAACGCAGCGAGGCGCTGACCCGCGCGCACGATGCGCTGCGCCAGGCGCAGAAGATGGAGACGCTCGGCCAACTCACCGGCGGCATCGCGCATGATTTCAACAATTTGCTGACCGTGATCCGCGGCTCCACCGAGCTGCTGCGCCGGCCGGGACTGAGCGCGGAACGGCGCGACCGCTATATCGAGGCAATCGCCCAGACCGCCGACCGGGCGAGCACGCTGACCGGCCAGCTGCTCGCCTTCGCCCGGCGCTCGTCGCTGACCCCGCAGGTGTTCGACGTCGGCGATACGATCCGCGGGCTGACCGACATGATGGAGATGCTGGCCGGCGCGCTGATCACCGTCGACCTCGATCTGCCCGACGCAGCCTGTTCCGCGCATGCCGACGTCAGCCAGTTCGAGACCGCGATCGTCAACATGGCGGTCAATGCGCGCGACGCGATGGGCGAGGAGGGCCGGCTGACGATCGCGGTCGACACCTGCGACTGCATCCCGCCGGTACGCGGCCACAGCGCGCGCCGGGGCGACTTCCTCAAAGTGTCGATCACCGACACCGGCACCGGCATCCCGCCCGACCATATCGATCGGATCTTCGAACCGTTCTTCACCTCCAAGGGGGTCGGCCACGGCACCGGTCTCGGCCTGTCGCAGGTGTTCGGCTTCGCCAAGCAATCGGGCGGCGACGTCCTGGCGACCAGCCGCGTCGGCGAGGGCGCGACCTTCACCTTGTTCCTGCCGCGCGAGCGCGCCGCGCCCGCCGTCGCGCCGCCGCCCGCGGCGCCCGCCGCCGCGACCGCCGCGTCGCTGCGCATCCTGGTGGTCGAGGACAATCCCGAGGTCGGCACCTTCGCCACCGCCGCGCTCAGCGATCTCGGCCACGACATCGTGCTCGCGCGCAACGCCAAGGAGGCGCTCGGCCGGCTGGAGGGGGATGGCGACGGCTTCGACGTCGTCTTCTCCGACGTGATGATGCCGGGGATGAACGGCATCGAGCTGGCGCAGCTGATCCGCACCCGCCTGCCGGCACTGCCGATCATCCTGACCAGCGGCTATAGCGAGATCCTGTCCAAGCACGGCGCCGGCGAGTTCGAACTGCTGCACAAACCCTATTCGATCGACGCGCTCAGCGCCGCCTTCCAGCGCCTCGCCCCGCTCCGCAACGGCTGATGCGGCGTCGGCGGTGCCCGACCTCAGATCACCGCGTCGATGACGAAGCGCACGCCTTCGGGCGGATAGTCGATCGAGGCCTGCCCGCGCACGTGCTGCGCGAGCACGCGCGAGATCATCCGCGTACCGAAGCCGGTACGCGTCGGCGGCGCCACCGGCGGGCCGCCGCTCTCCACCCAGGAGAAACGGATGCGGTGCGGGTCGCCGGCATCGACATGCTGCCAGCGCACCGCGACATGCCCGCCCGCCACCGACAGCGCGCCATATTTGGCCGCATTGGTCGCCAGTTCGTGCAGCGCCATCGACATCGCCAGCGTGATCGCCGGCGACAGCCGTACCTCCGGTCCCTCGATCGAGAAGACGCGGCCGGCACGGTCCATGAAGGGCATCAGCACGCCTTCGGCAACCTCGCCGAGCGCCGCGCCCTCCACCTCGTCGCGGATCAGCAGGTCGTGCGCCGCGCCGAGGCTGGCGATCCGCCCGCCGATCGCCTCCTGCGCCTCGGCGATCGAGCCGGCGTTGCGCAGCGTCTGGCTGACCACCGCGCTCACCGTCGCCAGCGTGTTCTTCACCCGGTGCGTCAGCTCCTGCGCCAGCACCGCGCGATGCTCCTCGGCGAATTTGCGTGCACTGATGTCGGTCGAGAAGCCGATCATCGTCGTCGGCGCCGTGCCGTCGCGACGCGTCACCTCGCCGCGTGTCTGCACCCAGCGCAGCTCGCCGGCGGGCGTGACGATGCGGTAATCGTGCGCGCAGTCCGCCACGCCGGCGATCGTCTCGTCGATCGCCGCGGCGACCGTCGCCATGTCCTCGGGATGCACCGCGGCGGCGAAATCGGCATAAGTGAACGGTTCGTCCGGCATGCGGCCGAAGATCGCCTTGCAGCCGGGCGAGGCCTCCAGCACCCGCGAGGCGACGTCGAAGCTCCAATAGCCCAGCCCGCCCGCGCGTAGCGCGAGCTGCAATTGCAACTCGCGCTCGGCCAGCGCCGCCTCCTGCACCGCGACCTCGACCTGCAGCGCGTCGCGATCCGCGATCAGCTCGACCAGCCGGTGCCGTTCCAGCGTCACGTCGGTCTGCGAGGCGACGAAATAGGTCAGCGTGCCATCGTCGCCGAACACCGGCGCGACGGTCAGCCGGTTCCAGAAGGCGGTGCCGTCGCGCCGGTGGTTGAGCAGGTCGATCTCGATCCGCCGCCGCGCCGCGATCGCCTCGCGCAGCCGGGCGACGTCGTCGCGATCGGTCGCCGGGCCTTGCAGGAACCGACAGTTGCGCCCGACGATCTCGTCGGCGGCATAACCCGTCAGCCGCTCGAACGCGGCATTGACGTAGATGATCGGATCGTCGGGCAGCGTCGGGTCGCTGACCGCCATCGGCAGCGTCGCGTCGCGGAACCCGATGACGACCGGGTCCGCAGCGTCCAGCCGCGCGCCGAACGCATCGATCGACCGTCGCACCGCCGGGGCAGCGACCACCGGTACGACCGGATCGGGAGAGAAAGAGAAACGATCCAAGCCTGACCAGCGCTATCTCAAGGTAAGCATTTCAGCAATATCGCGAAAGCTCCGGGATGGGGCTTATCGCGGGTTCAGAGCGGCACCGCCGCGGCCGCATCGGCGAGGACGCCGCAGCCCGCGGCCGCCTTGCCGACCTCGATCGGCACCTTGGGGTCCTTCACCTGCCCCGCGACGCGCACGAAGTCGCCGATGGTCAGCCGCCCGGGGCTGGCGTCGCCCTGCCGCGCCGCGCGCGCCGCGCGCGCGAGCTGCTGCAACTGGCCGATCGACAGGTTCGCCTCCAGCCGATCGCCGACGCATTGCGACTGGGCGGGCTGGAACCCATACCCCTCCATCGCGGTGGCGATCCGCGCCGAGGGATCGACGCAGCCGCCCAGCAACGCGGCAAGTGCGGTCGCGACGCAGACCGGCGGGCGGAAGAAGAGACGGTCGGCCATCAAGATATCCCCTGTCACCGCACCCTTGTGTCGGTGGCCGCTTGTCCGGGATCGCCGCCGCCAAGTCGACCGAAATGTCTCCGAAATCCGGGCCAAGCCCCCGGTATTGCTGCACTGGGCCATGGTGCTTTTGACCTAGTCCGGCGCCGGTCGCGCGCTCACCAGCCGCCGCCGTTGCGGTTGGGGCCGAGCTGCGCGCCGAGGATGTGCCGCGACGGCCAGGCGCCGATCGTATGGACCGCATGGCCGGGCACCACCGGGCGGCCGCGCTTGGGGCGGTTCTCGCGGTCGCGCACCAGAATGTCGATCGTGTCGCTCGCCGCGCCGCTGCGCACCCGCAGCGGGTGGAGGCCGGATCGCCCGATCGTCGCCACCGCCGTCCAGGTCGCGGGCTGGCCGGGCACCGGCTGCATCGGCGTCGCGATGCCATCCGCCTCCACCACCGGCGGCGCGGCCTCCGGTCCCAGCACGCGCGCGGTCACCGCGATCCGGCCCGGCGCCGGCACATGACGCGGATCGTGCGGTCGGGTCAGCAGCCGGACGTCGGCCGGCGACAGGAGCTGGACGTGCGGCCAGCCGGGCGCGGCATCGCCGATCGGCCGGAAGGTCCAGCTCGGCACGCCGTCATGGACGCTGACGATCGCATAGCCCGCGGCGCCCCCGTCCTCCTCGATCTGCGCGGTCGAGCGGGTCGCGCCATAGACGACGCGGCCGTCGTTGAGCAGTTCGTTGTAGTGCGTATGGCCGGTATCGACGAAGGCGACGCCGGCGTCGGCGAAGGCCGTGGCCAGCGCCTCGCCCCCGTCGGCGAGGTCGCCGGGGTAGGCGTGCATGAAGACCAATGGCGTCAGCCCCTCGTCGTCGCTGGCGGCGAGCGCGGCATCGATCCGGCGGCGCTGGCCGGCGCCGATGCGAAAGTCCGGCCCGCCGCTGCCCGCGCTGACGATATCGAGGAACAGGCAGCGATGGCCGCCGATCACCCGTTCGAACGGCCGCATCGCCTCGGGCGTGCCGGCCCGGAAGGCAGCGAGCGTGCCGTCCTCGAAATCGTGATCGCCGGGAATGGTGAACACCGGCAGCGCCAGCGGCGCGAGCGCGGCCCGGATGCGGTCATATTGCTCGGCGGTGGCGTGATTGGCGTTGTCGCCGGGAACGAAGACGAAGTCGATCCCCTCGCGCACCGCGGCGAGATCGGCGACGATTTCCGCCAGCCGGTCGATCCCCAGCCAGCCGTCGGCGGGATCGGCGTGCAGGTCGCCGACATGGACCCAGGTGATCGTCTTCATGCCTTGTTCTCCGCCCGTTTGCCTTCGCATGCCGGCCGCAACAGGCCGGCGAAGCCGATCCACAGCGCCAGACTGACCAGCGCGAAGCTGCCGAGGATCAGGAACGCGGCGTGATAGCCGAACGCCTGCGCGATCCAGCCGCCGATCGCCGGGCTCAGCGACGCGCCGAGCCCCTGGATCGTCATCACCGCGCCCTGCCCGACGTTGACCCGGCCGGTGCCGTCGAGCAGGCAGGCGACGAGGCCGGGCACCGCGACGCTCTGCAAGCCGGCACCGATGCCGTCGAGCGCCTGCACCGGCCACACGCCCCAATGTTCGATGAACGTCCCCGCCAGGAATCCGCGCAGCGGCAGCGCCGCGAACGAGATCAGCAGCACCAGCCAATAGCCCTTGCCGGCCGACATCTTCATCGCGATCAGCGCCGCGGCGATCATCACCGCCTGCGCGACGACGACCGTGGTCGCCGTGAACAGCGCCGCATTGCCCTTGCCCGCGCCGACCACCGCGAGGCTGTAGAGCGGCAGCATCGCGCCGTTGCCGAGGTGGAAACAGGCGAGCGCCGCGGCGAGGATCAGCATCGGCTTGTTGCGCAGCAGCGTCTTGAACCCCTCCGCCTGCCCGCCGCCGGCCGCATCCTCCTCTTTGTCCCCTTCGAGACCGCGCGCGGCGCGATGGTCGATCGCCCGTTCGGGGATCATCAGCACGCTGACGATCGCCAGCACGCCGAATGCCGCGGCGAGGTAGAAGATCGCCGGCATGCCGAACTTCCAGCCGAGGAAGCCCGACAGGCCGGCGCCGATCATGTTGCCGGCATGGTTCCACGCCTGGTTGCGGCCGTTCTGCGCGTTGAAGCCGCGCTGGCGCACCACCCCCAGCGTCATCCCGGTCACCGCCGGCCCGATCGCCGCGCCGGCGATCGCGGTCGCCACCTGGCTCACCGTCACCACCCAGCCCGATTGCGACAACAGGATCAGGAACGACGCCATTACCGTGCAGATGCCGGTGACGATCACCACCAGCCGCTTCTTCTCGGTATGGTCGATGAACGCACCGGCCGGCACGGTCATCACCATGCCGGCGACCCCGCCCGCCGACATCACCGTGCCGATCGGTCCCGCAGTCCAGCCGCGCTGCTGCAGGAACACGCCGAGGAACGGCCCGATTCCCGCCTGCATGTCTGCCATGAAGAAGTTGAGCGCCTGCAACGCCGTCTTGGCGCGCCCCGTCTCGTCGGACGATGCGGATCGCGAAACGGGAATTGCGCTCGATGCCATGGCCCACGTCCTTCGGTTCGTGGCGCTAAACCCGAATCTGCCGAATTAGACCCATCGCCCCGCCACCCCGATCGCGGCCGATCCCGGGAACGGCAGGTATAGCAAAACAAGATCAACAACTTACCCATTAGATGAATTCGGCGTCATCTCGCTTCGGCCATGATGGAAGCCTGCGCGATTGACACCGCTCCCGGCTGCGGCTCAACTCGCCGCCATCCTATCTGCCCAGCCGGAGCCCCGATCCATGCGCCTCGTTCGTGCCGCCCTGTTGCTCGGGGCCGCGCTCCTGCCCCTCGCCGCCACCGCCCAGACCGCGACCCCGCGCGCCAACACCGCGTCGGTCAAGCCGATCGCCTTCACCGAGCGGACGCTGGCCAACGGCCTGCGCGTCTATGCACTGCGCGACACCGGCACGCCCAACGTCGCGGTGCAGGTCTGGTACGACGTCGGCTCGAAGGACGATCCGCGCGGCCGCTCGGGCTTCGCGCACATGTTCGAACATCTGATGTTCAAGGCGACGCGCAACCTCGTCTCCGAACAGATGGACCGGCTGACCGAGGACGTCGGCGGCTACAACAACGCCTCGACCAACGACGATTACACCAATTACTTCGAGGTCATTCCCGCCAACCACCTGCAACGGCTGCTGTTCGCCGAGGCCGACCGGATGGCGAGCCTCGTCGTCGAGCCGAAGAGCTTCGCCTCCGAACGCGACGTGGTGAAGGAGGAGCTGCGCCAGTCGACGCTCGCGCGCCCCTATGGCAAGCTGTTCTCCACCTATCTGTCCGCCGCGGCCTATACGACGCATCCCTATGCGCGCTCGACGATCGGCAGCATCGAGAATCTCGAAGCCGCGTCGATCGACGACGTCCGCGCCTTCCACGCGACCTATTACCGGCCCGACAATGCGATCCTCGTCGTCTCGGGCAATTTCGATCCGGCGCAGCTGAATGCGTGGATCGACCAATATTTCAGCAAGATCGCCAAGCCCGCCGCGACCATTCCGCGCGTCGCGGTGCAGGAGCCGCCGCGCACCAAGGCGGTCGACTACACCGTCTACGAACCCAATACGCCGCTGCCCGCGGTGCTGATGAGCTGGCACGTCCCCGCCGACCGCGAGGCCGACATTCCGGCGCTGACCGTGCTCCAGACGATCCTGTCGACCGGCGAGAGCAGCCGGCTCTACGAAAGCCTCGTCTACCGCGACCAGCTCGCGCAGGACGCCTCGTCCTTCCTCGACAGCAAGCAGGGCACCGGCAATCTGATCGCTTATGCGATCCTCGCCGGCGGCAAGACGGTCGAGCAGGGCGAAAGCGCGCTCAAGCGCGAGATTGCGCGCTTCCGCGATGCGCCGGTCACCGCCGCCGAACTCGCCGAGGCGAAGAACGAGATCCTGACCTCGGCGATCCGCAGCCGCGAGACCGCCGAGGGCAAGGCACGTATCCTCGCCTCGTCGGTGATCATCGACGGCGACCCCCGCGCCGCCGACCGTCAGCTCGCCGAGATCGCCCGGGTCAGCGCCGCCGACGTCCAGCGCGTCGCGCGCAAATATCTCGGCGACGCCCAGTCGGCGACGATCCGCTACCTGCCCGACACCGCCAAGCCCGCCGGCCAGAACGGCGACACGATCGCGACCGCCCCGACGGTGCAGACCGTGCCGCTCACCCCGCCGGCGCAGATCGCGATCGTCACCCCCGCGCCCGAAGCCGAGCGCATCCAGCCGCCCGCCCCCGCCGCGCCGGTCAAGGCGAACCTGCCGCAGCCGGTCGAGACGCGGCTCGCCAACGGCCTGCGCGTCATCACCGTCGCGCGTCACGAACTGCCGATCGCCACCGCCTATCTCGTCGCGACCGGCGGCGAGGTGCTCGATCCGGTCGACCGCTCGGGCGTCAGCAGTCTCGCCGCCAGCCTGATGACCAAGGGCACCACCACCCGCTCGGCGACCGAGATCGCGCGGCAGGTCGAAAGCCTCGGCGGATCGATCGGCGCCGGCTCGGATCAGGAGGGCGGCACCGTCTCGGTGACGGTCAAGTCGGACCAGCTCGCCCCGGCGATGACGATCCTCGCCGATGTCGCGACGCATCCGGTGTTCGCCCCCGACGAACTCGACCGTGCCCGCGCGCAGCAGGTCGATGCGGTCACCGTCGCGGTCAAGGACCCGGCGCAGCTCGCCGCGATGGTCGCCGACCGCGCCACCTTCGGCGCCTCGCCGTTCGGCGCGCCGGGCGGCGGCACGCCGGGATCGCTCAAGGCGATCACCCGCGGCGACGTCACCGCCGCTTATGCGCGCACCTGGCGCCCCGATCAGGCGACGCTGATCCTCGTCGGCGACGTCACCCCGGCACAGGCCAAGGCGCTCGCCGAGGCGCAGCTCGGCCAGTGGCGTGCCCCCGCCGGCGCGCCGGCTGCGCCGGTCGCCCTCGCCGCCTTCCCGGCGCCGCGCACGATCGTCGTCGACATGCCCGGTGCGGGCCAGGCGGGCGTCGTCGTCGAGCGGCCGGCGATCCCGCGCGCCGACCCGCGCTATTATCCGTTGGCGGTCGCCAACACCGTGCTCGGCGGCGGCTTCTCGTCGCGGCTCAACCAGGAGGTGCGGATCAAGCGCGGCCTCGCTTACGGCGCGTCGAGCGGGGTCGGCGGCGGCCGCCTCGCCGGCGAATTCTCCGCGCGCACCCAGACCAAGAACCCGACCGCGGCCGAGGTGGTGACGCTGATCACCGCCGAGATGGCGCGGATGGGTGCGGCGCCGGTGCCCGAGGCGGAACTGGCGACGCGCAAGGCGGTGCTGGTCGGCAATTTCGGCCGCACCGTCGAGACGACCGGCGGCATCGCCGGCATCCTCGGCAGCTACGTCCTCGACGGCGTGCCGCTCACCGAATTGCAGGCCTATACCGGCAAGGTCGAAGCGGTGACCCCCGCCGCGGTGCAATCGGCGGCGACGGCGCTGCTCGATCCCAAGGCGGCGAGCGTCGCGATCGTCGGCGACGCCAAGCAGTTCCTCACGCCGCTGAAAGCCGCCCGCCCCGACACGCAGACGCTGACCGAAGCGCAACTCAACCTCGACAGCCCGACGCTGAGATAAGGGGACTCGACGGAGGCGCCCCCGCAAGCGCCATTCCGCCGTCACCCCGGACGTGATCCGGGGTCCCGCTACGTCCTTTACGGGTACCGATGAGGAAAAAGCGGGACCCCGGGTCGAGCCCGGGGTGACGGGAGGATTTGTCGTCGTCACCGCCCGTGACCACCGATGCGCGTGATGCATCCGCAATCCCCGCGGACGCGAAACCCGATGTAAGCTATTGGCGCGTAATGCGGGTGCCAATGCGGACGATCCGGACGATGACGCGACTGTGGCTGGCGCTGGTCGCGCTATGCCTCACGCTCGCCGTGCTGCTGGCGGCGCAGGCGGCGTGGCGCGCGATCGCCGCCCATGGCGTCGTCGCGCCGCCGCTGCCCGCGCCCGCCGGGTATGAGGCGGAGGATCATTTCCCCGGCGCCGCGCTGCTCTACGCCGCCGCCACCACGCCCGCCGCGGGCGAGAGCGCCGCGCCGGCGGAAGGCGTCACCGGCACCACCGCTCTGCCCGCGCTGCCCGTCTCGGCCGCCGTCCTCGCGGCGGCGCTGCGCAGTGGCAGCGGCGCCGCGCCCTTTTCGACCAGCGTAGCGACCGGTCTCGACCGGTCGCGCGCGCTCGAATGCCTCACCGCGGCGATCTATTACGAGGCGGCGTCCGAATCCGACGCCGGCCAGTCCGCCGTCGCGCAGGTGATTCTCAACCGCGCCCGCCACCCCGCTTTCCCGCCGACGGTGTGCGGCGTCGTCTATCAGGGCTCCGAGCGTGCCGGCTGCCAGTTCAGCTTCGCCTGCGACGGCGCGATGGCGCGGGTGCCGGCGCGCGCCGCCTGGGCGCGCGCGGCGCGGCATGCGGCGATGGCGCTCGCCGGCTATGTCTATGCGCCGGTCGGCCTCGCCACGCATTACCATACCTATGCGGTGACCCCGGCGTGGAACCGGGCGATGGTGATGACCGACGTCGTCGGCGCGCATCTGTTCCACCGCTGGAAGGGGTTCTGGGGCACCCGCGCCGCCTTCGCCCGGAGCTATCGCGGCGGCGAGCCGGTGCCCGGCCCGCACCTGCGCCTCGCCGCGCCGCCGGTCGTGCCGCCGCCATCGCTGATCGCCGCCGCCGCGCCGCTCCCGGTCGCGCCGGGCGCGGCGCAACCTGCCGCCACGCCGCCGCCCGACATGCTGCCGCCCGCCGCGACCGTGCTCGACAAATGGAAGGATTCGGGCAAGCCGCTGTTCTAGGCGCGCCCGCCCGGAGGCGCCGCCCCTATTTCGCCGCCTTCACATATGTATCGAACCACGCGATCGCGCGCGCGCGCACGTCGCTCGCCTGCTCCGGCGCGGTCACGCAATGGCCCGCGTCGGGATAGATCACCAGGCTGACCGGCACGCCGCGATCCTTCAGCGCGTGCCACCATTCGATCGACTGGGTCGGCGGCACCTCGATGTCGCGCTCGCCGACGTAGATGAAGGTCGGCGTCTTCGCCTTCTTCGCCTGATAGACCGCCGACACGTCCTCATAGGCCTTGATGTCGTCGTACATCGTCTTGCCGAAGAACGGCAGCAGCCATTGGTCGATGCCGTTGGTGCCGTAATAGCTCACCCAGTTGGACAGGCCGGCACCGGCGACGATCGCCTTGAACCGGTTGGTCTGGGTGTTGGTCCACATCGCCATGAACCCGCCATAGCTGCACCCACCGAGACCCAGCCGCGCATCGTCGACCGGCGCGACGCGCTCGACCGCATCGATCCCGGCGAGGATGTCGCGCAGGTCGCCGCCGCCGAAGTCGCGCTTGTTGGCGGCGGTGAACGCCTCGCCCTGGCCGAAGCTGCCGCGCGGATTGGGCAGGAAGACGTAATAGCCCGCCTTCAGCAGCGCGCCGTTCATCGATCCCGCCGAGACATAGCCCGGCATCGACGCCGCCGACGGGCCGCCGTGCACCATCGTGATCATCGGCGCCTTGCCGGCGCGCGCGGTGCGCGGCGCGAGCAGCCAGCCCTGCACGTCATAGCCTTCGTTCTGCCAGGCGATGCTGCGCGCGCTCGCCAGCGCCGGGGCGGCGTCGTTGTCGTGGGTGATCTGCCGCACGCCGTTCGCCGGCGCCGCCACCGGCCCGGCATAGATCGCCGGCGCATGCTCGTAATCCTGCACCACCGCCGCGGCGATGCGGCCGTCGGCGGAGAAGACCGCGCGGCCGTCGCCCGCCGCGCTGCTCGCCGGCCTGGCGAAGCCCGGCGCGACCGGCTGGCCCGGCGTCAGCGTGTCGAACTGGATGCGGTCCCCGGCCAGCGTCACGGTGCGCAGCCCGCCCGCGGTCCAGTCGATCGTGGTGACCGTGGACTTGGCGCCGGCGGTGATGTTGCGCGGCGTGCCGCCGGCGAGCGGCACGGTGAAGACGTCGCCGCCGATCGAGCCGAAATCGCTCATCAAGCCGCCGACATAGGCGACCGTCCGCCCGTCCGGCGAGACGCGCGGCTGGTTGAGCTGCGTCACCGGCTTGGCGATCGGGCGCACCGCCCCGGTCCGCGCGTCGATCGCATCCAGCGTCGCCACCCACCAATTGTTGTCGCCATTGCCGAGCGCGGTGGTCGCGACGAAGCCGCGCCCGTCCGGGGTCCAGTCATATTCGTAAACGTAGCGCCCGGCGGGCGACAGCGGCGTCACCGTCGTCGCCGGCTTGCCGATGTCGAACACCGCGAGCCGTTGCTCGTCGTTCTTCTCGCCGATTTCTCCGATCATCCGCACGCCGGCCTGCGTCGCGCCCGATTCCTTGGCGGCGCCCAGCGTCACCAGCAGCGCGATCCGCGTGCCGTCGGGCGAGACGCGCGGCGTCTGCGCGATGCCGGGGATCGTCGCGATCGTCCGCGTCGTCGTCGCATCGGCATAGCTCAACCGCACCGCGGCGGTGTCGCGGACGAGGAAGACGAGATCGCCATTGGGCGCGAACGTCAGCCCCGAATAGCTGCACGTCTTGCACGGATCGATCGTCCGCAGCACGCGGCCGTCGGCGGTGCCGCGCACCGTCACCACGCCATGACCGCCGGCGCTTTCGACCGCCGCGACCCGGTCGCCGGTCGGCGAGATCGCCAGCGCGCCATATTGATGCAGCGCCTGCGCGGCGGCGGGCGAGGTGGAGGCGAGCAGGGCGGCGGCTAGGATCAGGCGCATCGGAACTCCGGCGGGTCAGGCACTATTCCAGACGCTTAGCGCCTCGCCGCGGCGCCGCAAGCGGAACGCGGATCGCCGCGCTCCGCCGCGTTGCGTTATCGGCAGCGTACGTTGTTGCGATCGACCGACCGTCCCACCGCCGCACCCGCCGCGCCGCCCAGCAACGTGCCGAGCAGCCCCGAATTGCCCGGCGCGATGATGTTGCCGAGCACGCCGCCGGCGAGGCCGCCGACGATCAGCCCGGTCGTCCCGTCGTTGCGGCGGCAATAATATTGGCCGTTCTCGCCGCGATAGATCCGGTCGCGCGACGACAGGCGGCGCTCGCGATAGCGCGGACCGTCGGCATAATAACGGTCGGCGTAATAGCCGCCGTACGCCGGGTCGACCCGGTTGTAGTCGTACCGGCTATAGCCCCGATAGCGACCGTCCGTGCCGGACGTCGAGCATCCCGCAAGTGCGGTCGCGGCGATCGTCGCCGCCAACAAGGGTATCCGCATGACATCCTCCCATTTGCTTCAGATGAAAGGAAGAATGTCCCCTGCACCGTTTTGGTTGCAACCTGGATCAACCCGTCGTCGGCGGAACGCAGCGCGCGACCCGGCGGTTGAGGTCGCGAGAGGAAGCGACGATGACCGACGACACCAAGCCGACCACCGAGACGTCCGAGCCCAATTTGTCCACCGAGCATCAACGCGGCGGCGACGCCCGCCGCCCGAGCGACACGCTCGACAAGGACCAGCCGCAGGGCGAGACGATCCCCCGCAAATCCTCGCTGCTCGGCAACGACTGACAGCGCTGCGGACGCCTGCGAGCATATATTCCGGCAAAGACCGGGGCTCAGTCAGGTGAAGGGCAGGTTCGGCCATCGTCTACGCAGCCAGTGCTCCTGCGGAGGCAGGAGCCCAGGGCCAAGCAGAACACCGTCTGATGACGTCCGGAACGCCGGTGCTCTTGCTTCCGCAGGAGCACCGGATGACTCAGGCGGCGCCGGTCGCCTCGCTGAACCCGCTGCCGCGATCGGCCACCAACGTTGGCGCCGGCCCGGTCGCCGGCCGCAATGCCTCCCGCTCTTCCTCGGTCGGCACCGCGGTGGGGTCGGGACGGAATGCCTCGACCGCACGGCTGTCGTTGCCGGGATGCGCGTCGCTCATCAGATCGGTCGGCACGTGTTCGGCCGCCGGATTGCCCGGCTGCTCCTCGAAATGCTTTTCGGTCTCGGCCATGCCGACCGGCGCGGCGACCATCGTCGCCGGCCGCGGCGCGATCGGGCTTGTCGTGCTGTCGCCCGGCACCGCGCCAACGCCCGCGTCGTCCGCCAGCCGGCGCGGGCGCGAGCCGGGCTTGGGGCCGAATGCCGCCGTCGCCGCGGTCCACGCCGCCGCACCTGCCGCGAAGGCGCCCAGGCCGAAGCCGATCTTCTTGTAATCCATCGCAAAGAATCCCGGTTGCTGCTGTTCGCTCATCCAACGGTGCGGGTCCGGGCGGGTTCCGCCTGATCCAGCAGCGCGACCAGCGCCGCGACCACCTGCCAATCGCCGAACGGCTTGCCGAGCAGCGGTGTCGTCCGGAACCGCTCGGGCAAGGTGTACGGCCGATTGGCGGACAGGAAGGTATAAGGGATCGCCAGCGCGCCGAGCCGGTCGGCGACGTCGAACGACATATGATCCAGCAGCACGACGTTGAGCGTCGCCGCATCCGGCCGCGGCGCGTCGCCGGCGAGCGCCGCCAGTGCCTGGTCGGCGGTGGCGAACGGACCCAGTACCGTGCCGCCGGCCTCGGTGACGATCCCGTCGAGATGATCGGCGAGCAGCCATTCGTCCTCGACGATCAGGATGTGCCGACCGGCGAGCGGCGCGGCGGAAGGGGTGTCGGTCATGCCGTCGCAACCGGCCCATGTCGCATCCGTTCCTTGCCGATCAAACGGATACGCCGGCATACGCGGCCGATGACGGCGATTTGCCGCATCGCCGCTTTGCTATAGGCGGGCGGACGATGCTGTCGCGCCTGGTCCTGACCGATTACCGCAACCATGCGGGCCTGGCGCTCGCCCCCGGCCCCGGCTTCGTCGTGCTCACCGGTGAGAATGGCGCGGGCAAGACCAACGTGCTCGAGGCGGTGTCGCTGCTATCGCCCGGCCGCGGGTTGCGCCGTGCGCCGCTCGCCGACATGCAGCGGCAGGGCGGCGCGGGCGGCTTCGGCATCGCCGCGACGCTCGCCGCGCCCGGCGGCGACGTCGAGATCGCAACCGGCGCGCTCGCCGCAGCGCCCGAACGCCGCCAGTTGCGCATTCAGGGCGCCACCGCCACCGCCAACACGCTCGCCGAATGGCTGACCGTGCTGTGGCTGACCCCGGCGATGGACCGGTTGTTCGTCGAGCCCGCGGGCGAGCGCCGCCGCTTCCTCGACCGGCTGACGCTGGCGCTGCTCCCCGCCCATGCGCATCATGCCGCGCGCTACGAAGCGGCGATGCGGGCGCGCAACCGCCTGCTCGCCGCCGACATGCCGGCCGATCCCGATTGGCTGACCGCGCTGGAGACGCAGATGGCCGACCACGGCGGCGCGATCGAGACCGCGCGGCGCACCACCGTCACGCTGCTCGGCGAGCGGCTCGCGGACCAGCCCGACGGCCCGTTCGCGCGTGCTGCGGTGGCGCTGGAGGGCTGGCGCGGCGATGGCGCGCAATTGCTCGACGCGCTGCGCCAGGGCCGTTCGCGCGACGCCGCTGCCGGCCGCGCGCTCGCCGGCCCGCACCGCGCTGATCTTGCCGTGACGCATCTCGGCAAGGCGCAGGCGGCGGCGCTCGCCTCGACCGGCGAGCAGAAGGCGCTGCTGCTCGGCATCGTCCTCGCCCATGCCGAACTCGTCGCGCAGCGCACCGGCCACGCCCCGATCCTCCTCCTCGACGAGATCGCCGCGCATCTCGATCCCGTCCGCCGCGCTGCGCTGTTCGAGCGGCTGTCGGGCCACGGCCAGGTGTGGATGACCGGCACCGAGCCGGCCCTGTTCGCCGCGATCTCGAGCGACGCGACGCGCGTGGAACTGAACTAGAATTCCTCCCCCGCCAGGGGGAGGTGGCGCGCCCGGAGGGCGTGACGGAGGGGGAGGATACGGTGAGCTCGCCTTATGCGGAAACGCCCCCTCCACCACCCCCGCTAAAGCGAGGGAGGAATTGGGCGCCCACCCCCACCCGCCCATTTCGCTTTCGTTCCGCCCCCGCAATCCCTATATCCTCGCCATGGCAGAACCCCAGAATGCGAACGAATACGGCGCCTCGTCGATCAAGGTGCTGAAGGGCCTCGACGCGGTGCGCAAGCGGCCGGGCATGTATATCGGCGATACCGACGACGGATCGGGCCTCCACCATATGGTGTTCGAGGTCAGCGACAATGCGATCGACGAAGCGCTCGCCGGCCATTGCGACCGGATCGACATCCAGCTCAACGCCGACGGCTCGGTCAGCGTCACCGACAACGGCCGCGGCATCCCGACCGGCATCCACCCCGAGGAAGGCGTCTCGGCGGCCGAGGTCATCATGACCCAGCTCCACGCCGGCGGCAAATTCGAGAATACCAGCGACGACAATGCCTATAAGGTGTCGGGCGGCCTGCACGGCGTCGGCGTCTCGGTCGTCAACGCGCTCAGCGAATTCCTCGACCTCACCATCTGGCGCGACGGCGAGGAGCATTACATGCGCTTCGCCTTCGGCGATGCGGTCGCGCCGCTCAAGGTCGTCGGCCCCGCCGCGCCCGGCCAGAAGGGGACGCGCGTCACCTTCCTGCCTTCGCCCGCCACGTTCAAGATCACCGAATTCGACTTCGAGAAGCTCGAGCATCGCTATCGTGAGCTGGCCTTCCTCAATTCGGGCGTCCGCCTGTTCCTCACCGACGCGCGCCACGACGAGCCGAAGACGGTCGAACTCTATTACGAGGGCGGCATCGCCGCGTTCGTGAAGTGGCTCGACCGCGCCAAGACGCCGCTCTTTCCCGAACCGATCGCGATCCACGGCCAGCGCGACGAGGTCGGCATCGACGTCGCGCTCGAATGGAATGATTCCTATTACGAGAACGTCCTCGCCTTCACTAACAACATCCCGCAGCGCGACGGCGGTACCCACCTCGCCGCCTTCCGCGCCGCGCTGACCCGCACGCTCAACAATTATGCGGAAAAGTCGGGGATGCTGAAGAAGGAGAAGGTGACGCTCACCGGCGACGACATGCGCGAGGGGCTGACCGCGATCGTCTCGGTCAAGCTGCCCGATCCCAAGTTCAGCAGCCAGACCAAGGACAAGCTCGTCTCGTCCGAGGTGCGCCAGCCGCTGGAATCGCTGATGGCCGACAAGCTCGCCGAATGGCTGGAGGAAAATCCTGCTCACGGCCGCTCGATCGTCGGCAAGATCATCGACGCCGCCGCCGCGCGCGAGGCCGCCAAGAAGGCGCGCGAACTGACCCGGCGCAAGGGCGTGATGGACATCGCCTCGCTGCCCGGCAAGCTCGCCGACTGCCAGGAGAAGGACCCGGCCAAGTCCGAGCTGTTCCTCGTCGAGGGCGATTCGGCCGGCGGCTCGGCCAAGCAGGGCCGCGATCGCCACTTCCAGGCGATCCTCCCGTTGCGCGGCAAGATCCTCAACACCGAACGCGCACGCTTCGACCGGATGATCGCCAGTCGCGAGATCGGCACGCTGATCCAGGCGATGGGCACCGGCATCGGCCGCGACGACTTCAACGCCGACAAATTGCGCTACCACAAGATCGTCATCATGACCGACGCCGACGTCGACGGCGCGCATATCCGGACGCTACTGCTGACCTTCTTCTACCGCCAGATGCCCGAGCTGATCACCCGCGGTCACCTCTTCATCGCGCAGCCGCCGCTCTACAAGGCGACCAAGGGCCGGTCGGAAGTTTATCTCAAGGACGATGCCGCGCTCGACGAATATCTGGTCGACGCCGGCGTTTCGTCGATGGTGTTCGACGCGCCGAGCGGCACGCGCTCGGGCGCCGACCTCAAGAGCCTGCTCGATCATGCCCGCCGCATGCGCACGCTGATGCGCTACGTGCCGCGGCGCTACGATCCGGTGATCATCGAGGTGCTGGCGCTCGCCGGCGCGCTCGACCCCAGCTTCAGCCGCGACCAGCGCGCGGCGACGGTCGCCGAAGTCGTCCGCCGGCTCGAATCGGGCGACGAGGAGGCACGCTGGACCGCGCGGCTGACCGAGGACGGCGGCATCCACTTCGAGCGGCTGTGGCGCGGCGTCACCGACCATCACATCGTCGAGGCGACCTTCCTCGCCAGCGCCGAGGCGCGCAAGCTGCACGGCCTCGCCGCCGAACAGGCGGAGAGCTTCGTCGCGGCGGGCAAGCTGATCCCGCTCAAGGGCCTCGCCGCCACCGCGGCGGATCCGGAGCCGGCCGCGGACGGCGGCGAGGAAGCCGAGGAGAATGCCGGCCAGATCGGCAGCGTCACCACCACCGTCTCGCGCGGCGAAAGCCTCGTCGCGCGGCCGTCGCAACTGCTCGACGCGATCCTCGCCGCGGGCCGCAAGGGTCTGGCGATCCAGCGCTACAAGGGGCTCGGCGAGATGAACGCCGACCAATTGTGGGAAACCACGCTCGATCCCTCCAACCGCACGATGCTGCGCGTCACCTCGGAAGACGTCTCGGCCGCCGACGTGATCTTCACCCAGCTGATGGGCGAAGTCGTCGAACCCCGCCGCGAATTCATCCAGGACAACGCGCTGAACGTCGCCAATCTGGACGTGTAGACGGAGCCGCTACTAGACTATGTCGGCAGGAGACTGACCACCTCCTGACCGTTCGCCCTGAGCCTGTCGAAGGGCGGTGAGACCCACGGTGCTTCGACAAGCTCAGCACCAACGGGTCGTTTCGCGTCAGCACGTTCCAGACCGTGTGACGACGAGACTTGCCCCGCTCATAGTCTTCTTCAAACGCGGCGCAGCTCCTGCGTCCATTCCAGCTCCCGCACGTTATCGTCCCGACAGCGACCGACTGGAGCAGCGATGACAACCTATCCGTTAAGCGAACCCGCGACGATCTACGCCATCGAAGGCGATACCGAGGCGATGTCGGACGTCGTGGGCCAGGGCACGCTGGCGGACTGCGTCGATGTCGTCGCGGCGATGTCACCGGACAGGCAGCAGGCGGTCTTCATCCAGATGGACGACCTCGGCCTCCGCTTCGGGCCGCCCGAGGTGGCTGAACTTCTGCGCTTCCTGCGCGACGAAAGCGCCGGCCTGTCCGACAACGAGATCGCCGACATCCCCGACGATCGGTGATCCCGCCGGGGCGACCGACGCCACGGGACGGCCTGCCCCGTCGTCAGCCCTTGCAGCTGCCGGCGACCCGGGCCGCCCGCTGATCGAGGACGACATTCATTCTGCCCTTGGCCGTCTGACCGGTCATCTCGGCGCGGCCGACGAAGCCACCCGCGGTATAGGTTCCGGCGCGGCTGACCTGCATCGGCGTACCGTTCTTCTGCGGACAGGTCAGCGCCTGGGTGTAGCGGCCATCGGCGATCTGCTGCCGGTCGACCCGGCATCGCGCCTTCGGATCGGGTGCCAGCAAGGCCGCGACGCTCTGCCCGGGCGCGACGCACTTATGCTCCGCACGCGATTTGCCCTTGGCCATCCGCAGCAGGAAACCGGGTGCACCGGGCACGGTCAGGTCGACCACCGTCGACGTGACGTCCCAGCGCTCCTGCGCGAGCGACTGGGCGCTGCCCATCGCGGGCAGCAGAAGCAGGACGGCGAACGGGGTCAGGCTGCGCATCCACAGGCCATGGCGTCTGCCCGCCACCGGCGCAAGCGGCCGACCCCCGCCCGCCGCATCGAATAAGAGGACAGCTTCCGCCGGATCGTCTACCGATCCTATTCTCGCCTTGCCGAAGGATCAGCGCCGTGCGGTTCACCTGTAAGTTACTGACATTGGCCCTGATCCTCACCACGCCCACGGTCGCTCCGGCGATCGCGGCGGGTCAGGCGACCGCGCAATCCGCGCCCGCCGCGACGGCGGGGACCGGTCCGGCGTGGCGCACCGCCGCGCGCCTGCACCGCGGCGTCAACATCCTCGGCTACGACCCGCTGTGGCGCGACGCGGCCAAGGCGCGGTTCAAAACGCGCCACTTCCGAATCATCCGGCAGGGCGGCTTCGATTTCGTCCGGATCGTCCTCCAGTCGTTCGGCCATATGGACGCGCAGAACCGGCTCGACCCGCAATGGCTCGCGACGCTCGACCGTGTGGTCCGCGAGGCGAGCGCCGCGGGGTTGAGCGTCATCATCGACGAACACGATTTCAACGCCTGTTCCAAGGCGCCGGACGCGTGCGAACCCAAATTGGTCGCCTTCTGGACGCAGATCGGCGAACGCTATCGCGCTGCGCCGCCGTCCGTGCTGTTCGAACTGCTCAACGAACCGCACGCGCCGCTCGACGCCGCGCGCTGGAATGCGATGCTGCGCACCCTCATCCCTCTGGTTCGCCGCTCGAACCCCGACCGCACGCTGGTGATCGGCCCGAGCCGCTGGAACAATCTCGAGGAACTGCCCAAGCTCGAGCTGCCTGCGGCCGACCGCAACATCCTCGTCACCTTCCACTCCTACGAGCCGTTCCGCTTTACCCATCAGGGCGCGCCCTGGGCGCCAGAGCTGACCGCCGTGAAGAACGTGCCTTTCACCGCCGCGGACGAACGGCGGATCAAGGCCGACTATGACACGGTCGGCGCATGGTCGAAGGCAAACGATCGCCCGGTATTGATGGGCGAATTCGGCGCCTATGAGAAAAGCGGCACGCCGATGGCGGCCCGCGCCCGCTACACCGCGACCGTCCGCCGCGAAGCAGAGGCGCACGGCTTCCCCTGGGCCTATTGGCAGTTCGACAGCGACTTCATCCTGTACGACATCGACCGCGACCGCTGGGTGGAGCCGATCCGGCAGGCGCTCGTGCCGGCAGCAACGAATGCCGCGGCGCCTCGTTGAGCGAGGCTGACCTTGCCGGAAGATTGCCCATGCGCCTGATCGCGATCGAAGAGCATATCCTGCCCCCATTCGTCCGCGACGCCTGGGACGCCGCGCCGCCGCCGCACGATCCGGTCTCGGCCTTCGCCGATGGCGGCGAAAACGGCCGCCGCCTCGCGGATCTCGGCGACGGCCGGATCGCGCTGATGGACGAGCAGGGCGTCGACGTACAGGTGCTCTCGCTCACCACGCCCGGGCTGCACAATCTCGCCCCCGCCGCCGCGGTTGAAACCGCGCAGAGGGTCAACGACCTGATCGCCCAAACCTGTATCCGCCATCCCGACCGCTTTCAGGGCCTGGCCGCCGTGCCGACGCCGGACACGGACGCCGCCCCGCGCGAACTCGAACGCGCGGTCCGCGACCTCGGATTGAAGGGCGCGCTGCTCTGCGGCCGCACGCGCGAGCGGCATCTCGATCATCCCGCGCTGCGCCCGCTGCTCGCCAAGGCGGCGGAGCTGCAGGTGCCGCTGTTCATCCATCCGCAGACCCCGCTGGCGGAGGTGCGTCAGGCCAATTATTCGGGGATCGGCGAAACCGCCGACCTCGCTTTGGCGGCGTTCGGCCTCGGCTGGCATTATGAAGCGGGCCTGCAATGGCTGCGTCTGGCCGCAGCCGGCGTGTTCGATGAGCTGCCAGACTTGCAGATCATCCTCGGCCATTGGGGCGAGGTGGTGCTCTTCTATCTGGAGCGGACATCGGCGGTCTTCGCGCGCGCGCTCGATCTGCGACGGCCCTTGTCGGACTATGCCCGCACCAATTTGTACGTCACCGGCAGCGGCATGTGGAGCGAGACCTATCTCCACCGCTGCCTCGAGATCGTCGGTCCCGAGCGCCTGCTGTTCTCCACCGATTTCCCGTATCAATATAAGGAAGGCGGTGCGCCCCGCCATTTCCTCGACACGGTCGGGCTCGACGACGCCGCACGGCAGGCATTCGCCCACGGCAATTGGGACCGTCTGACGCATGCCGCCGGGCAGCAGGCGGACCGGCACGCGCCGTGAACGGCAACCCCGTTCAGGCCGGCCCGCCGCCCGAACCGCCGTTCAACGTCGCCGGACGGCCTTCGGTCGCGGGGCTGCGCGGCGCCGCGCCGTCACCATTGCTTCCGGCCAGCATGCCGTTCAACGAATTGCCGGTCATGCCGAGTTCGGCCATCAAACCGTCGATCAGCGGCCCGCCGACGCGATAGCGCATCGCCGCGGCGACCGCGGCATCGGCGAGATTTCCCTGCCCCCCGCCCGCTGCGCCGTCGCCGGCACCGCTGCCGTCGCCATGCAGCCCACGAGCATCGACGATGCTGATCTTGTCGATGTTCTCGATCGGCTTGCTTGCCGCGGCGATGATCGCCGGCAGCGCGTCGAGCATCGCGCGGCGGATCAGTAGCGCGGTTTGCGCATCGCTCAGCAGATTGGTCGCCTCGTTCAGCGAAGCCTGACCGGCGGCATCGACCTTGAACGCCGCCTCGCGTCCTTCCGCACGCGCCTTTTCCGCATCGGCTTCGGCGGTCGCCTCCGTGCGGAGCGCACTGGCGCGCGCCTCGGCGGCCTCCTTCTCGGCGGTCGCGGCGACGGTGATGCCGACCGCTTCCTCCTGCGCGCGCTGGGTGGCGGCGATCACCGCGACGTTCTTGTTGCGGTTGGCGATCTCCGTCGCCTTGGCGGTGGCGACGCTTTCCTCGGCGCGTACGGCGAGCGCACGCGCCTCGTTCGCGGCAGCGGTCGCAGTCGATTCCTCCTCGGACTTCTGCGCGGTCTGCACTGCGGTGGTGATCCGGGCGATCTCGATCGTCCGGTCGCGCTCGATCGTCGCCGTCTGGATCGCACCGTCTCGGGCGATCGTCGCGGTCTGGATCACCTTGTCCGCTTCGGTCTGCGCGACGGTCTTCGCCTGGCTGGCGGTGATGCGTGCGATCTCGGCCAGCCGGGTCTGCTCGGCTTCGGCGGTGGCGATCGCCGTCGCCTGCTCGGCGCGTCGGGCGGAGAGCGTCTGTTCCTGCGTCAGCCGCGCCTGTTCCGCGGCCTGCGCGATCTCGAGCGACTGGTTGTTCGCATCGAGGTTGCGCTGTTCGATCTCGACGCGATTGGTGGCGACGATGTCGTTACGGATCTTCTTGCGCTCTTCGATGGTCCGCGTGAGCACGGTCAACCCCTCGGCATCGAAGGCGTTGTTCTCGTTGAAATGCTCGAACGCGGTCTGATCGAAATGCGTGATACTGACCGATTCGAGCTGGAAGCCGTTCATATCCAAATCGGTCATCAGCGCTTCCTGCACCTTCTGGATGAAGTCGGCGCGATTGGCGTGCAGGTGCTCCATCGTCATCGTCGCCGCGACCGACCGCAACGCCGACACCAGCTTGCCGTCGAGGAGCGATTTCACCGCATCGGGGTTGTTGACCGAGTCGCCGAGCGTCTGCGCCGCCGCGGCGATCGACTCCGCGTCGGGCTTCACCTTGATGTGGAACAGGCCGACGACATCGACACGCAGTTTGTCGAGCGTGATCAGCGCATCCTTGTTGAGGCGCGACACCTCCAGCTTCACCGTCGTCAGCCGGACCTGCATCAGTTCGTGCAGGACGGGGATCACCATGATGCCGCCGTTGAGCACGACCTTCTCGCCGCCGAAGCCGGTGCGGATCAACGCGACGTCCTTGGTCGCGCGACGGTAAAGCCGGGTCAGAATGACACCGATCACGACGAGCGCGAACAGCACGATGCCGGCGTAGATCAGGACGTTCAGTAGCTGTGCGGGCATGAGCCCCTCCCCGGTTAGGCGTTGGTCAGATCGACTGCAGAAGCACGTTGGTTTCTGGCAGCGCATAGAACATCGTGCCGTCGCGGCGGACGATCAGCGCGGTCTCGCCGGCGGCGATCGCGTCTTTGTCGTCATGCGGCTCGACCATGATGAAATGCGCCTGCCCGTGTTGATCGACGACCTTCGCGCGCGCCGGCGATCCGCGGCGCGCGACGCCTTCCAGGATCGTGCCGCGGCGGCGGAGCAAGTCGTCGGTCGAGATCACGCTGCTTTCGAAACCCGGCATCACGCGGGCGAGACCGTTGGCTGCCAGCGTGTTGAGCATGGCGCCGGCGAACAGAGCGGCGCCAGACGCCACGCCCCAGCCGAGCGGGCTGCCCGTCACCAACGTCGCACCCTGCTGGATGGCGATGCCGGCAAGTGTGAAGCAGCCGAGCAGCGACGTCAGCCAGATCAGGATCGGCAGTTCATGGCCAAGCCCCAGCCAGTCGAGCACGCCGCCGCCGTCCGCCTCGGCGTGCAGGTCGGCATGCACATCGAGATGGCCAAGACCCAGGCCGATCGCCTCGATGAGCCCGATACCGATCATCACCACGAATGCGATCGCGAACGGCGCATAGGCAGGGGTCAGGAAAATGACGAACATGGGCCGCGGCTCTGGTGCTGCATCGGCCAAGGATAGCAGCCGGATGACAAGGTTTCGTTACGAAACGTCGCCTGCTCCGGTTTCGGCGCGCCGTGCGATCGCCGTCCCCGACACGAGGCTGACACCGTGCAGGGACGTTCGCGACACGAACGCCTCCAATGGACCGGCGCCGCCCGTCGGGCGGGCGGTCTCGCACCCGGAGTCGGTTACGCCGCCTGCCGCTGCGTCATGCCCAGCCAGTTGCGCGCCTGGCGTTGCGCCAGCGCGATCTCGCGCGCGGTCATGTTGTCGGCGACCTCGGCGCGCGCATAAGCGGCTTCGCTGAAGCCCGCCACCGCGGCGAGGTTGAACCATTTATGTGCCTCGATCAGGTCGACGCCCGCGCCGGCGGTGCCGGTCTGGTAGCAGACGCCGAGGTCGAACAATGCCTCCGGCCGGCCGCGCATCGCGTCGGCGATGCGGCTGTCTATGAGGATTTGCGCGCTCTTGAAACTGTTGCCCATGGTTTGCCCCCATTGCTCATGAGGGCACCATCCGCGATTCGTCCTGACAATTGGTTAACGGCTCGGCAACTGCGCTTTTTAGCCAATCGGCTCGATCGCGACATTGTCGATCAGCCGCGTCGCGCCCATCCGCGCCGCGGCGAGCAGCCGGCGCGGCCGATCCGCCGCGGGCGACTCGGCCAGCGTCTCGGCATCGGCGAGCGCGACGTAATCGATCGCGAACCCCGCCGCGATCAGCGTCGCCCGCGCCTCGGCGAGCGCGGTCTCGACGTCGTCGCCGCGCCCCACCGCCCGCGCCGCGACGCCGAGCGCGCGCGGCAGCGCCACCGCCTTGGCGCGCTGCTCGTCGTCGAGGTAGATGTTGCGCGACGACAGCGCGAGGCCGTCGTCGTCGCGCTGCGTCGGCACCCCGACGATCTCGATCGCCATGTCGAGGTCGGCGACGACGCGGCGGATCACGGCGAGCTGCTGGAAGTCCTTCTCGCCGAAATAGGCGATGTCGGCACCGGTCTGGTTGAACAATTTGGTGACGACCGTGGCGACGCCGTCGAAATGGCCCGGCCGCGATGCGCCGTCGAAGCCGTCGCTGACCCCGGTCACGCCGACGTTGGTCGCGAAGCCCGCCGGATACATCACCTCGACCGGCGGCAGCCACAGCAGGTCGCAGCCACCCTCGGCGAGCAGTCGCGCGTCGGCCGCCTCGCGCCGCGGATAGCGGGCGAGGTCCTCGTTCGGGCCGAATTGCCTGGGGTTGACGAAGATCGACGCGATCACCTTGGTGCCCGGCCGGCGGGCCGCCTCGACCAGCGCCATATGGCCGGCGTGCAGCGCGCCCATCGTCGGCACCAGCGCGATCGTCGCGCCGTCGGCGCGGAATGCGGCGACCGCCGCGCGCAGCCCGTCCAGGTCTCGAACCGTCAGCACCGTTTAATCCCTCGAACAATGAGCGCGCGGCTTCTATGAAGAGCGTCGTGACCGAGCAACCCGCCAGCATCGATAAGGAACGAACCGTGCCCGCAGGGCCACACGTCATCGTCTTCGCCAATGAAAAAGGCGGCACCGGCAAGTCGACGACGGCGGTGCACGTCGCCATCGCGCTCGCCGCCAAGGGCGCCAAGGTCGCCTGTTTCGACCTCGACCATCGCCAGCGCACCGTCGGCCGCTATCTCGAGAACCGCGCCGCGACGATCAAGCGGACCGGCAGCGACCTTCCCATGCCGATCCACGCGACGCACGACGGCGAGAGCGAGTCGGTGTTCGAGGAGACGTGGCAGCGCCTGTCCGACGGTGCCGACTTCCTGATCATCGACACGCCCGGTCGCGACGATTATTTCGCGCGCACCGCCGCGGCGCTGTCCAACACCCTGGTCACGCCGATGAACGACAGTTTCGTCGACTTCGACCTGATCGGCCAGGTCGATCCGGAGACGTTCAACGTCACCCGCCCCAGTTTCTATTCGGAGCTGATCTGGGACGCGCGCAAGCAGCGCGCCCGCGCCGACGGCACCCAGATCGACTGGGTCGTGCTGCGCAACCGCCTCCAGCATATCGAGGCGCGCAACATGCGCCGCGTGTCGGATGCGCTCGGCCAGCTCGCCAAGCGCGTCGGCTTCCGCATCATCCCCGGCCTCGGCGAACGCGTCATCTATCGCGAATTGTTCCCCGCCGGGCTGACGATGATCGATTCGAAGGAATTCGGCGCGATGGGCCTCGGCCACGTCGCCTCGCGCCAGGAATTGCGCGAGATGATGAGCGCACTGCAATTGCCCGAGCCCGCCGCGCCGCAGTTCGCCGCATGAAGTGGCTGCTCGCGATCGCGTTGATCTGGTTCGCCTGGCATTATCTCCGCCCCGCCCCCAAACGCGCGACGCTCACCGACACGCAGCGCGCGCACCGGGTGCTCGGCCTGCGCGCCGGCGCCGACGAAAGCGAGATCCGCGCCGCGCATCGCCGCCTGCTCGCCGAATCGCATCCCGATCGCGGCGGCTCGGCGGCGGCAAGCACCGAGATCAACGCGGCGCGCGACCTGCTGCTCGGCGCGCTGCGCCGCGGCGGATGAGCCACGTCCTGTCGCCCGCGATCCTGCGGGAATATGACGTGCGCGGCACCGTCGGCCGCAACCTCGGCACCCCCGACGCCACGGCGATCGGCCGCAGCTTCGCCACCCGCGTTCGCGCCGCCGGCGGCCACCGCGTCGCGGTCGGCCGCGACGGCCGCCTCTCCTCGCCCGAGCTCGAGGCGGCGCTGGTCGCCGGCCTAACCGCGGGCGGCGTCGACGTGGTGAGGATCGGCATCGGCCCGACGCCGATGCTCTATTTCGCCGAGGCGACGCTCGGCGTCGACGCCGGCATCCACGTCACCGGCAGCCACAATCCGCGCGACGACAACGGCTTCAAGATGGTGCTCGGCCACCGCTCCTTCTACGGCGCCGACGTGCAGGACCTCGCCCGCCTCGCCGCCGCGGGCGCGTGGAGCGCGGGGGCCGGCACCGTCACCGACGCCGACGTGCTCGACGCCTATGTCGCGCGGCTCCTCGCCGGCCACGGCGGCGGCAGCTACCGCATCGGCTGGGACTGCGGCAACGGCGCCGCCGGCCCCGCGGTCGAGGCGCTGACCGCGCAGCTCCCCGGCGAGCATCATCTGCTCTACACCGAGGTCGACGGCCGCTTCCCCAACCACCACCCCGACCCGACCGAGGAGCATAATCTCGACGATCTCAAGGCGCTGGTCCGCCGCGAGGGACTCGACTTCGGCATCGCCTTCGACGGCGACGGCGACCGCATCGGCGCGGTCGACGGCGCGGGCCGCGTGCTGTGGGGCGACCAGTTGCTCAGCCTGCTGATCGCGCCGGTGCTCGCCGATCTGCCCGGCGCGACCGTCGTCGCCGACGTCAAATCCTCGCAATTCGTCTTCGACCGCATCGCCGAGCTCGGCGGCATGCCGGTGATGGGCGCGACGGGCCACAGCCTGATGAAGGAGGCGATGCTCGCGCACCACGCGCCGATCGCCGGCGAGCTCAGCGGCCATATCTTCTTCGCGCATGATTGGTACGGCTTCGACGATGCGCTCCACGCCGCGGTGCAGTTGATCCGCGCGGTGCATCTGTCCGGCCGCTCGCTCACCCAATTGCGCGACGCGATGCCGCCGCTCGTCAACACCCCCGACCTGCGCTTCCCGGTCGATCCCGCGCGCAAGTTCGCAGTGATCGACGAGGTCCGCACCCGCCTCGAAGCCGCCGGCACGCCGGTGATCGCGATCGACGGCGTCCGCGTGACGATGCCGCAGGGCTGGTGGCTGCTGCGCGCCTCGAACACGCAGGACGTGCTCACCGCCCGCGCCGAAGCCGCCGATCAGGCCGGGCTCGACACGCTGCTCGCCGCGATCGACGCGGCGCTGGCGGCGTCGGGCGTCACACGCGATTGACAGTCGCGGCGTGCCGGATAGGGTCGGCTTATGGTGGGGACCTACAGCACGGAACGGCCGGTCGACAATTTCCGCTCGAGCACCAATCGCTGGCTGTTCGGCAGCTTCACCGGCTGGCTGACCATCCTCGCCTGTGCAATCGGCGTCGGCCTGATCGTCATCGCGGTGCGCTGGTTGCAGAACCTGTCGGCGTCCTATGAGATCACCGACCAGCGGCTGATCGTGAAGCGCGGCCTCGTCATGAAGTCG
Organism: Sphingomonas sp. GW821-FHT04B01; assembly: GCF_059420425.1. NCBI lineage: Bacteria > Pseudomonadati > Pseudomonadota > Alphaproteobacteria > Sphingomonadales > Sphingomonadaceae > Sphingomonas > Sphingomonas sp. GW821-FHT04B01. The sequence goes on along the minus strand of NZ_JBWKTR010000005.1, from coordinate 198,649 downwards.
ATCGACGAGATCGAACTGTACCGGATCAAGGACGTGCGCGTCGACTATTCGCTGGTCAACCAGATCACCGATATCGGCACGATCACAATCACCTCGTCGGACCGCACCACCAGCAACGCGCAATTCGTGCTGCGCGACATTCCCGCCGCGCGCGAGCGCCGCGAAGGCCTGCGCAAGCTCGTCGACCGCGCCCGCCGCCTGCGCGGGGTGCGCGAGATGGACATCGACGACGACGAGTATCGGTGAGGTCCGCCCGATCGTCATCCCGACGACGAACGGCAGGGCTGCCCCCTTCGCACTGGCATAATCGCCCGCAAGCGCCCATTTAGGGCATAATGCGACCCACCCCCCAGATCATCCGCGTCATCGACCTCGAAACCACCGGCAGCGCGCCGCCCGCGCATGGCGTGTGCGAGATCGGCTGGCAGGACGTCGCGCTCCAGCAGGATGGCCGCTGGGAATTGGAAGGCGAAGGCGGCGCGATCCTGGTCAACCCCGGCCGCGCCATCCCGCCGATCACCCAAGCGATCCACCATATTCTCGACGAGCATGTCGCCGAGGCGCCGTGGTGGCACGACGTCGCCCGCCGCGTGCTCGATCCCTATCCGCGCCGCCTCGCGCTCGCCGCGCACCGCGCCGATTTCGAGCAGCAATTCTGCACCCCCAACCTGACCCATGGTCAGGAGTGGATCTGCACCTGGAAATGCGCGCTGCGCCTCTGGCCCGATTCGCCGAGCTTCTCCAATCAGGTGCTGCGCTACTGGCGCAAACCCGACGGGCTCGATCATGACCGCGGCCTGCCCGTCCACCGCGCCTTCCCCGACGCCTATGTCACCGCGCATCATCTGCGCGACCAGCTCAACGAGGCGAGCGTCGCGCAATTGCTCGACTGGTCGCGCACGCCCGGCCTGATCCCGCGCGTCCGCTACGGCCCGCATCGCGGCAAGGCGTGGAGCGAGCTCGACCACGAGAGCCTGATGGCGTTTATGGCCGATCGCGACCCCGACATCCGCTTCACCGCCAATGCCGAGATGGACCGCCGCAGCGGCGGCGGCGCCGTCGGCCGCGCCACCACGCAGGAATTGCTGCTGTAGGCTTCGCTACCCCGCATGCCGGCATGCGCCTCCCACCGTTCGCCCTGAGCCTGTCGAAGCCTGTCCTGAGCGACGCCGCAGGCGGCGTCGAAGGGGGCAGGTGAGACTCAGGCCCTTCGACAGGCTCAGGGCGAACGGGATGGGTAGCCGGTATCGCGACGCGCCCACCCCGACAGCATCGCTGGCGTAACGACATCGGCTCGCGTAAAGCCGCGCGCGTGATCAGAAAAGTCCGCAATCCGTTCGTCGTGTCCGAGGGCCGTTTCGGCCGCCTGCTCGTCACGTTCATGGCGCTCGGCTTCCTCGCGCTTGTCGCGGCGGGGATCGGCGCCGGCTGGGCGACGGGGCAGAACGAGAGCCACACCCGCTCCGTCAACCACACCTATGAGGTCGAACTGGCGGTCAGCAACGCGCGCCGCCTGATCGAACAGGGCGAGGCGTCGCGGCGCGGCTATCTGCTCACCGGCAACCCCGAATATCGCGACGCCTATCATCGCTGGTCGGCGGCGACCCCCGCCGCGCTCGGCTATCTGCAAGGCCTCACCCGCGACAATCCGACGCAGATCGCGACGCTCGGGCAGCTCCGCGGCGAGATCCAGGCGCTGCTCACCCAGCGCGCGCGCACGATCGCGCTGATCGACGCCGGCCGCGCCGACACCGCGGTCACGCTGTTCCGTACCGAGGCGAGCGTCCGCCGCCTCACCGCGATCCGCGACGCATTCGAACGGATGGCGGTGACCGAGCGCCGCCTGCTCGCCGAGCGCGACGCCGCGCAGCAGCGCAGCGTACGCATCTTCTACGGCATCCTCGCGCTCGCCGCGGTGCTGCTCGCCCTCGTCGCGCTCGCCTCGCTGCTCACCGTGCTCGGCTATACCCGCGATCTCGCCCGCTCGCGCGATTCGCTGCGCGAGTTCAACGAGCATCTCGAAGAGACCGTCCACGAGCGGACCGCCGATCTCAGCCGCGCCAACGAAGAGATCCAGCGTTTCGCCTATATCGTCAGCCACGACCTGCGCTCGCCGTTGGTCAACGTGATGGGCTTCACCGCCGAACTCGCCGCCGCCACCGCCCCGCTCACCGAACTGGTCGACCGCGCCGAGGCGGAGGCGCCGCATATCGTCAGCGAGGAGGCGCGGCTCGCGGTGCGCGAGGACCTGCCCGAATCGATCGGCTTCATCCGCACCTCGACGCAGAAGATGGACCGGCTGATCAACGCCATCCTCAAACTGTCGCGCGAGGGCCGCCGCGTCATCGCACCCGAGACGATCGACCCCGGCGCAATCGCCGACACCGTCGCCGGTTCGATCCGCCACCTGCTCGACGAGCGCGGCATCAGCTTCAGCGTGCGCCGCCCGATCCCGCCGGTGGTCACCGACCGCGTCGCGCTCGAACAGATCCTGTCGAACCTGATCGAGAACGCCACCAAATATCTCCAGCCCGGCCGTCCCGGCGTCATCACCGTCGCCGGCGAGGCACGGCGCGACCGCGTCATCCTGTCGGTCGCCGACAACGGCCGCGGCATCGACCCGCGCGATCACCAGCGCATCTTCGACCTGTTCCGCCGCTCGGGCCAGCAGGACCAGCCCGGCGAGGGGATCGGGCTGGCGCACGTCCGGGCGCTCGCCTATCGTCTCGGCGGCACGATCGACGTGGAGAGCGAACCGGGCCGCGGCTCCACCTTCCGCCTCAATCTTCCCAAGACCTACGTCAGTCAGGACAGCGCAGCATGAACGCCCATCAATCCGTCGGCATCGTGATGATCGAGGACGACGAAGGCCATGCCCGGCTGATCGAGAAGAACATCCGTCGCGCCGGAATCCTCAACGATATCAAGCACTTCACCGACGGCACCCAGGCGCTCCACCATTTGTTCGAGGCAGACGACGGTCCCGCCAAGGGCGCGCCGGCGCTGATCCTGCTCGATCTCAATTTGCCCGACATGAGCGGCACCGACATCCTCCAGCGGATCAAGGCGGAAGGCAGCCCGCTGAAGCGGACCCCCGTGGTGGTGCTGACCACCACCGACGACAAGATCGAGATCCAGCGCTGCTACGATCTCGGCTGCAACGTCTACATCACCAAGCCGGTCAATTACGAAAGCTTCGCGCAGGCGATCCGCCAGCTCGGCCTGTTCCTGTCGGTGATCCAGGTTCCCGCGGTTGAGGAACACTGATCTGGCCGAAGCCGCCAACCCCAGCGTACTCTATATCGACGACGACGACGGCATCCGCCGCCTCGCCGCGCGCGGGCTGGCGCGGCGCGGCTATCGCGTCACCACCGCGGAGGGCGGCGCCGAGGGGCTGGTGCTGGCGGCGTCGCAGCCGTTCGACCTGATCGCGGTCGATCATTACATGCCGGGGATGGACGGGCTGGAGACGCTCGAACGGCTCGCCGCGCTCCCCGTCATGCCGCCGGTCGTCTACGTCACCGGGTCGGACGAAGGGCGGATCGCGGTCGCCGCGCTCAAGGCGGGGGCCGCCGATTACGTCGTCAAGACGATCGGCGACGACTTTTTCGACCTGCTCGCCGCCAGTTTCGATCAGGTGCTCGACCGCAGCCGGCTGGCGCTCGAGAAGGCGCGCGCCGAGGAGGATCTGCGCGCCAGCAACGCGCGGCTCGAGGCGTTGCTCGGCGAGGTCAATCATCGCGTCGCCAATTCGCTCCAGCTCGTCTCGGCGATGGTGCGGTTGCAGGCGGGCGCGCTCGCCGATCCGACCGCGCGCGCCGCGCTCGACGATACGCAACGGCGGATCGGCGCGATCGCGCAGGTCCACCGCCGCCTCTATTCGGCCAATGACGTCGAGAGCGTCGACATGCGCGACTATCTCGGCTCGCTCGTCGCCGAACTCGCCGAGACGCTGACCAGCGGTGACGCCCCGCACGCGCTACGCGTCGCCGCCGAACCGATCCGCCTGCCCACCGACAAGGCGGTCTCGCTCGGCGTCATCGTCACCGAACTCGTCACCAACGCCTGCAAATATGCCTATCCCGCCGGCGACGGCGGCGAGATCCGCGTGATGCTGGCGGCGGACGGCGACCGGGCCTTCCGTCTCTCGGTCGAGGACGACGGCTGCGGCATGCCCGCCGAAGCGACGCCGAAGGGCACCGGCCTCGGCACCAAGCTGATCCGCGCGATGGCGCAGAGCCTGCAGACGATCGTCGAATACGAACCCCGCCCCCAAGGCGTCCGCGCCACCCTGCGCGCCGCGGTATAGGACGCGGCATAAGGTAGGGCGTTGAACCACAAGGCGAACGGGCTACCCCTGTCCTACACGCCATCCGAATCGTAGATCGTCACCTCACTCCTTCTCCCATGCGGGAGAGGGAAAGACGCCGAAGGCGGCGAACAGTGAGGACGACGCCGAATGACCGACGATTGCGCTCACATCGCGACCAATCACCACCAAATCGGAAACGATCGATCCGGATCGTTTCCGTTAAGGTGTCCATCTTGTCCACGTTGCCGCAATCCTGCCACAATTGGGCTCAGTCGAGCGCCTCGACGATCGCCCGCCGGGTGCCTTCCAGCACCAGCCCGAACACCACATGGCTGACCAGTCCATAGGCATGCGTCTCCGGCGGCGTCTCGGTCGGCCCCGGACCCCAGCCGAACGCCGGCACCGCGACGTCGTCGAGCATCGTCGCGACGCCGACCCCGAACGCCGATCCGAACCCGGCGTTCGACTCGGGCCATTGCCGCACCGCCAGCGCATAGCCCGCGCCGAGGGCGGCGCCGGTCGCGTAATGGACGAGACTGCCCGCCGCCGCGCGATGCTTCTGCGTCACCGCATCGCCGGTGACGGCCTGCTTGACGCTGTCCGCCGCCTTGACCGTCGAGGGATCGTCGTTGCTCCCCGTCTGCCCGAACGCCGGCGCGCTCACCGACTGGAACAGGTTCATCGCCAGGCTGGCGACGAGGCCGCCGGCGATTCCGGCGGCGAGGGTCTTGGTCAACGACGGCACAGGCATTCCCTTCCGAAAAGTCGGCGAGGTAACGCGCAACCCGAACAAAAGGCCCCCAATTCCTCCCCCGCAAGGGGGAGGGGGACCGTTCGGCGCCAGCCGAATGGTGGAGGGGGAGGAAAAGGTGGAAGCTTTGCGATCAGGCTCCCACCCTTTCCGCCCCCTCCACCAGCTTCGCTGGTTCCCCTCCCCCTTGCGGGGGAGGAATATTCGAGTTTACGGCTTCCGGAACTTCAGCACGAACTGGTCGGTCTTGCCGCGCACCGCCGGATCGAACACGTTCTTGCTATGGTCGTCCGCCGGATTGGCCAGCACCTTGCTCGCGCCGGCGAAGCGGAACCCCGCCGCCTCGACCTGCCGCCGCACCGCCGCGGGATCGATCCGATGCTTGGTCTCGGTGCCCGACATCGCGGTGCCCGGCGCATCGGCATGGTCGATCACCACATAGGTGCCGCCCGTCTTGAGCAGCTTGAACACCGCCGCGTCGAACGCACGCAACGCCGGCTCGCCCGCACCCTTGTTGGGGATGTCGTGATAGTTCTGCACCGTCCAGAACAGGTCGACCGGCTGCGGCGTGGTCGGCAGGTTGGTCGGCTGCACCTGTGCGACGACGTTGGCGAGGCCGCGCGCCTGCAACGCCGGCAGGCTCTTCTCGGCATATTTCGCGCCGGCGGCGGGCCACAGCGCATAGACCTTGCCCTTCGGCCCGACCACGCCGGTGAAGATCCGCGTCCAATAGCCTGCGCCCGGCAGGTAATCGACCACCGTGTCGCCCGGCTTCACGCCCGAAAAGGCGAGCACCGCCGCCGCCTGTCGGCGCGCATCGTCGCCCGCCTGATCGGCGCGGGCGGGATCGGCGAGCGCACGGGTGATCGCCGGGCCGGCGGGCGCCGCTTTGTCCTGCGCCACCACCGCGGTGGTCAGTGCCGCCGCTGCGAACATCGAAAGAGCCAGGCGCATCGTTACGTCTCCCGTCACTGGTTTGGCCGCCGGGCCGCACTAGATGAGACAGCATGGCCGATCTTCGCGACACGATCCAGACTCAGGTGCATCGGCTGGTCGGTTTTGGCGACGGCGCGGTCGATCTCACCCGTCCGTCCGGCGACGACGGCCTGTTCGGCCCCGGCTCGGCCGCCTGGGTCGTCCATGGCGACTTCACCGCGATGATGGCGGGCGGTGTCGCCGCGCTGCTGCTCCAGATGCTCCATCCGGGCGCGCTGGCGGGGGTGTGGGACCATTCCAACTTCCGCCGCGACATGCTCGGCCGACTGCGTCGCACCGCGCAATTCATCTCCGGCACCACCTACGGCTCGACGGCGACCGCGGAGGCGCTGATCGCCAAGGTGCGGCGCATCCACGACCGCGTCGCCGGCACGCTGCCCGACGGCACGCCCTACAGCGCCAACGATCCCGACCTGCTCACCTGGGTCCATGTCGCCGAGGTCGCGAGCTTCCTCGCCGCGCACCGCCGCTACCGCGACCCCGCCTTCCCGGCGGCGGAGCAGGACCGCTATCTTGCCGAATATGCCGTCGTCGCCGAGCGGCTCGGCGCGACCGGCGTACCCAGGACGCGCGCCGCGCTCGACGCCTATCTCCTCGCGATCCGCCCGCAGCTACGCGTCGACCACCGCACCCGCGAAGTCTCGCGCGCGCTGCTCCGCCAGCAACCCGCCAGCCGCGCGATGGCGCCTGCGCAGACCGTGCTGATGGAGGGCGGCATCGACCTCCTCCCCGACTGGGCGGCGCGGATGCACGGTCTCGACCGCCCGCCGCTCGGCAAGCCCGCGGTCCGCGCCGGCGTCGCGGGAATCGCCTCGGTGCTGCGCTGGGCGCTGCGCGACGGCTCGGCCAAACGCGCGACGACGCAGGGGTGACTTATTGTCCCCGCGCCTGCGCCTGCTCCACCGGCACCACGGGCAACAGCACCGCGCTCGGCGTCGCACCGCCGCGGCGCAATGTCACCGTCGCCTTCTTGTAGTCCGCCGGCTTGGCGAAGAAGATGTTGGGCACATAGGTCTGCGGGTTGCGGTCGTAGAGCGGGAACAGGCTCGACTGCACCTGCACCATCACGCGATGCCCCGGCTGGAAGACGTGGTTCACCGTCGGCAGACGGAAGCGGTAATGCTGCACCTTGTTGGCCGGAATCGCGCTCGGTTGCGCGAAGCTGTCGCGATAGCGGCCACGGAAGATGTCGAGGCTGATCGGCAGCTGGTATCCGCCCATCTTCGGATCGGTGGCATTCTCCGCCGGATAGACGTCGATCACCTTGACGACGAGATCGCCGTCGGTGCCGGTCGTCGCGGCATAGAGATCGGCGATCGGCGCGCCCGACACGCGCATCGCCGCGGTCAGCACCGGCGTCGTATAGGTCATCACGTCGGGCCGCCCGTCCGATCCGCGCTGGTCGCTGACCAGCCAGTCGCCCCAGCGCCCGTCCTTGAAATTGACCGGGCGCGGCAGGTGCGGCACCGGCTTGGCAGGATCGGAGACGTAGCTGTCGCCGCCCGCCGCCGCCTTGTTGAAGCCGAGCCAGCCGTCCGCCTGGAGATAGATCGGCTTGAGCGGCGCCGCGCAGCCGCTCTCGCAGGCGAGCGGCCAGTTGGCGAGGCGATCCCAGTGATTCTCGCCAGTGTTATAGATCGCCGCCTGCGGCAGGTTCGCGGCCGGACCGTCCTTGAGATATTGGTCGAACAGCGGCAGCACCATCTGCTCGCGGAATTGCGCGGCGGTGTCGCCGTCCCACTGGAACGGCCCGAGGCTGCGGCCATCGCGATTGACCTGGCTGTGCCGCCACGGCCCCATCACGAGGAAATTGTTGCCCGCCTTGCCCTTGGCCTTGAGCGCCTCCCATGCGGTGATCGCGCCGTACATGTCCTCCTGGTCCCACAATCCCTGTTCCCAGAGCGTGGGCACGTTCGACGGATTGGCGGCGAGCATCTTGTCGAGCGCCTGCCCCTGCCAGAAGTCGTCATAGGCGGCATGCTGCGACATCCGCTTCCAATAAGGGAGCTGGTCGTAGCCCGACTTCTTCGCCCAATCGCCCGCGGAGCCGACCTCGCGGAAATTGTCGTAATCGTCCCAGCCTCCCGTCGGCGGCACGGTGCCGTTGCCCTTGTAGCCGGTCTGCCCGCCGAGCCAGGCGATGTTGGCGAGACGGAAGGCGCCGTAATGGAACCAGTCGTCGCCCATCCAGCCGTCGATCATCGGGCTTTCCGGTGCCGCGACCTTGAGCGCGGGATGCGGCGCGAGCAGCGCCATCACCACGGTGAAGCCTTCGTAGGACGAGCCGATCATGCCGACGCGGCCGTTCGACTGCGGCAGGTTCGTCTTGTTCACCAGCCAGTCGATCGTGTCATAGGCGTCGGTGACGTGATCGACCTTGGTCGGGTTGAGCGGTCCGATCACCGGGCGGGTGACGACGTAATCGCCTTCCGACCCGTATTTGCCGCGGACGTCCTGATAGACGCGGATGTAGCCGCCCTTGACAAAAATCTCGTCGGCGAGCGGCAGAGTCGCCAACATCGACGCGCTGTCGCTGCGGTTGGCGCGTGCCTTGGCGTTATAGGGCGTGCGGGTCAGCACGATCGGCGCGTTGGTCGCGTTCCTGGGGATGACGATGACCGTGTAGAGCTTGGTCCCGTCGCGCATCGGGATCATCACTTCGCGCTTGATGTAATCGTTGGCCGTGTCGACCAGCTTGAACTGCGCCGGAATATCGCCCGCCGGCTGTTGCTGCGCCTGCACGCCGACCGAGAGCAGGGCAAGCGAGGACAGCAGGATGGCGCGCATGGAAATCTCCGGCAGAAGGGGTGACCTATGCTAGGCCCGACACGACGCGAACGGCAAGGGTCGATATGGCAGGCGGGCTCGCGTCAGTTCGCCCAGGCGGCGATGTCGTCCTGCAGGCCGATCAGCGCGAGGCCGTGCGCGATCGAGGTGAGTTCGCCGCCGGTCGCGATCCGCTCCGAACCGAACCGCGCGTCGAACAGCCGGCGGATGCGCGGGGTGAGCGAGGTGCCGCCGGTCAGGAAGACGCGGTCGATGTCCGCCGCCTCAACCCCGGCGCTGGCCAGCGCGCTGTCGACCGCGGCGTCGATACGCAGCATGTCGGGCGCGATCCACACCTCGAACTGGTCGCGCGTCACCTCCGCCTCGATCGCGAGGCCGGCGCCCTCGAACACGAAACGCGCCTGCTCCGCCTCCGACAGCGCGCGCTTCAGCCCGCCGACCGCGTCGTAGAGCCGGTAGCCGAGTTCCTGCTCGATCACCGCGATCATCCGCCCGATCGCCTCGGGATCGAGCGCCGAGCGGCGGAGTTTCTCCAGCTCGGCGAGCGTCCGCTTGTTGCGCATCAGCGCGAGCCGCGACCAGTCGGCGAAATCGGCGAAATAGCCGCCGGGGATCTCGAGCACCTTGTCGAACGAACGATAGGATCCGCCCTTGCCGAGCAAGGGCATCACCAGCCGGTCGACGATCCGCTGGTCGAACCGGTCGCCGGCGATGCCGACGCCGGCATGGCCGAGCGGCACGCAGCGTCGCGCCGCGCCCGGCACGTCGACGCGCACGACCGAAAAGTCGCTGGTGCCGCCGCCGAAATCGGCGACGAGGATCGTCGCGCGCTCGGTCAGCCGCGCCGCATAGCTGAACGCGGCGCCGAGCGGTTCGTAGACGTAATGGACCTCGGCGCCGAGCGCGCCAAACACCAGATCGTAGCGGCTGCGTGCCAGCGCCTCGTCGGGGCGGCTGCCGGCATAGGCGACCGGCCGGCCGACGACGACCCGCGCCATCGGCCCGTCGAGCCGGCCGCGCGCGCGGGCCCGCATCTTGTCGACGAACAGCGTCCCGAGGTCCTCGAAACGCAACCGACGTTCGAAGACGTTGGCATGTTCGAAGGTGGCGCTGGCGGCGACCGACTTGAACGACTGGATGAAGCGGCTGCCCTCGGGGAAGTCGAGATATTCGCGGATCGCCCACGGCCCCGCCTCGGAGGCGAGCCCGCCGCGAACGTCGCCGTCCTCCCAGAAACACAGCGCCGAACGGAACACCGCCTGCGCGCCGTCGGGCGCGTCGAGCATGACGAGTTCGGCCGCGTCACCGCGCGCGATCGCGGCGACCGAGTTGGTCGTGCCGAAGTCGAGGCCGAGGGCGGGAAGCGAAGCGGTCATCCGCGCGGCTTTGTCATGGCGTGCGGGCGGGCCGCAAGTACGGAAACGACCCCCGTTACCCCGGGACCTCTCCCCACCCACCCGTCACCCCGGACTTGTTCCGGGGTCCACCCAGCCGCAAGGGCACGCTATCCCCTCAAGCCGGCCTCCTCGCCGCAGAGTGGACCCCGGAACGAGTCCGGGGTGACGAGCAGGAAAGTCGAACGTCACCCCGGAAACCTCCGCAACCCCCGCTTGTGCGCCGCCCCGAAGCGCGGCACCTTCGCCCCCATGAAACGCCTGCTCCCGCTCGCCCTGTTGCTGGTCGCCGCGACAGATCCCCGGCCGCCGATCCTCTCGCCCGAGCGGATCAAGGCTGACGTCCGCACGCTCGGCGCGGACGGTTTCCACGGCCGCGGCCCGACGCAGGCGGGCGAGCCAGTCACGCTCGATTTTCTCGAACAACGCTTCGCCAAGCTCGGCCTCAAGCCGGCCGGGGACACCGGCTATCGCCAGCGCGTCCCCCTGCTCCGCTGGACGCGCGAGCGGGCCGAGATGACGCTCGACCTCGGCGGCACCGCCCTCTCCCTGCGGCCCGGCGTCGAAATCTCCGCCAGTTCGCGCATCGTCGGCGAGACGCGGCTCGACCGCATACCCGTGGTGTTCGTCGGCTATGGCGTGGTCGAGCCCAGGCTCGGCTACGATCCCTATCGCGGCGTCGATGTGCGCGGCAAATTGGTGGTGGCGCTGGCCGGCGATCCCGATGTCGAGGCGGGGCGCGATCTCGGCTTCGGCGGCCGCGCCTCCAGCCCCGCCGCGCGCACCAAGCTCGCCGAGGCGCAGAAGCGCGGCGCCGCCGCCTTCGTGCAGATCCACGACACCTTCCCGTCGAGCTATCCGTGGCTGCAACTGGCGAACGGCGATGCGGTGCCGGGCTATGCGCTCGATACCGGCAATGTGCCGCCCGCCTTCGGCCTGCGCGGCACGCTGCGAAACGACATCGGCGTCCGGCTGCTCGCGCAGGGCGGGCTCGACTATGCCGCGGCCAAGCGCGCCGCGCAGCGCGCCGACTTCACCGGCATCGTCCTGCCGGGTGCGACGTTCAGCGCGACGCTGACGACGCGGCTCGATCGCGCCGAAAGCCACAATATCATCGGCATCCTGCCCGGCAGCGATCCCGCCGCGGGCAGCATCCTCTACGGCGCCCATTGGGACGCCTATGGCGAGAACGATTTCGACCCGCCCGCCGACCGCATCCGCAACGGCGCGATCGACAATGGCACCGGCACCGCGACGCTGCTCGACATCGCCCGCGTCTTCGCCGCCGCACCGCGTCCGCGCCGCTCGGTGGTGTTCGCCTTGTGGACCGCCGAAGAAAAGGGCCTGCTCGGCGCCACCTGGTATGCCGATCACCCGGCGTTGCCGCTCGCGACCACCGCCGCGCAGTTCAACCTCGACCCGCATGTCGTGCTCGGCCGCACCCGCAATCTCGAGCTGATCGGCGTCGGCCGCACGCCGCTGGAGGCCGATCTTGCCCGCGTCGCCGCGGCACAGGGCCTGCGCGTCGACCCCGAGGAGAATACCGAAGCGGGCTGGTATTACCGCTCCGACCATTATGCCTTCGCCGCCAAGGGCGTGCCAGGCGTCTATTTCCGTGCCGGCCGCGACGTCGTCGCCGGCGGCATGGCGACGGGCGAGGCGAAGCGCAGCGCCTATAACGCGCGCTGCTATCACCAGACCTGCGACGAATATGACGCGCGCTGGGACATGACCGGTGCGGCGCAGGAAGGCAGCGTCGCCTATACGCTCGGCCGCGAGATCGCCGAGGGGCGGACGTGGCCGGGCTGGAACGCCACGGAACCCTTTGCCGCGGAGCGCGCTAAGACCGATACGGCACGACGGTGACGCGGCTAGGCGCTAGACGTCGAAACGCCTAACGAGAATCAGCACCGGGACCGTCGTCATCCGGAAACGTCTTACGGAGACCGGATTGGCACAGGCTATACGATCGACCCAGGCATCCACCGGCATTTCGGGGCTCGATTACGTCCTCAACGGCGGCCTGACGCCCGAGCGTCTCTATCTCGTCGAGGGCACGCCCGGAACGGGCAAGACGACGCTGGGGCTCGGCTTCCTGCTCACCGGTGCCGCGATCGGCCAGGCCGGCCTGTACGTCACGCTTGCCGAGACGAAGGTGGAGTTGCTCGCCGTCGCCGAGACGCACGGCTGGTCGCTCGATCCGATCACCGTCTTCGAGATGGTACCCGCCGATGGCTTGGGCGACGATCAGGAACAGACGCTGTTGCATCCCAGCGAAGTCGAGCTGGGCGAGACGGTGCGCGCGATCATGGCCAAGGTCGACGAACTGCGCCCGGCGCGCGTCGTCATCGACAGCCTGTCCGAACTGCGTCTGCTCGCACAGAGCCCGATCCGCTATCGCCGCCAGATCCTGGCGCTGAAGCATTTCTTCTCGACCCGCCAGTGCACGGTGATCGTCCTCGACGACAAGAGCGGGACGGGCAACGACCTGCAATTGCATAGCATCGCGCATGGTGTGATCGCGCTCGAACAGACGCTCTCGGGATTCGGTGCGCAGCGGCGACGGCTGCACGTCGTCAAGATGCGTGGCGTGCGCTTCCGCGGGGGATATCACGATTTCGAGATCGAGCGTGGCGGCCTGACGGTCTATACCCGGCTGACCGCGGCCGATTATCAGGCCGAGCACGACCTCGAAATCGTGTCGACGGGATCGGAGGCGTTCGACGCGCTGCTCGGCGGCGGTCTCGTCCGCGGCACGGCGACGCTGTTCACCGGCCCCGCCGGCGTCGGCAAGACGACGACGACCGTGCAATGCATGATCGCGGCGCTGCGCCGCGGCGAAAATGCCGCCTATTTCCTGTTCGACGAGCGCACACCGACGCTGCTCGCACGGTCGCAGGCATTGGGGATGGACCTGCATCCCTATCTCGCCAACGGCCAGTTGACGCTGCGCGCGATCGATCCCGCCGAACTGTCGCCGGGCGAATTCGCCGCGACGGTCCGCACCGCCGTCGAGGACGATGCGGCGCGCATCATCGTCATCGACAGCCTAAACGCCTATCTGCAATCGATGCCAAGCGAGCAGTTCCTCATGCTCCAGATGCATGAGCTGCTGACCTATCTCGGCCAGCGCGGCGTCGCCTCGCTGCTGATCCTCGGGATGCACGGCATCCTCGGCGACGTGCGGGCGGACATCGATCTCAGCTATCTCGCCGACACCGCGGTCCAGCTCCGCTATTTCGAGGCGTTCGGCGCAGTGCGGCAGGCGATTTCGGTCATCAAGACGCGCACCGCCCGCCACGAGCGTACGATGAGGGAATTCCGCATCGGCGACGGCGGCATCCATCTGGGCGAACCGCTGGCGTCGTTCCAGAACGTGCTGGGCATCGCGCCGAGCTTTTCGGGCGAGAGCAAGGCGCTGCTCGCGCGGGCCGACGGCGGTGGCGGATGACGATGGACGATCGCGTCCTCATCCTCGCGCCGCGGGGGCGCGATGCCTTCGTCGCCGCCGACCTGCTGCGGCGTGGCGCGATCCCGGCGGAGATCGTACCCGATCTGGCGACGCTCGTCGCCGAACTGGCGCGCGGCGTCGCCGCGGTGCTGATCACCGAGGAGGCGCTGGTCGCCGGCGACCGGTCGGCGCTGGCCGCCTGGGTCGCGGCGCAGCCGACCTGGTCCGACCTGCCGTTCGTGATGCTCGCCAACGGCGGCCGCGCGCCGCGCTCGCCGGCGGCGGCGCAGCGGCTCGACGAACTCGGCAACGTCGTGATGCTCGAACGGCCGCTGCATGCCGAGGCGATGCTGGGCGCGGTCCGCTCGGCGATCAAGGCGCGGCAGCGGCAATACGAGCTTCGTACCGCCGCCGCGACGCTGGAGGCGGCGGTGGCGCAGCGTACCGCCGAACTCGAGGCGGCGCGCGACAGCCTCGAATTCGCGCTCGAGGCGGCGGGCATGGGCAGTTGGGACCTCGACGTCGCCAGCGGCGATATCCGCCGCAGCCCGCGCCACGACGAGATCTTCGGCTATGGCGAACCGCAATCCTATTGGTCGGTCGAGCGGCTGATCGGCCATGTCGACCCGGCACAGCGCGACGAGATCGCTGCGGCGCTAACCGATGCGGCGCGGACCGGCTCGCTCGATGTCGAATGCGCGATCCAGGGTGCCGACGGCAGCCGTCGCTGGATCAGCAAGAAGGGGCGGATGCGCTACGATGCCGATGGGGCGCCCGAACGGCTGACCGGCGTCGTCGCCGACATCACCACGCGGAAAGAGGCCGACGCCCAGCTCGCCCAGGCGCAGAAGATGGACGCGATCGGCCAGCTCACCGGCGGCGTCGCGCACGATTTCAACAATCTGCTCACCCCGATCGTCGGCAGCCTCGATCTCGTCCGGCGGCGGCACAAGGATGACGAGCGTACGCAGCGGATGGTAAGCGGTGCGATGCAGGCGGCCGAGCGTGCTGCGACGCTGACCCAGCGGCTGCTCGCCTTCGCACGACGCCAGGCCTTGCAGCCAAAGGCGGTCGACGTCGGCGCGCTGATCGAGGGGCTGGTCGATCTGATCCGCCGCTCGCTCGGGCCGACGATCAAGGTGACGATCGAGGTCGCCGACGATCTGCCGTCGGCGCGGGTCGATCCCAACCAGCTCGAACTCGCCCTGCTCAACCTCGCGATCAATGCGCGCGACGCGATGCCGGGCGGTGGCCAGCTCACCATCTCCGTCGGCGGCGCCGCGGTCGACGAACGCAACGCCATCGGCCTGTCCGCCGGCCGCTACGTGCGCATCCTGGCGAGCGATACCGGCATCGGCATGGACAAGGCGACACTGGCCCGCGCGACCGAGCCATTTTTCTCGACCAAGGGCGTCGGCAAGGGCACCGGGCTCGGCCTGTCGATGATCCACGGCCTCGCCGCGCAATCGGGCGGGACGCTGACACTGTCGAGCGAGCCGGGCCGCGGCACCCGCGTCGAACTATGGCTGCCGGCGACGCAAGAGGAACCCGCGGTGGTCGCCGACCACCGTAACGAGCCGGTCACCGCGCGTCGCGCCGCCAAGATCCTGCTGGTCGATGACGAAGACATCGTCCGCTTCGCCACCGCCGACATGCTGCGCGACATCGGCTATCAGGTCGTCGAGGCAGCGTCGGGCAGCCAGGCGCTGGCGGCGATCCGCGGCGGCGTCGACGTCGACCTGCTCGTCACCGATTATCTGATGCCGGGGATCACCGGCGCAGCGCTGATCAGCGAATTGCGCGCCACCGGCCACCCTCTGCCCGCGCTGCTGATCACCGGCTATGCCGCGACCGGCGCCGACGTGCCCGGCGACGTGCCGCGGCTCGCCAAGCCGTTCCGCCAGGTCGATCTCGCCGCGCGCGTCGATGCGCTGCTCCACCAGCCGCCCAAGACCGCCAAGGGGTTACGCGTCGTCCGCTGACCCCAGGCGCGGCAGACGGACGATCGCGCCGCACGGCGGCACTGCCGCGATCATCCGTTCGAGCGGCAGGCCGGCGAGCCGCGTCCGGATCGCCGCGATCGGTCCGCCATGGCTGATGACCAGCACGTTCTCCGCGCGCGGCAGCGCGTCCCACGCGGCGCCGGCACGGCGGGCGAGGTCGAGCCCGGTCTCGCCGCCACCGGGGCGGAAGTCGCGCGGATGCGTCATCATCCGGTCCATCAGGTCGCCGGTCTCGCGCCAGATCGCATCCCAGCGTCGCCCCTCCCAGGTTCCGAAATCGCGCTCCAGCCACCGGGGATCGTCCTGCACCGGCCGCCCCGTCAGCCGCGCGACCATCCCGGCAAGTCGCCTTGTGCGGATCGCGCCGGAATGGACGATCGTCGCGAACGGTTCGGCGGCGAGTTCGGTCGCCAGCCGTCGCGCCAGCGCGGCGCCGTCGCGGCTCCACCCCATGTCGGACCGACCGTAGCACCGCCCCGCCCACGCCTTCGCCACCGGCGGATGGCGGACGAGCAGCACCTGCGCGATCATCCCGCCGCCACTGCGAGCAGCAGCGTCAGCTGACCGGCGTAGGCGGCGAACCCGAGGCAATCACCGGTGCTGCCGCCGATCCGCCGCCGCAGGAAGCGCGCCAGCCACCCCAGCACCGCCACGCCGATCGCGGCAGCGACCAGCAGCGACAGCGGGCTCAGCCACGCCAGCGGCAGCACGCCCGGCACCGTCAGCGCCAGCGCGGCGAGCGCCCGGCGCGGCGGCACCCCGCCGGCCCGCGCCGCCGTCCCCGTCGCCACCGGCGGCAGGATCGCGACGAGCAGCACCGCCCACAACCGCCCCACCGCCGCCGCCGCGACGATCGCCGCCGCCGCCAGCATCGGCGGCAGCGCGCCGATCGCCGCCAGCCGCAAGCCGACCATCAGCCCCAGGCCGAGCGCCCCATAACTGCCGATCCGGCTGTCGCGCATGATCGCGAGCGCGGCCTCGCCGCGCGCGCTGCCGCCGAAGGCGTCGCAGAAATCGGCGACGGCATCCTCGTGCAAGGCACCGGTCAGCAGCGCCTCGACCGCCAGCGCGAGCAGCGCCGCGATCATCGGCGGCCACAGCGCCTGCGCCGCGACGAAGACTGCGGCGGTCACTCCCCCGATCAAGGCGCCGACGAGAGGCAGCCACGCCATCGCCCGGGCGAACCCGTCCGCCGCCGCCGCCGCGTCCAGCCGCGCCAGTGCCGGCACCGGCAGCCGGGTGAGGAACTGCACCGCCAGCAACGGCGGTGCCCACAGCGGCGCGCGCGCCATCAATCCGCCCGCTCGGCACCGATCGCATCAAGCCGCGCGACGTCGCACAGCACCGCCGCCGCCGCGTCGAGCAGCGGCAGCGCGACGAGCGCACCACTTCCCTCGCCCAGCCGCATGCCCCAATCGAGCAACGGCTCCAGCCCGAGCTGAGCGAGCGCCGCGGCATGACCCGGTTCGGCGGAGCGATGCCCGGCGATCATTGCCCGCACGCTGCCGGGGGCGAGCCGCTCTGCGACAAGTGCCGCCGCCGTGGCGACATAGCCGTCGAGCAGCAGCGTCGCGCCGCGTGCCGCGCCGCGTGCGAAGAAGCCCGCCATCGCGGCGATCTCATAGCCGGCGACCGCGGCGATCGTCCCTAGCGTGTCCCCGGCGAGCCCCGGCGCGACCCGCGCGACCGCGTCGGCGACGATCCGCGTCTTGTTAGCGACGATCGCCGCATCGGCGCCGGCACCCCGCCCGACCGCCGCCGCGGCGGGAAGTCCGGTCAGCAGCACGGTGAGCGCCGCGGCAGGCGTCGTATTGCCGATCCCCATCTCGCCGGCGATCAGCAGCGCCACGCCGTCGTCAATCGCAGCATCCGCCTCCTCCGCGCCGACCTGCCACGCCGCCTCGAACTGCGCCGCCGTCATCGCCGCGCCCTGCGCAAGGCTCGCGGTGCCGTCCGCCACCCGCGCGTCGCAGAAGAAAGCGGGCGCGTGCTCGATCCGCGGCCCCGCGACGCCGACGTCGACCAGCCGCAGCGGGCAATCGTGCGCCGCGGCGAGCGCGTTGCTGGTGGCGCGGACGGTGAGGATCGTCGCGACCATCATCCCCGTCACCGCCGAGGGCCAGGCCGACACGCCATCGGCGACGCAGCCGTGATCGCCGGCGAACAGCACGATCCGCCGCGGCCGGGTGCGCGGATCGAGCCGATCCTGCGTCCGCGCCAGCCGCACCGCGATATCCTCCAGCCGCCCCAGGCTGCCGCGCGGCTTGGCGAGCGCATCGAGATGGGCGCGAACGTCGGCGTCGGTCATGCGGCGGTCCTTGCAAGCGCGATCAGCGCGTCGATGTCGAGCACCCGTTCCAGCGTCGCGGCGATCGCGTCGAGCGCCGCATCGATCGCCTCGCGCCGGTCGAACCCGTCCGAGACGACATTGAGCGGGGCGAGCAGATGCGCGCGTGCGGCGGGGTCGTCGAACAGGCCGTGGACGTAGCAGCCGGCGATGCGGCCGTCCTGAGCCCGCGCGCCGTCGGCGACGCCATCGGCGAAGCGGAGCAGCGGCGGCGTGCCCGCATCGGGCGTCGTGACGCCGGCGTGAATCTCATAACCGGTGAAGCCGATGCCCGCGTCGATCTCGCCGGTGATCGGCCGGGTCCGCTTGTCCGCGGCGATCACCGTGTCGACCGGCAGCAGCCCGAGGCCCGCGACCGTCTCCGCCGGCCCCTCGATCCCCAGCGGATCGGCGACCGTCCGCCCGAGCATCTGATAACCACCGCAGATGCCCAGCACCCGCCCGCCACGCCTAACATGCGCGGCGAGGTCGACGTCCCACCCTTGCGCACGGAAAAACGCGAGGTCGGCGATCGTCGCCTTGCTCCCGGGCAGCACGACCAGCGCCGCATCGCCCGGCAGCGGCCGGCCCGGCGGGATCATCGCCAGCCGCACGCCCGGTTCGTGCGCCAGCGCGTCGAAATCGTCGAAATTGGCGATCCGCGACAGCATCGGCACCGCGATCGTCACCCCCGCGCCGCCGCTCTCCCGCCCGAGCGCCACCGCATCCTCGGCGGGCAGCCGCGCCGCCTCCGCCAGCCACGGCACGACACCGATGCTGCGCCAGCCGGTGCGATCGACGATCGCGGTCGCGCCGTCCTCGAACAATGCGGGGTCGCCGCGGAATTTGTTGACGATGAAACCGCGGATCATCGCCGCATCGTCCGCGTCGATCACCGCCCGCGTCCCGACCAGCGACGCGATCACGCCGCCGCGATCGACATCGCCGACCAGCACCACCGGCACCCCGGCTGCCCGCGCGAAGCCCATGTTGGCAATGTCGTTGCGACGCAGGTTGATCTCGGCCGGCGACCCCGCCCCCTCGACCACGACGATATCCGCCGCCGCCGCCAGCCGCCGATAGGCATCGAGCACCTCGCCGAGCAGATCGGGCTTGCGCCGCCAATAGTCGCCCGCCGCGAGCGTTCCGCGTGACCGGCCGGCGACGACGAGCTGCGAGGTGCGGTCGCTCTGCGGCTTGAGCAGCACCGGGTTCATGTCGACGTGCGGCGCGACGCGCGCGGCGATCGCCTGCAACGCCTGCGCGCGGCCGATCTCGCCGCCGTCGGCCGTCACCGCGGCGTTGTTCGACATATTTTGCGGCTTGAACGGGCGGACGATGAGGCCACGGTTGGCGAACGCGCGGCACAGGCCGGCGACGAGCACCGACTTGCCGACGTCCGACCCGGTCCCCTGCAGCATCACCGCGCCCATGCCATGGCTCCGACGAGGATCCACAGCAACAGGCAGGCGATGCGATAGATGCGCAGCGCCCGCGCCAGATCGGCGGCATCGGGCAGCGGCCCCGCGCCCAGCACCGCGCGCTGCGCCGGCTCGCCGTCATAGCATATTGCGCCGCCCAGCCGCCGCCCCAGCGCCCCCGCCATCGCCGCCTCGGGCCAGCCGCCGTTGGGCGAGGCATGGCGGCGCGCATCGCGCAGCATCGTGGCCCAGCCGCCGCCACCCGCCAGACAGACCAACATGCCCGACAGCCGCGCCGGCAGCCAGTTGACCAGATCGTCCGCACGCGCCGACGCCCAGCCGAACCGGACCAGCCGCGGCGTCCGATGGCCGACCATCGAATCGGCGGTGTTGATCGCCTTGGCGGCGAACAGCCCCGGCAGGCCGGCGACGAGGAACCAGCAGGCGGGCGCGACGACGCCGTCGCAGAAACTCTCGGCAAGGCTCTCGATCGCTGCGACGGCGACGCCGCGCTCGTCGAGCGTCTCGGTATCGCGGCCGACGATCATCGCCACCGCGCGCCGCGCCGCGGGCAGGTCGCCGCGAGCGAGCGGCCCCAGCACCGCCGCGACATGATCGTGGAGGCTGCGCTGCGCCAGTCCGGTGGTGCCGATCGCCACCACCGCGACCAGTCCCCAGCGCTGCCCCGCCAGCCGCTCGATCGCGCCGCCGGCCAGCGCCGCCAGCCCGACCAGCAGCGCCAGCAGCGCCACCCCGCCGAGCCGCTGCCGCACCGCGTCGCCGCGGTTCCAGCGCCGCTCGACCCCATCGATCAGCGCCCCCACCGCCACCACCGGATGCCGCCAGCGCCGCGGATAGCCGAACGCCGCCTCCGCGATCAGCACGAGGAGCAGCGGCAGCGCATGGCTCACCGCGTGATCGGCAGGATGAAGCGCTGCCCGGCGGGGGTGACGCCGATCTCGACCTCCACCCCATAGGCTTGCGCGATCAGCGGCGCGGTCAGCACCGTCTCCGCCGGCCCAGCCGCGACGACGCGCCCGCCACGCAGCAGCACCGCGTCGTCGGCGATCCGCGCCGCGAGATGCAGGTCGTGCAGCACCAGCACCACGCCGCTGCCGCCCGCGGCGACACCGCGCAGCCGCGCGAGCACGTCGAGCTGGTGCGCCGGATCGAGGCTGGCGAGCGGCTCGTCGGCGAGCAGCCAGTCGGGCTCGCCCGCCAGCACCCGCGCGAGCAAGGCCCGGCCGCGCTCGCCGCCGGACAGCCGCTCGACGCCGCGCGTCGCGAAGCCGGTCATGTCGGTCGCCGCCAGCGCGCGCGCCACCGCGGCGCGGTCGTCGTCGGTCTCGCCCCAGCGGCCGCGATGCGGCAGCCGCCCGAGCCCGACGAGCGTCGCGACGTCGATATCCCAATGCACGTCCGCCGCCTGCGGCAGCAGACCGATCGCGCGCGCCCGCGCCCGCCGGTC
Organism: Sphingomonas sp. GW821-FHT04B01; assembly: GCF_059420425.1. Classification (NCBI taxonomy): domain Bacteria; kingdom Pseudomonadati; phylum Pseudomonadota; class Alphaproteobacteria; order Sphingomonadales; family Sphingomonadaceae; genus Sphingomonas; species Sphingomonas sp. GW821-FHT04B01. Next base: position 177,740 of record NZ_JBWKTR010000005.1, on the reverse strand, counting down.
GAGCGCCTGCACGTCGACCCCGTCGAGCGTCGCCGCGCCCTGGTCCGGCCGGCGCAGCGCGGCGAGACAGCCAAGCAACGTGCTCTTGCCCGCACCGTTCGCGCCGAGCAGCGCGGTCACCCGCCCGCGCCGGAAGGCGAAGCTGACGTCGTCGAGCACCCGGTTGCCACCGAGCGTCAGGCCGATCCCCTCGGCCGCGAGTCCGGTCATGCGAGCCTCCGGCGCATCGCGATCAGCAGATAGAGGAAGAACGGCCCGCCCAGCATCGACATCGCGATGCCGAGCCGCAACTCGCTGACCGTCGGCACGATCCGCACCAGCGCGTCGGCCAGCGTCAGCAGCAACGCGCCGCCCAGCGCCGAGGGCAGCAGGATCGCCGACGGCCGGTGTCCGGCGAACGGCCGCACCATATGCGGCACGATCAGCCCGACGAAGCCGATCTGTCCCGCCGTCGCCACCGAGGCGCCGACGGTCAGCGCCACTCCGGCGATCACCAGCCGTTGCAGCCGCGCCGGATCGACCCCCATCGACCGTGCCGCCTGTTCGCCCAATGTGAGCGCATCGAGCGAGCGGCCGGTGGCGAACAGCAATGCCGCGCCGACCGCGACCAGCGGCGCAGCGACCTTGACGTCGTCCCAGCTCCGGTCGGTCAGCGCGCCGAGCAGCCACGTCACGATCTGCGACGAGACGAACGGCGTCGGCGCGAGGCTGATCGCCAGACTGGTCAGCGAGCCGAAGATGCTGGTGAGGATCATCCCCGCCAGCGTGAACAGGATCAGGCTCCCGGAGCGGCCGGCGATCAGCGCGAGCAACGCCATCGTCACCCCCGCGCCGACCAGCGCGAAGCCCGGCAACAGCCACATCTGCGCGGCATAGCCGAAATAGAGCGCCAGCACCGCGCCGAACGCCGCGCCGGTCGACACGCCGAACAGCCCCGGATCGGCGAGCGGATTGCGCAGATAGCCCTGCATCACCGCCCCCGACAGGCCGAGCGCCGCGCCGACGACCAGCGCCAGCACGGTGCGCGGCAGGCGCAGCTCGACGATGATGATCGAGCGCGGATCGGCGGCGGTCCACGCGTCCCACGGCACCCACACCTTGCCCGCCGCGACCGACAGCGCCGCGACGGCAAACAGCGCGACCAGCAGTCCGATATTGAGCCGCGTCATGCCCCGAATCCCCCGCGCACCTGCCGCAGCCGCGCCATCGCCGCGATGATCGTCGGCCCGCCGCAATTCATCAGCCGCGTCGGATAGGGCGCGACGGTGATCCGCCCCGCCAGCCGCCGCACCGCCGGATGCGACGTCATCCGGTCCTCGCCGACGTCGGCCGCGGCGGTCGACAGCAGCACGCGCGGCGGCCGCGCAACGAGATATTCGAGCGGCAGCACGTCCCATTTCTTGAGGCCGTAGGTCGCGCTCATGTCGCGAAACCCGGCGCGGCGCAGCAAGTCGGCGGACAATGTGCCGCTGCCCGGCACCAGCCCGCCCGACTGCCAGATCAGCGCCGGCACCGGCGTCACCGCCGCCGGCCGCGCCGCCGCCGCGATCCGCGCCGCCAACGCCGTGCCGCGCTGCGGATGGCCGACGACCCGCGCGATATCGCGCACCTGCTCCTCGCTTTCCGTGACCGTGTCCGGCACTGGATATTGGACGATGCGGATCTTCATCCGGGTCAGCGCCGCGATCGTCGCGGGCGCGACGTGCGGGCCGGTTAGCACCATGTCGGGCGCCAGCGCCACCACCTCCTCCGCCGTCCCCGAGGTTGCGGCGAAGCGCCTCGCCTGCGCCAGCGGGATCGAGGTCGCTCGCGGGTCCTGCGAATAATGGCTGATCCCGGCGATCTGCGCGGGGTCGGCGACGTGCATCAGCACCGCGTCAATACACGGATTGATCGATACGATCCGCGGCGGCCGCGGCGGCGGGGCCGCCGACACCAGCGGCAGTGCGGCGAGCGCGACGGCGAGCGGCCGGATCAATATTCGACGCCCTTCTGCGCCTTGAACCCGGCGTTGTACGGATGCTTCACCTCACCGAATTCGGTGACCAGATCGGCGATCGCCAGCAATTCGGGCTTGGCGTGGCGGCCGGTGATGCAGATATGCTTGGTCAGTGGCCGCTCCTTGAGGAACGCCACGATATCGTCGATCGGCAGCGTCCCGTCGCGCAGCACGATGTTGAGCTCGTCGAGGATGACGAAATCGATCTCGGGATCGAGGATCATCGCCTTCGACCGCTCCCACGCCGCCTGTGCCGCGGCGATGTCGCGCGCGCGATCCTGCGTGTCCCAGGTGAAGCCCTCGCCCATCACCTCGAAGGTGGCGAGATCGGGATGCGCCTCGAAGAAATTGCGCTCGCCCGTCTCCCATTTGCCTTTGACGTACTGGAGGATCGCGACCTTGAGGCCCCAGCCGATGCTGCGGATCGCCATCCCGAACGCGGAGGAGGATTTGCCCTTGCCGTTGCCGGTGTGGACGATCAGCAGCCCGCGTTCGAGCGTGCGGCGCGCCTGCATCTTCTCGCGCGCCGCGGCGACCTTCGCCATGCGGGCGTTGTGGCGGGCATAGTCGTCGGTCATGAGCGATACTCCTCGAGGGCCGCGGCGAGGCGGGTGAGCGCGGCCGCACCGCGCGGCAGGCCGATGCGCAGCCGGTCGGCCCGGTCGGCGAAGGGACGGGTCAGGATAGCATGATGCGCGAGCGTCCCGAACAGCCGCGCGGCATCGTCGCAGGCGACCAGCCGGAACAAGGGCGCGCTGCCGGCCAGCGCCAGTCCGGCCTCGTCCAGCACCGTGTCGAGCAGCGCGCCCGTCTCGACGATGCGGCTCGCCTGCGCACGCCGCCATGCGATATCGCGATAGGCGGCGGTGCCGATCGCGACCGCCGGCGACGACACCGGCCAGTCGCCGAGCATCGCACGCAGCCCGCCGGCGATCCCCGCCCCCGCCACCACGAAGCCGAGCCGCAAGCCGGGCAGGCCGTAGAATTTGCCGAACGAGCGCAGCACGATCAGCCGGTCCGACGCGTGCGGGCACAGACCGGCGGCGGGATCGGTATAGGCCTCGTCGAGCACCAGCGTCATCGGCGCGGCCAGCAGATCCACCGGGTCGGCGACGCGCCCGTCTGGATTGGCCGGGCTCGCCAGCACGAACAGGTCGTGGTCGCCCGGCCCCTCCGCCACCAGTTCCGCCTCCGGCCATGCCGCGCGATGCCCGGCATAGCCGGGATGGCGCACCGCCGGCGCGCGCGCGCCGATCAGGGGCGCGAGCAGCCGCATCGCCAGATCGGTCCCCGGCACCGCGACGACCTGCGCGGGGTCGGCGACGCCGAACGCCCGCGCCGCCGCCGCCTCCAGCGCCGCAATCTCCGCCGGCTCGGGCAGGCGATCGAGTCCCGCCAGCGTTTCGAACGGCCAAGACCACGGCGCAATGCCGGTCGACAGGTCGATCCAGTCCGCGCCGCCGAACGCCGCGCGCGCCGCCGCCACCCGCCCGCCATGGGCGCAGAAGGTGGCCCAAGGATGGGGGACAGGGGCGCGCGGGTCGATCATCAATAGGTCAGGCGGACGCCGCCGAAGGCGCCGCGCCCCGGCTGGCCATATTGCAGGATCGTCTGATAGCGCTGGTCGAACGCATTCTCGATCCGGCCATAGACCTCGACATGATCGACGATCGGGAAGGATGCGCGCAGGTCGGTGACGACATAGCCGTCGAGCCGCTGCGAGTTGGATGCGTTGTTGAAACTGTCCCCCACTGCGGTGACGGTCGCGCCGGTGGTCAGCCCGAACGGCCAGCGATAGTCGGCGTTGACCGACACGCTGTTATCCGGCCGTCGTGCTAGGTCGCGGCCGGCATTGGCGGTGCCGGTCGAGCGGTTCTTGGCGTCGAGATAGGTATAGGCGGCACTGACCGTCAGCGCCTCGACCGGGCGCAGCGTCAGCGCGAATTCCACACCCTGCGCCCGCGCCCGCGCGACATTGTCATAGGTGCCGAACGGCCGGTCGGCACAAATCCCCACGGACGTGTCGCAGGACACGAAATTGATGAGGTCGAACGAGGTGCGGCGGAAATAGGTCGCGCTCGCCTCGACCGCGCCGTCGAGCGCCTTCTGTGCCACGCCCGCATCCCAGCCGCGCGAGCGTTCGGGTCTGAGCCGCGCATTCCCATATTCGCTCTGCAACTGATACAGGGTCGGCGCCTTGAACCCCTCGGAATAGCTCGCGCGGAACGCGGTCGCGCCATCGTTGGGTGAATAGACGCCGCTGGCCGAGACGGTCGTCGCTCCGCCGAAGATATTGTGGTCGTCGTGGCGCACGCCGCCGGTCGCGGTCAGCCCGGCGACCGGCGTCACCGCGAGCTGGCCGTAGACGCTGAAGATCCGCGCCCGCCCCCGGGTCGCCGGTCCGCCGTAGCTTGCCGTGGTGAAGCGCGACACCTCGCGCTCCGCGCCGAAGGTGGCGAACACCGCGGAACCAAGATCGGCGACGCCCTGATATTCGATCCGGTCGTTGCGCCCCTTGCCGGCGAACGTCTCCGTCGGCGTGCCGTCGGGATCGTAATTGTGCCGGTCGGTATCGGTATGCGCATAGCCGAAGCGGTTGCGGAACCGGCCGTCGAACAGCGCCGCATTGAGTCCGGCATAGCCCGTCCATTGCTCGCTCGTGCCATATTCGCGCGTATCGCCAAAGGCGAAGGTGGGCGGCGGGAAGCCGTCGATATCAGTGCGGCCGTTGGAATAGAAACCGCGCACATCGAGCGAGACGGTCGGCGCCAGCGCGATGCCGAGGCTGCCGTTGGCGGCATAATTGCGATAGCCGTCGCGCTCCGTGCCGGGCGCATAGGCCGAGATGCCCTCGGTGGTGTAATAACCGCCGCCCAGGCTCGCCGACACCGGCCCCATCTTGCCCGAGACGTTGGCGAAGCCCTGCCCGGTTTCGTGCCAGCCGCCCTCGACGCGCGCGTTGACCGCGACCTGCTCGGTCGACTGGCGGGTGATGAGGTTGACGACGCCGCCGATCGCCTGACTGCCCCACAGCACCGATTGCGCGCCGCGCAGCACCTCGATCCGCGCGATATTGCCGATCAGCAGCCCGCCGAAGTCGAAGCCGCCGCCCGGCGACGAGGGATCGTTGAGCTTGATCCCGTCGATCAGCGCGACGGTCTGGTCGCTCTCCGCGCCGCGGATGTTGACCGAGGTCGCGGTGCCGACGCCGCCGTTGCGCGTCACGCTGACGCCCGGCGTCTGGCGCAGCAGATCGGCGACGACCACCGCCTGCCGCTGGGTGATCGTCGCGGTGTCGAGGACGGTCACCGCCTGGCCGACGGTAGATGCGGGTCGCGCCTCGCGATTGGCGGTGACGAGGATGTCGCTGCCGGCGTCGGCGACCTGCTCAAGGCCGCTGGTCGATTGCGCGGTCTGGGCGAAGGCAGGTGTCGCGGCCGCGATGCACGGCAGCAGGATGAGACAGGCGTAGTTCTTCACGATGGTTTCCCCCTTCGTTGCAACAACGGGAGCACGCACCGCGGATGTGCCGGAACCGGTCTGTCCGCCGCGCAACGCCCCCAACATCGTCGTCTCGCGAGGAAATCCTCGATCGTGCCGGCACACCCCGTCCGGACGAAGGACAACCGCGACGGGCAGGTCTCCTGGCTCGCGGGTCGTCGCCCTGCCCGGCCTTCCCGGATCGGGATGATCCAGTGGCGCGCGGGGAGCAGGGCTCGCCGGTCACAGTTGCGGGGGCAGCCCCGGCTGACGAGCTGCAAGGCTCGCTTCCGGGTTCCCTTTTCATCCCATCTCTGGGAACCTGTCGCATCGGCGCCCCTAGAACCCCGCGGAGACGAAGGCAAGATGATCGCAGCCAAGACGCTGTTCCTGGGTGGTGCCCGCTCGGGCAAGAGCCGGCTGGCGCAGGCCGCCGCCGAGCGCTGCGCCGGCCCGCTCCACTATCTCGCCACGGCCGAGGCGTGGGACGGCGAGATGACCGACCGGATCGCCCGCCACCGCGCCGACCGCGACACGCGCTGGACGACCGTCGAATGCCCGCTCGCGCTGCCCGAGGCGGTCGCCGCAATCGAGGATGGCGCGATCCTGATCGACTGCCTGACGCTCTGGCTGACCAACGTGATGCTCGGCGAGCACGACGTCGCGGCGCGGTCGGACGCCCTGCTCGCCGCGCTCGCCGCGACCCCGCTGCCGCTGTTCGTCGTCAGCAACGAGGTCGGCCTCGGCATCGTCCCCGACCATCCGCTCGGCCGCGCCTTCCGCGACGCCGCAGGCCGGCTCAACCAGCAGGTCGCCGCCGCGATGCGCGAGGTCTATTTCGTCGCCGCCAGCATGGTGCTGCCGTTGCAGCCGTTTCCGGGGAGGGACTGAGCCGCCCCTGACCCGTTCGTGCTGAGCCTGTCGAAGCACGGTGAGACTCACCTGCCCTTCGAGGAGCGCAGGGCGAACGGTCGCCCCCCTCTTTCACCCCATCAGCAACCGATATCCCACGCCCAGTTCGTTGGCGATCACGCTCCCGGTCGCGTTCGGCTCCTCCAGCTTCAGGCGCAGGTTGCGCACGACGATGCGCAGATATTCCACCCGCGGATCGTCGTCGCCGCCCCACGCCGCCGCGAGGATTCGCTGGTGCGTCACCACCCGGCCGGGGTGGCGGGCAAGCACCGCGAGCACGTCATGCTCCTTGCGCGTCAGGTGGAACGCCTCGCCGCCGCGGCGGACGAGGCGCTGGTCGAGGTCGATCTCCAGCCCGTCGCGGCGGATCACGCTCGCCGCCGCCGCATCGATGCCGCGGTGGCGCAGCGCCGCGCGCAGCCGGGCGAGCAATTCCTCGCCGTCGAACGGCTTGGTGACGTAATCCTCGGCGCCGAGATCGAGCGCCGCGACCTTCTGATCGGTCGCGTCGCGCGCCGAGACGACGAGGATCACCGCGTCGCCCGCCCGGCGGATCAGCGGCACCAGTTCGAGCCCGTCGCGATCGGGCAGGCCGAGGTCGAGCAGCACCGCGTCGGGCGTCTCGGCGGCGACCGCGGCCAGCGCCTCGCGGCCGTTGATCGCCTCGACCACCGCATAGCCGGCGCGTTCGAGCGTGTTGCGCAGCAGCCGGCGGATCGGCTGTTCGTCGTCCACCACCAGGATCTTGGCCGCCATCAGTCGCTTTCCTCCACCATGTCGCGCACGATCAATGCCGCCGGAAAGGACAGGCCGAAGCGCGCGCCCGGCCGGTCCTGCCGGTTCGCGGCCTCGACGCCGATACCCATCGCCGCTGCGAACGCCTTGACGATCGCCAGCCCCAGCCCGGTGCCGCCGATCGCGCGATCCGAACCGGCGAAGCGGCGGAAGGTGTCGAACACCTCCGCCTCGCGCCCCGGCGGCAGGCCCGGCCCCTCGTCCTCGACCGACAGCAGGATGACGCCGTAGCGATGGCGCGCCTCGACGCGGATCGGCGTGCCGGGATCGGCATAGCGGCCGGCATTGTCGAGCAGGTTGAGCAGGCAATGGTGGAGCAATTGCTGGTCGGCGCGGACCAGCGGCAGGTCGGGCGGCACGTCGAGCTGCACCGCATGTCCGTCCAGCGCACGGCGGGCGTCATGCGCCGCGCCGGCGACCGCATCGGCGAGATCGACCGCCTCCATGCGCAGCGTCAGCGCCCCCGCCTCGACCCGCGCCATGTCGAGCAGGTTGGCGACGAAACGATGCAGCCGCGCCGCCTCGCCCTCGATCGTCGCGATCAGATCCGGGGTGGCGCCATGGTGCAGCTGCGCCGCCGCGGCGATCACCGCGGTCAGCGGCGTGCGCAGATCGTGGCTGACCGACGACAGCAGCGCGGTGCGCAACCGCTCGCGCTCGCGCATCGCGCCGAGGTCGCGCGTCTCGATCTCCAGCCGCAGCCGTTCGAGCGCCAGCGTCGCCTGTTCGATCAGGTTCAGGAACAGCGGGATCTGGTCGGGGCGCAGCGGATCGCCGCCCGCCTCGTTGGCGAGGCCGAGCACGCCGAGCGTCCGCTCGCCGGTCACCAGCGGCTGGAAGAACCATTGCGAGGCGGCGAGCGTCGCCGAACCGCGCCCGGCGGGCGTGCCGCCGTCATAGGCCCATTGCGCCGCCGCCATCTCCATCGTCTCGAGCCGATAGTCGCTGCCGTTCGCCGCCTGCACCGCCAGCCCAGCCCCCTCGGCGACGAGCATCACCGTGCGCAACCCGAACAATTGGCCGACCTCGTCGCAGATCGCCTGCGCCACCGCGACGGGATCGTTCAGCCGGGTGAGCTGGCGCAGGAAGCCGGCGAGCGCCGCATTGGTCCGCGCGCTCGCCGCGGCGATATCCGCCTGCGCGCGCACCCGCGCCGTCAGATGGCTGGTCGCGATCGCGATGCCGAGCAGCACCAGCACCGACACGACGTTTTCGGGATTGCTGATCGTCAGCGTGCCGGTCGGCGGCAGGAAGAAGAAATTATAGGCGATGCTCGACGCGAGCCCGGCGAACAGCCCGGTCCACAGGCCGAACAGGCTCGCCGCCATCATCACCGGCAGCAGATAGAGCAAGGCAACGTTGCCGAGGTCGAGGATGTGGAACAGCGCGCTGGCGACGCCGGTCACCGCCGCGACCATCGCGCCGGTCCAGGCGTAGCCGCTCCGGCTGCCCCAGCGATCGACCGGCGCCGCCCGGCGGCCGCGCGCCGCGGCGGGCATCGGCAGCACGTGGATCGCGATGTCGGGCGTCTCGCGCACCAGCCGGTCGACGATCGAGCCGTGGCGCAGCTCGAACCAGCGCGAGCGCGTCGACTTGCCGACGATGAGCTGCGTCGCGCGCGCCTCGCCGACATAGGCCTTGAGCCCGGCGAGCACGGTCTGCGCCGGCACCGCCGCCGCCGCGCCGCCGAGCTGCGTCGCGAGCGTCATCCCCTTGGCGACCTGGCGGTGCTCCGCCGCGGCGAACGCTTGCGTGCGCGGCGTCTCGACGAACACCGCGGTCCATGGCGCGTGCAGCGCGTCGGCGAGCCGCTTGGCGGCGCGGACCAGCGATTCGACTCCCGCCGCCTCGCTGACCGCGACGACGACGCGCTCGCCGCCCGCCCAGGTGCCGCCGACACCGAGCGCGCGGACATGGTCGAGCATCTGCGCATCGACCGCCTGCGCGGCGCGGCGCAGCGCCAGCTCGCGCAACGCCGACAGATTGGTCTTGGAGAAGAAATGCGCGAGCGCCCGCGTCGCCTCCTGCGGCAGATAGACCTTGCCCGCCTTCAGCCGCTCGATCAGCTCGTCGGGCGGAATATCGACGACCTCGATCTCGGCCAGTTCGAGGATGCGGTCGGGCACCGTCTCGCGCACCCGCACGCGGGTGAAGCCGGCAACGACGTCGTTGAGGCTCTCGACGTGCTGGATGTTGACCGTCGAATAGACGTCGATCCCCGCCGCGAGCAGCTCCTCGACGTCCTGATAGCGTTTGGCGTGGCGGCTGCCCGGCGCATTGCTGTGCGCGAGTTCGTCGACCAGCACCAACCGCGGCATCCGCGCCAGGATAGCGTCGATATCCATCTCGGCGAGGCCATGGCCCTCGTGCGTCACGATCCGCCGTGGCACGATCGTATAGCCGCGGGTCAGCGCCTCGGTCTCGCTGCGGCCGTGCGTCTCGACCACGCCGATGACGACGTCGACGCCCTCGCGCGCCCGCGCCGCCCCCTCAGACAGCATCTCGTAGGTCTTGCCGACGCCGGGTGCGGCGCCGAGGAAGATCTTCAGCCGCCCGCGCCCCTCCTGCGCGGCGTGGCGCAGCAGGGCGTCGGGATCGGGGCGGGCGGCGGCGTCGCTCAACGGCCTGCGTCGAGCGCCCGGTTGAGCGCGAGAACGTTGACGTGCGGATCGCCGAACGGCGAATCCTCCACCTGTCGCTCGACCAGTGCACGCACCGTCGCGACCGGCAGGCCACGGACCCGGGCGACGCGAGGGGCCTGCGCCAGCGCCGCGGCGGGCGACAGATCGGGGTCGAGACCCGAGCCGCTGGCAGTAACCAGATCGGCGGGCAGCGGCCCGGTCACGCCTTCGCCGCGGCGCTTCGCCACGTCGGGGGTGACGCGATCGACCAGCGCCTTGCTGGCGGGGCCGAGGTTCGAGCCCGACGAGGCGAGCCCGTCATAGCCCTTGCCGGCGGCCGACGGCCGCGTCTGGAAATAGCGGTCGCTGACGAACGCCTGCCCGACCACGGTCGAGCCGATCACCCTGCCGCCGGCGGTGACGAGGCTGCCATTGGCCTGAGCGGGAAAAAGCGTCTGTCCGATACCGGTCATCGCAAGGGGATAGCCGATCCCGAGCAAGGCTGCGAACAGGATCGTCAGCACGAGCGCGGGACGGAGCGCGGAAGTGAAATCGGAAGTCATCGTCGGTCCTTTCGCCCCTCCCGCCCGCGGGAGGGGCAGATGTTGCGTGTTAAGCCAGTCCCAGGCCGCCCACGGCGAGGTCGATCAGCTTGATCCCCGCGAAGGGGGCGAGCAGCCCGCCGAGCCCGTAGACCGCGAGGTTGCGCGCGAGCAGCGGCCCCGCCGCCATCGGCTTGTACGCCACGCCCTTCAACGCCAGCGGGACGAGCAGCGGGATGATCAGCGCGTTGAAGATGATCGCGCTGAGGATCGCCGATTGCGGCGTCGCCAGCCCCATCACGTTGAGCACGCCGAGCCCGGGGTAGAGCGCGACGAACATCGCCGGGATGATCGCGAAATATTTGGCGACGTCGTTGGCGACCGAGAAGGTGGTCAGCGCGCCGCGCGTCATCAGCAACTGCTTGCCGAGCCCCACCACCTCGATCAGCTTGGTCGGGTCGCTGTCGAGATCGACCATATTGCCCGCCTCGCGCGCCGCCTGCGTGCCGGTGTTCATCGCGACGCCGACATCGGCCTGCGCCAATGCGGGCGCGTCGTTGGTGCCGTCGCCGCACATCGCGACCAGCTTGCCGCCCTGCTGCTCCTTGCGGATCAACGCCAGCTTGTCCTCCGGCGTCGCCTGCGCGAGGAAGTCGTCCACCCCCGCCTCGGCGGCGATCGCCGCGGCGGTGAGCGGATTGTCGCCGGTGATCATCACCGTGCGGATGCCCATCGTGCGCAGCTCGCCGAAGCGTTCGCGGATGCCCGCCTTGACCACGTCCTTGAGGAAGATCGCGCCGAGCAGCCGCCCGTCCATCGCCACCGCGAGCGGGGTGCCGCCGGCGCGGGCGATCTCGTCGGTGGCGCGGCGCAGCTCGGTCGCCGCCGCGGTCTCGCCCGCGCCCGCATTGGCGCGCAGGATCGAATCGACCGCGCCCTTCTGGATCAGCGTCGCGCCGATCTGCACGCCCGAGATGCGCGTCTGCGCGGTGAACGGGATCACCTCGGCATCGTCGGGCAGCCGCGCGGTGGCGACCCCGAAGCGCTCGCGCGCCAGCGTGACGATCGAGCGGCCCTCCGGCGTCTCGTCGGCGAGGCTGGCGAGCAGCGCCGCCTCGGCGAGCTCGCTCGGGCTCACCCCGGCGACCGCGCGGAACTCGCTCGCCTGACGGTCGCCGATCGTGATCGTGCCGGTCTTGTCGAGCAGCAGCACGTCGACGTCGCCCGCCGCCTCCACCGCGCGGCCCGACTTGGCGAGCACGTTGAAGCGCACCAGCCGGTCCATGCCGGCGATGCCGATCGCCGACAGCAGCGCCGCGATCGTCGTCGGGATCAACGTGATCAGCAACGCGGCGAGGATCGACACCGGGATCGACCCGCCGGCATAGGCGGCGAAGCCCGGCACCGTGCCGACGGCGATCAGGAAGATGATCGTCAGCCCGACGAGCAGGATGGTCAGCGCGATCTCGTTCGGCGTCTTCTGCCGCTCGGCGCCCTCGACGAGCGCGATCATCCGGTCGAGGAAACCCTGTCCCGGATTGACCGTCACCCGGACCCGGATGCTGTCGGAGATGACGCGCGTGCCCGCGGTCACCGCCGAACGGTCGCCACCCGCCTCGCGGATCACGGGCGCGCTCTCGCCGGTGATCGCCGCCTCGTTGACCGAGGCGACGCCGGCGATCACCTCGCCGTCGCTAGGGATCAGGTCGCCGGTCTCGACCAGCACCACGTCGCCGATCGACAGCCGGCTGGCGGGCACCAGCTCCCAGGCGTCGGCGACGCCGATCAGCAGCTTGGCGCGCAATTCGGCCTTGGCGTCGCGCAGGCTGGCCGCCTGCGCCTTGCCGCGGCCTTCCGCCAGCGCCTCGGCGAAGGTGCCGAACAGCACCGTCAGCCACAGCCAGACGACAAGTTGCAGCTTGAAGCCGATGGTCAGCCCGTCGCTGCCGACCGCGAGCAATGCGGTGAGCAGCAGCGCGACGACGGCGGTGACGAACATCACCGGGTTGCGGACGAGCTGACGCGGGTCGAGCTTGCGGAACGCATCGCCGATCGCCGGCAGGATCAGGTCGGCGGTGAACAGGGATTTGCTGTGTGCGCGTGCCATGTGCGGCGCCTTCTAGGAGAGTTGACCGTGGATCATGGCGAGATGATCCGCGATGGGACCGAGCGCGAGGCCCGGCAGGAAGGTGAGCCCGCCGAGGATCAGCACGATGCCGACGAGCAGGCCGACCCACAGGCCGCCGGTAGTCGGGAACGAGCCGGCGCTTTCCGGCGTGTGCTTCTTGGCGGCGAGGCTGCCGGCGATGGCGAGCATCGGCACGATGATGAAGAACCGCCCTACCCACATCGCCAGCCCGAGCAGCCCGTTGTAATAGGGCGTGTTCGCGGTCAGCCCGGCGAAGGCGGAGCCATTGTTGCCGACCGCGCTGGTGAAGGCGTAGAGGATCTCGCTGAAGCCGTGCGGCCCCTTGTTGAGCGGCCCGGCCAGCCCCTGCGCCAGCACCGACGACAAGGCGGTGAGGCCGAGGATCATCAGCGGCAGCACCGCGATCGCCAGCACCGCGAGCTTGACCTCGCGGCTCTCGATCTTCTTGCCGACATATTCGGGGGTGCGCCCGACCATCAGCCCGGCGACGAACACCGCGAGGATCGCGAACAGCAGGAAGCCGTAGATGCCGGCGCCGACGCCGCCGATCACGACCTCGCCCAATTGCATGTTGAACAGCGGCACCAGCCCGCCGAGTGCGGTGAAGCTGTCGTGCATCGCGTCGACCGCGCCGCAGGAGGCGGCGGTGGTGACCACCGCGAACAGCGACGAGGCGGCGATGCCGAAGCGCACCTCCTTGCCCTCCATATTGCCGCCGCCGACGCCGAGGTGATGGAGCACGGGGTTGCCCGCGGCTTCCTGCCAATAGGTGACGGTGACGCCGGCGAGGAACAGGATCACCATCGCCGACAGGATCGCCCAGCCTTGCCGCGTGTTGCCGACCGCCTTGCCGAACGTCCAGGTAAGGCCGAAGCCGATCAGGAAGATCGACAGCATCTGCACCATGTTGGTCAGCGCGGTCGGATTCTCGAAGGGATGCGCGCTGTTGGCGTTGTAGAAGCCGCCGCCGTTGGTGCCGAGCATCTTGATCGCCTCCTGGCTGGCGACCGGGCCGAGCAGCAGCGACTGTTTCGCGCCCTCCAGCGTGGTGACGTCGACGACGCCGGCGAGCGCCTGCGGCACGCCGCTGGCGATCAGGAACACGGTGTAGACGACGCAGAGCGGCAGCAGCAGATAGAGCGTGACGCGCGTGCAATCGGCCCAGAAATTGCCGATCGCCTTCGCCTCGCGCCGCGCGAAGCCGCGGAACAGCGCGAAGGCGAGCGCGATGCCGGTCGCTGCCGACAGGAAATTGTGGATCGTCAGACCGAGCATCTGGCTGAGGTTCGACATCGTCGACTCCCCGCCATAGCTCTGCCAGTTGGTGTTGGTGGTGAAGCTGACCGCGGTGTTGAACGCGAGGTCGGGCGACAGGCCGGCGAGCCCCTGCGGATTGCCGGGCAGCACGCCCTGCAGCCGCAGCACCGCATAGGTGAAGACCATCAGCGCGACGTTGAAGATCAGCATATGGACGGCGTAGCGGCGCCAGCCCTGTTCGGCGGTCGGGTCGATGCCGGCGAGCCTGTAGAAACCGGTCTCGACCGGGCCGAGCAGCGCGTGGAGCGGCGTGCGCCGCCCCTCGTATAGCGCGAACAGCCACATACCGACGGGCTTGGTCAGCGCCAGCAGGATGCCGACGAATGCGAGGATCAGGATCCATCCCTGCAAGGTCATGGGAATGCGCTCCTTTCTAGAAGCGTTCGGGACGGATGAGCACCGCCACGAGATAGAGGAGCAGGCCGAGCGCGGTCAGCGCCGCCAGCCACAGGTCGAGCGTCATGGCGTGCGTCTCCGGTCAGGCGTTGTCACAGAGCCGGGCGTAGGCGAGCGTCGCCGCCACCAGCCCGATCAGGATCGCGATCCACAGCAAATCGTGCATGGCAGTGCCCTCAGAAGGCGGCGGTCAGGCCGGCGACGACCGCGCCGTCGGCGATACTGCCGCGGCCGTCCTGGCCGCGGCTGAAGCTCGGCTGCAGATAGGCGGCGTCGCGGTTGCCGATATCGGTGTCGACGTAGCTCACGCCGAGCGTCAGGCTGCGCCAATGCGCGTCGGCGCCGAGCGACCAGTCCCAATAATCGCCGGTCGGGGTGACGCTGGTCGCGTTGGGGCCGAGCCCGTCATTGCCCCAGCTATGGCCGACATGCGCGCGCGCGGTCAGCGGCGTGCCGGCGATCGCCAGCGCGCCGTCGCCGGCGAGGTAGAGATTGTCCTTCTTGTCGCCGCGATCGGTATAGACGCCCGCCGCCGCCTCGGCGCCGGTGCGATACCAGCGGCCCAGCGCCTGCTGCCTGGGCGCGTAGGCGACGCTGGCGGTGAGCGTCGCCGGGCCGGCGGTGCCGGTCAGCTTCGCATAGGGTTCGGCGAAGTCGGTCTTGTCGGCGCCGCCGGGGTACATGTACCAGGTCAGCCCGACGTCGAGCGTCGCATTGGGCGCGAGCGCGCGCTTGTAGCCGCCGATCAGGTCCAGCTCCATATTGGCGCCGCCGAACGTGCCCCAGCCCGCGAGATTGGACGCCCAGGTGCCGACATACAGCCCGCTCTCATGCGCGACGGTCAGCCCGCCCTGCACCGCCATGTCCTTGTCGGACTGCGACACGCCGCGGAATCGATAGTCGGACACAAGCCCGACCGAACCCGAGACGGTGACCGCCGGCGGCGGTGCGGTCTCGCTTCCGGCGGATTGGGCGAGGGCGGAAGCCGGCAGGCCGCACAGCAGTGCGGCGCCCCATAAACGATAGACGATCATCACGTTACCCTTTTGGTCGCGGCCGGGCCGTCATGATCGACGGCGGGGCGCGTCCCAGGCAGTGCGATTAGGCAGGCCGCGCGTAGCAAAGCGAGATCGCTTTCGGACAATCACATAGCATTCGCATATATTTGCCGTTTTCATCCGCCCCCGGCGGCGGGTCGCGGCACACCGAACGCAGCGACGCCGCCATCAAGATGAACTCAGGATGACATCGCCGCACCGATCGGCGTCACCGAACAGTCACGGAGAATACTTCCGTCGGCGCTAGTGGCGCGGCTCATCACATAATCACTTTCAGGGGGACGTTCTTTGTCCGGTTCTTCTCATGCCCGCGCGTATCTGCTGACTGGCGCGGCGCTGCTGGCGCTGGCCGGTGCCACCCCGGCCTTCGCACAGGCCCAGGCCGACACCGCCGCCGCACCGGCGGTCGTCGCCGATCCCGATCCCGACACCGGCGGCAGCCAGTTGCAGGACATCGTCGTGACCGCGACGCGGCGCGAGACCAACCTGCAGAAGACGCCGATCTCGATCAGCGTGCTCACCACGCAAGGCTTGCAGGACCGTCACGTCCTTAGCCTGTTCAACCTCGCCGACGGCACGATCCCGTCGCTGCGCGTCGCGACGTTCGAAGCACGCCAGTCGGCGTTGACCATCGGCATCCGCGGCATCGTCCCTTACGACCAGAACCAGACTGCGCGTGACGGCGGCGTTGGCGTCTACATCGATGGCGTCGCGCTGGGTAAGACGCAGGGTCTCAATGCGGCGCTGTTCGACATCGAGCGGATCGAGGTGCTAAAGGGGCCGCAGGGCACGCTGTTCGGCCGCAACACCGAAGGCGGCGCGCTGTCGCTCGTGTCCAAGGCGCCGACGGGCGTGTTCGGTGGCCGCGTCACCGGCAGCGTCGGCAATTACGGCAGTTACAATACCGACGCGCACCTCGACCTGCCGTCCTTCTACAATGTCTCGCTCAAGCTGGACGGCGCCATCCAGCATCAGGACCCGACCGTGAAGGACCCGCTGACGGGCTCGACCGGCTGGAACTATTACGATCGCAAGGGTGGTCGCATCGCGGCGCGCTGGAAGCCGGTCGATGGCTTCACCGCCGACTTCGCCTATGATTATGCGAAGGACGAGAATACGCCGCAGTACAGCCAGCTGATCAACTACAACCCCAATGGCTATACCGTCGGCGCGTTCAGCGGCACGACGCTGGTCCTGCCGGGTACGACTACCGCGTGCGGCGGCACCATCACCGCGGCGCAGGCCGCGGCCGGCCGGCGAGCCTGCATCGCGCCCAAGGCGCCGCTGGTCGGCGTCCATCCCGATCGCCAGAAGGTCGCCGATGTCGGCGTGCCGCAGCAGCCCAGCGTCGACGTCACGCACGGCGTCTCGTCCAACCTGCGGTATCAGATCGATCCGGCCGTCGAGCTGCGCTCGATCACCGCGTGGCGCGGCGTCAGCACCGACCAGTGGGACAATTCGGGCGGTCCGGAGCGCAGCAGCTTCGCGCCGAGTTCGAACTTCAGCCGCTACAGCCTGTCGTACCTGCACCAGCACCAGTTCAGCCAGGAATTCCAGGCGGTCGGCAGCGTGCCGCAGTTGGACTATGTCGTCGGCGCCTATTATTATACCGAGCACGCGACCGAATATGCCGCGACGCCGCTCAGCAACCTGTGGAACGCGAACGGCACCGCTTACACGATCCGCAGCCCGATTCCCGGCAACGCCAATGCGATCAGCGGCGCCAACTCGGGCTATCAGCAGTACGACCCGTCGTGCAACAACACGCTCGCGACGACCGTGCCGCAGTTCGCCAACAGCTGCCAATTCATCACCCGCGCCAGCCAGGCGAGCGACCACAATTACTCGCTGTTCGGCAATTTGACCTTCACGCCGGCGGCGCTGGGCGACGTGCTGCACATCACCGCGGGTGGTCGCTGGACGAGGGACAAGCGTCACGGCACGCTGTACGTCGTCAACAACCGTGCGGACTTGCAGGTCGCCGGCACCGTGTCGCCGTTCGCCTTCGAGAACAGCATCAGCCGCTTCGATCCGATGGTCAACGTCGCGTTCGACGCGACGCGGGACGTCCACCTCTACGCCAAATATGCGACCGGCTTCCGCGCCGGCGGCGCAAACGACCGCTCGCTCGCCTTCAACGCCTTCGGTCCGGAAGCGGTCAAGTCGTATGAAATCGGCTCGAAGATGGACTTCTGGAACCACAAGGCGCGCCTGAACCTCGCCGGCTACATCATGAACCGGTCGAACACGCAGTTCGATTTCGACTATTACGACACCAACGGGTTGAGCCCGACCAACGGCAGCCACATCGAGCAGACGATCAACGCCGGCAAGAGCAAGATCCGCGGCATCGAGGCCGATCTGACCGTGGCGCCGGTACAGGGCCTGACGCTGACCGGTTCCTACGCCTACACCTATTGGAAGGCGCCGTCGGCGGTGAACCCGCTGACCCCGGGTGCGCCGGCGCAGCAGCTCTACATCGTCTACACGCCGCGCAACGCCGCGTCGGGGGCGATCGACTATGCGGTGCCCGTCGGCAACGGCGATGCCAGCGTCCGCTTCCACCTCGACGGCAACTACGCGAGCAGCCAGTACAGTTTCCAGCTCGAGCCGACCAAGACCGACGCCAGCTTCATCATGAACGGCCGTCTCGCGCTCGCCGACATCGCGGTGTCGGATCACAACAAGGTCACGTTCGCCTTCTGGGTGCGCAACCTGCTCGACACGACCTACATCTACCGTCGCTCGGCGGCCAATTCGTCGCCCGTGTACAATTACGGTGCCAACGGCCAGCTCGTCTCGACCAGCTACGGCGGCATCCTGGGCGATTACGCCAACTTCAACCCGCCGCGCACTTGGGGCTTCGAAGCGACCGCACGCTTCTGATCGTCCGCATCGTGGGGAAAGGCGAGCCCGAGCACCAGCCCGGGCTCGCCATCCTCCAGCAGCAGGTCGCCGCTGTGCAGTCGCATGATCGCGGCGATCAGCGGCAATCCCAAACCATGGCCGGGCCGATTGCGGCTCGCCTCCAGCCGCCCGAAGCGGCGCAACGCCAGCGCACGCTGGTCCGCCGCTATGCCTGGCCCATCATCGCCGATCGTGACCGTGGCATGGTCGCCGGAAACCGCCGTACCGAGCGTGATCCGCGTTCCCGCCGGCGTATGCCGCAGCGCATTCTCGACACCGTTGAGCAGCGCCTGTTCGATCAGCCGCGGGTCTCCGGTGATCGGCACCGGCCCGCCCGCGATGACCACCAGATCACGGCCACCGTCCTCCGCGACCGGTGCCATCGCCTCGCCGATGTCCGCGACCAATGCGGCCAGATCGACGCGGGTGAAGCCCGCCGTGCGTCGCCCGCTCTCGATTTCGGCGATCCGCAGCATCGCCCCGACCATCGCAAGGATCGCATCGCATTCGCCGATCGCCTGTTCGACCTCGTCGCGCGTCCGGCCGTCCGCCCGCGCCGCGGTCGTCGCCAGCCGGCTACGCAACCGGGCGAGCGGCGTGCGCAGGTCGTGCGCGACGTCGTTGGAGACGTTGCGCAGCCCCTCCATCAGCTCGGCGATCCGGTCGAGCATGCGGTTGAAGGCATGCGCCTGGCGGTCGAACTCGTCGGCGGATCCGGTCACCGCGATGCGCTGCTGCATGTCGCCGGCGATGATCGCCTCCACCGTCCGCCGCGTCTCCGCAAAGCGCCGCGCGATCGTCCGTCCGAACGCGACGAGCCCACCGAGCACGATGACCACGATCAGCGCATAGCCGAGCAGGTAGATGTAACGCCGAGCGCCGCGATAGCCGTCGAACGGCTCGGTCTCGGCGATCGTGGTCAGCGTCAGCCCGTCGCCGACCGGACGGGTGAACGCCCGCCCCGCCGATAGCCCCTGGATACGGTCGCGCCGCCGCACGTCGGCATAGCCCGGCGCGAACCGCCGCGTCAGCGTGACGTTGCCACCAAGCCGCCGGCCGGCGGCGTCGGTGAGCTGGAAACCGATGTCGCCGGTGTCGCGCCGCCGGGCGAGGGCGGCGATCCGCGCCAGCAGCCGCGGTGCGGTGGCGCGGCGGCCGTCGGCGGCGACCAGAGCGCTGACGTTCTCGATCCGCCGGTCGACCAGCCGGTCGATCGTCCCCAGGGTCAGGCGATAGGTCGCCAGTCCGGTGCCCGCCGTCGCGAGGAGGAACGCCGCCAGGAAGCCGATGGTCAGCGCACGCAGGCTGGGCTTCATCCGCGCAACATATAGCCGATGCCGCGCAGCGTCTGGATCGGATCGTCGCCGCCGCCCTCGGTCAGCTTGCGGCGCAGCCGGCGGATGTGGACGTCGACGATATTGGTGTCGGGGATGAAGTCATAGCCCCACACCCGCTCGATCAGCATCGCCCGGGTCAGCACCGCATCGGCGTTGCGGACCAGTTCGACGAGCAGCTTGAGCTCCAGTTTGGCAAGGTCGATCGGCCTGCCGCCCCGCCAGGCGCGGAAGCTGGTCGGGCTGACGACGATATCGCCGGCCTGCAACGTGTCGGCGCTCGACGTCGTCCAGCCACGCCCGCGCAGGATCGCGGTCAATCGCGCGTGCAATTCCATCGCCGCGACCGGCTTGACGACATAATCGTCGGCACCCGCCTCCAGCCCCTCGACCTTGTCCTGCGAGCCGGACAGCGCGGTCAGCATGATGACCGGCAACGTCATCCCCCCCGCCCGCAAGGTCTGGAGCACCGACATGCCGTCGAGCCGCGGCATCATCCGGTCGAGGATCACCGCATCGAACGCTGCCTCGTTCATCACCGTCAGCGCCTGCCGGCCGTCGCTGGCGATCGCGGTGGCGTGGCCGATCGCGCGCAATTCCTCGGCCAGTGCCTCGGCGTAGGCGGCATCGTCCTCGACCAGGAGAAGATTGAGAGTCATCGCGGCGGATAAACGCGGTTTCGACGGCGCGTCGTCAAGCCTTTTCCTCACCGGATCGGTCTCGACCGCACCGCCGCGCAGCCCCCGAACGATCTGGATTCGGGCGTCGCGCGGCGATAAGGCGATGATCGGGGCCGGAACAGGGAGGCGGACGATCGACGACCTGCCGTTTCCCGCCAGCGAGCTTCCCGGCGAATGGGCGATGCTCGACGCCGCGCGCCATGCGGTCGTGATCACCGGCCCGGCGATCGACCCGCCCGGCCCGATCATCCGCTACGTCAATCCGGCGATGCAGGCGATGACCGGCTATACGCGCGACGAGCTGGTCGGCGCGACGCCGCGCATGCTGCAGGGCCCCGGCACCGATCGGGACCTGCTCACGCGGATGCGCACGGCGCTGGCCGCGGGCGAGGGGTTTCACGGCGAGGGCATCAACTACCGCAAGGACGGCAGCGCCTATCTGGTCGACTGGACGATCGACCCGGTGCGCGACGACGCCGGCGCGATCACCGCCTGGCTGTCTTTGCAGCGCGATATCACCGCCCGGCGCGAGGATGCGATGCGCGCCGCGGAACGCGAGGCGCGGCTGGGGGCGATCTTCGCCGATGCCGCGGTGGGCCTGTCGGTCATCGATGCCGAGGGGCGATTCCTGCGCGTCAACCAGGAGCTGTGCCGGATCCTCGCGCGCAGCGAGGATGTCCTGCTGCGCAGCACCGTCGCCGACGTCACGTTCGCCGACGACTTTCCGGCGTCGGTCCGTGCGCTCGCCAAGGCGGTGACCGATCGCCAGCCGGCGGTGCTCGACAAGCGGTACCGCCGGCCCGACGGCACGCTGATCTGGGCGAACAGCACGGTCACGCCGATGGCGGACGTGCGCGGCCAGCCGGGCCATCTGCTCGTGGTCACCGTCGACCTGACCGCGCGGATGGAGATCGAGCGGGCGTTGCAGGAGAGCGAGACGCGCTTCCGCCAGTTCGGGGATGCGTCGTCGAATGCCTTGTGGGTACGGGAAGCTGGGGGTCTGCGGCTGGAATATGCCAATCCGGCGTTCGAGGGCCTCTATGGGCTGGACGCGGACGCGGTGGATGTGGCGCAATGGGCGGAGCTGGTCGTCGCCGAGGATCGCGCGCCCGCGGTCGCGGCGATCCGCAGCGCCTGCGCGGGGGAGCATCGGACCAGCACGTTCCGCATCCGCCGCCCGGGGGACGGCGAGACGCGCTGGGTGCACGACACCGTCTTCGCGCTGCGCAACGGCGGCGCGGTCGAACGGATCGGCGGGATCAGCGTCGATGTGACCGAGGTCGTCGCCAATTCCGAGCGGCTGGAGGTGCTGGTCGCCGAGTTGCAGCACCGCACCCGCAACCTCATCAACCTGGTCCGCTCGATCGCCGACCGGACGGTGCGGTCGAGCAGCGACCTGGCCGGCTTCCGCGACCGCTTCGTCGATCGGCTCGCGGCGCTCGCCCGCGTGCAGGGGCTGCTGTCGCGCCTGCAGGACGTCGATCGGGTCAGTTTCGACGAGCTCGTGCACAGCGAGATGTCGGCGATGGCCGGGGTGTCGGAGCGGATCGTGCTCGACGGGCCGGCGGGTATCCGGCTGCGCTCGTCGGCGGTGCAGATGCTGGCGATGGCGCTGCACGAACTGGCGACCAACGCGCTTAAATATGGCGCGCTCGGCCAGCCGCAGGCGCGGCTGACGGTGCGCTGGTCGCTGATCCCCGCCGCCGACGGGGCGTCGCCGCGGTTGCGCATCGCGTGGCGCGAATCGCAGGTGGTGATGCCGCAGGGCGACGCACCGCGCGGCACCGGCCAGGGGCGCGAGCTGATCGAGCGCGCGCTGCCCTATCAGCTCGATGCCGAGACGCACTTCTCGCTCGGACCCGATGGCCTGCATTGCACGATCGAGCTGCCGGTGTCGGAGACCAACGGCTGCGCGTAATCATCACAAACTTCTCGCTAACGCTGCCATCAGGAGCCAAGCGGAACAACGACTTGCGGTATTTCGCTGGCAATCCTCATCGCCCCGGCATAGGATGAGAATGCTTCGCAATAGCTGCATCAAGGTAGGCAAAATGCGCTCGGGGACGTCATCCATGTCGAACGGACCGGCTTCCAGTCCGCCACGCCACCCCTATTACCGTTCCGGAGACTTCGCCATGACGCTCGCCCCCACCGCCGCCTCCCCCGCCCAGCCGGCGCCGCCGCCGAGCCGGGCGAAGCGGCTGAAGGCGCTGACCCACGATACGCACGAGCGGCTCGACACCACGGTGGCGGGCGCGTCCTCCTTCGCCTCGCGCGACGGCTATGTGCGGTTCGCCCGCATGCAGTTCCTGTTCCACCGCGACATCGACGCGCTCTACGCCGACGCCGATCTGCAGACGCTGTTTCCCGGCCTCGGCGAGCGGCGGCAATTGCCGCTGTTGCAGCAGGACCTCGCCGATCTCACCGCCGCGGTGCCGCAGCCCGACACCGCCCCGGCGTTCGTGCCCGGCGCGGCGATCGACCTGCCGACCGCGCTCGGCTGGCTCTACGTCGCTGAAGGGTCGCGGATGGGGGCGACATTGCTGCGCAAGGATGCCGCCAAGCTAGGCCTGTCCGACGATTTCGGTGCGCGCCACCTCGCGCCGGCGCCCGAGGGGCCGGCGGCCTATTGGCGCATCTTCACCGCCGCACTCGACGGCATCGCGCTCGACGCCGCGGCGGAGGACCGGGTGATCGCCGGCGCCGAGGCCGCCTTTGCCCGGGTGCAGGCCTATGCCGACGATACCCTCCGCTGACGGCACGCCGCTGGCGCCCGGCGCGATCGCGCGCGGCCGCGTCAGCCGGGCCTTGTGGATGACGCTCGGCTGGATGCTGGTCGGCATCGGCTTCGTCGGGCTGTTCGTGCCGTTGCTGCCCACCACCGACTTCCTGATCCTCGCCCTGCCCTGTTTCGCGCGCTCGTCGGTGCGGCTGGAACAATGGCTGCTCGATCATCCCCGCGTCGGCCCGCCGCTGCGCGCGTGGCGGACGCAACGCGCGATCCCGCGCCACGCCAAGATCGCCGCCTGCGTCGGGATCACGATCGGCTTCGTCTCCTTCTACGCGCTCGTCCGCCCCGGCGCGCTGCCCGCGATAGCGGTCGCCGCGGTGCTGCTCGCCTGCGCGGCGTGGATCGCCAGCCGGCCGGCGCCCGGGGCAGATGGCCCGCATCACACGATAGATTAAGCCAAATTCTCGATTAACCATCTTCGATTCGTGGTAGGTCTTCCGCTAGGGAGACAGATATGACGCACCGGGTGGGGACCATCGGCACTGCCATCGTCGCGATCGTCACGGCCGTGCCGGCCGCGGCGCAGGATCAGCGCGCGCGCGGCGACGACGCCACGCGGCAGGCGATCCGCTACGACATCAGCGGCCCGGTGTCGCCGTCCAGCGGCACCGCGACGGTCTCGGCGAGCAGCGTGCCGCAGGCGATGGAGCGGCTGACCGACGAGGACGCGCGTGCCGATGTCTCGCTCGGCTCGATCTATGCCGAGGGCAAGTTCGGCACCGCGTCCAAGACGACGATCTGGAGTTCGGCGCTCGGCGCGCGGGTACGCATGGGCGACTGGACGCTCTCCGCCTCGCTGCCGTGGATGCGGATCCGCAGCCGCTCGACGATCTTCACCGGCATCGATTCGACGCCGATCCTGGTCGCGACCGACACCGCCGCGACCAAGCGGACCTTCGACGGCTTCGGCGACCTGACGCTGGGCGCCGCCTATACGATCGTCTCCGCCAATACGCCGCTGGAGGTGCAATTGTCCGGCCGCGCCAAGATCAACACCGCGACGGACAGCAGCGGCCTGTCGAGCGGCAAGAACGATTATGCCGGCGGCGTCGACGTCTCCTATCCGATCGGCAAGCTCACCCCGTTCGGCTCGGTCAGCTATCGTTTCCTCGGCGACACCGCGCGCTACGACCTGCGCGACGGGCCGGCGGCCTCGGCCGGGGCGTCCTATGCGCTCGGCACCGACAGCTTCCTGCTCGCCTCCTACCATTATTCGCGCGCGGCGACGCGGCTGGTCGCGGATGCGCACGAATTGTTCGCCGGCGCCTCGACCCGGCTCGGCGGCACCCCGCTGCGGCTCACCGGCTTCGCCACCGCCGGCCTGTCGCGCGGCGCCGCCGCGGCCTCGGCCGGGCTGTCGCTGTCGCTCGGCCTCCAGAAGCGCAATGCCCGCTGAGCTGAACGATGCCGAGCTGGGCGATGCGGTGACGCGGGTCTATGCGATCGGCGACGTGCACGGCCGCTACGACCTGTTCCGGCGGCTGATGAACATCATCGAGCGCGACCAGGCGAGCCGGCTGGCGGCGCCGACGCGGCTGATCCTGCTCGGCGACATCGTCGATCGCGGCCCCGATTCCGTCAAGATGGTGAAGGGCTGCATGAACCTCACCGCCTCGACCGACCGCTTCATGGTGCTGAAGGGCAATCACGAGGAGATGATGGTCGATGCGCTGCGCGGCAGCCTCTACGCCTATCGCCAGTGGCTGAAGTTCGGCGGCCGCGAGACGTTGCTGAGCTGGGGCGTCGACGAGGCGCTGCTCGACGGGCCGGCGACGATGGACAAGCTGCGCCACGCCGCCGCGATCGTCGGCGAGGAGGCGATCCAATGGCTGGCGCGCTTGCCCCTCTATCATCGCCACGGCGACTATCTGTTCGTCCATGCCGGCATCCGCCCCGGCGTCGCGCTGCGCCGCCAGCGCGCCGAGGACCTGTTGTGGATCACCGACGATTTCCTCGAATCCGAGGCGTCGCACGGCATGATCGTCGTCCACGGCCACACCATTTCCGAACATCGCCCGGTGGTGCGCAACAACCGGATCGGGATCGATACCGGCGCCTATCGCACCAACCAGCTCACCGCGATCGGCATCGAGGGCGGCGAGCGCTGGATGCTGCACACCACCTTGCTGCCCGAACTGATGCTGACCGAGGACGACGCGACGTCCGACGACGATTCCATGGTCCAGAACGGCTGATGTCCCCGCCCGGCTTCAACGACAAACGGCTCGACGCCAATCTCGCCTCGATCCTCGGCCTGCCCGACGCGCCGGCCGCCGCGCCGCCGCCGCCGCCCGAGGAGCCGGCCGGCGCGGTACCGACGCTGCACCGGGTCAAGACGTCGCGGCGCGCCTCGGCAACGGTCGCCGCGTCGCTCGGCATCGCGCTGGTCGCCGGGGTCGGGCTGTTCGTCGGACGGTCGGTGACGATTGCGCCCGCGACGCCGCCGCACCGGGTGATCGAGGTGCCCGGCGCGCCGGCGCCGGCCGCGTCGGCGACCGTCACCGCTGCGGCTGCCGCGACCCAGCCCCGGTCCCAGCCGGTCCGCCGCCGTCGCCAAGCGTTCGCGGCGGTTCCGTCGCCGGAGCTGCCGACCTCCCCGCCGGGCACGACGCCGAGCACGCCGCTGCTCGCCGAGGCGCTGGCGGCGACCGTGCGCGACAGCGTGGCACCGACGCCGGCGGCCGAGCCGCCGCCGCCAGCGGCGGTCGCGCCGCCACGCATCGCCGCCGCCGAGCCGCCCGCGCCGCGCCCCGGCGCCGCCGCGACGGCGGCGTCCCCGCCGGCAGCGACGCCCGATCCCGCCCGCGCCCGCCGCGACAGCATCGACGCGATCCGTGCGCTGCGCCGGCAATGGTGACCGAGGCGATCGCATAGGGCCGCTGACGTCAGCCGCTGGCTTTACCCTCCGAACCCGTGCGAAGCCCATGCGAAACGTCGCCACTGCTCCTGCGAACGGAGGGGTCCAAACCGGATCGACACGCAGAGCTTCGGCCGGATTCCTCCCCCGCCAGGGGGAGGTGGCGCGGCGAAGCCGTGACGGAGGGGGAGGTAAGCGACCACGTCTGTTCCGTGTCCTCCCCCTCCGTCATGCCTTCGGCATGCCACCTCCCCCTAGCGGGGGAGGACTTTGATCGAATGTCGGTCCGGCTCAGCAGCCGCGAACGCCATGAATCGGTGTTCTGCTTGGTCCTGAGTTCCTGCTATCGCAGATCATTGTGGGATTTCTTGGCCGGGCGGGCTTTGGCGGGCGTCTCGACTTGATCCTGGGTCCACTCCGTGGCGGGGGGCGGGCTTGAGGCGACACCCGGCTCTGGCGACACGATGGCGCCCAAGACAGATCGAACCCCTGTGAAAGTCGCCCAGTGCTCCTGCGAAAGCAGGAGCCTAGGGCCAAGCAAAGCAACGCCTTATGGCGCTTGATACCCTGGGCTCCTGCTTTCGCAGGAGCACTGCGCTGATCTGCTGGTGATGGGAGCTTCGCAGGGCGGCGAACACGTCCGGGGTGACGGACCTTGTGGGGCCGCACCGACCCGCCTTGCCCGCCGCGACGGGCAAAGCCTCCTTTAGCGGCCCCAAGTCTTCTGCCGATGGCATTGCGCCGTCCGATCCGGCACAGGCTCGGCCTTTGCGTAGCGAAGGCGGCGAACCAGCGATCATGATCAAGCTTACCGACGTCCGAAAGCAATTCCCCGGCGGCGCCGCGCCGGCGCTCGACGGCGTGTCGCTCGAGATCGCGAAGGGCGAGGTGTTCGGGATCATCGGCCGTTCGGGCGCGGGCAAGTCGACGCTGATCCGGCTGCTCAACGGGCTCGAACGGCCCTCCTCGGGTCATGTCGCCATCGACGGGCAGGTGATCGACACGCTGCCCGCCGCCGACCTGCGCCGGCTGCGCCAGCGCACGGGCATGATCTTCCAGAATTTCGGCCTGCTGTCGTCGCGCACGGTGGCGGGCAACGTCGGCTTTCCGCTCGAACTCGCCGGCGCGCCGCGGCGCGACCGCGAGGCGAAGGTCGCCGCCCTGCTCGACCGCGTCGGCCTCGCCGCGTTCGCGAACCGCTATCCCGCGCAGCTCTCGGGCGGCCAGCGCCAGCGCGTCGGCATCGCCCGCGCGCTGGCGACCGACCCCGCCGTGCTCCTGTGCGACGAGGCGACCAGCGCGCTCGATCCCGAGACGACGCGCGACGTGCTCGCGCTGCTGCGCGACCTCAATCGCGAACTCGGCCTCACCATCGTGCTGATCACGCACGAGATGGCGGTGGTGCGCAGCATCTGCGACCGCGTCGCGGTGATCGAGGCGGGGCGGATCGTCGAGACCGGCGCGGTCGACGCCGTCTTCGCCGCGGCGCGCCACCCGGCGACGCAGCGCATGCTTTCGGCGGTGGCGGCATGACCGGCCTGTTCGCCAATATCGACTGGTCCGAGATCGGCCGCGCCTGCGTCGATACGCTGGCGATGCTGTCGGGATCGCTGCTGCTGTCGATCCTGTTCGGGCTGCCGCTCGGCGTGCTGCTCTATCTCACCGGCGAACGCGGGCTGCTCGCCAACCGGTTCGGCAATGCAATGCTCGGCGGCCTCGTCAACGTGCTGCGCTCGGTGCCGTTCATCATCCTGCTGATCGTGATGATCCCGCTGACGATGGCGCTGGTCGGCACCTCGCTCGGCGTCGCCGGCGCGATCCCGCCGCTCGTCGTCGGCGCGGCGCCTTTCTATGCGCGGCTGGTCGAAAGCGCGCTGCGCGAGGTCGACCGCACCACGATCGAGGCGACGCAGGCGATGGGCGCGACGACGCGGCAGATCGTCACCGGCGCGCTGATCCCCGAGGCTCTGCCCGGGCTGATCGCCGGCGCGACGGTGACCGCGGTCGCGCTCGTCTCGTTCACCGCAATGGCCGGCGTGGTCGGCGCGGGCGGGCTCGGCGATCTCGCCATCCGCTTCGGCTACCAGCGTTTCCAGACGGACGTGATGGTCGTCACCGTCGTGCTGCTCGTCGCGCTCGTCCAGTCTATCCAATATGGCGGCGATCGTCTCGCCCGCCGCGTCACCCGCCGATGAAGGTCCTGCCGATGAACCGTCGTACCCTGCTCGCTGCCCTGCCCGCCGTCGTGTCGCTCGGCCTGCTCGCCGCCTGTTCGGGCGGCGCCAAGCCCGATGGCGCGACGCTCACCGTCGCCGCCACCGCGGTACCGCATGCCGAGATCCTCGAACAGGTGAAGCCGCTGCTCGCCAGACAGGGGCTGACGCTCGATATCCGCGTGTTCAACGATTACGTGCAGCCCAATCTGCAGGTCGACCAGCGCCAGATCGACGTCAATTACTTCCAGACCAAGCCGTATCTCGACCAGTTCAACGCCGCGCGCGGCACCCATCTGGTGCCGTTCGCGGGCATCCACGTCGAGCCGCTCGGCGGCTATTCGCGCCGCTACAAGACGCTGGCGCAGCTGCCCGACGGCGCGGTGGTGGCCTTGCCCAACGAGCCGAGCAACGGCGGCCGCGCGCTGCTGCTGCTCCAGCGCGCCGGGCTGATCCGGCTGAAGGCGCCGACCAACGCTTTGTCGACGCTGCGCGACATCGCCGCCAATCCCAAACGTCTGCAGTTCAAGGAGCTGGAGGCGGCGACGCTGCCGCGCGTGCTCGGCGAGGTCGATCTGGCGATGATCAACACCAATTACGCGCTCGACGCCAAGCTCAACCCGACCCGCGACGCGCTGGTGATCGAGGACGCCAAATCGCCCTACGTCAATTTCGTCGTCGGCCGCGCCGGCGAACAGAACGACCCGCGCGTCGTCAAACTGATCGCCGCGCTGCGCAGCCCGCAGACCAAGGCGTTCATCGACAGCCACTATAAGGGCGCGGTGCTGCCGGCGTTTTGAGGCGACGGGGGCGGCTTTTCCACCCCGCCAGCCTCAATCTGAACACAAGCGCGGGGCAGAAGCGCGGCGTCGTTGAACCGGGATTGCTGCCTGCCTCATGCCGCGTGTGTTCCGCCATCTCAGCGTCTTCGCCCTGCTCGCCGCCGCCGCGTGGCGGGTCGAGGCGGCGCCGTCGCAATTCGATCTGGTCGGGCCGCGGCTCGACGTCGCGGTCACCCATGATGGCGCGACCTTGCCGCTCGCCTGGGTGCCCAATCTCGCCGAGGGCGACCGGGTGTCGATCAAGCTCGACCTGCCGCCCGCCGGCAGCGAGCGTTTCCGGCTGGTCGCGGTGTTCCTGCGCGGCGCGGTCGAGCGGCCGCCGCGCGACTGGTTCCACGATACGCTGGGCGGCAAGGGCAAAGGCGGCGACCTGTCGCTGATCGTGCCCAAGGGCGCGCAGCAGCTCGCGCTGTTCATCCTGCCCGAAAAGGGCGGCAGCGCCGATGCGGTGGCCAGCGCGGTGCGCAAACAGCCCGGCGCCTTCGTGCGCGCTGTGCAGGACCTCAACCAAGCGACGCTCGACCGCGCGCGGCTCGACACCTTCCTCGACGTATTGCTCCAGGCCGAGCGTGAGGATCCGGCGAGCGTCGGCGCGACCTCGCAGGTGCTCACCCGCAGCCTGTCGATCAAGCTGAAGGCGGAATGCCTGCAACAGCCCGCCGAGCTGCAGGCCGCCTGCCTCACCGGCGACCGCGAGACCTTGCTGTTCGCCGACACGCACAGCTCGGCGCTCGCCGACACGCTGACCGGCGCGCCGACCGACCTCGCCTTCCAGCTCAGCGCGACGCCGCAGGCGGGCTATGGCTTCTACAGTTCGTATATCGGCGTGGTGCGCGACATCTTCCGGCTGTTCGGCGCCTTCCAGTCGACGCAGCTCCAGTTCGTGCCGGCGCTGGCGCGGATGGGCGACAGCCGGATCACCCTGCTGCTCAACACGCCGCTGTCCTTTGCCAAGCCGGCATCGGTGATGGTCGTCGGCCTGCCCGCGATCGAGGCCGCCAAGCCGCCGCCGCTGCGCCGCGGCGAGGGCGCCGGCCTGCTGTGCGCGGCGAGCGGCGCGGTGCTGCCGGTCGAGGGCGCGCCGCTCGTCTATGCGACGCGCTATGCCCGCGACGTCATGGTCCGCGTCGCCGGCGCCGGCGGCGCGTCAGTCGACCTGCCCGCGCATGCCGATGCCCGCCGCGGCGGATATGTCCTCGACAAGGGGCTGCCCGACGCCGGCTTCACCGGGCCGGTCGGCGCGCAGTTGCACGGCAATTGGGGGTTCACGGCCTTCGACGGGCCGCGCTTCACGCTGTCGCGGCCGCAGGCGAACCTGTGGGCGGCACCCGCCAACACGACGTTGGTGGTCGGCCGCACCAACACGCTCGTGCTCGCCGGCGAAGGCGCGGGCTGCGTCACCAGGGTCGAGATGCGCCGCGGCGACGGCGCCAGCGAGACGCTGGACTGGAAGCAGGACGGCCAGCGCGGGATCGTCGTCGACGTGCCGCTCGACAAGGCGACGCCCGGCCCGGTGACGCTCACCGTCACCGGCGCGGCCGGCGCGGCGCCGGCGACGATCACCTTGCCCGCCCTGCAGGAGATCGGCCGGCTCGACGCGCTGACGATTGCGGCCGGCGACGATGCGGCGATGCTGACCGGATCGCGGCTGGATCAGGTCCGCGAGGTCAGGCTTGGCGGCGTCACGCTGACGCCGGGGGCGCTGACCCGGTCGGACCGGGCGGATCAGCTGACGCTCGCCGCCGTCGATCCCGCGGCGTTGCGCGCGCTCGCCGCAGGCAGCCGGATCGTCGCCGACGTCACCTTCGCCGGCAACCGCCACAAGACGATCGCGGTGACCGTCGGCGCCGCACGGCGCACGCCGCTGGTGCTCCAGCGCAGCGCGCAGCCGGTGCCGCACGCGGGTGTGCTGCCGATGACAGTGCAGCCCGACGGCGTGTTCGCGCAGGACGCGCGGCTCACCTTCGCCTTCCGCCTCGATCCCGCGACGCCGCTCACCGGCAAGGAGGTGGTCGAGATCGCCACCGCCGATGGCCAGACGACGAGCCGGCTGACCGCCGGCAAGGGCTATGACCTGCAGGATGCGACGACCGGCATCGGCACGATCGTACCTGCCGAGGCGCTCGGCCCGCTGGTGCACGGCGCGCTGCGCCTCCGCGTCGTGCAGGATGGCGTGGCGACGCGCTGGGTTCCGCTCGGCAGCGTCGTCCGCCTGCCCGAGCTGCGGTCGATCGCCTGCACGGCGGCGGGCCGCTGCACGGTGACCGGCGACCGGCTGTTCCTGGCGCAGGCGATCGCCACCGACGCGCGCGTCGATGCGGCGCAGGCGATCCCCGACGGCTTCACCGGCAATGCGGTCGAGGTCGCACCGTCGGTCGCCGGGCAGAAGCCCGCCAGCCTCTCCCTGCGGCTGCGCGACGCGGGCGAGGCGATCGCGACGGTGGCGGTGCCGTAAGGAGGGCGGGACCGATCGACGTTCCTCGCTGCCGCAAGCGTGTTACCCTCTCGCCTTCACCCCGAGGGCTATCGCATATGAGGATTTGGGTGAGCCTGCCGTCTTCAAAACCCGCTCCGTCACCCCGGACTTGTTCCGGGGTCCACTCCGCGGCGAGGAGAAAGGCTTGAGTCGCCACCATTCTCTCGCGGCCGGGTGGACCCCGGAACAAGTCCGGGGTGACGAATTCTGTGAGGACCGATCGAACCTCATCGCCTCAGCCAAATGCGATAGCCCTCCCCCGTCACCCCGGACTTGATCCGGGGTCCCGCCACATTCTTCACCGTGCCGATCGGGAAGAAGCGGGACCCCGGGTCGAGCCCGGGGTGACGGGCGGGGGCCGCTGGGATCGGGACTGTCGATCCGGCCTAGCTGGGCCGGGCGTGGCGGAGGCGGACGAGGCCGCAATGCGAACAGCGGTGGACCGTCGTTCCCGGCCGGTGGGTCGCCGGCTTGATCGTCCATTTATGCAGGCCGATGCGGCAGCGTAGAGCAGGCATGATACGCTCCTCAAAAGCCCATGGTATTGCGCCCACTGCTATGGAATGATGCTGAACCAAGTGTTTATCCAGGGTTCAGCGCGGTCGGACGCGGCGGCCGGTCAGTCCCGCGACCGCCCGGCACCGGCGCGGGCACCGGCCATCGTCCGCGACAGGCGACGGCGGGCATCGCTGCGCAGCGCACACCGCTGGCGATGCCGGCCATAGCCATAGGTCGCGACGGCAGCGACCGTGGCCGCCGCCGCGACGATGAAATAGGTCATGCGTGCCCCCGCAATCCAGCCTGTGGCTCAGGCCCTAGAGCGGCGGGTGCGACGCCGATACCAGCGCGGCCATTGCCCGTGTGCCACTGACTGTTGCCATCGTGTCAGCGCGCCGGTCCAGCCGCCGTCAAGACGGGATATTAACCTATTTTCCGTAGCAGGAGCCATGGCTTCCGTAGATCCCACCCCCTATCCGTCCTGGCTCGCGCAAGAAGAGCGCCAGGCGGAGCGCCTCGCCGTCGTCTGGCCGGCGACGATCTCGTCGATGAAGTTCGATGCGGAGGCATGTTCGATTAGCGACATCACCCATCTGGGATGCCGGATCATGCTGGCGCATCGCGTCACGGTCGGCACCTATGTGACGATCGACATGCCGCAGCTGACCAAGCTGGAAGGCTGGATCGCATGGAACCGCGAGCATGAGGTCGGCGTGGAGTTCAGCCATCCGCTGCCGGTCGACGTGCTCAGCGACATCGAGGTGCGGATGCAGGCCGGGCCGCCGCATTGATCTTACCGTAGCTTATTGATTTTCCATATCAATGGAAGTTAAACAGATGACCTTGGGGGGAGAAGGTCATGCCGCGCACCTTGACACCGTCGGATGGTTCGGTGCGGATCGTGAGCACGACGACGACGACCAAGCTCGCCGAGCGGATGCTCGCCGCGGCGCAGGTGGTGGCGGAGGCGCTGCCGCAAGGCTTCAACGCGCCGTTGCCGACCAATATCCTGCTCGCGCTGTTCGTCGCCGAGGAAGCGGCGCATTATCCGTCGGAAGCCGAACTCGGCGGGCCGCCCGCGACGACGGAACGGTGGGTGATCGCGCTCGCCCAGGCCGGGCTGATCGAGCGGCGCGACGGACTGCTGGCGCTGTCGAAACTGGGGTACGAGATGGTCCAGACGATGCTGGAACGCTTGTTCGAGGCGCAACGCCGGCTCGATTGACCGCGGCAAGTCTCTGCTGCCATTGCCCCGCCATCTTTGCTAGGACCCCGTCATGCTAAGAACACGGATGAAGCGGCTTGCCGATCGCGGCGAGCTGGCGGTGCAGCGTCTCGCCGACATCGAAACCTCGATCCTCCAGCTCGGCGACGAGGATCTGCTCGACCTCGCCGATATCTTCAACGCCTCGGCCGACACGCCGCTCGGCGCGATCGCGGTCGCGGAGATGACGCGGCGCGGCATCCGCCTGTAGCGCCGCCGCCGCGCCGGCCGCGGCTCACTCGACCAGCGCCACCTCATAGGCCGGCAGCGTCAGCGTTCCCGCCACCGCGCGGCCGCCGATCATGTCCCGACCCGGTTTGGCAAGCGGCACCGCGACCGGCGCGGTGGTGGTGTTGACGTACATCGTCCGCCCCTCGACCGTCCGCGCGACGACTCCGGCGGGCGTCTTCGGCCCCGGCACGATGCCGGTCCCGGCATAGAGCGAGCGGAGCAGCGGGCCGAGCAGCGCCGCCTGCGGCGCGGTCGCCAGATAGATGGCGCGCCCCTTGCCGAAGCGGTTGACGGTGATCGCCGGCGTCGGCTGCGCGAGCCCGTCGAACATCGCGAGCGGCCTGGCGGTCGAGGGTTCGAGGATCTCGTAATAGCCGTCCGTCGCGGTCGTCGTCGCGCCGTTCAGCGTCACCTTGAGCGGCGTGGCGGCGCGGTAGAAGGCGTTGGTGCGCAGCCCGAACACATCGGTAAGTCGCCCGGGCAGCGGCGTCGCGAACCATTTGCCGGTCTCGTCCGCCTTGGCGGAATAGCCGGTCATCACCACGGTGCCGCCGCCCGCAACATAGCGCCGCACCGCCGCGGCGGTCGGCGCGTCCATGATATAGGCGCTCGGCAGCACGACGAGTTTGTAGGCGTCGATCGGGTCGTGCGCGATGTCGATCACCGCGGTGTCGACATTGTCCTCGAACAAAGGCTGGAACGCCGCCTTGGCCTGATCGACGTAGCTGCCGGCGAAATATTGCTTGATCGTATTGGGGCCGGGCGGTGGGCTGACCAGCCAGTTGGTCTCGAACGAATAAGCGATCGCCACCTGCGGCTGTACGTCGCGCGGGAAGCCGAGCGTCTTCATCCTGCCGAACTCTTTGGCGATCCGCGCGAATTCGGCGACCTTCCACGACGGCCGGTCGTCATGGTCGAGCAGCCCGAACAACGATTGCTCCTCGCCGCCGAGATGCGAGTTGAACGTCCAGGCGAGGAAGGTCTGCGCATAATTGAGCAGGCCGAAATAGGCCCACATCCGCGACCGGTCCGGCGTGCCGTAATCGCCGCCGCCGCCGGCGGTGAATTCGTTGAACCACACCGGCGTCCGGTGTCCCGCCTTCATCATCATCACCTGAAACGCGGCGCCGAGCGCATCGCCCGGATAGAAGCCGAGCGCGCCATAGGTCGCATAGCGGTTCCACGACCGCAGATAGTCGAAGCCCTTGTTGCCCGCCTCCGGCCACAGGTTCGATGCGGTCGGCAGGTGCGGGGCATATTGCCGGCGGACGCCGTCGAGATCGTCGAGCGCGGCGATCGTCTGGTCGGACCAGAAACGATGGAGGTCGAGGTTGCGCTCGTTCGGCCCCGGCCCGTTGCCATAGGGAATGTCGACGCCGTCCCAATCGGCGATGCGCCGCGACCAGCGCTGCGTCGCCCAGGCGGTGTTGAGCGCCTCGATCGTGCCGTATCTTTGCTTGAGCCAGCCGACGAACCGCTGCCGTACCCCGTCCGAATAGGACATCGGCGAGCTGCCGACCTCATTGTCATAGCCGATCGCGATCACCGCGGGGTGGTGCGCGTAGCGCTTGAGCATCTGCTCGGCGAGCGCATGGACGTGCCGGCGGTAGTCGGGATCGCTGATGTCGTCCCAATAGCGGCTGGCGGCGTGCAGCCGCGCGCCGTCCTGGTTGATCAGGTCGACGCCGGGATATCTTTTGTGCAGCCAGCCGGGCGCGGGGAGCCCGGGGATATCGAGCACCACCCGGATGCCGGCGCGGTGCATCTGGTCCATGACGCTGTCGAACCAGGCGAAGGTGTAGCGCCCCTCCTCCGGCTCGAACGAATCCCACGACAGGTCGCCCATGCGGACCATCGTGAAGCCCGCGCCCTTCATCACCGCAATGTCCTGCGCGATCTGCGCCGGCGACCGGTCGACCGGCTGGTAGCAGGTGCCGACGAACAGATCGCCCTTGCCGGGCCAGTCGGGGCGCGCTGCGGTATCCTGCGCGTGGACCGCGGGGGCCGGCGACGCCGCCAGCAGGAACGCACCCGCCGCGAGCGCGAAGGATTTGATCGGGATCATGATTGTACTTCCGATTGTCTTTAGGATCGCCGTTCAGGCGAAGCTGATCTCGAACACGCTGGCGTGGCGGGTCGGCAGCCGGTCCGGTCGTTCGATCACCAGCGCCTGGCCGGTCTGTTCGAAGCGGATCGTGCCGCCATGGCCGAGCAGGCGCACCCGCCGAATCCGGCGCGGATCGTGCGGATTGCCCTGCGCCAGCGCCTTGATCGCGGTCGCTCCGGCGGGCTCGCCGAGCGTGATCGCGTACAGCCGGCCGCGTTTGGTGGTGAAACGGATGTCCTGTGCGACGTAGCTGCCGTCTTCCTTGAAGCTGCCCGCCACCGCCTCGGTCGGCCCCTCGCCATGGATCGTCCACGGCCGCGTGCCGTGGATCGCCTCGGCATTGACCGCCATCCATGCGGCGAGTTCGGCGAGCAGCGTCTCCGACTGCGGCGGCAGGCTGCCGTCGGCGTGCAGCGCGACGTTGAGCAGCATGTTGCCGTTCTTGCTGACAATATCGGCGAGCATCGCGATCACCTGCGGCGGCGTCTTGAACTTGTCGTCGACATTGTCGAACCAGTCGCCGTTCGACGTGTCGGTCTGCCAGGCCAGCGGGTTGATGCCGGCGAGCACGCCGCGCTCGACGTCCTGGACGCAGGCGCCCTTGTAGAAATCGCCCGAGCCCTGATCCTTACAGGTATAGACCGCGTCGAGCTTGCCGTGGCGGGCGATGCTGCTGTTGTAGAGATGCGCGACCAAAGATCGCCCGGTGGCGCCGAACGGCAGGCCGCCGTCGGAATAGAGCAGGTCGGGCTGGTAGCTGTCGACGAGGTCGCGGATGCGCGCGAACCACAGCGCATGATAGGCCGGATCGTTGGTGTACCAGCTGCCCGGCTTGTTGGTGTAGGGCTCGTCGTGCGGCTTGTGGTAGAGATCGGCGAAGCGCGGATCGGCGCCGTCGTAATCGACGCCGAGCTTCGGCCAGAACTGGTCGTAGAGATGGCTCGGATACCACCAATTGTGGCTGGCGCCGAGATGTTCGGAGACGCCGAAGCGCAGCTTGCGACGCGTCGCGGCCTTTTGCCAGTCGCCGACGATATCGCGCTTGGGTCCCATCGCGACCGCGTTCCAGCGATGATGCCGCGACTTCCACAGGTCGAAATTGTCGTGATGGACGCCCATCGACACGAAATATTTGGCGCCCGCCGCGGCGTAGCGGTCCATCAGCGCTTCGGGATCGAATTTGTCCGCGGTCCACAGCGGAATGATGTCCTTATAGCCGAATTCGGACGGATGGCCGTAGGTGGCGAGGTGATGCGCGTAATGCGGATGACCCGGCACGTACATGAAGCGCGCGTACCAATCGCCCTGCCGCGGCACCGCCTGCGGCCCCCAATGCGCCCAGATGCCGAACTTGGCGTCGCGGAACCAGTCGGGCGTCTGGTAGGTGCTGAGCGAGTCCACCGTCGGCTGGAAGCGGCCGGGGGCGATCGCCGGCAGCGGTGCGGCGGCGACGGCGCGCGCGAACGGCCCGGCGGCGAGACCCGCGCCGAGCGACGCCCCCAACAATTCGCGCTTGCTGATGCCCGCCATGTCTCTCTCCCGCGCCGCTCGCCGCCAAGTCGGGCGCTCGGTCAAGTTATCATACTTGCAAATGTATTTTCATTAGGCAAGCGATCTTGCGGGTAACCTATGCCAGGGCCAGTCCGTAGAACCGCCGGGCGCTGTCGGCGAACAGGCTGCGCTCGCCGGCGGGGTCGAGTTCGGCGAGCGTGCGGGCGGCCTGGAACCAGCTGCCGTAATCGTCGCCGCCGAGGTGCAGCACCGGCCAATCGCTGCCCCACATCAGCCGCTCACCGAAACAGGCGACGAGATGCGCGACATAGGGCGCCAGCGCCGCGGCGGGCTCGCCCGGCGGCTGTTCGGTGCGCAGGCCGGACAATTTGCACCAGACATTGTCGCACGCCGCCAGCGCGGCGATCTCGTCGCGCCACGGATCGAGCCCGCCCGCCGCCGCGCTCGGCTTGGCGGCGTGATCGATCACGATCGGCAGGTCGGGCCAGCGGTGCGCTAAGCGATGCAGCGCGCTGAGATGGCGTGGCTGGACCAGCGCGTCGAAGCGCAGGCCGTGCGCGACCATCGCCGCGATCGCATCGTCCAGCGCCGGTTGCAGGATCCAGTCGGTGTCGGCGATCGACTGGAGCATCGGCCGCAGCCCGCGCAGCTTGGGGGCCGCGGCCAGTTGCGCGATCCGGCGCGGCGCATCGGCGGCGGCGAGATCGACCCAGCCGACCAGCGCGCCGACCAGCGGCTCGGCGGCGGCGATCGCGCAGAGCCGGTCGGTATCGGCATCGGTCGGCTGCGACTGGACGAGCACCGTCGCGGCGAGATCCACGCCGCGACTGTCGGCGCGCAGATCGGCGAGCGCGAAGTCACGGTGGATCGCCGGCAGGGTCGCATCGGGCCATTGATGCCCGGGCCAGTCGAGCCGCCAGACATGGTGATGCGCGTCGATTACCCCGGCGATCGCGGTGCTGCCTGCCGTTCCGATTGCCACGTTCCACCTCGCCTTGTCGTGAAAGATCGTCGCCTTTCATAGTCTTACCGCGGCGACAAGGCCGCCGGGCGGCACGTCAGGGCTGTTCGTCGAGCGAATAGACGCGCTCTGCCGCGACCCATTTCTCGCCGTCGGGGGCGAACGGCAGCCGCCGCTGGAAGCGTTCCATCAGCGCTTCCCAGGCCTGGACGTCGGGGTCCGCCGCATCCGCCGCCGCCTTCGCCGCGGCGGAGAAATCCGGGCCGGTCTCCATGATCATCGCAAGCCGGTCGCCGACGTGCCAGATCTCGAGCGATTCGATGCCGCTGGCGCGAATCGAGCGGTTGATCGCAGCGGGAGGCCCGCCGGCGCGGTGCCAGTCGCGATAGGCCGCGACCGAGGCCGACGACGGATCGATGTCGAGGAACAGAAGGTGGCGCGTCATCGTCGGCATTCTCGCTGCAAGTGCTTGGGGATACGGCAACATCGCCCGTGCGCCGGGATGCGGCAAGGCGCGCGTGCCGCCGCCTCGCGCAGCTCGGCGCGCATCCGGCAGCGGCGAGCGATTTGACAGCCGCCTGCGGTCCCCGCATGGCGACCACGAACGGAGGAGGGCCAGATGGCATCGGGTTCGAAGACGACCTACGCGGCGCCGGCCGTGGAAAAGGCGTTCGAGATCTTCGAACTGCTCGAAACGCAACCGAGCGGTATCCTGATCAGCGAAATGGCGGTGCGGCTCAACCGCTCGGTCGGCGAGCTGTTCCGCATCGTCGTGGTGATGGAGAAGCTCGGCTATCTCCAGAAATCGAGCAAGGACGATCGCTATTCGGTGGCCTACAAGCTGCTCGACCTCGCCTATCGCGCGACGCCCGCGCAGGATCTCGTCACCGCCGCGCGCGCCGCGATGCGGCGCCTCGCGATCGATACCGGCCAGTCCTGCCACCTCGTCGTCGTCAACGACGGCAGCGGCCTCGTCATCACCCGCGAACAGAATCCGGGCACGCGCGGCTTTTCGCTGCGGCTCGGCGCCGGGATCGACATGCTGGCGAGCTGTTCGGGCAACGTGCTGCTCGCTTTCTCCTCCGACGAGGCACGCGACCAGGTGCTCGCGCAGGCGATCCCCGCGGCCCGCACGCCGGTCGATCGCGCGGCGCTCGACCGGCAATTGGCGCAGGTCCGCGCCCGCGGTTACGATCAGCGCAAGAGCCCGATCACCCGCGGCGTCACCGACCTCAGCTTCCCGATCTTCGGCTTCGACGGGCAGGTCGCGGCGGCGCTGACCATCCCCTTCCTCGAACTGATCGACGGATCGCAGACCGTCGACATGCAGGCGGCACGCGAGCATCTGCGCAACGCCGCCGCCGACATCTCGATCGCGATGGGCTACCACCCCTCCTGACCGGTTCGCCGCGGGTCGGCGATCGATGCTTGCCAGATCCCATGTTCTTTCATATTTGCAAGCCGACTTGCAAATAGAGGCTGGCTTTGTGTTGACGATCGTGTGCCAGCAACCCTTCGACCTGCAGGCGGTCGAGCGCGACCCGCCGCAGGCGGGGCCGGGCGAACTGCTGGTCCGCATTCGCCGCGTCGGCCTGTGCGGCACCGATTACCATATTTACGCGGGCAACCAGCCGTTCCTCGCCTATCCGCGGGTGATGGGCCACGAACTCGCCGGCGAGGTGATCGAGGCGCCCGCGGGCAGCGCCTTCCGCGCTGGCCAGCGGATCACGATCAACCCCTATCTCGCCTGCGGCGTCTGTGTCGCCTGTCGCGGCGGCAAGCCCAATTGCTGCGTCACCGTCGCGGTGCTCGGCGTCCATGTCGACGGCGGCATGGCGGAGGTGATCGTGATCCCCGAACGCGCCGCGATCGATGCGACCGGGCTCAGCCTCGACCAGGCGGCGATGGTCGAATTCCTCGCGATCGGCGCGCATGCGGTCGCACGCGCGCGACTGGCCGCGGGCGAACGCGTGCTGGTCCGCGGCGCGGGACCGATCGGCATCGCCACCGCCTTGTTCGCGCGACTGGATGGCGCGCACGTCGTGCTCTGCGACACGCGCGCGGCCCGGCTTGACCATGCCCGCGACCGGCTCGGCTTCGGCGATTGCATCCTTGCCGACGAGGGTGCCGCGGCGCGCCTCGCGGTGCTGACCGAGGGCAGCGGCTTTGCGACGGTGTTCGACGCCACCGGCAGCATCGCGGCGATGAACGCCGGCCTCGCCGAGGTCGCGCATGGCGGCAGCTACGTGCTGGTCGGCGTCGCCAAGGGCGACCTCGTCTTCGCCGACCCAGACTTCCACAAGCGCGAGACGACGCTGCTCGCCAGCCGCAACGCGCTCGCCGCCGACTTCGCCCGCGTGATCGACGCGATCCGGCGGGGTGCGATCGACACCGATGCTTTGCACACGCACAGCGTCGCCGCGATCGACCTGCCGGCGGAACTGCCGCGGCTGGTGGCGCAGGCCGATCGGGTGCTCAAGGCGATCGCGGCGTTCTGAACGCGCCGCGCTGTGGGCGTTTCCGATGGGGCGTGGCGGCTTGTCGATGCGCGGGTTTCCACGTTCGACGTATCGCGTGCGGCTCCGCCCTTCGACAGGCTCAGGGCTAACGGAGAGGGGTCGGGTATGCGTTCCACCACCGCTCCGCCGCCTCTCCACCACTTCTCCACAAACCCTCTATCCCCGTTCATGCTGAGCTTGTCGAAACATGGGGCTCGACAAGAGGCGCGTGCGTTTGCGGACCCGCCCTTCGACAGGCTCAGGGCTAACGGAAGTGAGGGGTTCGGGATCCGTTGAGCCACCGCTCCACCACCTCTCCACAAACCCTCCACCACCCGTTCGTGCTGAGCTTGTCGAAGCACGGGGTTCCACAAGCGGCGTGTGTGCTTGCGGCGCCGCCCTTCGACAGGCTCAGGGCTAACGGGAATTAGGTGCGGACCACCCTAAACTCACCATTCGATGCCGATCTTGCCGAAATGGCTGCCGTCCATCTCATACTGGAACGCCTCGGCGAGCCGGTCGAGCGGGAAGCGGCGGTCGATCACCGGGCGGATGCCGGTCGCCTCCAGCGCGCGGACGAACTCTTGCTGCTCGCGACGGCTGCCGACGATCAGGCCCTGGAGCCGCGCCTGCTTGCCCATCAGCGCCGCGGTCGGCACCTCGCCCGATACGCCGGTGAGCACGCCGATCAGCGAGATATGCCCGCCGACGCGCACCGCCTCGATCGACTGGGCGAGCGTGCCCGGGCCGCCGACCTCGACGACGTGATCGACGCCGCGCCCGCCGGTCCAGTCGCGCACCGTCCGGCCCCACTTCTCGTCGCTGCGATAGTTGAGCGTGAAGTCGGCGCCGAGCGCCTCGGCGCGCGCCAGTTTCTCGTCGGACGACGAGCTGATCGCGACACGCGCGCCCATCGCCTTGGCGATCTGCAACGCCCAGATCGACACGCCGCCGGTGCCGAGCAGCAGCAGGGTGTCGCCCGCCTTGATCTGCGCATCGACGACCAGCGCGCGCCACGCGGTCAATCCCGCGGTGGTGATCGTCGCCGCCTCGACCGCGTCATAGCCCTTGGGCGCATGGGTGAAGGCGGTGGCGGGCAGGACGACATGCTCCTGCGCGAAGCCGTCGATGCCGTCGCCCGGCGTGCGGCTGAAGTCGCCGACCGTCGGCGTGCCGTCCTGCCAGTCGGGGAAGAAGCAGGAGACGACCATGTCGCCCACGGCGAACTCGCTCACGCCCTCGCCGACCGCCTCGACGATCCCGGCGCCGTCGGCGAGCGGGATGCGGCCATCGGCGCTCGGCATCCGGCCGGTAGCGATGCCGAGATCGTGATAGTTGAGCGAGCTGCCGTGCAGCGCGACGCGGATCTGCTGCGGGCCGGGCGCGCCGGGGTCGGCGCGCTCCGCGAAGGCCAGCCGGTCGAGGCCGCCGGGGGCGGGCAATGTCATCGCTTTCATCGGGAATTCCTTATGCTCGATGACCCGAACGCGTCAGATCGCATCGCTTTCCCAAAAAGCCGACGGCTGCGTTGCCGGCCCGCAGCGCCTCGGCTAAGTTGGCCAAAATATTGGGAGAAATCGCGATGCCCATCACCGTCAACGGATCTTCGGTGCCGCTGCCCGACGACCCCCGCGTCTCCCTGCTCGACCTGCTGCGCGAGCGCCTCCACCTCTCCGGCACCAAGCTCGGCTGCAACCAGGGCGCATGCGGCGCCTGCACCGTGCTGGTCGACGGCGAGCGGATCGTCTCGTGCCTCGCGCTCGCGGTGCAATATGACGGCCGGTCGGTGACGACGATCGAGGGGCTTGCCGATGGCGAGACGCTGCATCCGCTGCAAGCCGCCTTCATCGCGCACGACGGCTTCCAATGCGGTTATTGCACGCCCGGACAGATCTGTTCGGCGATCGGCATGGCCGCCGAGCTGGAACGCGGCATGCCGAGCCACGTCACCGCCGATCTCGGCGCCGCGATCACGCTCGACCGCGACGAATTGCGCGAGCGGATGAGCGGCAATCTGTGCCGCTGCGGCGCGCATAACGGCATCGTCGATGCGATCCTCGACGTCTACGCCCCCGCGGCGGACGACCGGGCGGTGGCGGCATGACCCCCTTCACCTTCGCCCGCGCGACCGGCACCGACGAGGCGCTCCGCCTCGCCGCGGCGCCCGACGCCCGCTATCTCGGCGGCGGCACCAATCTGGTCGACCTGATGCGCGAGACGATCGAGCGTCCCGCCGCGCTGGTCGACGTCACCGCGCTGTCGACCACGATCGAGGAGACCGAGCAGGGCGGGCTGCGCATCGGCGCGGGCGTGCGCAACGGCACGCTCGCCGCGCATCCCGTCGTCCGCAGCCGCTATCCGATGCTCAGCCGGGCGATCCTGGCGGGCGCCAGCGCGCAGATCCGCAACATGGCGACGATCGGCGGCAATCTGCTCCAGCGCACCCGCTGCACCTATTTTTACGACGTCGAGGGCTCGCGCTGCAACAAGCGCCAGCCCGGCCAGGGCTGCGACGCGATCCACG
Source organism: Sphingomonas sp. GW821-FHT04B01 (assembly GCF_059420425.1). Taxonomy (NCBI): domain Bacteria; kingdom Pseudomonadati; phylum Pseudomonadota; class Alphaproteobacteria; order Sphingomonadales; family Sphingomonadaceae; genus Sphingomonas; species Sphingomonas sp. GW821-FHT04B01. Next base: position 134,776 of record NZ_JBWKTR010000005.1, on the reverse strand, counting down.
GCTTCAACCGCATCCACGCGATCCTCGGCGCGTCGTCCGCCTGCGTCGCGACGCATCCGTCCGACATGGCGGTGGCGCTCGCCGCGCTCGACGCGACCGTCCATCTCGCCGCGCCGGGCGGCACCCGCACGCTGCCGCTGACCGAGCTGCATCGCCTGCCCGGCGATCATCCCGAGATCGAGACTTTGCTCGAACCCGGCGAGCTGATCACCGCGATCGAGCTGCCCGCGCTGCCGCTCGCCGCACACTCGACCTATCGCAAGGTCCGCGACCGCGCGAGCTATGCCTTCGCGCTGATCTCGGTCGCCGCGGCGATCGAGGTGCGGGACGGGCGGGTCGCGGACGTCCGCCTCGCGCTCGGCGGCGTCGCGCACAAGCCGTGGCGCGCGACGCAGGCGGAGGCCGCGCTGCGGGACGGCCCGGCGACGCGAGCCGCCTTCGAAGCGGCGGCGGCGGCGGAACTCGCGGCGGCGCAGCCGCTGCGCGACAATGGCTTCAAGATCGAACTGGCGCGGCGGACGATCGTCGCCGTGCTCGCCGACCTCGCGGGAGTGGATTCATGAGCATCGTCGAAGACGCCAAACAGGCGGTAAAGGGCGCCGCGCAGGCCGCGATGCAGACCGCGGTACAGATGGCGCCGGACAGCTGGATGCCCGGCGGCCGCCCCGATCCGCTGATCCGCCAGCAGCACGGCTTCGTCGGCAAGCCGATCTCGCGGCTCGACGGTGCCATCAAGGTGCGCGGCATCGCGCCTTATGCCGCCGAATTCCCCCTCGACCGCATGGCCTATGCCGCGTTGGTGTTCAGCACCGTCGCCAAGGGTCGCATCGCCACGCTCGACACCGCGGCGGCGGAGGCCGCGCCCGGCGTCGCGCTGGTGATGACCTATCGCAACGCGCCGCGGATGGCGCCGATGCCGCTGTTCATGACCTCGGAGAAGGCGTGCGGCGGCAACGACCTGCCGATCATGCAGGACGACCGCGTCTATTGGAACGGCGAGCCGGTTGCGCTGGTGCTCGCCGAGACGCAGGATCAGGCCGATCATGCCGCCTCGCTGATCCACGTCGATTACGTCGCCGAAGCCTCGGTCACCGCGCTCGACGAGGCCAAGGCCAACGGCACCGAACCCGGCCAGTTCATGGGCCAGCCGCTCAAATACGAGAGCGGCGACGCCGACGCGGCGCTCGCCGCCGCACCGCATCGCGTCGATGCGACCTATACGACGCCGCGCCACAGCCACAATGCGATCGAGCTGCATGCGGTCACCGTCGTCTGGGAGGGCGAGACGCTGCGCGTCCACGACGCGTCGCAGATGGTCGCGCATATGGCCTGGTCGCTCGGCCATGTCTTCGGGCTCGACGAGGATCAGGTCCATGTCACCTCGCCGTTCGTCGGCGGCGGCTTCGGCGGCAAGGGGCTGTGGCAGCATCAGGTGCTCGCCGCCGCCGCCGCCAAACTGTCCGGCCGGCCGGTGCGGCTGATGCTGTCGCGCGAGGGCGTATATCGCATCGTCGGCGGCCGCACGATCACCGAGCAGCGCGTCGCGATCGGCGCGCAGGCGGATGGCGGCTTCGACGCGCTGGTCCACACCGGCACCGTGGCGATGAGCCACCACAACGTGCTGCCCGAACCGTTCATCCTGCCGACGCGCAGCGCCTATGCGAGCAAGACGATGAAGCTCGACGTCGAGGTCGCCTATCTCGACATGGTCGCCAACACCTTCATGCGCGCGCCCGGCGAGGCGGTCGGCACCTTCGCGCTGGAGAGCGCGATCGACGAACTCGCCGTGGCGATGGATATCGACCCGATCGAGCTGCGGATGCGCAACGAGCCCGAGAAGGACCCGACCACCGGCGCGCCCTTCTCGTCGCGCGAGGTCGAGAAGGCCTATCGCGACGGCGCCGCCCGCTTCGGCTGGGCGCAGCGCGGCAAGCCCGGAGCGCGGCGCGAGGGCGAATGGCTGATCGGCATGGGTGTCGCCACCGCTACGTATCCTTATTACCGGATGCCCGGCGGCGCGGCGCGGATCACGCTGACCCGCCACGGCCATGCCACGGTCGACATCGCCGCGCACGACATGGGAATGGGCACCGCCACCGCGCAGACGCAGGTCGCCGCCGACCGGCTCGGGCTGGAGATGGATCAGGTGACCTTCCGCTACGGCGACAGCAGCTTGCCCGGCGTCGTCATGGCCGGCGGGTCGCAGCAGACCGCGGCGATCGGCGCCTCAGTCATTGCGGCGCATCGCGCGCTGGTCGGCGAGTTGCTCAAGCTCGCCGGCAACGATTCGCCGCTCGCCGGGCTCGATGCCGACGAGGTCGGCGGCATCGACGGCGGCCTCGCCAAGCTCGACGAGCCGACGCGGCACGAAAGCTACGCCTCGATCCTCGCGCGCGCGCAGCGCGACACCGTCGTGGTCGAGGCGACGCCGCCGATGCCGCTCGAGACGATGCATTGGTCGATGCACTCGCACGGCGCGATGTTCTGCGAGGTGCGGGTCAATACGGTAACCGGCGAGGTGCGGGTCAGCCGCTTCCTCGGCTCGTTCGACTGCGGCCGCATCCTCAATCCCAAGACCGCGGCGAGCCAGTTCCGCGGCGGCATCATCATGGGGCTCGGCCTCGCGCTGATGGAGGAGACGCAATATGACGAGCGCAACGGCCGGATCATGAACCCCAGCCTCGCCGAATATCACGTGCCGGTGCACATGGACGTGCCCGAGATCGAGGTGATGTGGACCGACATCCCCGATCCCCACACGCCGATGGGCGCGCGCGGGGTGGGCGAGATCGGCATCACCGGCGTCGGCGCGGCGGTGGCGAATGCGGTCTTCAACGCCACCGGCAAGCGCATCCGCGACCTGCCGATCACCCTCGACAAATTGCTGTAGGATTAGGGCATCCGGCCCGACGCGAGACTCCCTGATGTACCCCGGCGGAGGCCGGGGCCCAGCTAGGAAGGCCCTTGTAAGCTATTACAAACCTTCCCCAACTGGGCCCCGGCCTCCGCCGGGGTACAGCGTATCGAGGATCGCAAGGTCTGGCCGACGCCGGGATCACCTGAACGTACGATCGCAGATACCGCTAGCTCGCCATCCGCGGCCGGAACAGCTCGCCCTTCTCCACCACCCAGATCAGCGCGAGCACCGCAACGCCGATCAGCAGATAGCCGATCGCCAGCGGCAGCGTCGTGCCGGCATAGGACTGGCCGATCGCCGAGCCGACCAGCACCGCGCCGATGCTGGTGATGAAGCCCTGCACCGACGAGGCGGTACCGGCGATATGGCCGACCGGCTCCATCGCCATCGCGCCGAAGTTCGATCCGCACAGGCCGATGCAGGTCATGCTGAGCGCCTGCAGGATCATATAGCTGGTCAGCGTCTCCTGCCCCGCCTGGATGACGATCAGGTGGACGACCGACAGCGCGATCAGCGCCAGCACCGCCGCCTGCGAGATTAGCCGCGTCCCCAGCCGCTCGACCAGCCGGCTGTTGGCGAAGGAGGCGACGCCCATCGAAAAGGCGCAGATCGCGAACAACAAGGTGAACCGCCGGCCTGCGCCGAATTCGTCGACGAAGATTTGCTGCGCCGAGGAAACGAAGGCGATGATGCCGCCGAAGGTCAGCGCCGCAGCGATCGCATAGCCGATCGAATAGCGGTTGGTCAGCGTCAGGCGATAGCTCTGCCGCAGATTGGCGAGCGACAGCGGCCGCCGCCGCGCCACCGGCAGCGTCTCGGGCAGGCGGACCAGCGACCAGGCGAGCACCAACGCCGCGAAGCCGCCCAGCGCGTAGAAGATGAACCGCCACGGCCCGAAGGCGAGCAGTCCCTGGCCGAGCGTCGGCGCGAGGATCGGCACGATGAAGAAGATCATCTGCGCGATCGACATGGTGCGCGCCATCTGCCGCCCCGAGGCGCCGTCGCGGACGATCGCCACCGCGAGCACGCGCGTCGAGGCCGACATCAGCCCCTGCAACAGCCGCGCGCCGAGTAGCGCGGCGAAGGTCACCGAACTCGCCGCGAAGACGCTCGCCGCGATGAAGCCGAGCAGCGTCGCGATCAGCACCGGCCGCCGCCCCAGCCGGTCGGCGAGCGGCCCGTAGACGAGCTGGCCGGCGCCGAAGCCGACCATATAGACGGTCACCACCCATTGCCGGTGGTTGGCCGCGCTCACCAGCAGATCGCGGCCGATGTCGGCGAGCGCCGGCAGCATCAGGTCGACGCCCAATGCGTTGACCGCCATCACGGCGGCGATGAACGCGACGAACTCGCGCGGGTGCATGCCGGGTGGCGCGGGATGATCGGTCATGGCCGCGCCTATCGGCGGCATCGTGCCGCATCACAAGGCAGGGACCGGGCAAACTGCTGTAAATCTATGCATTATGCGCTCCGGCCTGTTACCGCGCAGCAACATCGTTACCGAAATATTGCCATTATGGTTCTTGCCCGGCGCTGCGATATGGCCGCGCGGCAACAATCCTGCATATTCCTCCTGCGACGCCGCAAAGGGCGCAAGACAAGGGGAATGAGCAATGCGTGCAACGACGTGGATGATGCGATCGTCGAGCCTGGCGATGATGGCCGGGCTGGCACTGTCGGCGCAGGTCGCCGCCGCGCAGCTGGCGACCGATCCGCAGACGCCGACCGCCCCCGCCGCGACCGAGGCCCCCGCCGAGGACATCGTCGTGACCGGATCACGCATCCGCCGCGACCCGCTCGACCAGCCCTCCCCCGTCGTCACCATCGACGATAGCGCGATCGCGCGCACCGGCCTGTCCTCGATCGCCGACGTGCTGCAGCGGCTGCCGGCCTCGTCGGGCGGGCTCAACTCCAAGTTCAACAGCTCGGGCAATTTCGGCAACCCGCCCGACGGCGGCGGCGTCGGTGCCGGCTCGGCGGTGCTCGACCTGCGCTATCTCGGTGCCAAGCGCACCCTGGTGCTGGTCGACGGGCTGCGCTTCGTCAACGGCGCCTCGGCGAGCGGCATCCCCGCCACCGTCGATCTCAACTCGATCCCCTCGTCGATGATCGAACGCGTCGAAGTGCTGCAATCGGGTGCCTCGCCGCAATATGGTTCGGACGCGATCGCCGGCGTCGTCAACATCATCACCAAACAGAGCCAGAAGGGCTTCAAGGGCTCGGCGCAATACGGCCAGTTCCTCGGCGACAATGACGGCAAGACGCAGGATTACCAGCTCAGCTACGGCGTCGGCGGCGACGACGTCCATGTCGTCGCGGGCGGCTATTACACCAAGCAGGAATCGGTCAGCGCCGCGAACCGCAGCATCTCGCAATTCCCCAACCCCGGCCAGACGAGCTGTGCGGACCCGATCGGCGGCTGTTCCAGCTTCACCCCGCTCGGCCGCTTCCTGGTCAACGGCCAGAACATCACGTTGCGCGGCCCCGTCGCCAGCGGCCGCCCGGTCTACGACCCGACGCTGGCGACCGGCGACTTCAAGGCGTTCACCGCCGCCGACCGCTACAATTTCGCGCCGTTCAACTACTTCCTGACCCCGGTCGAGCGCTTCGGCGGCTTCGTCAACGCCCGCGCGCGCTTCTCCGACGCGATCAACCTCAGCGTCAAGGCGGTCTACAACCGGCGCAATTCGCAGAATCAGGCGGCCTTCCTGCCGCTCGGCATCGGCCCCGACGTCGGCAACGGCAACATGCTCGACGGATTGTCCGTGGATGCCACCAATCCGTACAATCCGTTCGGCGTCACGCTGACCCCCGGCCAGAATTATACCGCGATCTTCCGCCGCCTCGTCGAGGCGGGGCAGCGCACCTACAGCCAGCAGGTCGACACCATGTCGCTGACCGGCACGCTCGACGGCAAGTTCCGGATGTTCGACCGCAACTGGTATTGGGACGTCAATGCGGTGCTCGGCTATAACGACGCCAAGCAGCTGTTCACCGGCAATATCAACGCCGCCCGCCTCGCCCGCGCGATCGGCCCGGTCAGCCAGTGCACCGACGAATGCGTGCCGTTCAACTTCTTCGGCGGTGTCGGCTCGATCACCCCGGCGATGCTCGGCTATATCGGCTTCGACGAGCGCGATCGCAGCCGCCAGACGCTCAACGACTATACCGCCAACCTGTCGGGCGAATTGTTCGATCTGCCCGGTGGCCCGGTCGGCATCGCGGTGGGCTACGAACATCGCTACCAGTTCGGCAGCTTCACCCCCGATCCGATCATCCAGGCGGGCCTGGGCGCCGACATCCCCGCGCAGGCGGCGAGCGGCCGCTTCAACGTCGACGAGGTCTATGGCGAAATCCGCCTGCCGCTGCTGCGTGACCTGCCCGCCATCGCCTCGTTCGAGCTGAACGGCGCGGTCCGCCATTCGAATTATTCGACCTTCGGCAGCAACACGACCTTCAGCGGCGGCGCGTTGTGGAAGCCGTTCAACGACTTGCTGCTGCGCGGCCAATATGCCGAATCGCTGCGCGCACCGTCGATCGGCGAACTCTATGGCGCGCAGTCGCGCTTCGACGCGACGATCGACGATCCCTGCACCAGCGCGGCGGGCGGCCTGTTCCCGTCGAACGCCACGGTGCGCGCCAATTGCGTCGCCAATGGCGTTCCCGCCAGCGGCAGCTATGCCGAACCGTCGGGCCAGTTGCCGGTGCTGACCGGCGGCAACCCCGACCTGCGCCCCGAAACCGCACGTACGTTGCTGTTCGGCGGCGTCTACAGCCCGCGCTGGGCGCGCAACGGCACGCTCTCGGCGCTCAGCCTCGAGGTCAATTATTACGACATCAAGGTCGATGGCGCGATCGCGTCGATCCCGGCGCAGGTGCTGCTCAGCCGCTGCGCCGAGACCGGTGACGCGTTGAGCTGCACCGCGATCCGCCGCGCGCCGAGCGGCATCGTCACCGCGATCAACGGCCTGCTGCTCAACACCGGCGGCGTCCGCACCAAGGGCATCGACGCGACGCTGACCGTCCGGTCGGGCGAGACCGGCGCCGGCCGCTTCGGCCTCTACGTCTCGGGCAATTACCTACTCAAATATGCCGAGCGCACGCCGGCGACGGACGGCTTCACCACCACCGACTATGTCGGCACCGAGCGTGGTTCGCCCGATCAGGCCTATCCGCACTTCAAGGGGCTGGGCACGATCGACTGGACGCTCGGCCCGGTCACCGCGAGCATCACCGCACGCTATATCGACAACGTCCAGGAGATCGCGGCGGAGAACGAGCTGAAGAGCCGGCTGTACGGCGACGCGCAGCTGCAATTCCGCCCGAGCTGGCTCGATGCGAAATTCGCCTTCACCTTCGGCGTCAACAACGTCTTCGACAAGGATCCGCCGGCCTGCTTCAGCTGCAGCCTCAACAATTTCGACCCGACCACCTACGATATCCCCGGTCGCTTCGGCTATCTACGCCTGTCTTACGGTCTGTAACCGTACCGGGCTGCCGATCGGGGGGTCGGCAGCCCGAAAGGTTCGGAACGGAACCGTTCGGTCGACGCTTCTGGTCGTGATCTTTCCGGGAGTAACGATCATGACCGATACCACACGCCGCACCTTCGTGGCGGGGGCAGCGCTGGCTGCCGGCACCGCCGCCACCGCCACTGCTGCCGCCGCCGCCCAGGCCGGCGGCAGCACCGGCGCCACGACGCCCGCCGCCGCCTACCCCAAGCCGCCCTATCCGGTGCAGCGCCAGCCCTGGCCCGGCCTGGCCAGCAAGATGACGCCGCGCCCCGATCATGGCGAGACGAGCTACAAGGGATCGGGCAAGCTCGCCGGCAAGAAGGCGCTGATCACCGGCGGCGACAGCGGCATCGGCCGCGCCGCGGCGATCGCCTACGCCCGCGAAGGCGCCGACGTCGCGATCAACTATCTGCCCGCGGAGGAGCCCGATGCGCGCGAGGTCGTCGCGCTGATCCGGGCGGAGGGCCGCAAGGCGGTCGCCATCCCCGGCGATCTGCGCGACGAACGCTTCTGCCGCAAGCTAGTGCAGCAGGCGGCCGAGCAGCTCGGCGGGCTCGACATCCTCGTCAACAATGCCGCGCGGCAGCAGACCCGCCCCGGCATCGCCGATATCTCCAGCCAGGATTTCGACGATACGATGAAGACCAACGTCTATGCGCCCTTCTGGCTGACCAAGGCGGCGGTCGAGCGGATGGGCGCGGGTGCGGTGATCGTCAACACCTCGTCCGAGCAAGCGGGCAACCCCTCGCCCGACATCGTCGATTATGCGCTGACCCGCGCTGCGGTGCTCAACTTCACCAAAAGCATGGCCAAGCAACTCGCCAGCCGCGGCATCCGCGTCAACGCAGTGGCGCCGGGGCCGTTCTGGACGCCGTTGCAGGTGAGCGGCGGCGCGACGCCCGACAAGCTCAAGAGCTTCGGCGGCGATTCGCCGCTGGCGCGTGCGGGGCAGCCGGCCGAGATCGCCGGCCTCTACGTCGCCGCCGCCGATCCTGCGCTGAGCTATTCGACCGGCCAGATCTTCGGCTCGACCGGCGGCAACGGCCAGCCGGCGTAACCGCCGGGTGGGACGGCAGGCCGGGTCAGGGCATGCCGTCTCCCCCCTTCCGGCACCGTCAGCGATCTGTAACCTGCTTGCGGCAGGATCGTGGCAATCGCAGGTGAAAGGCGGCCCCGGCATGAGCGACGGAAGCAAGCGTCCGGAAAAGGTGCGGCCCGGGCCGGTCGCTTATACCGCGATCGCGATGCTGGTCGTCGCCTGCCTGATTGCGATCGGCGGCATGTATCGGGGCTGGTTCCGCTTCCTGTTCGACCGGTAGCAGGAGCGGGTCGAGGCTCTCCTGTTGCCGCGACGACCGACGCCGGTCAGGGACGGGTCTGGCGGCGGATCGCGCGCAGGTCGATGCCGAGCCGGTTGACGCGATAATAGAAGGTCTTGCGCGGCAGTTTAAGCGCCTGGATTGCGGCGGCGATCTCGCCGTCCGCGGCGGCGATGGCGTCGATAATCGTCGCCCGCTCGAATGCGTCGAGCCGTTCGGGCAGCGACGCGGGTTCGCCGCTGCTCGGCGCGCCGTCGTCGAGGCCGAGGCAGATCCGCTCCGCCGCTTTCTCCAATTCGAGCACGTTGCCCGGCCATGGCCGCGCCGCCAGCCGCATCGCATGATCGGCCAGCGCCGGCACCGCGCAGCGATGGCGCTCGGCGGCGCGCGCGGCGAAATGCGCGAACAGCATCGGAATATCCTCCTTGCGCTCGGACAGCGGCGGCAGGCGCAGCGGCACGCCGGCAAGCAGGTGGAACAAGCCGGGCAGGATGCGGTCGCGCCGCCCCTCCTCCAGCGCGGCGACGATCCGCACGTCGACCGCATGCGGATCGCGCCCGTCGAGCGGCAGCGCGCGCTTCTCGGCGAAATGCGCCAGCCGGTTCTGCAATTCGGGTCCGGCGGCTTCGAGATGGTCGAGGAACAACGTGCCGCGATGCGCACGGTCGATCGGGCCGTTGCGCGCGAACACTTCGCGCTCGACCAGAGCCACCGGCACCGTCGCGCAATCGATGACGAGGAAGCGGTGGCGCGCACGCCGCCCGGCGCGATGCACCAGCCGCGCGAAATGTTCGCGCCCCGTCCCAACCTCGCCCTCGATCACCAGATCGAGCGGCGCATCGGCGAGCAGCGGGATCATGCCGCGCAGCCGCCGGATCGCGAGGCTGTCGCCGATCAGCGCCTCGCCCTGCTGTTCGTCGGCGAGCGCGCGCAGCCGCCGGTTCTCCAGCGTCAGTCCGCGTGCGGTCGCGGCGCGCACCGCCGCCGCGACCAGCGCCTCGGGATCGAACGGCTTGGACAGGAAGTCCCAGGCGCCGTTCCTGATCGCCTCCACCGCCATGCCGATGTCGCCATGGCCGGTGAGCAGCAGCACCGGCAGGTCGGCGTCGCGGCCACGCACCGCGTCCATCAATTCCAGCCCCGACATGCCCGGCATGCGGACGTCGGTGATGAGGATACCGGGAAAGTCGGCGGTGAGTTCGGGCAGCGCGCTGCGCGCGTCGGCGAACGGTCGCACCTCGAAACCGTGCAGCTTGAGCAATTGCGACGCCGCCGCGCGGAGATCCGGCTCGTCGTCGACCAGCGCGACGACCGGTGTCCTGTCGATCGTCGTCATGCCCGCCGCATCCCGATCTCGAACACCGCCCCGCCCGGCGCGGGGAGATGATGCAGCCAGCCGCCGAGGTCGGTCATGATATCCTGCGCGATGACGAGGCCGAGACCGAGACCCGCCGCGCGGCTGGTGTTGAACGGCGTGAACAGCCCGGCGGCGATCGCCGGATCGATGCCCGGCCCGGTATCCGCGACGCGCAGCCGGACGCGGAACTCCTCCTCGACCAGGGTCAGCGTGATGCGCCGCTCGGCGCGGCCGGCGAGTGCGTCGAGCGCGTTCTGGACGAGATTGACCAGCACCTGTTCGAGGCGAACCTTGCCGCCGACCACCATCAGCGCCGGATCGATCGCGGGCCGGTCGAGCACCGCATCCTCGAGCTGTTCGCGCACGATCAGCAGCGCGCCGTCGATCACCTCGGCGAGCGAAACCGGGCGGAGTTCGTCGGTCTGGCGGCGCGAAAAGGCGCGAAGCTGCGCGGTCACCACGCCGACCCGGTCGGCGAGCTGCGCGATCGTGCGGAGATTGGCGCGCACCTCGTCGGGCTCGTCGCGGTCGAGCAGCATGCGGCTGGTTTCGGCATAGGTGCGGATCGCCGCGACCGGCTGCGCAGTCTCGTGCGCGACGCTGGCGGTGATCTGGCCGAGCGACGCGAGCCGGTTGGCCTGGCGCAGCGCCTCGCGCAATTCGGCGCCACGGGCATCGGACAGCGCGCGCTCGGCGGCCTCGCGACGCAGGTCGGCGGTGCGGTCGGCAACCGCCGCTTCCAGCTCGGCGGTGCGGCGACGCGTCGCCAGCACGCGCTGGCGCATGGCCCAGGCGATGACGCCGAGCGCGAGGACGCTCGCCCCCGCCGCCGCCGCGGCGAACAGCCGCGCCGCCGCGACCGCGCGATCGACGGGTCGCATCTGCACCAATTGCCAGCCCGGCTGGCTGACCGGCACCATCTGCGCGACGTAGGACACTCGCGCACCTCCGATCCGCACGCGGCCGTCGCCGAGCGGCACCAGCGCCACCGTGCCGCGCGCCGGCGCCGTTCCCCGCGTCACGGTGGCGAAGCGCCAGCCGGGGCGGCTGGTGACGAGGATGCGCTGCCGGGCGTCCTGCACGAAGCTGATCCCGCCGCTGCGCGCCCAGGCCCGTTCGATCCGGTCGAACTCCAGCTTGATGACGGTGACGCCGCCGGTCGCGGTCCGCGCGGCGAGATACAGGCCGGGGCGCTGGCTGACGCTGCCGATCGCGAAATGGCTGCCCTCGCCGCGGGCTTCCGCCTGCCGGACATAGGGACGGCTATGATAATCGATGCCGACGAAGGCCCGCGGGCTGCGCCAGTTGCTCGCGGCGATCGACCAGCCGTCCGGGCCGACCACGTAGATCGCCGGCGCGCCGGTGACGCGGGCCAGCGCCTCCAGCTTGCGGTTGAGCGCCGGTCGCGCCGCGCCGGTGCCGGCGATCGCCGCCGAAATGTCGCGATCGTTGGCAAGCGTGAGCGGCAGCAGCCGGAAACGGGCGATCTCGCTGTCGAGCAGCGCCGCGCGCAGCCGCGCATCCTGTGTCACCTCGATCTGCTGCTGCGCGATCGTGCGCCGTTGTGCGAGCGCGCCGGCGAGGATCGCGGCGGCGATCGCGAGCAACAGCACGCCCGCCAGCCAGGGCCAGCCGCGGATCAGGGGGCGGAGACTCACGGCCGAATGCCTACCCGCCCGCCTGCCGTGTGGCAAGAAGTTGCACTTTCACCGCAAGGGATGTGTCACTTCTTGCCCTCTACGAACCATTCCCGCACGACAGATCGTCGCTAAATCATTGTTTATGCTCGATTATACCGAAGTGTCATTTTCTGCGCGGGCCGCATCCGCGGGTCGGGCACAAGCGGGTCGATACGGTCGCATGGCTCCGCCGGAGCGATGCGGCATCGGCCGCCCGGATTCGCCGGTCGCGGCCGTGGACACGCCCCGCTGCGATCCGCGTCCTGCCGCGACGTCGTACCGCAAGCGGCTGCAGAAGGATCATGCGATGCACTCCGACCCCCGCGAGCTGGCCCCGGCCGCCGACACGTCGACTTTCCCGGCTGCCGCCGTCACCCGCCGCGGGCTGATCGGCGCGGTCGCCGCCGCGGGGGGCGCCTCGCTGCTGCCGGCGGCGGCGCGTGCGCAGGCGCGCAGCGAGCAGAGCGTCGACGTGCTGCTGATCGGCGGCGGCATCATGAGCGCGACGCTCGGCGTGCTGCTGCGCCAGCTCGAACCGACGTGGACGATCGAGATGGTCGAGCGGCTCGACCGCGCCGCCGGCGAGAGTTCCGACGGCTGGAACAACGCCGGCACCGGCCATTCGGCGCTGTGCGAGCTCAACTATACGCCGGTCAACGCCGCCGATGGCCGCGTCGAGATCGCCAAGGCGATCGAGATCAACGAGCAATGGCAGATCACCCGCCAGTTCCTCAGCCACCAGCTCCGCGCCGGCGTGCTCAGCGACCCCCGCGCCTTCATCAACTCGACGCCGCACATGAATCTGGTGTGGGGCCGCGAGAACGTCGAATTCCTGCGCAAGCGGCATGCGGCGCTCGGCGCCAGCCCGTTGTTCTCGGGGATGGAGTTCACCACCGATCCGCATCAGATCGGCCAATGGGTGCCGCTGATGATGGAGGGGCGCAGCGGTGGCCTGCCGCTGGCGGCGACGCGCTCGCCGCTCGGCACCGATTGCGACTGGGGCGAGGTGACGCGGCAATATATCACGTCGCTCAGCCGCCAGCCGGGCGTGACGCTGACCAGCGGCCACGAGGTGCGCAAGCTCGAACGCAATGCGGACAAGAGCTGGCGCGTCACCGCCGAGGCGACCAACGGCGGCGGCAAAAGGATCATCAACGCGCGCTTCGTCTTCGCCGGCGCCGGTGGCGGTGCGCTGCCGATCCTGCAGGCCTCGGGGATTCCCGAAGCCGACAATTACGCCGGTTTCCCGGTCGGCGGCTCGTTCCTCGTCTCCGAAAAGCCCGAGATCGCCGACCGCCATCTCGCCAAGGTCTATGGCAAGGCCGCGGTCGGCTCGCCGCCGATGTCGGTGCCGCATCTCGACACGCGCTATTTCGACAAGCGCCGCGCCTTGCTGTTCGGGCCGTTCGCCACCTTCTCGACCAAGTTCCTCAAGCACGGCTCGTATTTCGACCTGCCGGCGTCGGTGACGCTCGACAATTTCCGCCCGATGATGGCGGTCGGCTGGGACAATTTCGACCTCGTCGAATATCTCGCCGGCCAGTTGATGATGTCCGACGAGGACCGGCTGAAGGCGCTGCGCGAATATCTGCCCGGTGCGCGCGCGGAAGACTGGAAGCTGTGGCAGGCCGGCCAGCGCGTGCAGATCATCAAGCGCGATCCCGAGAAGGGCGGCGTGCTCAAGCTGGGGACGGAGATCGTCGCTTCGAAGGACGGCTCGATCGCGGCGCTGCTCGGCGCGTCGCCGGGGGCGTCGACCGCGCCGGCGATCATGCTGAACCTGCTCAAGACGGTCTTCCCCAAGCGGCTCGCGACCCCGGCGTGGCAGGACGGCCTGCGCAAGATCGTGCCGTCCTACGGGATCGCGCTCAACGATCATCCCGACCTGCTCGCGCAGGAATGGGCGCAGACCAGCGACGCGCTGCAACTGACGACGCCGCCGCCCGCGGTCCATGTCGCCACCCGGCCGCGCCCCGCCGCTACCCGCGTCAAGGCCGACCGCCACCCCGATCTGGCGCTGTAACCGCCCGCCGCTCGAGCCCCCTATCGCTACCCCGCGGGATCGCCTAAGCCGGGCCATCCCCGGGGGGCCGCTGACGCGCGGCTGAGAAATGGGCAGCAGCCCATGACCCGCTGAACCTGATCCGGGTGATACCGGCGTAGGGAGGGTCTGCGGTGCGCCGTCGTTCCTCCGATGAAGTGGATGCGAACGATTCCGGCTCTTGTTTCCCGTTTCGACATGCGACCCGCGCGATCCTGGCTCGCGCTGGGGGTGCCGGTGCTGCTGCTCGCGGCACCCGCCGCGGCGCAGACCGCCGAACCCGCCGAGATCCGCGTCGTCGGCCATCCCGATCCCGCCGGGCTGCTGCCCGACCAACAGGCGCCGAAGAGCCAGAGCGCGATCTCGGCCGACTTCATCGTCAAACAGGCGCCGACGCTCAACGCCTTCCAGCTCGTCACCTTGCTGCCCGGCGCCAATGTCGCGTCGAGCGATCCCTATGGCCTGTCGACGAGTTCCAGCCTGACGCTGCGCGGGCTGGGGCAGGACGAGATCGGCGTGCTGATGGAAGGCGCGCCGCAAAACGACATCGGCTATTACTACGCCTATCCGTCACAGTTCGCCGACCCCGGCAACCTCCGGCGGATATCGATCGCACAGGGGTCGGTCGACATCGACTCGCCGACGCTGGGCGGTGCCGGCGGATTGCTGTCGCTGGCGCTCGACGATCCCAGGGCGCGGGCGGGCGGCCTCGTCGATCTGTCGCTCGGCAGCTATGCGGCGCGGCGCGGCTTCGTGCGGATCGACAGCGGGACGATCGGCGGCACCGGGCTCAAGGCCTTCCTGTCCTATTCCAACACGCGTGCGGACAATTGGCGCGGCGCCGGCTTCGACACGCGCCAGCATATCGACGCGAAGCTGCTCAACGAATGGGGCGCGGGCAATCGCGCCAGCCTCGCGCTGTCGTTCAACGACGCCAATTCGTCGAGCTACCCCAGCCCGACGCTCGCCGAATGGCAGGCGCAGGGCCGCGGCTTCAACTACGCCAGTCGCTACACGCCGGGCGCCACCGATTACTGGCGGCTCTATCGCGCGCCGTTCCGCAATCTCTACGCCTCGGCGCCGGTGCATCTCGAGCTCGGCGAGCGCCTGACGTTCGACAGCACCAGTTATGCGCAATTCGGCTACGGCAATTCGCCTTATGGCACGCAGCTCACCACCACCGGCAATTTCCTCGGCACCGAGGAGCTGGCGCAGCCGATCGCGCTGCCCGGCGCAGTCGACGGCGTCGCGACGGTGCTCGGCAATTATACCGGCGACCAGTTCCGCGGCGGCAGCGTCGCCAAGCTGACGCTGCAGGCCGGCAGCCACCGGATCACCGCCGGGCTGTGGTTCGATTACGGCACCGATCGCGTCACCCAATCCTATACCAGCATCGATGCCGATGGTCGGCCGACCGACCGCTGGGGCTATCGCGCCAAAGCGATCCGCACCGCCGACGGCCGCCTGCTCGCTTACGAGAACCAGCGCACCGTCACCGTCACCAAGAGCTTTTTCCTCGCTGACAGCATCGCCGTCGCGCCGCGGCTGACGGTCGACGTCGGGTTCAAGGGCGTCGACGTGCTGCGCAACGGCCGCAACTATCTGCCCGGACCGCAGGACAAGGTGCGGATCGACAGTTTCGCCGCGCTGCCGCGCGCCGCGATCCATTACCGGCTCGACGACCGGCAACAGCTCTTCGCCAACGTCACCACCAACTTCCGCACGCCCAACGAATTCACGCTGTACAACAGCTATGCCGGCGGGGCGCTGGTCGTGCAGGGCAGCAACGCGCTCAAGAACGAATATTCGGTGTCGGAAGAGCTCGGCTATCGCTTCATCGGCGAAGCGGTCTCGGCCTCGGTGACGGGCTTCCACTATAAATTCCGCAACCGCCAGCTCGCGACGGTGGTCGATCAGGGCGGCGCGCAGGTCAATGCGACGCTCAACGCCGGCGGACAGACCTCTTATGGCGTCGATGCCGAGATCGACTATCGCCCGGTCGCCGCGGTCAGCCTCTATGTGTCGGGCGAATATCTGCACGCGCGGCTCGACGACGATCTGCCGGTCGGCGGCGACCTGCTGCCGACGCGCGGCCGGCATGCGGTGTCGAGCCCGACGGTGCAATTCGGCGCGGGCGGCACCTATGACGACGGTCGCGTCTTCGGCAGCATCGCGTCGAAATATCTCGGCCGGCAATATGCCACCTTCACGAACGACGAGCGCATCAAGGGCTATGCGACGCTCGACCTGTCGATCGGCGTGCATCTGGCCGAGTGGCTCGACGGCAAGCGCACCGACCTGCGCGTCAACGCGATCAACGTCACCGATCCGCACGTGCTCGCCGGCGTCCAGGCGGTGACGAGCAACGCGCAGGACACCATCGGCCGCAACGGCACCGTCATCGCCGGTCAGGCACCCGCTTATTATATCGGCAGCGGCGCCGCGGTGATGGCGACCCTCTCGCGCGCGTTCTGAGGCGATGACGCCCGCCGGTCATCTGGTGCACGGCATGGGGCAGGCGCTGGAGGCGCCGACCTGGCCGGCGATCACCATCGGCGAGGCCACCGCGGTACTGGCGCGCTTTCCGGCGGCTGGACCGCCGACCAGGCTGCACTGGCATTCGCCACGCCCCTTCTCGGCGGCGGCCTTGGTCCGGACCGGGACGGGCACCGTCCTGCTCAAGCGGCATCACCACCGGCTGCGGTCGATCGCGGGGCTGGCCGAGGAACATGCGTTCATCGCGCATCTTGCCGCGGCCGGCCTATCGGTGCCGGAGATCCTCGCGACGGCCGACGGTGCGACCGCAATCGCGATCGACGCGTGGCGCTACGAAGCGCACCGGCAGGCGCCGGGCGCCGATCTCTACCGCGACCGCCTGTCGTGGACGCCGTTCTTCTCGCACGCGCAGGCGCATGCCGCCGGCGTCGCGCTGGCGCGGCTGCACCTCGCCGCGGCCGGCTTCGCTGCCCCTGCCCGCCGGGCGCAGCCGCTGGTCGCCAGCCTGACCATCCTGCCGGCCCGCGATCCGCTCGCGGCGGCCGAGGCCTATGTCGCCGCCCGGCCGGCGCTGGCCGCCTTCCTGACGACGCGGCCGTGGCGGGCGCAGCTCGGCGCGCTGTTCGCGACGCTCGGCGACGGCCTGCCCGCGGTGCTGGCGGATCAGCAGCCGCTGTGGACGCACAACGACTGGCATCCGTCGAACCTGCTCTGGACGGACGACGGCGGCGTGCGGACGGTGATCGACTTCGGCCTCGCCGATCGCACCTGCGCGGTGCACGATATCGCCACCGCGATCGAACGCAGCGCGATCCGCTGGCTCGACCTGCCGCAGGGCGACGACATCGCCGATCCCGCGGCGGCGCTGGCGCTGCTCGCCGGCTATGCATCGCGCGTCCCGCTCGCCGCCGCCGATATTGCCGCGATCGTCCGGCTGTTGCCGCTCGTCCACCTCGAATTCGCCTTGTCGGAGATCGACTATTTCACCGCGGTGGTCGCCGATCCCGCCGCCGCGGCGCTGACCTGGGACGGCTATGCCATCGGCCATGCCGTGTGGTTCCGCTCCGCCGCGGGGCAGGCTTTGCTGCGCCGGATCGGCGAGGCCAAGCCATGACGACGCTGGAGATCGTCGCGGTGGTCGTCAGCTTCGCCGGGATCTGTCTGACCGCGCGGCGCCGCATGCTGTGCTGGCCGGTCAATCTGCTCGCCTGCGCGCTATACGCGAAGTTGTTCCTCGACGTGCGGCTGTACGCCGACATGGTGCTGCAACTGCTGTTCGCGATCGCGATCGTCTACGGTTGGGTCGCCTGGGCGCGGGGGACCGATAGCGAGGGCGAGGTGGTGGTGGCGCCGCTGCGGCCGGCGCAGGCGCTGGCGGGGCTGGCGGCGGGCGCGGTGGGGGCGGTGAGCATCGGCTGGCTGACCAGCCACCATAGCGACGCGGCGCTGCCCTGGATGGACGCGACGCTGAGCAGCTTCAGCCTCGTCGCGCAATATTGGACCGGGCGCCGCCATGCGGCGAGCTGGCTGCTGTGGATCGTGGTCGACGTCTGTTACGTCGGCATGTTCGTCTGGAAGGATTTGCTGCCGACCGCCGGCCTCTATGCGGCGATGGTCGGGCTCGCCGTCCTCGGCTATCGGCAATGGCGCCGGGCGGGCGGCCACCGGCAGGGCTGACCCCGCCGGCGAACGCGCATCCGCCTACTTCTTCCTAGCGTCGGCCTGCTGCTTCGTGCCGCGCGCTTCCTGTTCGGCGCCCTCTTCGTGCAGCGACGGATCGTCGGCGTTCTGCTTGGCCTTGCCGACGGCGGTGTTGATCGCGCCTACGATGCCGGAGATCGATTTTACCATGGGACGTCCTTCGGTTCGGGAGCGCGGAAGCGCCCCGTTGTCCACGGCTCAACCCCTCAGCCGCCAACAATGGCCCCGGCAGCGTCGTCGAGCAGGCCCGGCGTCCGCGCCGACACGATCCGGATCGCCCGGCCGGCCCGCCGCGCCGCCGCGGCCTTGTCCATCTCGGCGCTCGCGCGCGGCGCGCGCGCATCGGGCAGATGATCGGCGACGACCACCATCGTCGTCGTCAGCCCGACCGCCGACATGATCGTGCCGCCCTGCGCGGCGAGCGCCTGCGCGATTGCCCCGTCGCGCGCCTCGCCGACGACGACGATCCGCTCGCCCTTCAGCGGCCCCGCCGGCGCGGCGCGGGGCGGCGGCTGCGGCTTGCGCGGCGGGGCCAGCCAGTCGGCGAGCGACAGGCCGGTATGGTCGATCGCCTTGACGATCACCCAGCCGGCGGCGCGCGCGTCGCTCAGCGCGTCATGGTGGCGGTGGGCGATGCCGAGATAGCGCGCGAGGCCGCCGAGCTTGTGGTTGGGCAGATCGGGCCAGGCGCGTTTGGCGACCCGCACGCTGTCCAGCCAGACCGTCTCGATCATCGCCCGGTCATGGACGCGGCACGCCGCGGCGAGCGCGCCCTTGTCGAAATAGGAATGGGCGACGGTGACGCGGCCGGTCAGATGGCGGTCGATGTCGGCGTGGACGTGCGCGAAGGTCGGCTGGCCGATCACGTGATGCGCGGCGATGCCGTGGATGCGCGTGTTCATCGCGTGGAAATCGTCGCACGGATCGAGCAAGGTCTCATAGGCGAAGACCTCGCGGCCGTCGCGGAAGCCGACGATGCCGATCTGGCAGATGCTGCTCACCCGCGAACAGGCGGTCTCGACGTCGATCACGACGAAATCGGGGGTCGTCACGCGCCATCCCCGGCGGCGAGCATCCGGCGTCCGCGCTCGGACAGGCTGCGCAGCGTGATCGACCAGCGCGTCTCGGTCATCGCGGCGATGCTATGCTCCCAGGCGTGGCGCGCCTCGCCGTGGAGGTGGTAGATGCCGCGCGGCGGCAGCGGTGCGGCGACCCGCGCGAACCGCTCGCCCGTCCGGCGGCGGAAGCGCATCGCCGCCGCCGCGCCCAGCGAGATGCCGACGACGTGATCGAAATGCGGACGGTCGCGATGCCAGCCGATCCCCGCGCCGGGATCGTAGCGGATCAGCAGCGCCTGCACGAAGCTCCCCGAGGCGACCCCGGCGAACGCCTCGGCCCGCGCACGGATCGCCGCCAGCCATGCCGGCATCGGCGCCGCCGGTGCGAGCGACCCGCGCTCGAAATCGTAATGCAGCCCGAAACTGTGGGTCAGCCGCTTGCCGGTCCAGCCCTGGAACTGGAACGGCGTCAGCGCGAGCGCATCGATCGCCGCGATCAGCGCGCGTTCGTCGTCGGCGGTAACGAACCCCTCCTCGCTGCGCAGCCCGGGCAGCAGCGGCCGGTCGAACAGGTCGCGCATCACGACCGGCCTGCGCCGGCCCCGAGGCCGTACGCCGGCAGCATCGCAAGAGAGATCAAGGGGATAGCCACGCCGTCGCCGATGTAGGCCCGGCCCCCGCCGGCCGCAAGCAAGCCCGCCGCCCCGCCATCCGCCCCGCAAACCGTCCGTCCGCCGGGACAGGCCGGTGGACGCACGCCGGTTGACGCTGCCCGGCAAAGCGCCAATGCGCGGGGCCTTCGCATCGGCCGACGGCCGGTGCCACTCCCAACAAGGTAGGCTGCGCTGCGACTGTCCCTCAATTTCGGTCTTGCCTCGCATGACATGGCGATCGACCTCGGCACCGTGAACACGTTGGTGTTCGTCGCCGGTCGCGGCATCGTGCTGGACGAACCCTCCGTCGTCGCGATCGAGACGCGCGACGGCATCCCCAAGGTGCTCGCGGTCGGTGCCGACGCCAAGCTGATGATGGGCAAGACGCCGCAGGGCGTCGAGACGATCCGGCCGTTGCGCGACGGCGTCATCGCCGACATCGATGTCGCCGAGCAGATGATCAAGCATTTCATCAAGAAGGTGCATGGCGACGCCGGCCGGTTGCAGCGCAATCCCAAGATGGTGATCTGCGTGCCGGCGGGATCGACGCAGGTCGAGCGGCGCGCGATCCGCCAGGCGGCGACCAGCGCGGGCGCGTCGAAGGTGCTGCTGATCGAGGAGTCGCTCGCCGCCGCGATCGGCGCCGGGCTGCCGATCACCGCACCGATCGGGTTCATGGTCGTCGACATCGGCGGCGGCACCACCGAGGTGGCGGTGCTCTCGCTCGGCGGCCTCGCCTACAGCAATTCGGTGCGCGTCGGCGGCGACAAGCTCGACGAGGCGATCGCCTCGCACATCCGCCGCAAGCACAATCTGATGATCGGCGAGGCGACCGCGGAGCGGATCAAGCAACAGATCGGTGCCGCCAGCCGGCCGACGGGCGAGCCGGAGCCGGACATGCGCGTGCGCGGGCGCGACCTGATGAACGGCATCCCCAAGGAGATCAGCATCAGCCAGACCGAGATCGCCGATGCGCTCGCCGATCTCGTCGCGCAGATCGTCGAGGTGGTGATGAAGACGCTCGAACAGGTCGAGCCGGAACTCGCCGCCGATATCGTCGAACAGGGTATCGTGATGACCGGCGGCGGGGCGTTGCTGCGCCGGCTGGACGAGGTGCTCAGCCGCTCGACCGGGCTGCCGGTGATCGTCGCCGAAGCGCCGCTGATGTGCGTCGCGCTCGGCGCCGGCCGCGCGCTGGAGGATGCGGCGTTCAGCGGCGTGCTGCACACCCAGTGACGCGCCGCCGGACCTAAAAGGGGGCCGGACATAAAAGGGGGCCGCCGGAGCGGCCCCAGTAATCCTGTTGGGGAGGATGCCTAACGGCTTGATTTTCATGACGATCCGAAAGCGCAACGTCAAATATAAAAGTGCGTTTTACGACTAAAGGCGTGGCGTCACCCGATGGCCAGCGTCGTCAGCGCGGCGCTCAGGGCGATGCCCGCCGCCGGCCCGCTGACGCGATCGTGCGACGCGGTGGCGGGTGCCGAGGCGATCGCGCCCAGCGTCGTCGCGGTCAGCACCAGCCCCAGCGCGTAGGCGGAGCGACCGCCGAAGGCGGCGTTGAGGATGCAGCCGGCGAGCGCCGCCGCCAGCCCGACCGCCACCGCGATCGATGCCCAGGCCAGCATCGGCGCCGGAAGATGCGACAGGTGGCCGGCGAGCAATCCGCCCACCGCCATGGCGAGCGCCGCGGAGCCATCGCGCCGCAGCAGCGCGATCGGAACCGACGCCGCGAAGCCGCCGGTCAATATCATCCACAGGGTCGCCGCCGTAATCTGCGCCATGATCCGCCTCCTGGCCGGATCGATAGACGATCTGTGCGGAGAAGGTCGGACCAGTCTAGGGTTAACGAAGTCCTAATCTGGTGCATCGGCTTGGCGTGCGGCAGATCCGGCGTCGCGACACCGGACCTGCCGCCGCCCGTGCCGGCTCAGCCCTCGACGAAGGCGAGCAGATCGGCGTTGATCCGGTCGGCATGCGTCGTCGGCATGCCGTGCGGATAGCCGGGATAGGAGATGAGCCTGGCGCCCGGCACGATCTCCGCCGATTTCCTGCCGGTGATGGCGAACGGCACGATCTGGTCGTCCTCGCCGTGCAGCACCAGCGTCGGCACCGTGATCGCCTCGAGATCCTCGGTGAAGTCGGTTTCCGAGAAGGCCTTGATGCCGAGCGTATGGGCAAGCACGCTGCCGGTCATGCCCTGCCGCCACCAGTTGCGCCGCACGCCCTCCTTCACCTCCGCGCCGTCGCGATTGTAGCCGAAGAACGGCAGCGTGAAGTCGTAGAAATATTGCGCGCGATTGGTCGCGGTCTGTTCGCGGATCTCGTCGAAGACCGACAACGGCACACCGTCGGGATTGGCATCGCTCTGGATCATGATCGGCGCGACCGCGCTGATCAGCACCGCCTTGGCGACCCGCCCCGGCTTGGCGCGGGCGACGTAGCGCGCCACTTCGCCGCCACCGGTCGAATGGCCGATGTGGACGGCGCCGCGCAGGTCGAGCGCGTCGGTGAGCGCGACGACGTCGGCGACATAGCCATCCATGTCGTGGCCGGTCGCCGCCTGGCTCGATCGGCCATGGCCGCGGCGGTCGTGGGCGACGACACGATAGCCCTTGGCGACGAAGGCCATCATCTGCCCGTCCCAATCGTCCGAACTCAGCGGCCAGCCATGATGGAACATGACGACCTGCGCGTCGCGCGGCCCCCAGTCCTTGTAGAAGATCTCGGTCCCGTCCGTGGTGATGATCGTCGGCATTGTCTTGCTCCCTTATGCAGTCCGCACCGATCCGCTGCCGTCGTCACGGCGGCGGCAACGGCAGCTTATCGGGGTCGCGATCGGCATACAAACATTTGGCCACCCTCGATTTTTTCCGCCGACGCCGGTCTTCCGCCCGGCGCTGCCCTACGACTGCAAGGGGTTTGACGCGGCGGCCGATAGTCCGGAATACCTCCGGCGGTCGGACCGTTCGCGTCGGACGCGGTATCGACTCGGAGGCTTCGACCATGCGCGCTTTGCTACTCGCCACGACAATGCTGGTCGGCGCCCTCGCCGGCCCCTCGGGCCCCGTCACCGCTGCGGCGCCGGTCGCGGCCAGCGCTTGGCAGGACAAGACCCTGTCCGCGGACCGGCGCGCCGAGCTGCTGGTCCAGGCGATGACCGAGGACGAGAAACTCGCGGTCGTGACGGGCTTCTTCGGCACCCAGCAGGATTGGAACAGCTTCCGCGATCCGCAGGCGCGACCGCAATCGGCGGGCTTCGTGCCGGGCGTCCCCCGGCTGGGGTTCACGCCGCAATGGCAGGCGGATGCGGGCAGCGGCGTCGCGACGCAGGGCGAAGCGCCACCGGCCCTGGAGCGCACCGCTTTGCCGTCGGGCATCCTCAGCGCGGCGACGTGGGACCCGGCGGTGGCGATGGCGGGCGGCACGATGGTCGGCGCCGAGGCGCGGGCGTCGGGCTTCAACGTGCAGCTCGCCGGCGGCGTCAACCTCGCCCGCGAGCCCGGCAACGGCCGCAATTTCGAATATGGTGGCGAGGACCCGTGGCTGGCGGGGACGATGGTCGGCGCGTTCATGAAGGGCATCCAGTCGAACCGGATCGTCACGACGGTCAAGCATTTCGCGCTCAACGACCAAGAGACCGGACGCAGCACCGTCGACGTCGCGATCGACGAAGGCGCCGCCCGCACCTCGGACCTGCTCGCCTTCCAGATCGCGATCGAGCGGGGCGATCCCGGCTCGGTGATGTGTTCGTACAATCTCGTCAACGGCAAGCACGCCTGCCAGAACGACTGGCTGCTCAACCGCGTGCTGAAGGGCGATTGGGGGTATAAAGGCTATGTGATGTCCGACTGGGGCGCGCAGCACGACACGGTCGAGAATGCGCTGGGCGGGCTCGACCAGGAAACCGGCGTGTCCAACAAGGACAATTACGTCTGGCGCGACAAGCTGAAGGCGGCGATCGCGAGCGGCAAGGTGCCGATCGCGGCGCTCGACGACAAGGTCCGCCGGATCGCGCGTGCGCTGATCGTCAGCGGCGCGGTCGACGATCCCGTCACGCCCGGCCCGATCGATTTCGCCGCGCATGCGGTCGTCGCGCAGACCGCGGCGGAGAATGGCATCGTCCTGCTCAAGAACGAGGGCGGCGTGTTGCCGTTGACGCGCGCGGCGAAGCGCATCCTCGTCGTCGGCGGCCATGCCGACGTCGGGGTGCTGTCGGGCGGCGGCTCGGCGCAGGTCTATGCCCCCGGCGGCAATGCGGTGCGCGGGCTCGGCCCCAAATCGTGGCCGGGGCCGATCGTCTACGACAAATCGTCGCCGCTCGCGGCGATCAAGGCCGAACGCCCCGACGCGACGGTAGACTACGACCCGGGCACCGACCCGGCCGCCAGCGCCGCAAAGGCCAGGAACGCCGACGTGGTGATCGTGTTCGCGACGCAATGGACCGCCGAATCGCTCGATTTCCCGCTGTCGCTGCCCGACGATCAGGATGGGCTGATCGGCGCGGTCGCCAAGGCCAATCGCAACACGATCGTCGTGCTGGAAACCGGCGGCGCGGTCGCCATGCCGTGGATCGCCGACGTGCGCGGCGTCGTCGAAAGCTGGTATCCCGGCAGCCGCGGCGGCCCCGCGATCGCCCGCATCCTGTCGGGCGCGGTCAATCCGTCGGGCCATCTGCCGATCACCTTCCCGGCGACGCCGGACCAGTATCCGCGGCCGACGATCGCCGGCAAGGGCCTGCCCGACAAACAGATCTTCGGCGTCCGCTACGCCGAGGGAGCGGCGGTCGGCTATAAATGGATCGACCGGACCGGCGCGCGACCGCTGTTCCCGTTCGGCTTCGGCCTCAGCTACGGGCGCTTCGACCAGGGCGGGCTCACCGCGCGCACCGTCGCGGGTGACCTTCAGGTCGGCTTCACGCTGCGCAACACCGGCATGATCCCCGGTCAGGCGCTGGGTCAGGTCTATGTCGCGTCGCCCGACGGCACATGGGAAGCGCCGAAGCGACTGGCGGGCTATGCCAAGGCGGCGCTGCGTCCCGGACAGTCGGAGCAGCGCACCGTGACCGTCGACCCGCGGCTGCTCGCCACCTGGGACGAGACGCGACACCAATGGCATGTCGCGCCCGGCCGCTACACGGTGATGCTCGCGACCTCGGCAGCCGATATCAAGCAGCAGGTCACGGTGACCCTGCCCGAACGCTGGCTGCCGGTGGGACCGGCGACCAGCGCGCGATAGGCAGCGCCCCTCCCCGCGATGGTCGTGACGCCGGGCTCAGCCCCCCGTCTTGCCCGTCGCGGGCTTGGCGGACGGGGCGGCCGGCACCGTGCCATCGCTGACCGGCGGCGTCGCCGCGTCTACGGCGATGCGCGAACCGTCGGCGTTGAGGCCGAGATCGTTCAGCAGCGGCCCGACCTGCGGGTCGGCACCGTTGAAGGTGCGGAACATCGGCGCGTAATCCTCGGTATGACCCTTCGACAGGATCAGGTCGCGGAAGCGCTGGCCGTTGGCGCGCGTCATCCCGCCATGCTGCTCGAACCAGTTGAACGCGTTCGCGCTCAGCATCTTGGTCCAGCTATAGGCGTAATAGCCCGCCGAATAGCCGTTGCCCCAGATGTGGAGGAAATAGCTCGACCGATAGCGCGGCGGCACGTCGGCGACGTCGAGCCCGGTGGCGGCGAGCGCCTGCGTCTCGAACGCATCGGGGTTCTGCTTGCCCTGCGCCGCGGTCAGCGAATGCCAGCTCATGTCCATCTCGGCCGCGGCGAGCGCCTCGCCGAAGGAATAGCCCGAGTTGAACGTGCCGGCGCGCTTGATCTTGTCGACCAGCGCCTGCGGGATGACCTGTCCGCTGCGGTAATCGACCGCATAATGCGGCAGCACCTTGGGATCGAGCGCCCAATGTTCGTTGAACTGCGACGGGAATTCGACGAAGTCGCGCGCGGTGTTGGTGCCCGAGACGCTGGGATAGGTCTGGTTGGCGAACAGGCCGTGCAGCGCGTGGCCGAATTCGTGGAACATCGTCGTCACGTCGTCGAAGCTGATCAGCGCCGGCTGCCCCGCCGAGGGCTTGGTGAAATTGCCGACGTTGTAGATGACCGGCTTCGTCCCCAGCAGCTTCGACTGGTTGACGAAGTTCGACATCCACGCGCCGCCGTTCTTGTTGTCGCGCTTCCAATAATCGAAATACATCAGGCCGACCGGCGTGCCGTCGGCCTCGTCGACTTCGTAGACCATGACGTCGGGCTGATAGACCGGAATGTCGGTGCGGCGCTTGAAGGTCAGGCCGTACAGCTGGTTGGCGGCGTAGAAGACGCCGTCGGTCAGCACCTTGTTGATCTCGAAATAGGGCTTCAGCTGGTCCTGGTTGAGATCGTATTTCGCCTTGCGGACCTGTTCGGAATAAAAGTCCCAGTCCCACGGCTTGAGCGCGAAGTTGCCGCCGGTCGCCTTGATCTGCGCCTGCAATTCGGCCGCCTCGCGGCGCTGCTCGGCGGCCACCGGCGTACCGAGCTGCTGCATGAAGCCGAGCGCGGTATTCGGCGTCTTCGCCATCTGGTCCTGCAGCACGTAATCGGCCCAGGTCGGGAAGCCGAGCAGCTTTGCCTTCTGCGCGCGCAGCAGCGCGATCTGCGCGATCGTGTTGCGCGTGTCGTTGGCGTCGCCCTTCGCCGCCCGGGTCCAGCTCGCGTTGAACAACGCCTCGCGCGTCGCGCGGTCCGTCAGCGTGGCGAGTTCGGGCTGCTGCGTCGTGTTCTGGAGCGTCAGCACGTATTTGCCCGCCATCCCGCGCGCCTTGGCGGCGTCGGCCGCGGCGGCGATCTCGCCGTCGGACAGGCCGGCGAGCTTCGCCTTGTCGTCGACCACCAAGGCGCCCGCCTTGGCGGCGGCGAGCAGCTTCTGCTGGAACGCGGTCTCCAGCGTCGAGAGCTGGCTGTTGTAGCGGCTGAGCGTCAGCTTGTCGGCCGGCGACAGCTGCGCACCGGCGCGGACCATGTTCTGATAGGTGAGCGTGAGGACCTGCAGCTGCTCCGCGTCGAGGCGAAGCGACTGGCGCTGGTCGTAGATCGTCTTGACGCGCGCGAACAGCGCCGGGTCGAGGTTGATCGCGTCCTGATGCGCGGCGAAGGCGGGCGCGAGGTCGGCCTGGGTCTTCTGGAGCGTGTCGTCGGTATTGGCGCCGACCACGCCCGAGAAAGCGAGGCTCGCGCGCTCAAGCAGGCGGCCCGACCGCTCCATCGCGGCGATCGTGTTGTCGAACGTGGGGGCGCTGCGGGCGCGGGTGATCGCGTTGATCTCCGCCCGCTGCGCGGCCATGCCGGCGAGCAGGGCCGGCGCATAGTCGGTGCTCTTGATCCGGTCGAACGGCGGCGCCTCGAACGGCCGCGTGCTCGCCTGCGCGAACGGGTTGGTCGCGGGCAGAGCGGCGGATGCGGCGGCGGGTGCCGTGGTTTGGGCGAAGGCCGTCGTCGACAGCAACATCATCGTGGCAGTGGCAAACAGGCGCATGGATGGTCCGATCAACAGGGTATGGCGCGCGTGATGCATCCGCCGTCATCGCCGATCAATGGGGCGGTGGCGAAACGCGTTGGTGGGGGCACGTATTTTGCGTTTTCTCGGCCGCGAGGTTCGACCGATGACCTCACCATACCCGTCACCCCGGACTTGTTCCGGGGTCCACCGGGCCGCAGGAGGACGGTGCCGTCTCAAGCCTTTCTCCTCGCCGCGGAGTGGACCCCGGAACTAGTCCGGGGTGACGGGGTGAGTTGCGGAGCAAGAGGCTGACACCGATGCCCACATGCTCTAGCCGCCCCGCCCGCGCCCGGGTAACCGTCCATGCCGATGCTCATCGAAATCCACGACCCCGACGATCCCAGGATCGAACCCTATCGCGACATCCGCGAGCGCGACCTCGTCGGGCGGGCCGGGCTGTTCGTGGCGGAAGGCAAGGTGGTCGTCGAGAAACTGGTCGGGAGTGCGCTGCACCGCCCGCTCTCCCTGCTGATCGCGGCGAAGCGGCTCGACGCGCTGCGGCCGCTCGTCGCGCAGCTTGGCGACGACGTGCCGGTGTTCGTCGCCGCGCAGCCGATGCTCGACGCCATCGCCGGCTTCGCGATGCACCGCGGCATCCTGGCGATCGGCCGGCGCACCGACGTGCCCGACGCCGACGCGCTGCTCGCCCGCCTGCCCGGCGACGGCGACGTCCTGCTGCTGTCGGGCATCGCCAACCACGACAATATCGGCGGCATCTTCCGCAACGCCGCCGCTTTCGGGGCGGCGGCGGTACTGCTCGACGCGGACTGCTGCGACCCGCTGTACCGCAAGGCGATCCGGGTGTCGGTCGGCGCGACGCTGCTGGTCCCCACCGCCCGGCTGGCGCGCGACGAGGACGCGCTCGCGCTGCTCGACCGCCACGGCTTCGCCCCGGTCGCGCTCAGTCCCGCCGGAGCGACGGAACTCGCCGACTGGCGGCCGGGTCCGCGCAACGCCATGCTGCTCGGCGCCGAGGGGCCGGGCCTGTCGCCGGACATCCTCGCGCGCGCGCGCAGCCTGCGTATCGCGATGACGGCGGGGTTCGATTCGCTGAACGTCGCGACGACGTCGGGGATCGTGCTGCACCATCTGGCGACGGCGCGGCGCTGAACCCGCCGGCGGCGATCACCTCACGCCGTCCCCATCACCTGCACCGCGAACCGCTCCATCTCCTCGGCCTGCGGGCTCATCTGGAGCAGCAGCAGGTCGAGCCCCGCCGCCTCATATTCGGCGATCCGCTCCTTGAGCTGTTCGGGCGTGCCGACCAGATTGGGCCGCAGCCCGCGGTTGGACACCGAATATTCCTGCACCTGCAAGTCGCGCTCCAGCTGCGTGCCCGACAGCCATTGGTCGAAATTGTCATATCCCGCGGGCAAATCGGTGACGGTGGTGATCCGCTCCAGCTCGCGCTTCGCCTCCGCCTCGCTGTCGCGGACGATCGCATAGGCGGCCATCCCGAATTGCATCGGCGGTCCGCCCGCACGCTGGCGGCGCGCGCGCATGTCGGCGATCTTCGGTGCGACCGCCGCGACGGGATCGCCGTGCATGACATAGGCGTCGCAGCGCGCCGCGATCATCGTCTTGGCCGCCTCGCTCTCGCCGCCGGCATAGACGACCGGCCGCCGGGCCGGCTTGGGCGCGCAGATCGCGTCCTCCGTCCGGTAGAACCGCCCCTCGAAGCTGAACCGCGACTCGGTCCACAGTCCGTCGACGACGCGCAGCCATTCGTCGGTGCGCGCATAGCGGTCGTCGTGCTGGTCGAACTGCAACCCGTATTGCCGCGCCTCGTCCGCCCACCAGCTCGACACGACGTTGAGCGCCAGCCGCCCGCCGGCGATCTGGTCGATGTTCGCCGCGGCCTTGGCGAACAGCGCCGGATGATGGAAATTGGGGCGCACCGCGACCATCAGCTCGATCCGTTCGGTGACCGCCGCCAGCGCCGCCGCGGTCGACCAGGCGTCGAGCGCCGGCTGCTCGATCCCCTTGATGTCATTGAGGTTGAGCTCCGCGATCAGGGTGAGGTCATAGCCCCAGCGCTCCGACGCCTGGGTCAGCCGCTTGGCATAGTCCCAGCTCGCCGCCATGCCCTCGTCGGGGACGTTGCGCAGCCAGCCGCCGAAGACGGGCATCCAATATCCGTATCTCACTTGCTCGTCTCCGCGATGATCCCGGCCAACCAATCCACGAGCCGCGCATGCGGGTCCCAGCCAAGTATCCCGAGCGGGTTGGCGACGAAATTGGACAGCGCGTTGATGTCGTAGAAGCGCGCGACGCCGTCGCGATCGTCGACCAGCACCTCCACCCCGCCGACGTCGATCCCGGCGCGCCGCACGATCGCCTCCGCCGCCTCGATCAGCGCGGGATCGGGATCGACCCGCGTCATCGTGATCGTCGGGCGGCCGGGCACCGCGCAGGCGTCGGCGGGGCACAGGTCGAAGCTGCCGCCGCCGTCGACCTCGATCGCATAGAGGAAGCGGCCGCCGAGCGTCTCGATCCGTGTGATCGTGCCACCGCGCGCCGGCACATATTCCTGGACCAGCAGGACGCGATCGATGCTGTCGGGCACCGCGCCGTCGGCGACCGCCGCGGCGAGCGCTTCGGCATCGTCATAGCGCACGATCCCCGCGCCCGACCCGCCGATGTTCGCCTTGACGACGATCGGGAAGCGCAGTTCCGCCGCGGCGGCGGTCAGATCGGCGGCACGATGGACGATGCGGGTCGCCGGAATGGCGAGGCCCAGCCCCGCGATCAGCGACAATTGCCGCGCCTTGGAGGCGTCGATCGCCAGCGCGCCGGCGCCGTTCAGCACGCGCGCGCCGCGCTCCTGCCAATGCGCCAGCGCCGCCGCCGCGTGGAAGATCGGATGCTCCGGCTCGCGCAGGAAGCTCGACATGGCGATACGGTTGAACACGACGCGGGCCGGCGGCGCGGTCGCCGCGGGATCGAAGGCGAAGCCGTCGGCATGGATCGCGCGATACGCCACGCCGCGGGCGTCCAGCGCGGCGAATAACGGCGCAAACCATTGCGGATGCTCGAAAAGGATGGCGAGATCGGTCATGCCGGCGCGAATAGCGCAGAAACCATCACGCCGGGCGGCCAAAATTGTTCGTGCCGCACTAGCTATGCTTGCGACGCATCGGGACGATGATGGTAGCCGAACCGTCGTCTTCTCGTCACCCCGGGCTTGACCCGGGGTGACGGACCGACGCTATCGAAGTCGCGACGCCGATGACTGTCGATCGGCCCTAAGCGTCGCGTGGCGCGCGGGCGATCACGGCCTGCGCGGTCCGCAGGCGCGCCTTCCACGTCTTCACCGAGGGATGGCCGGCGGCGAGGCCGACCAGACGCCCCTCGATCTGCGCGACCTCGCGCTTCGCCGCGTCGAGCTCGGCGGCGGTCGGCGGCGGCTGGATGTTGGCGCGCGCATGTGCGCCGGTGCGTCCCTTGCTCTTGGTCATCGCCGGCCAGATGGTCCGGGAGGACGGGCCCGGTCAATATACATCGCGCGAACGGAACAGACTTTACATCAATATCAGACCATTAACCGTAAAGTAGATTATTGAACCGATATGGGTGCAACAGGCTTTCGAAAGGCCGAATCCACTTCAAGTCGGATCTTTATGGCGAACCAGGGCAGCGTCACGCGAGCAATCAGATCCTTTCTCGAGCATCGACAGGGAAACGTCGCCATCCTTGGCGCCGCCAGCATTCTGCCGCTGATCGGTATGCTGGGCGGGGCCATGGAGGTGAGCAGGCTTTATCTGGTCAAGGCCCGGCTTCAGCAGGCGTGCGATACGGGTGTACTTGGCGGTCGCCGGGCGATGGGGGGCGGTACTTGGACCCCGGCCGCCGACCAGCTCGGCCGTCAATATTTCGCCGTGAACTTCCCCGAGGGGCGATACGGCGCCAGGAATGTCGGCGTCAACTTCAGGGTCGGCACGGATCAGGTCGTCCATGGCGCCGCGCAACTGACGCTGCCGATGGTCATCATGCAGGTCTTCGGCTTCGGCAGCAAACTCATGGCCGCCGAATGCGCGGCGAAGCTGGAACTGCCCAATGCCGATGTGATGTTCGTCCTCGATACCACCTTGTCGATGACCGAGGCGAACGACGGCGACACGCTCCCGCGCATCCAGGTCCTGCGCAACAGCGTATCCAGCTTCTTCTCCACGCTCGAAAGCGCGCGGGGACCCGGCACGCGCGTGCGGTACGGCTTCGTGCCTTATGCCTCGACGGTGAACGTCGGCGCGTTGCTGAAGCCGGCGTGGGTGGCGGATCGCTGGACGTACCAGTCGCGCGAGGCCGCCGGCACCGGTACGACGACGAACACCGACACCGCGAAATACCGCTACGAATCGGGCCCCAACACGACCACCGGCAGCCTGCAGACGCGCAAATACACGATCCCGCCGGAGAATTGCACCGCGCCCGCGAACATCAAATATACGTCGAAGACCACGACCGATCCGTCGCCGGTCCCGGCCGACGGCGAGGTCACCTATACCGAGACCGTCACCCGGAACGGCACGACCTATTCGGCATCGCTGTCGGGCTCGACCTGCACCGTGACCGAGAACGTCTATCAGGATTATGCCCAGACGAAGACGGTGCATCGGCTCTACAATCCGAATTACGGCAACACGTCGCAGTCGACGGTCTATTACTGGAATTATCTGGCACGAAGCTACGATCTGACGCCGCTGAAGATGATGGCGAGCGAGTCGGCGATGACCCTCGGGTCGCTCCCCGACCAGCTGATCGGCGCGAACCACGCCGCCAAGAAAATCCCCTGGCGCGGCTGTATCGAGGAGCGCCAGACGAGCGCCGCCAACGACGCGCTGAAGCCGACCGCCTTGTCCGACCTCGACGTCGACGGCGAGCCGGTGACGGGCGACCCCGGATCGCAATGGCGCCCCGCCCTGCCCGACCTGATCTACGCGCGGAAGTGGAACGACCTCAACAGCGCGACCAACGGCACCTGGACCGTGCCGACGGTATCGAACGTCACCAACAATTACGATTCGCCCACCGCGAGCGCCGCCAAGGCGGCGTTACGGGCGGCGTGCCCCACCGCGGCGCGCAAGCTCGCCGCGATCAGCAAATCCGAACTGGATTCCTATCTGGCCTCGCTCGCGCCCGCCGGGCTGACCTATCACGATATCGGCTTCCTCTGGGGTCTGCGGCTGTTGTCGGCGCAGGGCATCTTCAGGAACGAGAACCTCGCACCCTCCGGCGGCAAGGTCTCGCGTCACCTCATCTTCATGACCGACGGCAAGACAGAGACGAACGTCAACGACTATGATGCCTATGGCCTGGCCGCGCTGGACCGGCGTCGCTCGACCGCCGGCGGCCTGCCGACGAACGGCGACCAGAATGCGCTGGTCGAACGTCGGCTCGGCGGCCTGTGCACCGTCGCCAAGAACAAGGGCATCACGGTGTGGGTGATCGCCTTCGGCACCGATCTGATCCCGCTCCTGACCAATTGTGCCAGCGACGGGCGCGCCTATCAGGCCAAGAGCGCGAGCGAGCTCGACCAGGCCTTCGCCCAGATCGCCGCCCAGATCTCGCAGCTCCGGCTGACGCGATGACCGCGCGGCGATCGTTCGGCGCCGACGCGCGCGGCGTCACGCTGGTGGAATTCGCACTCGTCGCGCCCCTGCTCCTGCTGCTCCTGATGGGCGGCCTGGAGGTGGGACATCGCGCCTATATCGCGGCGCTGCTCAGGGGAGAGATCAACAAGGCGGGACGCGACCTGACGCTGGAGGACGCGCAAGCCCCGGCACGACGGACGGAGATCGAGAACCGGGTACGCGCGGCGATGCGCCCGTTGGCGCACTCCGGCACCGTCGCCTTCTCGCGGACGTCCTATCGCGACTATGCGAACGTCGCATCGACCGCGGAAGATTACATCGATGCCAATCACGACGGGCGATGCAACGCCAACGAGGTCTTTTCCGACACCAACGACAACGGCATCTGGGACGTCGACGGGGGCCGCGCGGGCGACGGCGGCGGCGCCAAGGACGTCGTCGTGTTCAAGGCGGACTTCACCTACGATCGACTGCCGCTGGGCAAGCTGCTCGGCCTCCCGCGCCAGACCAAGGTCTCGGCGACGACCTATCTGCGCAACCAACCCTTCGACAACCAGGCCCCGGTGGCGGAAAGGACCTGCCCATGAGGCGGCTCGCCCAAGACGAACGCGGCGTCGCCGTCATCGAGATGGCCTTCACCGCCCCCCTGCTGCTGCTGCTCATTCTCGGGCTCGTCGAATACGCCCGCTACGCGATCGTTCGCGAGGGACTTAGCCAGGCGGCCTTTCAGATCGCGGACAATGCCGCGCGGCTCGGCGAGGCGCGCCTGACCGGGCCGATGCCGATCAGCGAAAGGCAGATCAACGACGTCCTGCTGGGGGGACAGATCCAGGGCAGTCCGTCGGATCTCCGCCAGCGCGGCCGGATCATCCTGACCAGCCTCGAACGCAACACGGCGAAGGGGCAGTGGCTCCACTGGCAGCGCTGCACCGGCGCGCTCAACCATCCATCCTCCTGGGGCGTCGAAGGCGACGGACAGAGCGGCCAGGGCACCAACGGCATGGGGCCCCCGACGGCCCGCATCCAGGCGCAGGACGGCATTCCCGTGCAGTTCGTCGAACTCGCCTACGACTACAAGCCGATGGTGTTCACCGTCCCGCTCGTCACCGGCAAGATCGTCGAAAACGCGGCGGTGCCGGTCCGGTCGGACCGCAATCTGCAATTCGTGTCGAACGACGAGAAGGTCGCCGTCGCACGCTGTTCGTAGCGACGACGCGGCATACGCGACGCCTGCCGTCCGGATACGCGATCAGCCCGGAGCGTCAGCAGAGGTGCCGCGATCCATTTCCTTCGACCTTCCCCTGTATCGCGCTAGGGTGGGCGGCCGACGTTTCGAGGTGCCGATGTCCGATCGCGTGAAGATCCTTCTCCAGCATATGCTGCCCAAGCGGCGCCTGACCGCCCTGGCCGGGCGCATCGCCGGCGCGGAGGGCGGACCGGTGACGACCCGGCTGATCCGCTGGTTCGTGCGCACCTATGCCGTCGACATGAGCGAGGCCGCGGATGCGGACGTCCGCAGCTACGCGAGCTTCAACGCCTTCTTCACCCGTCCGCTCAAGGCGGGGGCGCGGCCGATCACCGGCGCCGATTTCGCCTGCCCGGTCGATGGCGCGATCAGCCAGTTCGGCGCGATCGACGATCATCACATCGTCCAGGCCAAGGGGCATCGCTTCACCACGACCGAGCTGGTCGGCGGCGACGCGGCACTCGCCGCGCGGTTCCGCCATGGTAGCTTCGCCAATCTGTACCTCTCCCCGAAAGACTATCACCGCATCCACATGCCCTGCGACGGCACGCTGCTGCGGATGATCTACGTGCCGGGGACGCTGTTCTCGGTGAACCCGACCACCGCGCGCGGCGTGCCCAATCTGTTCGCGCGCAACGAGCGGGTGGTGTGCGTCTTCGACTCGCCGGACCACGGGCCGTTCGTCATGGTGCTGGTCGGCGCGACCATCGTCGGCAGCATGGCGACCGTCTGGCACGGCGTCGTCAATCCGCGGCGCGCGCATGGCGCATCGGAATGGGACTATGCCGGCCGGGACATCGTATTGCGCAAGGGCGAAGAGATGGGCCGCTTCCTGCTCGGCTCGACCGTCGTGATGCTGTTCGGACGCGGCGTGATCGCATTCGACGACGGCTGGCAGCCCGAACGATCCGTGCGCCTCGGCGAGCCGATGGGCGTCGCGCCGACCGGCTGAGCCCCCCGCCGGTCGGCTTCAGCCCATGCAGGTCGCGACGCAGACCTGCCACCGGCGGCGCGCGCGCACGCGCCGGACGTGCCAGTGCCGCCCGGTCTGGCGAAGGAAACGCGCGTGGATCCCGTCCGCATGCTGGGCGAAATCGTAGAAGTCGATCCGGTGGTGCGCCAGCACCAGCCGCCCGCCGCGCCGCAGCGCGGCCGCGACGTCGACCGCGACCCGCGCCATGTCGCGCTCCGACAGATAATAGAGCAGCTCGGCCACCACGACGGCATCGTACACGCCGCGCGGGAAGGCTGCCGGCAGCGCGAGCGCGGACGCCTGCGCCCGCGGATAGCGAGCGATCGCCGCCGCGGTCAGCCGCGTGCCCTCCGCCGTCCCCTCGGTCGCGTCGAGACGCAGGGCGCGCGGCGCGATCGCCGCGCTGTTCGATCCGTTGCCGCTGGCGAGTTCCAGCACCCGGCCGATCGGCCCCGGCCCCAGCGCGTGCAGGATCGCACCGCGCTTGACCGCCTCGTCGCGGTTGCTGAACGTCCCCCAGGGATCGTCGTCGCCGGCGAATTTGCCGGCGAACCCGCCGAGATCGATCGCGGTCATCGCCGCACCTCCAGATAGGCTTCGAGGGGATGCGAGAAGGCGTCGAGTTCGTGCCGCGCGATCGTGAAGCCGGCCGGATCGTCGCCGATCGCGCCGAGCTGCGTGCGATGGACGCGGATCAGCGATCGCTTGGCCGCCGCGCCGCCGGGCATCGCGACGAGGCGCGATCCGCGCCGCAGCGGCGATTGCGGCGGCCACACCTGATAGGACAGCCGTCGCGCCCGCCCGCCGAGCTGGTGCAGCGCCGCGGCGACCGCCCGATGGTCGGGATGCGCGTCGGCGGCGGCCGGCGCGACGATGAGGTCGACGCCCGACCGCACGAGACGGCGGAGCGCCTGCGCGAGGGGGACGCGATGCGCCCCGACCGCGCTGTCCGGCAGGCCGAGACAGCGCACCGCCCCCGCCGTCACGCCGAGGCGACGAAGCGCACGCCGCGATTCGCGATAGCGTTCCGCGATCAGGCGCGCGCGCGGCCAGCGCCGGCTGCCGGGATGCGAGGCGGCGCCGTCGCTAACGATCACCACCGACACCCGCGTGCCGCGCCGCGCCAGCGTCGCGATCAGCGCCGCGGCCCCGATGATCTCGTCATCGGGATGCGGCGCGACCACGACGGCATGGCGCGGCCGGCCCGGACTCAGCCTCACAGCGATGGGACGAGCGCGCCGCTTGCGACCGCCGCACCGACCCGCAGCCGCTGCGCATCCGGCGCCGGCTGGCGCAGATAGACCGCCAGATCGGTCAGCATCGCGGCCAGCGGGTGATCGCGGAAATGGCCGGCGAGCCCGACCGACTGCTGCGCGAGCACGATCGCGCGTTCGGCCGCGTCGGCGACCGCCAGCCGCGCCGCCGCCACCCGCATCAGCCGCGCGTCGTTGCCGGGAGCGAACCAGTCGTCCGCGACCCGGCGGACGGCGCCCGCCGCCGCCTCCGCCAGGCCATAGAGATCCGCGAGCCGCGCCGCCTGGAACGGATCGCCGGCACGGTCGGTCGCGACCAGATGGTCGCGCGTCCGGTCGCACAGGCCGGCGACGCCGCCGGCATGGACCGCGACGAAGCGCAGCGCGCCGCCGCTGAAGAACGGCTCGCGCACGTAATCCTCCGGGTGACCGATGGCCGCCTCCGCGTCGATCGCCGCGCCCACCCAGCGCACCTGATGCGTCTCGGACCGCTGCATGCCGGTCATCCGCCACCAGTCGCGATCGATCGCCGGCGGCACCGCCGCCAGATCGACCAGCAGCAGGCGGTTGCCGTCGTCCGTCTGCGCGGTCACCAGCGCATGGGTCAGCACCCCCGCCCCCGACGCATAGCTCTTGCCGCCGCTCAGCCGGCCGTCGGCGAGGATCAGCGGTTCGCCCGCCAGCCCCGCATTCCACACGCCGAGCATCGCGCCCGCCGCCAGCGCCGCATGCAGCCGCTCGATCTGCGCGGCGGTGCCGTAGCGCCCGACGATCTGCACCGCGTCGACATGCCCCTCCAGCAGGCGCCCGAGCGGCAGGTCGCGTCGGCCCGTGGCGTAGAGCGTGGCGAGCAGCGCCAGATACGCCTCCGCCGTCGCCGGATCGCGGGGCGGGTCGCGATCCCATCCCGCACCCGCGATCGCCGCCCGCAGCACGTCGCGCATGTCGCTCATGCCGCCGCCTCGCACCAGCTCGCCTCGAGCCGGGCCAGCGCATCCTCGGCTTCGTCCAGCGTCACCAGATCGGCCGCCCCCGGCGCCGCCGGCACGATCCGCATCGCGAACGCCTCCGCATTGGGGCAATCGCGCGCGACGCCGCGCACATGGTCGTCGCTCAGCCCCAGCCGCGCACCGAGAGCGGCGCAGGTCCTGCCATGATCGATCGTCGGGAAGCCGAAGCGCATTGCGGCATGCTCGCGCCACTGCCACGCCATCTGCGCGGGATGCGCGACGCGTGGCACCTCGCCGACATCCGCGGCGCGCAACGCGCTGGCGAGGCCCTGCGGCGCCCGCCCGTGCCGGCGCGACGAGGTCTCGACCAGCATCGCGCCATCGCGCCGCACCCGGAAACCGGCCCGCGCCGCATCGTCGAGCAGGGTCGCATCCTCGGCGAACGGCAGCGGGCGGAAGCCGCCGATCGCGCGATACGCCGACGTCCGGACCGCGAGATTGGCGCCGCCGCTGAAATGATGCGTGTCGTGCGCCTCCCAGCTCACCGGGTCGATCAACCGCCGATAGGCGTGCAGCCGGTTGTAATATCCCTCCAGCCGCGTCTGCGCGCCGTCGCGTGCGCCGTGGCGGCGGACGATCCGGCCCGCGACGACATCGGCGTGATCCAGCGCCGCACGGCCCGCGGCGATCCAGTCCCGCTGCGGCCGGCTGTCGGCATCGGTGGTGAACAGCAGGCCGTCGGCGCCGGCCAGATGCGCCAGTCCCATCGCCATCGCCGCGCGCCGCGCGACGCCGGCGTTGGATGCCGCGCTGCCCGGCCCCACCTGCAGCAGCAACGCGAACGGCACGCTGGCGGCGGCGTGCCGCACCACCGTCTCGCTGCCGTCGGCGCACCCGTCGAGATACAGGCACACGGTCGCCCCGCCCACCGCATCGAGACGGCCGAGCGCGGCGAGCAGGCCGGGCAGGGCTTGCTCCTCGTTGCGCGCGGGTACGCAAATCACCACGGACGCGGCATCGGTCAGGGATCGTCTCCAGCCAGCCGCGCGTGTCTCGGCGGGGATGCAGCGGCGGGGCGCCGCGTTGCGAAGGACATTAACCGAAAGAAATCAGACGTCTACAACCGCGATGGTCGATCCGGGAAGCGCCCCTGAGGCTCGATCGCCTTCCTCACCAGATCCGTCACCCCGGCCCTGCGCCGGGGTCCCGCTTCTTCCCACGGGACGAAGCGGGACCCCGGATCAAGTCCGGGGTGACGGGATATGAGTGTTGCCGCAACACCTCGATCGTTCATCTGCAATAGTCCCGCCTTTTGCGGAGAAGGCGCTTCCTCCCAAACCCTGACCATCGATCCATCCTAGACGAGCACCGAGGCATCGGGCGCCGCCCCCGTCGCGAACCCGCCGGCGAGCGCCCAGCGGCGCGTATCGACGATCGCCACCCGGTCGTTTTCGAGCGCGGCGTACAGCGTCTCGCCGGCGAGGTTCAACCCCGGCGCCGCAGCGTCGAGCGACAGGCGATCCTGCTCGACCAGCGTCGCCGGGTCGAGCCGCGACAGGCTCTTGTCCGCCATGTTCGAGACGATCAGCCGGCCGTCGGCCTGCGTGACGATACGCACCGCCTCGCCGCGCAGCGGCCGGCGCGCGCGTTCCTCCAGCGTTGTCGCGTCGAGCGCATGGATCGTCCCGCTCGGCCGGTCGATCACGTAGAGCGTCCGTTCGTCGGCGCTCAGCGTCATCCCTTCCGGCGCTGTACCGATCCGTCGGCGGATCGGGGCGACGCCCATATCCTCGGGATCGACCATGATGACCGCGCCGCTCAGCGTGTCGGCGATATAGGCGCGGGCACCGTCGCGCCGGACGACCAGATAATGGCTGCGCGCGCCGGTGACCGGGATCAGCCGTGACGGCGCGGTATCGTTGGCGGGATCGTCGAAGCGGGCCAGCATGCTGTCCTTCTCCGACAGGACGTACAGCCGCCCCCGCGCATCGACACGGACGGCGTGGAGACGGCCGAACGGCGCCATGTCGATCGTCCGCGCCAGCGCGCGCTTGTGCAGGTCGATGACCCAGATCTGGCTGCCGCCCGCGCCGGGCGCCTTCCAGCTCGCGACGCCGTAATGGCCGACATAGGCAAATCGCCCCGCCGCATCGGCGGCGATCTCATGCGGTTGCGTCCCCAGCGCGACCGTGCCGAGCCGCCTGCCGTCGGGCAGCGCGTAGAAGGCGACGCGGCCGGCGCTCTTCTCGACCAGCGCGAGCGTCCGCCCCGGCGCGGCCAGGGCCTCCTGCGCCATCGCCCGCGCGCCGAGCGCGGTCACGGCGACCGCGCTCCCCGCGAGCATCCACAATCCCTGGCGACGATCGATCGGCTTCATATCCTGTCTCCCCCGGCTGAAGGATCGGACCGCTCGGCCGGTTCCCGACCGCCGGGAGAAATCGCCACACGGCAGTCGATCAGCCCGGCGCGGTTGCCGAATAGTCCATCGCCGCGAGGTCGGTCAGCAGATCGGGGCCGCTCGGCGTCCACCCCAGCCGGGCGCGCGTCCAGGCGTTCGACGCGATCATGTCGAGGCCGGCGAACGGCGCCATCCAGCCGAAATACAGCTCGACCTCCTCCCGCCCGATCGAGCGGACGGGCAGGCCCGTCCCCGCACCGATCGCTTCGGCGATGGCGCGGGCGGAGACGCCGTCCTCCACCGACGCATGATAGCGCGCGCCCGGCTGGCCCTTTTCTAGCGCCAGCACGTACAGCTTCACCACGTCGCTGATATGCGCCGCGGCCCAGCGCGTCCGCCCCTCTTCCAGATACGCGACCGCCCCGGCGCGGCGCGCCTCGGCGACCAGCGGCGTGATCAGCCCCGCCTTGGTCGTGTCGTGGACCTGCGGCAGGCGAATGGTGCGGACGTCGATGCGCTGCGCGATCAGCGCCGCGCCGGCCAGTTCGGTGGCGATGCGCGGATTGGCATGGTGCGGGTTCAGCACGTCTTCGGTCGCCGGGCCGCCGTTCACCGGCGTGCCGATGCCGACGCCCGAGGTGATCAGGATCGGCTTGCCCGTTCCTTCCAGCGCCTCGCCCATCGCGATGATGTTGCGCTCGTCCTTCCTGGTATTCTCGAAGAAGGTCGCGAAATTGTGATCGAACGCGCAATGGATCACCGCATCCGCCGCCGCCGCGCCGCTGGCGAGCGTCTCGGGGCGATCCAGATCGCCGCGATGCACCTCGACGCCGGCCGCCTCGAGCTGCCACGCGCCGGCATCGGAGCGGGTCAGGCCGAGCACGCGATGACCGCCGGCGAGCAGTTCGGGGATGACGTGTGAGCCGATGAAACCGGTCGCGCCGGTCAAGAATACGCGCATGGGTGATCTCCTTCTTACCCACCCGGTATCGCGAGCCTTTCCAACGTGTTAAAGTAGTGACCTTATCGTGGTATACCGTTCAACAGGATCGACCATGGCCAGTGACGCGTCCAACCCGCTCGGTACCTATCTGCGCGACCGGCGCACCCGGCTCGATCCGGCGGCGTTCGGCTTCGCCGGCAGCCGGCGGCGCACGCCCGGCCTGCGCCGTGAGGAAGTGGCGAGCCGCGCCAACATCAGCCCGACCTGGTATACATGGCTGGAACAGGGGCGCGGCGGCGCGCCGTCGGCCGACGTGCTCGACCGCATCGCCAAGGGGCTGATGCTGACCGAGCCGGAGCGCGAGCACCTCTACATGCTCGGCCTCGGCCGCCTGCCGGAGGCGCGCTACCGGCCGGTCGACGGCATCTCGCCGCGGCTGCAGCGCGTGCTCGACGGGATGGTGCTCAGCCCGGCGATCATCAAGACCGCGATGTGGGACGTGGTCGGCTGGAATCGCGCCGCGGCGGTGCTGCTGACCGATTACGCCAAGCTGCCGCGCGAGGGCCGCAACATCCTGCGGCTGATGTTCGCCAGCGACCATGTCCGCGCGCGCAACGCGGATTTCGCCGACATCGCCCGCTTCGTGGTCGGCGCCTTCCGCGCCGACGTGGCGCGCGCGGGTGCCAGCAGCAGCGCCGAGGTCATGGCGCTGGTCACCGAACTGTCGCGCCTCAGCCCCGACTTCGCGGCGCTGTGGCAGGATAACGACGTCGTCGCGCACGGCGAGGGCACGAAGCGCATCCATCACCCCGACGCGGGGCTTCTCGCGATGGAATTCTCGTCCTTTTCGGTCGAAGGGCGGCCGGAACTCGGCATGATCATCTACAACCCCGCCACCCCCGCCGACGCCAAGCGCCTCGAACGGCTGCTATTTACGCGCAGCGATCCAGCCATCGACCTGCCGTTCCAGGACCGGTAGCGGCAGCGATCCCGAACCGATCAGCAGGTCGTGAAAGCCGCGAATATCGAATTTTGGACCCAAGGCAGCCTCCGCCTTGCGCCGCAGTTCGACGATCTTGAGCATCCCGATCTTATACCCCGTCGCCTGTCCCGGCAGCGTGATGTACCGGCGCACCTCGGACCTGCCCTGATCGGGCGACGCCCGGCCGGTGTTGACGATATAGTCGATCGCCTGCTGCTCGGTCCAACCCTTGGCATGGATGCCGGTATCGACGACCAGCCGCGCCGCGCGGAACAGCTCGGCATCCAGCCGCATGAAATCGTCGGACGCTTCGGGGAAGGCGCCCATCTCCTTGCACAGCGCCTCGGCATACAGGCCCCAGCCTTCGCCGAACGCGACGTAGCGCGTGCTCTGCCGAAACTTCGGCCCGCCACTCTGCCCGACCTGGATGTCGCCCTGCATCACATGGCCCGGCACCCCTTCGTGGCACATCAGGTCGCGCAGTGCCGCGGGCGGGGTCGCGTCGGTGGTGCCGAGCAGGTGGACGTAGACGCGGCCCGGCCGCGCGCCGTCGCGGCTCGGCCCCGCGGCATGCGCCGCACCGCCTGCGACTTCGCTGAACGACGGCTCGCGGACCACCTCCATGGCGTGAACCGGCAGCTTGCCGAAATAGCGCGGCAGCAAGGTACGGTTGAAGGCGAGCGCGGCGTTGGCGTCCCGCAGATATTTCGCGCGCAAGGCGTCGGTCCACGGCACCACCGGGAAGCGGCGGGCGATCTCCGCGTAGAATGCGTTGCGGTCCTTCAGCCCGGCGGCACGGGCGAGTGCGTCCTGCTCGCCTTCGATCCGCGTCACCTCGGCAAGACCGATCCGGTGGATCTGGTCGGCGGTGAGGTCGGTCGTCGTATTGAGCCTCAGCGCGGCCGCATACCAGGCCGCGCCGTCGGGCAGCGTCAGCGCGCCGACCCGGCCGCTCGGCGCGGTCGGCAGGTCCGCCTGCGCCCATGCGATCACGCGGTCATAGGCGGGCTTGATCGTCAGCAACGCCGCCCGCGTGTCGGCGAGCAGGGCCGCCGCCTGCGCCGCATCGAGCGTCCCGCCCGCCCGCAGCTTCGCGACCTTCGCCTGCGCATCGGCCCATAATGGCGACGCCGGGCCGACATCGAACGGCGCGCCGGTCACGATCGCGCGGCTGCCGGATATGACGCGCTCGATCTGGAATTTAGGCGCGCGCACGCCGGCGGCATCGGACACCCGGCTGAGCGCGATCGCGGTGTCGAGCACCGCCGGGATCGCGCGCAACCGTGCCGCATAGGCGCGCATGTCGCCGGCATCCTGCACGGTGTGGGTATTGATCAGGAAATTCGGCAGCTGCGCATGCACCGAATAGAGAAAGGAATAGAAGGGCGGCGCCTGCAGCCGGTAACGGTAGCTCAGCTCGGCGCGGTCGAGCTCCAGCGCCCAGATGTCGTAATTGACCTGCGCCTCCGGCGACAGCTTGGCGCGATCGAACCGAGCCTTCAGCCGCGCCACGCTGGCGCGGCGCCATTGCAGCCGGCGCAGCGCCGCGGCATCGCTGATATCGTCGAGCCGATCGTTGCCGTCCTTCTGTCCCAGCTGCGTCGCCAGCTGCGGCCGGTCCCGCAATTCC
Source organism: Sphingomonas sp. GW821-FHT04B01 (assembly GCF_059420425.1). Lineage (NCBI taxonomy): Bacteria > Pseudomonadati > Pseudomonadota > Alphaproteobacteria > Sphingomonadales > Sphingomonadaceae > Sphingomonas > Sphingomonas sp. GW821-FHT04B01. The sequence continues at coordinate 91,542 of NZ_JBWKTR010000005.1, read as the reverse complement.
TCGGCGAACTCCTGATCGAGGAATGCATAGAGCCGCGCATCCTCGGCGGGCGCCGGTGCCGCGACCGGCGCTTGCGCGGCCAGCGCGCCCGGCATGGCGAATGCGAGAGCGGCGGCTCCGAGCCAAGGCAGTCCGTGCATGGTGATCCCCCGTTTTCCTGTCGGATGGACCCTATCGTCGTGACGCACGACGGTGAAGCGCTAAGGTAGCGCAACATCGCGGGGAGATTTGACTTGGCGGACAACGGGTTGACCTCGAAGACGACACGGCGCGGCGTATTGGCCGGCATCGCCGCCATCGGCCTCGCCCCTGCCGGCGCGAGACCGCGTGCGTCGATGGGCGACCCCGATTTCGGTCCCAACGTGCTCGTCGTCGATCCGGGCATGCCGGACGCGCAGCGCCGGATCGACGGCTGGTTCGCGCAGCAGGAGCGCGCGCATTTCACCGACCGCCGTTATGCCGTGCTGCTCAAACCGGGCGCGCACCGGCTCGACATCAACGTCGGCTTCTTCACCCAGGTGGCGGGTCTCGGCCTGCGCCCCGGCGACGTGACGGTCACCGGACACGTCCATGCCGAGGCCGATTGGGCCAAGGGCATGGCGTTGGTCAATTTCTGGCGTGCGGTCGAGAACCTCGCCGTCCGTCCGCCCGATGGCGCGGATCGCTGGGCGGTCTCGCAGGCGGCGCCCTATCGCCGTGTCCACCTCGCGGGGGATCTCGCGCTGGACGATGGCGGCTGGTCGAGCGGCGGCTTCATGGCCGATTGCCGCATCGACGGCACGATCCGTTCGGGCACGCAGCAGCAATGGTTCACCCGCAGTTCGCAGATCGGCGGCTGGCAGGGCGCCAATTGGAACATGATGTTCATGGGCGTCGTCGGCGCGCCGGCCAGCAGCTTTCCGGAACCGCCGATCACCACGCTGCCGTCGGTGCCGCGCATGCGCGAGAAGCCGTTCCTCCACGTCGCCGCCGACGGCCGCTGGGCGGTGTTCGTGCCGGCGCTGCGTCGCGATGCGACCGGTATCTCCTGGCAGGGCCGGCCCGACGGCCGGGTCGTGGGGTTGGACGACTTCCTCATCGCCACCCCCGCGACGCCGATCGCGGCGATCAACCGCGCGCTGGCGGCGGGGCGCCACCTGCTGCTCACCCCGGGCGTCTACCGGCTGCGCCAGCCGATCCGCGTCGTCCGGGCGGACACGATCGTCCTCGGACTGGGGCTCGCGACGCTGCTCAGCGAGGCGGGCAATGCCGCGATGACGGTCGCCGACGTGCCGGGCGTGTCGATCGCCGGCCTGCTGATCGACGCCGGGCCGCGATCCTCGCCGGTGTTGATGGAGGTCGGGCCGCGGGTCGCCGCGCGCGACCACCGCGCCAATCCGACGCTGCTCGCCGACCTCTTCTTCCGGGTCGGCGGCGCCGCGATCGGCAACGCCGGCACGTGCCTGGAGATCAACAGCCATCACGTGATCGCCGACCATCTGTGGATCTGGCGCGCCGACCACGGCGATCGGGACGGTGGTCGCGTCCACGTCGGCTGGACCGAAAGCCGGGGTGAGCACGGGCTCGTCGTCAACGGCGACGACATATGCTGTTACGGGTTGTTCGTGGAGCATTTCCAGGGCTGGCAGACGGTGTGGAACGGCGAGAACGGCCGCACCTTCTTCTACCAGAACGAACTGCCCTACGATCCGCCGAGCCAGCACGCCTGGCGGCCGGGGTCGCCGCGCGGCTGGGCCGCGTACAAGGTCGCCGACCGGGTCCGCCGTCACGAGGCGATCGGCATGGGCGTCTATGCGAACTTCACCGCGGACCCGACGATCGTCCTGGCGAGCGCGGTCGAGGTGCCCGACACCCCCGGCGTGCGCATCGCGAATGTGACCACCATCTCGCTCGGGGACGACAAGGGCACGATCGCCCATCTGGTGAACGATGCCGGCGCCGCCGCGCGGCCCGGCAGCATACGCCAGACGCTGCGGCGCTATCCGGACTGACGCCCGTCCGGACGCAGGCGCGGACGGGGGGCAAACGGAACGATGCCCGCCAGCGTTCGTCCTGCCCTCGCCCTCCCGCGAAAGGCCGCCATCGTGACAGTCCATCCCGTGACCCCGGCGGCATGATCCGACCGCGAGCCGTCCGCCGCCACGTCGGCGTCCTCGCCCTGCTGGGCTCGCTCGCCGCGGCGTGTTCGCCATTGACCACCTTCGACAGGCTGGTGCCGAAGGATCGGGGCGGCATCCGCGTCGCGAAGGACCTCGCTTATGGCGACGCGCCGCGCCAACGGCTGGATGTCTACGCGCCGCGCGCCGCCTGCGGCCGGCCGCGACCCGTCGTGGTATTCTTCTACGGCGGCAGCTGGAACAGCGGCACGCGCGCGGGCTATGCCTTCGTCGGCCGCGCCTTGGCCGCGCGCGGCTTCGTGACGGTCGTGCCGGATTATCGGCTGGTCCCCGACGTGCACTATCCCGCCTTCGTCGAGGACGGCGCGGCGGCGGTGCGCTTTGCCATCTCCCATGCCGACGCCTATTGCGGCGACGGTGGATCGGTGGTGCTGATGGGCCATTCGGCCGGCGCCTATATCGCCGCGATGCTGGCGGTGGACCCTCGCTGGCTCGGTGCTTCGCGACCTGCGGTCAAGGGCCTGGTCGGGCTCGCCGGCCCTTACGACTTCGCCCCCTTCGACGTGGCGGCCAGCCGCGCCGCCTTCGGCCAGTCACCCGATCCCGCCGCGACGCAGCCGGTCACCTGGGCCGGCGCCGGCGATCCGCCCGCATTGCTCCTCTACGGCAGCGACGACACCGTCGTGCGCCCGCGCAACAGCCAGGCATTGGCCGCGAAGTTGCGCGCCGGCGGCGTGGCGGTGGACGAACGTGCCTACGCCAAGCTGGGGCATATCGGCATCCTGCTGGCGCTCGCTCGCCCGTTTCGCGGTCGTGCCCCGGTGCTCGACGACGTCGCGGGCTTCGTCCAGCGGACCGTCGATACGGATCGGCGGTGATGGCGCCCGCACGGCGGAACTCGATCGCCGGCCTACGACGGCCGCGTCGCGTGACCGATGCGATAAGGCCCGTCGCGGACGGCTAGAGGCCGCCCTTTCCAGCTGAGCCGCACCTGGCCCTCCTCGACGAGACCATCGATCGCGGCATGGACCAGCGGCATCGCGTCTCGCCAGGCCTCCTTGGGCGCGATCGCGCGCGCCACCTCGCTCGGACACACCGTCGCATCCGGGGATCGCGATGCCAGCAGCGCAAGCGCCGTCTCGCGGGCGGCGACCGTCACGAGCGGCGATCGCGATCCGAGCGGCCGGCCGTCGTTGTCCGCGTCGCGCGCATTTCCCAAGGCATCGTCACAAGATCGATCGGCACCGGCACAATCATCTAACGCACAACGACGCTTGCCGGCCTCACGCCGCGTCCCGACGCCGCGCCAATGCGCGCGGTTCGTTCGTGCCACGAACAATAGCGACTTCAATACGCCGTGCGCGCGACATCGGGTTGGCGTCGATCGCCGGCCTTGCATATAGCCGGGTCCATGCCATTCCTTTCGCACGCTTCATCCCGCCTGATCCTCGCGGCACTCCTGCCGTTGCTCGCCGCGCCGCTGCCGGCGGACGCGGCGGCGACCCGCCGCGCCAAGCCACGGGCCGCGGCACCCGCACCGGCCAAGCCGGACAATGCGATCATCGCGCTGCCGCTCAATCCCATCGTCCCGGCGGGGCAGCGGCTGTGTTCGGTGACGGCACCGTCCGGCCTGGGATCGACGGTACTGCGCGCCGGCGCCGGCGCCAAACCCGCGGCAGGGGATGTCGTGCTGGTCAATTACATCGGCTATCTTGCGGCAACGGGGGCGGTGTTCGATCAGGGCATGCGCTCGCCGCTGCCGGTCAACGGCGTGATCCCCGGCTTCTCGCAGGGCCTGCAGACGATGGCCCGGTCGGGCGTCGCCCGGTTCTGCATCCCCGCCGCGCTGGGCTATGGCGCGCAGGCGTCGGGGCCGATCCCGGCCAATGCCGATCTCGTCTTCCAGGTCGAATTGCTGGACTTCAAGACCGCGGCCGAGGTCGAGAGCATGAACCGCGCGCAAGCCGCCGAACCGCCGGCGCAAAAGGACGCACCGCCGCAGCCCTGATCACGTCCGATCCGCGCGATCGATCGGCACGCACAGGCGCCAAGCGCTTCGGCACAGCGAAACCGGTTGTCGATCCGCGCGCTTCCGACGCAGCGTGCGGCATGACGCGACTCGAACGGGCGAACAACGTGGCCGACCTGAGGCTGATGGCGCGTCGCCGGCTGCCGCGGCCGATCTTCGACTATATCGATGGCGGTGCCGACGACGAAGTGTCGCTGCGGCGGAACGCCACCGCCTTTGCGGACTATGAACTGGTTCCAGACGTCCTCAACGACGTGTCGACGATCCGGACGGAGACCCGTATCTTCGGCCAACCCGCGCGGTGGCCGCTGATGCTGTCGCCCACCGGCCTCACCCGCATGTTCCACGGCCACGCCGAACACGCCGTCGCCCGCGCCGCCGCGCGACACGGGCTCCTCTACAGCCTCTCGACGATGGGCACGACGCGGCTGGAGGATCTCGCGCAGGCCTTCGCCGGGCCGAAGGTCTTCCAGATCTACATCTTCAAGGATCGCGGCCTCACCGCCGAATTCGTCGCACGCTGTCGGGCGGCGGGATTCCACGGCCTCGCGCTGACGGTCGATACGCCGGTCGCCGGCAATCGCGAGCGCGACCGGGTCAGCGGCCTGTCGCTGCCGCCGAAACTGACGCTCCGCTCGTTGCTCAGCTTCGCGCTCCATCCCTCCTGGTCGCTGCCCGCACTGACCGGCTCGAGGTTCGACCTCGCCAACGTCAGCCACAAGGTCGATGTGCTGGCGGCGGGACCGATGAGCCTGTTCGATTATATCGGCGGTCAGTTCGACCGCTCGGTCGGCTGGCGCGACGTCGAATGGCTCGCCCGCGAATGGAACGGACCGCTGGCGATCAAGGGCGTGATGACGCCCGCGGATGCGCGCCGCGCGATCGGCTCGGGCGCGACCGGCGTCATGATCTCCAACCACGGCGGGCGTCAGCTGGACGGTGCCCCTGCCCCGGTCGACCAGATCGAGGCAGTGCGCGACGCCGTCGGCGACGCACCGGACGTGATCTGCGACGGTGGCATCCGGCGCGGCTCGGACGTGGTGAAGGCGCTCGCCCTGGGCGCGACCGCCTGCTCGATCGGCCGCCCCTATCTGTACGGCCTCGCCGCGGGCGGCGAGCCGGGCGTCGATCGTCTCCTGACGCTGCTGCACGAGGAGTTCCGCCGCACGCTGACGCTGGCAGGGGTCAACGATATCGACGCGCTATCCCGCCGTCACGTCCGCCATCGGTCGGTTGCGGTGTCGTCCGGGTCACCCCGCCCGTAGAAGCTTCAGGTCGGCGATCGCCATGTGATGCGCCGAGGACGCCAGGCCAATGAAGCTGAAGCGAACATAGGCGCAGGGCATGACGGTCTCGAAAGCGATGCGCTGGGGCGAGAGGGCATTGGCGATGTTCGAAAATTCGCCGGCGCCGAGATCGCTCCAAGTCTTGCCGTCCACGCTGGCCTCGACACGATACCGCCGTGGAGGAGCGGCATCGGTCATCACCGCGCGCGATGGGGTCAGAACGAAGCCGCCGAGCCGTTGCCGAGGGTCGAATTTGAGCACCACCATCACCGCCATCGACCGTTCCGCCACCGGGACCCGCCAGGACGTGCCGACATCGTCGTCGAACAGAGCCTCCACGCCCGGCCCCGACGACGAAGCAATCGACCAGGCCGACGGCGGGACGGTATCGGCCGCGCGCGGCCTCGGCAGCGCGACCGCGACCGGGGCGGTCTGGCGGAACAAAGCGATCTCGCTGATCGCCGGACAGACGGGTGCATCGGTGATCCGCAACCGCAATCGTCGTGCCTGGACGGGCGCGGCGAGGCGGACGATCCGTTGCGCGGCGATACAGGCGCCTGACGCCACCTCACGCCAGCCCGATCCCGTATCGAGATCGACGGCGAAGCGCGTGACGCGAACACCGAGCGGCAGGTATTCGCGGATGCGGATGATGTCGAAGCTGCGGCCGGGCGGAATGTCGAGCACGAGTTGCGGCGTGTGTACGCCATCCGGTGTCGACCAATAGCTGTCGGGATCGCCGTCCAGCACCTTGGCCGCAGCGAAGCGCGCGCCGCGTTCATGATCGGCACGCGCGATCACCCCCTTGGCCAGATCGACCTTATAGGTCGCGCGCTGGGCGTCGCCGAAGGCGCGGAGCACCGCGGTATCGACGCCCGCCAGCCGGCCGCGGCGGTCGGGCGGCAGGTTGAGGATCAGATTGGTGCCGCGGGCGACTGATTCGTCATAGAGTTTGACCAGCCGCTGCGGGTCCTTGACCTTGGCGTCTTCGTCGGCGTGATAGAACCAGCCGGGGCGGATCGAGGTATTGGTTTCCGCCGGCCACCATAACGGGCCATCGCGCAGTCCGGCATTGCCCTCCGCCTGGCTGGGCTTGTGGTCGGGCATCGTCGGCCAGCAGGGATCGCCGGCGACGCCGTCCTCATTGCCGACCCAGCGCGCATCGGAGCCGAGCGGTTCGAAGGTACAGGCGAGCGGCTGGTAGCGGTGCACCAGCGCGAACATCGACGGCCAGTCGTAATAAGCGGCCGCGTCGATCGTGCGCGTCTCGCGTGCGCCGCCATAATAGCCATCGCCGCCATTGGCGCCATCGAACCAGAATTCGAACAATCGACCGTAGCGGGTACACAATTCGACGATCTGCTTGCGGTAGTAATCGATATAGGCGGGGCGGCCATAATCGGCGTGGTTGCGATCCCAAGGCGACAGATACAGGCCGAAGGCGAGGCCGGCGCGACGACAGGCCTGTTCGAATTCGCGCACGACGTCGCCCTTGCCACCGCGGAACGGGCTGTTGCGCACGCAATGCTCGGTCAGCATCGTCGGCCACAGGCAGAAGCCGTCGTGATGCTTGGCGGTCAGCACGATGCCGCGCAACCCGCCCGCCTTGGCCGCGTCGACGATCTGCTCGGCGGAAAAGTCGGTCGGATCGAACAGCGCCGGGCTCTCGTCGCCATAGCCCCATTCGCGATCGGTGAAGGTGTTGATCGAAAAATGGACGAAGGCATATTGCTCGCGCCGATGCCAGGCGAGCTGTCGCGGCGACGGCGTCGCGCCATAGGCCGCGGGGGGAGCGTCCGCCGCGGCGCGCGGTGCCGCGCGGGCGGCGCCGACGCCGGCGGTGGCGAGACCGGAAGCGAGAAGGGTTCGGCGGGAGAGCGACGACATGGCTGGTCCTGATGCAGGAGGGAAGGCTCGGGACGATCAGGCCGCCCCGACGGGAATCCGGCTCAGCGTGATGCGATAGCGTCGGCCCGGCCGGGTGTGGATTTGCGTCACGCCCTGAATCGGCGCGAAGCGGAGTGCGCGGCGGTCCTGCCGTATCGCCGTCACGACGAACCCGGCCGGCGGTCGCACCGCGAGCCGGTCGCCGCCCGCGGTCACCGTCGCACGGACCACCGCCGGTCGCCACGCGATGTCCACCGCATGGCCGCCCCGCGCGCGCAGCCCGCTTATCGTGCCGCTCGCCCAGTGCGCCGGCACCGCCGGCAGCAGCGCGATGGCGTCGCCGTGGCTCTGCAGCAGCATCTCCGCGATCGCGGCGGTGATGCCGAAATTGCCGTCGATCTGGAAGACGGGGCACGGTTGCGCCGGGTGCGTGTCGAGCAGGTTGGCGGCGACGCTATGCGCCAGAAAGGCCGCCAGCGACCGTGCGGTATCGGCCGGGCGTCCGAGTCGCGCCCAGATCGCCGTCGCCCAGGCCCGGCTCCAGCCCGTGCTCGACCCGCCATGCGCCTCGCGCCGCGCCAGCGAGACCGCGCCGGCCTGCGCCAGCTGCGGCGTGCGCTGCGGATCGATCGCGGTGCCGGGATAAAGCGGATAGAGGTGCGAGACGTGGCGGTGGCCGGGGTCCTGCTCGTCATAGTCCGCCGACCATTCCTGCAACTGGCCGAAGCGCCCGACCCGATAGGGGGCAAGCCGGTCCAGCAGGCGCGACAGGCGCGCGGCGAGATCGCTGGTATCGCCGACTAGCGTCGCCGCCTCGATACAATGCGCGAACAGCTCGCGGATCAGCGCGAGGTCCATCGTGCAGCCTGCGCCGACCGCCGCGGCCTTGCCCGGCGCGGCCATGAACAGGTTCTCGGGCGAGATCGACGGTGCGGTGGTCAGTCCGTCGCCCGCCGGATCGGCGACCAGCCAGGCGGCGCAGAATTCGGCACAGCCGCGCAGCAGCGGGAAGCCGCGGTCGATGAGGAAGCGCCGATCGCCGGTGAAGCGGTAATGGTCCCAGACGTGCTGCGCCAGCCACGGCCCGCCCATCGGCCAGTTCGCCCAGTTCGGGTCGCCCTCGCGCGCGCCGACCGGATGCGTCATCGCCCACAGGTCGCTGTTGTGGTGCACGCACCAGCCCGGCATGCCGTACAGCGTCCGCGCGGTCCGGGCACCGTTCGCCGCCAGCCGCTCGATATGGTCGATCAGCGGCAGATGGCATTCCGACAGGTTGCAGCTTTCCACCGGCCAATAGTTCATCTGCAGGTTGATGTTGGTCGTGTAATTGCAGCTCCACGGCGGGCGCACCGTGGCATTCCACAGCCCCTGCAGATTGGCGGGCATGGTTCCCGCGCGCGAGCAGGCGATCATCAGATACCGGCCGAGATGGAACAGCCGCTCGGCCTGCGCTGCGTCGGTATCCGCGGCGGAGAGCGACAGCGCGGTGCGGCGATAGAGCGCGCGATGATCGCGGATATGGCGATCGAGCAGCAGCGCGAACGGCCGGTCCGCGCTCGCGGCGAGGTCGCGCCCCGCCGCCGCCGCCACCGCGGCCGGTGGTGTATCGGGCAGCCGATCGAAGCCCCGGAACCCGGTCGCCGCGGCGATCCGTACGACGATCTCGTCGGCGCCGCGGACGGAGACGGTATCGCCGTGCGCGACGACGGTGCCGCCCCGCGCTTCGACGGAGAGGATGGTCGCGAATGCCATGCCGTGACCGGGCTCGTCCGAATAGGCGATGGGATCGGGCAGGTTGCGATAATCGGGTTCGCAGCGCGTCGGCGCCTTGCCGGTCAGCGTGAGGGTCGTGCCGTCGGCGACGGTATCGCCGCGCAACGACGTCGTCAGGCCGATCCGGCCATGCAGCGCACCCGGACGATCGGCGCTCAGCCGAAGCACGATGATCCCGTCGGGATGCGAGGCGAACAGCTCGCGACGAAAGCCGATGCCGTCGCAGCGATAGGCGACCGACGCCACCGCGCGGTCGAGGTCGAGCTCGCGCCGGTATGCGCGCGGCGGCGTGGCATGGGTCATCGCCAGCACGAGGTTCGCCATCGGCGCGTAGCTCTGGCTATAGGCGCCTTGCAGCGCTTTGCTCAGCCGGTCCGCGGCGGGCGGGTCGCCGGCGAACACCGCGGCACGCACCGCCGCCAGCTCGGCGCGCCCGTCGTGATCGGGCGACGTCGCGGGCTGCCCCGTCCACAACGTGTCGTGGTTCAGCGAGATCGTATCGCTGGCGACGCCACCACCCATCATCGCGCCGATCCGGCCGTTGCCGACGGGATGGCCGAGCAGCCACTCGCCGGCAGGCGCGGTCGCGACGAGACGATGGCTGCGGGTCGGCGCGCTTTCCTGCGCCAGCGCCGCGTCACCGCTGGCGAGCAGGCCCAGGATCACCGCGCCGCTTCCCCCGGCGAGCAGGTCGCGGCGCGAGACCGCCGGCGATCCGTCGTCGCCGATCGGAGAGGTCGGCCTAGAAATTGAGCGTTGCTCCCATGTTGATCGAGCGGCCGAGCGCATCATACACCGATGGCGACGTATTGACCCGCTCCGCCGCCTCGAGCGGCGGGCTGGGGCGGACCGGCGCATTGGCGTTGAGCAGATTGTTGACGACGACCCGCAGCGTCAGGCTGCGCGACACGGTGACGCTGGTGCTGAGGTCGAACACGTCATAGGCCGGTAGATATTTGTACTGGTCGGGAACGTTGGGATCGTCCGCACCGAAGATCGGATTGCCGTCGAGCCGCGAATTCTTCAGCCCCGAATTGTGCCGCCAGTTGAGCGACACCAGACCCTGCGTCCGCGCGCTGTCCGGCGAGGCGAGGGTGAAGCGGAAATTATGCTGGTAGCGGCGATAGCCCTGCCCCGCATAGGGTCCGAACAGGCCGACGACGTTGAAGTCGGTGTCGGGCAGGCCAAGGTCGCCGCCCTTCGCGGTCTGCAGCGTCGCGACGTAGCTCGTCGAGAAATGCGCCCAATTGCCGACACGCGTATCGTAATTCGCCGAGAAGTTGAACCCGCGCGCATTCGTCTTGCCGAGGTTGCTATAGCCCTGGTTGATATAGCCGCTCGACGATCCGGCATTGCTGAACAGGCGGCCGTCCGGGTTGCGGACCAGCTGGCCGCAGAAGAAGTCATAGCCGGTGTTGGCGCAGGTCTGCAGGAAGTCGATGGCGCGGTAATAGCCGATGCCGTTCTCGATCTCGATGCTGTAATAATCGGCGGTGATCGACAGGCCGCGCAGCATCCGCGGCGTCAGTACCAGGCCATAGGTATAGGTGTGCGCGATCTCCGGCGTCACCAGGCCCTGCGATCCGTTGCGCACGGTGCACAGATTGTCCGGGCATTGCGGGATCGCGCCATATTGCGCCTGCGTGACGCCGGTCTTCTGGCACACCGCGAGGCTCGCCGACGGGCTGGCGCCGGCGCAGGGATCGCCCAGCGTGTTGCTGTCGAGCGTGCCGTAACTGACCGCAGCGTTGGACGACAATTCGTAGATGCTCGGCGCGCGCGTCGCCTTGTTGTAGCTGGCGCGCAGCAGCAGATCCTCGATCGGACGCCAGCTGCCGTCGATCTTGTAGGTCGAGCGCATCTTGTCGACCCCCGAATAGTTCGAGCCGCGGATCGCCGCGCCGAAACTCAGATCGCGGACGAAGGGGCGATCGCTGACCAGCGGCACGTTGACCTCGCCGTAGACGTCGAAGGCGTGGTTCGACAGCCGGTTCGGCGTCGATCCGAATGCCGCCTGATAGGCCGCGTCGGGATTGGAGCGATAGGTGTTGGCGCGATATTCGGTGCCGAGCGCGATGTTGATCCCCTTTGTCGAGAGCGGGCTGCGGATGCCGTACTCGCCGAGATCGCCGGTGACGTTGGCATTGCCGACCCATTGTTCGTAGCGTTCGCGGAACAGGCCGCCGCCCTCGCCGTAGGACAGATAGTCGATCGCCGCCTGGCTGGGGCCGGCGGTGGAGAAGATGTCGAGCGGCACGCAGCCGGGGTTGATCGCCACCGACGCACAGGTCGCGACGCCGTTGACGTCGACGACCTGCAACGCATTGGCGACCTTGGCCGGATCGACGCGGTTGAGCTGGCGCTGCCGGTAGAGCGTGGTCGAATAGACGCCGCCGACGTCATAATGCCACGCACTGCCGAGATCGCCGCGGACGCCGGCGACGCCGCGATAGATTTCGTTCGACGAACGCGTCACCTGCGGCTGGGTGAAGCGATAGCGCACATCGGTGGTGACGTTGGTCGCGGTCCCCGCCGCGGTGCCGCACAGCGACTGCGCCTGTTGCGCGGACAGCAGGGGATTGTCGCAATTGATGTTGTAGGCCACCGACCCGGGCTGGATCGTCGCCGGGTCCGACTGGCTGGTCGCGTTCGACTTGAGGTAGAGGCCGTTGGCGTAGAGCTGGATCGCCGGCGACACTTCGTAATTGAGGAACGCCGCGCCGTTGTAGCGGGTGTTCTGGCGCTGGAAGTAGAAGGTCTCGTTGTAATTATAGCCGTTGGCGCCGGTGTAGGGCACGAAGGCGCGCGAGCCGTCGGCCGCGTTGCTGAAGATCGTCCCGTTCTGCGCCGGCCCCGACAGCGCCTGGAAATAGCCCGCCGGCGTCGCCGAGGAGGGCGAGGCGCAGACCACCGTCTGCGCGGACAAGGTGATCGGACAGACCGAGAAGGACCGCGACGAGGCGAGCACCGGCTCGACCTGGCTATAGGCGCCGAAGACCGAGATGTTGCCTCGCCCGCCGGCGAAATTGTGGCCGATGCTGATGTTGGCGTCGAACCGGCCGCCGTCGTTGCGCGACCCGCTGGGGACGGCGAAGCCGGCGTTGCGGGCGGCCTGCGCGGCGATATTGTCGCTGTTGTCGGCGTTGTAGAAACCGTAATTGACGTTGGCGTTGACGCCTTCGAAATTCTTGCGGAGCACGAAATTGACGACGCCACCGATCGCGTCGGAGCCATAGACGGCGGAGGCGCCACCGGTCAGCAGGTCGACGCGCTCGATCAACCCGACCTGGATCACCGAAGCGTCGATCCCCTCGGTGACGCCGATCCGCTGACCGTCGATCAGCGTCAGCGTCCGGTTGGTGCCGAGCCCGTGGAAGTCGAATTGCTGGCGGCCGTTGCCGTTCGACAGGTTGGTGTCGCTGTTCTTGATCGCCGGAACGCGGTTGAGCACCTCCTGCACGCTGAATGCGGATTGCAGCTTGATCTCCGCCTGCCCGACGCTCGTCACCGGCGCGGTCTCGACGAGGTTCTTGGAGCGGATGCGCGAGCCGGTGACGATCACGTCGGCGCCATCGGGCGTCACCGGGTCCGGCGGCACAGCGGCCTGCGGCGCAGCGGTCGCGGCGCCCGCCTGCGTCGTCATCGCGACCGGCGTGTACGCCGCACCGCGGTTGATGACGTACACGCCCTGCGATGTCCGCGCGACGGTCAGCCCGCTGCCCTGCAACAGGCGGTCGAGTCCGGCGTCGACCGTCATGCTGCCCGCCACGGCCGGCGCGATGCGGTTGCCGAGCAGGGCCTCGTCGAACACCAACTGGATACGCGCCTGACGACCGAAGGTGCGCAACGCCTGACCCAGCGATTGCGCCTTGATATCGACCTGCACGGATCGTTGCTGGGCCAGCGCCGGCGAGGCGATCATCACGATGGCGATTGCCGCGCTGCTGACGGCGGCACCGATGCGTCGAGTCCCGATCATGTCACACCCCTCTTTTATGTTGTGGTTTTATGACGGACGACCGGGCGGAATGCTCAGCAGCTTTCCAACATTTTTATAACCATTGCCGCAATTTGGTATCAGATTGGACGGTCAGGGCGCGACCATCCGCAGCGTGTCGCCATCGCGCGTGACGCGCACCGGAAAGGTGGCGGCGATGGCCTGGGCGAAGGCGTCGCTGTCGCCGGCATTGAAGACGCCGCTGATGCGCAGCGCCGCGACATCGGGCGCAACCGCGATCCGGTGGGCGCCGGCATAGCGGTTCATCCGCTCGGCCGCGACGCCCAGCGCCTCGGCGGTGAAGCTCATCTGCCCCTCCTCCATGCCGTCGTTGAGACCGATCGGCGCGATCCCGCCGATCGTCTGGCCGAACGGCATCCGCAGCTCCGAGCCCGGCGCGAGCGCCCGCTCGGCAGCGACGATCGCGCCCTCGCGTCGGGTCAGCGCGGCGACCGGACCGTGCCGGCCGTCGTGCAGGACCGCGACGCGCCCCTCGAACAGCGCGACGCGCATCTCGCCGGCGAGACGCTCGACCGAGAATTCGGTCCCGGTGGCGACAACGACATCGTCGCCGATATGGACGGCGAAGGGGCGGAGCGGGTTCTTCGCCACCTTGAAGCGTGCACGCCCGCGTTCCAGCGTAAGATCGCGGCGCTGGTCGCTGAAAGCGACCGAGACCGCGCTGTCCGCGTCGAGCGACAGCCGCGACCCGTCCGCCAAAGCGATCACCCGACGCTCGCCGATGCCGGTGCGATAGGAGGTGCCGCCGTGTCGCTGCCAGACCATCGTAGCGAGCGCCACCGCGACGAGCGCGACGACCGCCGCCAGCGCGCGCCAGCCTGCCGGCAGCACGGCACCGCGCATCCAGCGTCGCCGTTCCGCCCGGTGCATCGCACCGAGCGCCTCGCGGCGCAGGCCGAGCAGCTCCGGCGCCTCGGCATCCGCCTCCAGCCCCGTCCAGACCGCGAGGGCCAGATCGAGCTGCTCCTGACGCGCGGCGTCGCCCGCGAGCCAGTCGCGCAGGTCCTGCTGCTCCGCGGCGGTCAGAGCCCCCTCGCTCAGCCGCATGCACCAGATGATCGCATTGTCCTGGTCGGTCGACCCGAGGCTGCCGGTCATCGTATATCCTCAAGATTGGCCAGCAGCGCCTGCATCGCCTTCGCGATATGCTTTTCGACGGCGCTGACCGAAATGCCGAAGGCCGCGGCGATCACCTTACGCGGCATGGCCTCCAGCCGATACAGGATGAAGATCTGCCGGGTCCGGTCGGGCAGCGTGCCTAGCGTGCTGGCGACGCAGCTGACGCTCTGCCGTGCCGCGAGCAGCCGCTCGGCGTCGAACGTGTCGATGCCGAGCGTGCCGTCCTCCATCCACGCCTGGGCGTAGCGGGACCGCGTCGCCTCGCGGCGGACATGGTCGCGCAGCAGGTTGGCGGCGGCCTGGAAGATATAGCCTTCGGGATTGCCGGCGGTTCGACCGCCCATGTCGGCGATTCGGACGAACATGTCCTGGACCAGATCCTCGGCCAGGGTCCGATCGTGCAGCCGCCGGAGAAAGAACGCCATCAATGCCGGACGCATCCGGCGCATCACCGTCAGAAGCTCTCTCGGGTCCTGCGCTGGGTCGGATCTTACCACGTGCATCTTCTTGAGACGTTTGTCCCGGCCAGATGCTCATCATCCGCCAGGCGGAGCGGTCGCGGCAAGAGCGTCAGGCGCCGCCACGGCGACGGCACGATCAAGGGTCGCCGGGCCGCGCACAGGATTCCGACCTCCCTTCAAATCGCTAACAGCCGCCGTTCGTCGCGGGATCGCAGGCGACGACCGGCATAAACAGATAGCCGCCGCTGCGCACCGTGCGGATCAGTTCGTCCGCCGTGTGATCGGCGAGTTTGCGGCGCAACCGACTGACGTTGACGTCGATTGTCCGGTCGCGCTGCCCGCCGGCCGGCTTGCCGCTGGCCACCGCAAGCCGCTCGCGAGACTGTACCGTGCGGGGCTGGGCGACGAACCTCAGCAGCATGCCATATTCGCCGTTGGTCAACGGCACCACCGCGCCGGCGGGCGAGGTAAGCGTGCGCGTCTCGACTTCGAAGGTCCAGCCGGCGAACCGCGCGACCGCGATCCTTTTGTCCCGATCCAGCCCGGCCTCGCCGATATCGACCGCCGCAACCGCCGGCGTCCGGCTGCGGCGGCGCACCACCGACCGGACTCGCGCCAGCATCTCGCGCGGGCTGGTCGGCTTCGCGACGCAATCGTCGGCCCCCATTTCGAGCGCGACGATCCGGTCGACTTCGCTGGCATGGCGGCTGAGCATGATGACGCCTGGGCAATGCCGCCGCTGCGTCAACATCCGCAGCATCGCCAGGCCGCCATCCTCACAGACCATCATGTCGAGGATGACGAGATCGCAATCCTGACCGCCGGCGCCATTGCGCAAGGCCGTCACGCCGACCGCCTCGGCGAGGAAGCCATGATCGCACAGCATCGCCACCAGCACCGACGCCGCCTGTGAATCGCGGTTGACGACGAGCACGCGTACGGGTGCGTCGTCGCCTGCGACCGGGAGGTGCGCCGCCACCGGGCCGTGCGCGACGTTTCGCAGGACGTCCTGGGTCATCCTTCCGTTTCCTTTGCTGGACCCCGGGCGGGGCGGAAACGGCTTTCCTGCCAGCAATGATTTTCCCTGATGTTTCCACACGTTGCAAATGACAAACTTGGCGGCCCAGCAACGATGCGCCTTCCTCATTCCGGCAGCACCCCGTTAACATTTTGATATATATCCATCGGGAAACAATGTTTCTCCATGTATCATTCGACTTGATACTGAAGCAAACCGTGGCTGTCCGACAACTCATCCAAGAAATGCTGCGCCTCTTCCAGATTACGACATTGTCATGATGGCGTTTGGCCGCCACCCAAGGCCTGCGGACTAACTCCGCAACATTCGATCGCCGAAAAATCAGTTGAATTTCTGGGAGTGAAGACATGCGTCTGGTCGTTCGCAAACGCCTGCTGGCGTCTACCTTGTTGCTGGGCGTCGCCCAGCCCGCCTGGGCGCAAACCGATCCCGCCGCGACCGCCGCCGCGCAGGACAGCGCCGAGCAGAATGGCGAGGGACAGGAGATCGTCGTCACCGGATCGCGCCTCGGTGGGCAGCAGCTCGAACAGGCCTCGCCGATCGCGGTGGTGAGCGCGCGCGAGATCGCGCTGTCCGGGCAGGTCAACGTCGAGAATATCATCAAGGACCTGCCGCAGCTCGTCCCCAGCGTGACCAGTGCGTCGAACAATCCCGGCGGCGGCGTCGCGACCACCGATCTGCGCGGCCTCGGCGCGACGCGCACGCTCGTGCTGGTCAATGGCCGGCGCTACGTTTCGTACGATTCCAGCCAGATCGTCGATCTTAACACGATCCCCGCGGGCCTGATCGAACGCGTCGATATCGTCACCGGCGGCCGTTCCGCCGTCTACGGCTCGGATGCGATCGCGGGCGTCGTCAATTTCGTGACGAAGAAGGATTTCAGCGGCGCGCAGGCGAACGCCAGCTATCGCATCAACGGCGCGGGCGACGGCGGTACCTTCAATTCCAATCTGCTGCTCGGCGGCAATTTCGCCGACGGCCGCGGCAATGCGACCTTCTACGTCGATTACACCAAGCGCGACGGCATCCTGCAGGCGGATCGCAGCTATGCGCGGCAGGCGCTGGTCGACGATGGATCGGGCGGCCTGATCGCCGGCGGCTCCGGCTCGATCCCCGGCACGCGCTTTGCAATCGGCGGGGTCAACCGCAAGTTCGCCACCGACGGCAGCTACAGCGCCTATAACTCTGCGACCGACGCCTATAATTACGCCCCCTACAATTACCTGCAGGTGCCGCAGAAGCGCCTGCTGATCAGCGCGCAGACGCATTACGAGGTGAGCCCGGCGCTCAACATCTATGCCGAGGGCCAGTTCATCAACAATCGCGTCAAGAACCAGCTGGCGCCGACGCCGTTCACCGGCTCGGTCGCGCTCGACGTCGATTCCTCGTTCCTGTCCGCCGGTTCGCAGGCGTTGCTGCGCGGGCTCGATACCGACGGCGACGGCTATGTCACCTCGACCATCTACCGCCGCCTCAGCGAGGTCGGCAATCGCGTGTCCAGCAACGACAACACCGCCTATCGCACGGTGATCGGCGCCAATGGCGACATCGGCCGCGGCTGGGCCTACGACGCCTATTACAGTTACGCCCGCACCCGCTCTACCGAGACGCAGACCGGCAACGTCTCGCGCAGCCGCGTGCTTCAGGCGCTGCGCACCACCTATGACGCCGGCGGTAATCTGGTCTGCGCCAACACCAGCAACGGCTGCGTCCCGCTCAACATCTTCGGCGAGGGCAATATCGGCGCGGATGCGGCATCGTTCATCAGCATTCCGGTGCAGAACGGCAGCACGATCACCGAACAGGTCGCCAGCGCGTCGATCACCAACAACCATCTGTTCGACCTCGGCGCGGGGCCGGCGGGGATCGTCTTCGGCACCGAATATCGCAAGGAGAAGGGCAGCTACAGCCCCGATTTCTCGCTGTCGTCGGGCGACGTCGTCGGCTTCAACGCCGGCGAGGGGCTGAGCGGCGGCTATGACGTCAAGGAAGCCTATACCGAGATCGCGGTGCCGCTGCTCGCCGACAAGCCGTTCGTCAAACGGCTCGAGGTCAACGGCGCCTATCGCTATTCCTATTATTCGACCGCGGCCAAGTCGGTGAACACCTATTCGGGCGGCGTCGTCTGGGGAATCGTCCAGGACCTTTCGCTGCGCGGCCAATATGCGCGTGCGGTGCGGGCGCCGACGGTCAGCAACCTGTTCAGCGGTTCCGCACAGGATTTCCCGACCGCGACCGACCTCTGCACGACGGCGACGGCGGTGAGCAACGCCAATTTGCGCGCAAGCTGCCTCTCGTCCGGGGTCCCGGCGGCACTGCTCGGCACCGCCTATGACGGCGGCAGCACGCAGATCCAGAGCATCACCGGCGGCAATCCCAATCTGCGCGAGGAAACGTCGGACACCTATACCGCCGGCATCGTTCTGCAGCCGCGCGTCCTGCGCAATTTCTCGCTCACCGTCGATTATTACAAGATCAAGATCGCCAATTACATCGCCTCGGCCGGCACCTCGAACCTCATCCGCGCCTGTTACGGCGATGCCGGCAACGGCTATACGCCGTACGACACCGGCTATTGCGCCGCCCTGCCGCGCGACGCCAACAGCTATGCGATCACCGATGCGGTCAACACGCTGTCAAACACCGGCGGGGTGAGCACGCGCGGCGTCGATTTCGAGGCGCGCTATCGCACGCAGCTGGGTTTCGGGCTGTTCGGCGAGCAGACCAGCCGGCTCGACCTGCGGTTCAGCGGCACGCGCCTGATCGCGTTCGATTACAATCCGCTCGCGGCGATCGCCGACCTGACGATCGACTGCGCGGGCAAGTTCGGCGTCACCTGTGGCAACCCCTATGCCAAATGGCGCCTGTCGGGCCGCACGACTTGGGCGAGCGGGCCGGTGACGGTGTCGCTGCTCTATCGCTACCTTTCGCCGGTCGACGACGATTCGGGCGAATATTCGGTCAACCACATCAAGGCGTACAATTACTTCGATCTGACCACCGCCTTCGAGGTCAAGCCCGGCTTCACCTGGTCGGTCGGCGTCAACAATCTGTTCGACAAGCAGCCGCCGATCCTCGGCGACAATCAGGAACAGGCCAACACCTATCCGTCGACCTACGACCCTTATGGACGTGCCTTCTTCGTGAGCACGACGCTGAAATTCTAGGGTGGATCGAACGCCCCACCAGGCAGGGCTCGGTCGGGATGTTGCAGTCGCACTTCCCGTCATGCCGGCATCCCGCTTCTTCGCACCGTCCGAAGAAGCGGGACCCGCATGGGTCGATCGATCAGGCAGGAGATACGTCAGGCGGACCGATCGGCATAGCGCCTTGCCGGCCAGTTCTTTTACGGAAAGGAACCTGTCATCTTAGACAAGCGCGACCCTAGTTCCGGATTACAATCCACGTAATGCCATCGCCGTACCAAGTCGTTTGGAACACAGTTCGACATTTCGACAAGGCCAGATCATGCTTGATAAATCGTCCGCATCAATCGAGCATGCGCTTTCCGCGATCGGGGATAACGCAACGATCATGATCGGCGGCTTCGGCACTGCCGGCATGCCGAACGAACTCATCGATGGTCTGATCGATACGGGGGCTCGCGATCTCACGATCATCAACAACAACGCGGGCAATGGCGACACGGGTGTGGCCGCGCTCATTGCCGCGGGGCGGGTCCGCAAGATCATCTGCTCCTTCCCGCGACAATCCGACTCGCATCATTTCGACGCCGCCTATCGCGCCGGGCGCATCGCGCTGGAGCTGATACCCCAGGGCAATCTCGCCGCCCGGATCCATGCGGCGGGCACGGGCATCGGCGCATTCTATACGCCGACCGGCTACGGAACGCTGCTCGCCGAAGGCAAGGAGACGCGGACGATCGACGGACGCGACTATATCCTCGAATATCCGTTGCGCGCCGATTTCGCGCTCATCAAGGCGCATCGCGGCGATCCGTGGGGCAATCTGGTCTATCGCAAGACCGCGCGCAATTTCGGGCCGATCATGGCGATGGCGGCGACCTGCACGATCGCGCAGGTGGCCGAACTCGTCCCGCTCGGAACGCTCGATCCGGAAGCGATCGTCACGCCCGGGATCTTCGTGCAATATGTCGTCGAAGTGCCGTCCGCGCATGAAGGAGCCATCGTATGAACCGCTGGAGCCGCGACGACATGGCGCGACTGGTCGCCGAAGACATTCCCGATGGCGCCTATGTCAATCTCGGCATCGGGGTGCCGACCAGGGTCGCCAATCACCTCGGCGCGGATCGCGACGTGTTGCTGCACAGCGAGAATGGCGTGCTCGGCATGGGGCCGGCGCCGGCGGCGGGCGACGAGGATCCCGAACTTATCAATGCGGGCAAGCAGCCGGTCACGCTGCTGACCGGCGGCAGTTTCTTCCATCACGCCGACAGCTTCGCGATGATGCGCGGCGGCCACCTCGATTTCTGCGTGCTCGGCGCCTTCCAGGTGTCGGTGACGGGCGATCTTGCCAACTGGCATACGGGCGAGCCCGATGCGATCCCGGCGGTCGGTGGCGCGATGGATCTGGCGATCGGTGCCAAGCGTACGTCCGTGATGATGGATCTGCTCACCAAACAGGGAAGCAGCAAGCTCGTCGATCGCTGCAGCTATCCGCTGACCGGGATCGGCTGCGTCTCGCGCCTGTATACCGATCTGGCGATCTTCGACCTCGGTCCCGACGGCGCGCGCGTTCGCCGGGTCGTCGACGGTCTCGACGCGGACGAACTGCGCCGCCTGTGCGGCGTCCCCCTCACCTTTGCGGACGATACCGCCGGGAGATCAGCATGACCCACGCCTATATCTGCGATGCGGTGCGGACGCCGATCGGGCGTTACGGCGGCGCGCTGGCGAAGGTCCGTGCCGACGATCTGGGCGCCGTGCCGATCCGTGCGTTGCTCGCCCGCCAGCCGTCGCTCGATCCGGCGCGGATCGACGAAGTCTATCTCGGCTGTGCCAACCAGGCCGGCGAGGACAATCGCAACGTCGCGCGGATGAGCCTGTTGCTCGCCGGTCTGCCGCATACGGTGCCGGGGGTCACGCTCAACCGGCTGTGCGCCTCGGGTCTCGACGCCGTCGGCAGCGCGGCGCGCGCGATCCGCGCCGGCGAGATCGGCCTCGCCATCGCCGGCGGGGTCGAAAGCATGACGCGTGCGCCGTTCGTGGTCGGCAAGGCGGACGGGGCGTTCGGGCGCGGCCAGACGCTGGAGGACACGACGATGGGCTGGCGCTTCGTCAACCCGCTGCTCGAGGCGCTGTACGGCACCGAGACGATGCCGCGCACCGGTGAGAACGTCGCGGAGGACCACCGGATCAGCCGCGCCGATCAGGATGCGTTCGCGCTGCGCAGCCAGCAGCGCGCGGCGGCGGCGCATCAGGCGGGCTTCTTCGCCGAGGAGATCGTCGCGGTACCGCTGCCGCAACGGCGCGGCGCGCCGTCGGCGGAGGCGCGCGTCGACGAACATCCGCGCGCCGACACGACGATCGAAGCGCTGGCGGCGCTGCGGCCGCTGTTCGCGGGCGGCACGGTGACCGCGGGCAATGCCTCGGGAATCAACGACGGTGCGGCGGCGCTGCTGATCGCGGACGACGCGGCGATCGCGCGCGAGGGTCTGACGCCGCGTGCGCGCATTCTCGGTTTCGCCGCGGCCGGGGTCGAACCGCGGGTGATGGGCATGGGGCCGGTGCCGGCGATCGAGAAGCTGCTCGCGCGGCTGAACCTCGGCATCGACGCATTCGACGCGATCGAGCTCAACGAGGCGTTCGCCAGCCAGGCGCTCGCCGTGCTCCGCCATTTCGGCATCGCCGACGATGCCGCCCACGTCAATCCGAACGGCGGCGCGATCGCGCTCGGCCACCCGCTCGGCATGAGCGGCGCGCGGCTCGCGCTCACGCTGGTACACCAATTGGAGACACGCGGCGGCCGGCTGGGACTGGCCTCGATGTGCGTCGGCGTCGGCATGGGTGTCGCGCTCGCGGTCGAGCGGGTCTGACCGGTCAGGCGATCGCGCCGAGCCCGATCGCCCACGGCCGGACATCGATCCGTTCGAACAGGCGATGCAGCAGATAAGGGTCGCTCGCCATGAAGGCGTGGACCGCGGCGGCGTCGACCGCCGCGAACACCAGCGCGGAGCCGGTCATCGTGCCGGCCGCGTCGAGCAACGGCCCGCCGAGGATGCAGCGGCATTCGGGGTCGGATCGCCGGATCGACGCGCGATGCGCCTCGCGCAGCCGCTGCCGCAAGGCGGCGGTGCCGGGGCGATCGACCGCGTGGAACAGGAACCGGTCCATCACGCGATCGCCAGCTGGCCGTCCGGCGTCACGATCACCGGAATGCGCCACAGCCCCTCCCCCTCGCACGCCCCGGACAGGCAGCGGCCGTCCTCGATCGCGAACCGGGCGAAATGCTGGACGCATTCGATCTGTCCGTCATTCAGGAACCGGTCGGCCTGGTGGTTCAGCGGCAGCGAATAATGCGGGCAGAGGTTGAGATAGCCAAAATAGCGGCCGTCGCGGCGCACGACGAACATGCCGAAGGCGCTGCGCCCGCGACCGAACACGAACTGTCGCGCCTGCCCCTCTGCGATTAGTGCCGCATCGCCCAGCACGCGGCCCGATGCCGGCGCATTGGGTCGCAGCCGCCAGCCGTCGTCGGTCGTTGTGGCCATCGCTGCGTCTCAGGCTGCCGGAGGGTCGCCGGCGTAGGCACGCGCGATCAGCGCGCGCACTCCGTCGCGTTCGACGGCCCGCGGGTTCCAATAGGGATTGCGCAACGCCTCGTCGGCGACGTGGTCGATCCCGTCCGCCGGCATGCCGATATCGCGCAATGCGGTCGGTGCCCCGATCCGCCGCGCCAGCGCGACCAGCGCCGTCACGGGATCCTCGCCACCGAACGCACGGCGCAGCGCGGCGATCGCGCCGGGCGCGGCGGGTGCGTTATAGGCGAGCGCATGGGGCAGGACCACGCTGTGCGTCTCGGCATGCGGCAGGTTGAACGCGCCGCCCAGCGTGTGGCACAATTTGTGGTGCAACGACATCGACGTCGTCGCAAGGACCATGCCGCACAACCACGCCGCCCGCAACGCCTCCGCTCGTGCCTCCGGATCGCGCGGCGTGTCGATCAACCGGGGGAGCGCCGCGGCGAAGGCGCCGACCGCCTCCTCCGCGAACAGACCGATCACCGGATTGGTGTCGCGCGCGTACAGTCCCTCGACCGCATGCGCGATGGCGTTCAGCCCGCTGGTCGCCGTCATCGCGACCGGGAGGTCGAGCGTCAGGTCGACGTCGTAGATCACCGCCTCCGGCAAGACGTTGAGCGTGCGCTGCGTCGTCTTGCGCTCGCCCGCCGTCTCGCCGAGGATCGGGGTCATTTCCGACCCCGCGTAGGTGGTGGCGACCGCGACCTGCGGCACGTCGGTACGCAGCGCCAGTGCCTTGCCGAGCCCGATCGTCGAACCGCCGCCGATCGCGACGACGCAATCGGCATCCAGGTCGTTCAGCATCGCCAGCGCGCGCGCGGTCACCTCCACCGGCGTATGCATCGTCGCCTCGGCGAAATGCCCGACGATCAGCGCGCCGGCGTGCATGGCCAGCGTCCGCGCCTGATCCGCCTGCTGTGCGGTGGAGAGCAGCAGCGCGCGCGTGCCGCCGACCTGACCGATGACGTCGGCCAGTTGCGCGGTCACCCCCCGCCCGAACAGCACGCGCCCGGGCAGGCCCTCATAGCGGAAGGTCTGGACGCTCATCGCCGGTAGAAGGGCGGGATCTGGGCGTCGACATTGACCCATACCGATTTCGGCACGGTATATTCGCGCATCGCCTCGAAACCCATTTCGCGGCCATAGCCCGACTGGCCCATGCCGCCGAACGGCGAAGCGGGGTGGACGCGCTTGTAGCAGTTGATCCAGACCATGCCGGCATGCAGCCGCCGGGCGATACGGTGCGCCCGCGTCAGGTCGCTGGTCCACAGGCCGGCGCCGAGGCCATATTCGGTGCCGTTGGCGATCGAAAGCGCCTCCTCGTCGGTGCGGAAGGTCAGCACGGTGACGAACGGGCCGAACACCTCCTCCTGCGCGACGCGGTCGCCGGGGCGGGCGCGGACGATCGTCGGTTCGACGAAACACCCCTTGGCATAGTCCTCGCCGTCGGGTTGGCGACCGCCGGTGACGATCTCGCCGCCCTGTTCGCGCGCGACCTCGACATAGGACAGGACGCGCTGCTGATGCAGGCGGGAGGTCAGCGGCCCCATCTCCGTCTCCGGATCGAGCGGATCGCCCAGTCGGATCGATCGGGCAAGCGTCGCGAACCGGTCGAGAAAGTCGTCGACCACGTCTTCGTGGATGATGAGCCGCGAGCCGGCGATACAGGCCTGCCCCTGATTGTGGAAGATCGCGAAGGCCGCGCCGCCGACCGCCGCGGGGATATTGGCGTCGGCGAAGACGATGTTCGCCCCCTTGCCGCCCAGCTCCAGTTGCACCTTCTTCAGGTTGCCGGCGGAGGCATGGACGATCGTCCGCCCGGTATTGGTCGATCCGGTGAACGCCACCTTGCCGATGCCGGGATGCTCGGCGATCCGCTGCCCCGCGGTGTGGCCGTAGCCGGTGACGATGTTCACCACGCCGTCGGGGATGCCGACCTGCTGCATCAGCTCGCCGATGCGCAGCGTCGACAGCGGCGTGATCTCGGACGGCTTGATGACGATCGTGTTCCCGGCGGCGAGCGCCGGTCCCATTTTCCAGCTGGTGAACATCAGCGGGAAATTCCACGGTACGATCGCGCCGACCACGCCGATCGCCTCGCGCTCGACATAGTTCAGGAAGCCGGCGTCGACCGGGATCACCGATCCTTCCAGCTTGTCCGCCATGCCGCCGAAGTAGCGATAGCACAGCACCGTGCGCGGCACGTCGAGCGACAGGCAGTCGCGGATCGGATGGCCGGTGTCCATCGCCTCGAGCCGCGCGAGGTTGGCGGCATCCGCCTCGATCGCGTCGGCCAGTTTCAGCAGCAGCCGGCCGCGCTCATGCGCGGCCAGTGCGCTCCACGCCGGGAAGGCGGCACGGGCAGCCTCGACGGCGAGATCGACGTCGGCCGCCGTCGCTTCGGCGACCTCGGCCAGCAGCGCGCCGTTGTACGGATTGTCGACGCGGATCGTTCCGCCCTCGACGCCGTCGACCCATTTGCCGCCGATCAGCAGCTTCGTCTGTAGACCCGTCACGCAGTCACCTTCAGAAATCGACGGCGACGACGGGCGCCGTACCGTTGGCGATCATCTCGGGAATCCTGCTCGACCCGTTCTCCCACACCAGCAGCATCGACCGCTTGGTCGAATAGCCCTGATGGCGGATGTCGGCGGGCATGCAGCAGATGTCGCCGGCACGGGCGAGGACGCGCGCCCGCGGCTTGCCGGTATCCTTGTCCTTCACGTCCCAGGTGATCTCGTCGGACAGTTGCAGGAACCATTCGCAGCGGTCGTTGCCATGTTCGACCGGCAGGATGAACTCCTCCGACGTCGGGCAGAACAGGCTGTCGCCCACCACCGAACAGACGCTGGGATTCCACGTCACGTCGCTGCGCGAGAGATAGCCGAACAGATTGTAGGCGCTCACCTCATGCTCGAAGCCGGGTTCGGCCTCGACGAGCGGCTGATCCTGCGCGACGTCGGCGAACTGGCGGTTGACCGGAAAGCCGTTGGCGTCGGAACGCACCGGCGTATCGCCGGGCAGCCCGACCATGCGGCGCGCGGTGACGCGCTGGCGCGTGATCGCCTCGTCATTGTCGCCGTTCTTGATGCCCCATGGCGTTCCGGTTTCCATCGGTGCGGCGAAGGGATCGAAACCGCTGTTGGTCCAGTCCGACAGGATATCCTTGAACACCCCCATCAGCACGCTGGCGGCGAAGCGTTCCTCGTAATCGCGGCCCGCGGCGGTATAGGCGTCGTTGAAACGACCTGCGAACACGGTGACTTCGCCATAATGGTTGATCGTCCCGAACACGCCGTCGAAATTGACCACGCCGTAAAAGAAGCCCCAGGCGACGTCGCGCATCATGGCGCGCAGGAACACGTCGATCGGCAGGATGTGCGTCCCGCCCGGCCATGCCAGCCGCGCGAAATATTCGTCGCGGCTGAATTCGAAGCTGCCCGCCTTGAAGGCGCGATAGCCGGTCTGGTTGTTGGTCGACAGGACGGCGACATCGGTGCGCAGTCCTTCGGTCGACGGCTGGGTAGCGAACAGCGCTTCGGACATAGCCATTTCGATATTCTCCTCTGAAGCTCAGGCGGCTTCGGTCTGGCAGATCGTCGCCCATTTCTGGACGGTGACGGCACCTTCGATGGTCTGGAACAGGATGACGGACGGCGTGTCCGCCTGGAACCGATAGGCGGCACCGACGGGCAGCATCGCCATATGGCCGCGGCCGAGCACGACGCGCCCCATCTTTCGCCCTGCGGGGATCGCGTCGCCGAGCGCCACCGCGCCCTCGCCCTCCGGATCGACCACGGCGTCCGGGTCGTCGAGCTTGACGAAATGAACCTCGACCGCGCCATCCATGCACAGCACGAATTCGTCATGGGCGCAGCCGAACCAGCCGGAGACGCCCTCGGCGCGGGCGGTTTCGATCACATATTCGAAATTTTTGCCGACCGCGACGCGCTCGTACGGCGCCGAGGTGTCGGCGACCTCGAACACGTTCGAAAAGACGTAGTTCTTCGGGTTGTCGTCGATGATCTCGACCCCGCCCTTGCGATAGTCGCGCAAGCTTCCGAACTGGGTTACGACACCGTCCATATCCAACTCCTGCATCTTCGCGTCGCGCGCGATTGATCCGAACAGACGATACCGGGGGATGCCGAGGCCCGTCCTGCACGATACGGGTTTTCCTCTGCATGATCCGGCAGCGTCAGTGCATGGCGGCCGAGCGGAACCGGCCCGGCGTCATCCCGAAGCGGCGGCCGAACATCCGCGTCAGATGCTCCTGATGCGTAAAGCCGGTCTGCACCGCGACCTCGGCGATGGCCGCGCCGCGCAACAGCAGGTCGCGCGCCAGATCCAGTCGCGCGTCCATGACGAACTGATAGGGCGAGCGTCCCGTCGTGTGCTTGAACCGGCGCGCGAACTGCCCCGGCGAGAGACCCGCCGCCAGCGCCAGGGAATCGACCGTGATCGCCTCTTCGATATGCCGGTGGACGAGATCGCGGACGGCATCGATCTGGTCGCTGCTCAACCCGGCGGCCGACGCCGATGCCGCGTGCATCGCGCTCGAATGCGCGGCGACGATCCGCGCCGCGAGGATCCGCGCCACCGCATCGGCGAAGAAGCCCGACTGGCGCTCGGCCAGCATCGTGCAGCAGACGATCCCCATCTGCTCGATCACCGGATCGTGGACGCCGAGCCCCGGCATGATCGCAAGCGTGGCGGGATCGACGCCCAGTTCGCGCGCCGCCGCATCGAGCATCGTGCCGCGCACGTAGATGTGGATCGTCTCGAGCGTGCCGTCCAGCGAAACGCCGAAATCGCGCCCGGCCGGCAGGATGAACAGGCCGCCGCGCTGCACCTTCGCACAAGCCCGCTCGCCGCTGAAGTCGCGCTCGATCCGGACCGGGCCGCTGAGATGCATGACGATCAGATGATCCGCGCAGGCCCGGAAATAGCCGGTGTAGGGCTGCTCGATCTGCCGCGAGGCGAACAGCGTCCGCCAGCCGAGCCCCTCGCTCGACGCGATGAGCGTCTGGCCGGGCAGCGCCAGGATGCCGTGCGTGTCCTCCACGCCCAACGCGTCGGCGCCGGTCATTTCGGGAAATCGAACGGTTGCTGCCGGACGATCCGCAATCCGAACGCCTCCAGCCCGACGAGTTGCGGCGACGGCGAGCTGGTGAGCAGCACGAGATCGTGCACGCCGAGATCGGCGAGGATCTCCGCGCCGACGCCATAGGATCGCGGGTCGATATCGGGGTCCGACTCGCGCGTCGCGGGCAGCGGCACGCCCCGCTCGGTCCGCGGCACGATCAGGACGATGACGCCCGCCCCGGCCCGCGCGATCTGCTCCATCGCCTGCGGGATGGCACGGGTCCGCGAGCCCTGTTCCCCCAGCAGGTCGGACAGCAGCGACGCGGTATGCATCCGCACCAACGTCTCGCCGTCCGCCGCGACCGCGCCTTTCTGCAGCACCAGCGTCTCCGTCCCGTCGACCTTGCTGCGATAGGTCAGGAGCTGCCAATCGCCGCCATAGGCCGAATCGAACGCCTTGCTCGCGACGCGTTCGACGACGCGGTCGAAGCGCCGGCGATAGGCGATGATATCGCGGATCGTGCCGATCTTGAGGTCGTGCCGCTCGGCGAAGGGCAGCAACTGATCGAGCCGCGCCATCGTGCCATCCTCGTTCATGATCTCGCAGATCACGCCCGACGGGTTGAGCCCGGCCAGTCGCGACACGTCGACCGCCGCCTCGGTATGCCCCGCGCGCACCAGCACGCCGCCGTCGCGCGCGACCAGCGGAAAGACGTGGCCGGGGGTCACGATCTCGTCTGCGCCCTTGCCCGCATCGATCGCCACCGCCACCGTACGCGCCCGGTCGGCGGCGGAGATGCCCGTCGTCACGCCGTCGCGCGCCTCGATCGAGACCGTGAACGCCGTCTCGTGCCGGGTGCCGTTCTGCCGCGTCATCAGGCCCAGACCGAGATGATCGACGCGCGCCTTGGTGATGGCGAGGCAGATCAGCCCGCGCCCGTGACGCGCCATGAAATTGATCTTCTCGGGCGTCGCCATCTGCGCCGGGATGATCAGATCGCCCTCATTCTCGCGATCCTCGTCGTCGACCAGGATGAACATGCGGCCGTTGCGGGCTTCGTCGATGATCTCGTCGGGGGTGGCGACCGGGATGCGCCGGCCCGACCGCGTGGCGCCGTCGCCGCGGCGGTCGGGACGCTGGGGTTCGGCCGGCAATGTCATGCGCCGACCGCGTCGATCGCCCGGACGTTGTGATATCCGCCGCGCAGGAAGATCAGCGGATCGCCCGCATCCGCGCAACTGAGATCGTCGACCGCGCCGACGACAAGATAATGGTCGCCGAGTTCGATCACCGATTCGACCCGGCAGTCGATCCAGGCGAGCGCGCCGTCGATCAGCGGCAACCCCGCCGGGCTCGACCCGTGCGACAGGTCGGCGAACTTGTTTTCCATCTTCGACGCGAAGCGGCGGCAGATGTCGAGCTGATCCGCGCCCAGCACGTTGACGCAGAAGCGTCCGCTGTCGGCGATGCTGCGCCAGCTGGACGACGTCTTGCCGGGAAAGAAGCCGACAAGCGGCGGATCGAGCGAGATCGAGGTGAACGACCCGACCGCGAGGCCGAACCGTGTGTCGTCCTTCGCCGAGGTGATCACGCACACGCCGGTCGGATAGGCGCCCAAGACCTTCCGGAAACTCGCAGGATCGATCATCGCTACGGTCGAGGCGGACATCATGCTCTCCTGTACGTCGGAAATCGCGTCTGGACCGATGTCGAGATCGCCCGCCGATCGTCTGGACCCGGGTTATCGCCTGTTCCCGGACGATCACAATTTCCCCGCCGCCGATGTCCGCCACGTGTCCCCGCCGCCCGCGGGCGGCCGTTCATTCCGGTGCGAGCACGACGTCGGCGCGCAGCTCGTGCCAGGGTCCGGTCCGCATGCCGCCGTCGGGTCCCGGCCCGGCGGGGTGGACGACGATCGGCCGGATCAGCGACGGCTTGACGCCGAACACCACGTCCGAATCGAGATAGGGATCGCCGGCAGCGAACAAATGCGTCACCAGCTTGCGATAGCCCGGCGCGCTGACCATGAAATGGACGTGCTCGGGCCGGTAGGGGTGGCGCCCCTGCAGCTTCAGCAGGTCGCCGACCGGGCCGTCGTCGGGGATCGGATAGGCGGTCGGCCGAACCGTCCACAGGCTGAACCCGCCATCCGCCGTGCTCCGGAACCGGCCGCGCGCGGCGAGCCCCGGACGGTCTTGCTGCTTCTGCACGTCGTAGAAGCCTTCCGCATCGGCGTGCCAGATGTCGATCGTCGCGTCCGCGATCGGCGATCCGTCGGCGGCACGGACGACGCCCGAGATGAACAGCGACGCGCCCGCCAGATCGCCGCGCATGTCGGCGCCCGACGGGAAGCTGGGCGGCGGCACATAGAATGGGCCGAACACCGTCGTCTCGGTCGCCGCGGCCGGCAGTCGGTTGTTGATCGCATCGACGATCATCGACACGCCGAGCACGTCGGACAGCAGGATATATTCCTGTCGACTGTCGCTGCACATCTGGCCCGTCCGGGTCAGGAAAGCGATCCCCGCCATCCATTCCTGCTCGGTCGGCGCGACCTCGCGCACGAAGGCGTGGAGATGGCGGATGAGCGCTTCGCTGACCTGCCGCGCCCGTGGCGATGCCGCGCCCTCGACGCTGCGCAGCGCGCGGGCGGTGATCGCGTCCATGGCATCGTCGCTCACGTCAGTCGATCCCCCTGCCGGGCGTACCCGTGCCGGCGGGCCGGTCGCGCGGCACGGCGCCCATGCCGTCGTTCGAATGTTTGGCCGACAGGATCATCCCGAACAGCACGAACCGCGACTGGATGCGCGAGTGCCGGCCGTCATGTGCCCGTGTCGTCGGAGACTGGTCGCGCCAGAACATAGGCCTGCCTTCATGCAAGAGGGGTCATACCGGTTGCCGCTGTCGGCGCCGTGCCGGCGGAGCGGGCGTGTCCGCCAGCCGGTCGACCCGGCGCAGCGGTGCGAACAGGCGCGCGATCGCCGCGGTGGCCGCGATCGTCGCACCACCGCCGAGCAGGATCGCCGGCACCAGCCCGAACCAATAAGCGGTCACGCCCGATTCGAACGCGCCGATCTGGTTCGAGCTGCTGATGAAAAGGCCGTTGACCGCCCCCACCCGGCCGCGCAGCTCGGGCGGCGCGCGCAATTGCACCAGCGCGCTGCGGATATGGATGCTGATCACGTCTGCCGCGCCGATCCCGCACAACAAAGCGCAGGCCGGGACGAGGCTCTGCGTCAGCCCGAAGCCGCAGGTCAGCACCCCGAACAGCAGCGTTGTGGCGACCAGCACGCGCCCGGCATGGCGTTCGACCGGATGGCGCGCGAGCCACAATCCGGTCAGCACCGCACCGACCGCCGGTGCCGCGCGCAGGATGCCGAGCTCCGCCGCACCGACGTGCAGCACGTCCTTGGCGAACACCGGCAGCAGCGCGGTGGCACCGCCGAGCAGCACGGCAACCATGTCGAGCAGCATCGCCCCGCCCAGCACCCGGTCGCGGCGGATGATCGAGAAACCGGCGAAGGCTGCCCGGAGATCGAGCGCCGGGGCAGTCGCGCTGCGGACGATGGCGGGGATGGTCCCGGCCGCGACGATTCCGAGCAGGAACAGGCCGCAGGCGACGGCGTAATCGGCCGCCGGCGACAGCGCATAGAGCATGCCGCCGAGGATCGGCCCGGCGAGCGTCCCCATCTTGGCAATCGACGTCGTCCAGGCGACGGCGCGCGCGACATGGCGATCGGGCACGACGCTGGGCAGCAGGGCGGTGTTGACGGGATGGTCGAACGCCCGCGTCGCCCCGGTCGCCAGCGCCGCGGCGAAGAGCAGCGCCGTCAGGCCGTCCTTGGACAATCCCGGCACCAGCAGCATCGCGGCGGCGAGCGCGTTCACCGACTGGACGCCGATCGCGACCCGCGCGGGGGCGAACCGGTCGACGAGCTGTCCCGCCGGAATGGCCAGCGCGAAACCCGGCAGGAACTGCACCAGTCCGACCAGCCCGAGGTCGAGCGCCGAGCCGCTCGCCTCGTACAGCCGCAGCGTCACCGCGAACGCCAGCACCTGCCCCCCCAGCGTCGAACATGCACGCAACAGCCAGACCTTCAGGAAGGGGCCGCGCCACGGGGAAAAGGAAGGCGAGCGTGCGTGCATCATGATCCCGGAACGGTGAGGAGGATCGTTCGCGGGGTCAGACGGCGGTCAACGCGCGACCGGCGCGGCACCAGGCGGGGGAGCGCCGACCGGCGCACCGTCCGGACGCGGGCCGCCGGGAGCCGCGCTGTCCGGCGCGATCCGCTCCGCGACCGTCCGGCGGGCCAGCATCACCGCGGTCCGCTCATAGGCAAGGCCGGGATTGGTCCGCGCCATCGATATGTCGCGGAAGTAGCGCTGCAACCGGTTGCCGTCCTTCGCCGAGGTGCTCGTCCCGGCGGCGGTGTACAACAGGTCGATCGCTTCCCCGGCCATGCGTGCGGCCTGCTGCAAACCGGCCTGGATCCGCATGTCGTCGATCTCCGCATAAGCGGCGGCGTCCTCGACGCCGGCCGCACAATAATCGAGGTAGGATTGCGCGCCCGAGATGACCGCATTGCGCGCCGCCTCCAGCAGGCCGGCAGCAAGGCCATAGGGCCGCAGCAGGTCGTCGACGCCGCTGCCCGGTGCGCCCGGAGGACCCGCCGGCCCCTCGGCCTTCTTCTTCAGGATCAGCTCGAACTCGTCGAGCGCGGCGAACCCGATGCCGACCAGGATCGAGGTGATCTCGGTCTGGAAAAAGCCGAACATGCGCCCGGAATACATCGCGTTGCCGTGCAGGTGGTAGCCGACGGTGCCGCCATCGATGTTGATCGAGAAGAAGTTCTGGCGACTGACCAGCGCATCGGGGACCAGCGCATCCTCGACCCGGATGCTGTTCGACCCGCTGCCGCGCAGCCCGATGAAACCGCGCCAATTGTCGAGCATCGCCCATTGTTCGCGCGGAACGGTCACCGTGCCGAACATCGGCGGGCCGACCGGCGCGCCGCCCAGCGGGATCAGCCGCACGCCGAACATCGCATGGCTGCTGTGCGGCGAACCGGAGCAATAATCCCACTGGCCGTTGACGATCCAGCCTTCCGGCGTTTCGGTCGCGGTGCCGCTCGGCACGCCGCGGGCCGATGCGGCGAAATGGCCATCGGCGCCGAACAGTATGTCCTGCCCCGCCTTCGAATAGAGCGCGGCGGCATTGAGCGCATGCGCCGAAGCGAGGCAAAAGCCCCAGCCGGTGCTTGGGCAGCCGCGGGCGATCTCCATCACCACGCGGGCGAACACGGTAAGGTCGAATTCGTAACCGCCGTACATCCGGGGCTGGAGGATGCGGTACAGGCCGGCATCGCGGAATCGCTGATGCATCTCGTCCGAATAGGTCCCGCGGGCTTCGACATTGGCTTGGTCGGCCAGCAGGAGCGGGCGAAGCGCGCTGGCGCGCCGGACGATCTCCGCCGACGTAAGGTCAGGCTCGGGCTGCGGCAGGCCGGCAGCGGCCGAGGACACGTCTTTCAGGAGAGTTGCCACGGGATACCCACTTCTAGATGACAGATGCAGCGTGTGTGGATCGACCGGCATCGGCCGGCAACGCGACACCGTCGCCCGTCCGCTCCGCGTACCTCGTTTGGCTTCCCTCGCCGGTGGACCGAGCGCATGGACATGGCGATACCAAGCGGGAGGAACGGCCGTGCGCGACGAGACGACACCACGGATCGCGGCGGTCGATCCGGAGGCGATGACGCCGGCGCAGCACGCCGCCGCGGCCGTCGTCGCCGCGGGACCACGCGGGTCGGTGCGCGGGCCGTTCGCGGTGCTGCTGAACAGTCCGGGGGCGTTTGCGGCGGCACAGGGGCTCGGCGCCTATCTGCGCTTCGAAAGCCCGATCCCGGCCAATCTACGCGAGCTGGCGATCCTCGCGACCGCGCGCCACTGGCGACAGGATTACGAATGGACCGTCCATGCCGCGCTGGCCGCGACGGCGGGCGTCAGCGCCAGTGCGATCGCGACGCTGGCGGCGGGGACGGACGTGGTCGGACTGACGCCAGAGGAAGCGCTGGTGCTGGAATTCTGCCGCCAATTGCATCGGTCGGGCAGCATCGACGACACCATCTATGCGCCGGTCGCCCACCTGCTCGGCGCGGCGGGGGTGATCGATCTGTGTTCGGTATGCGGCTATTATGCGTTGCTGGCGATGGTGATGAATGTCGCGCGCAACCCGCTGCCCGCGACACCCTCACCCTTCGCCGGTTGATCAGGCGGGCGTCTTTGCGGACGCCGCCTCCTCGACCGTGAACAGCTTCATCTTGTTGGTCAGCGGACCGCCCATCGCGATCTGCTTGCCACCCTGATCGATCGGGCCGAGATCGACGGGCTCGGCACCGAGGTCGCGGATCAGTGCGGCGACCGCGGCATTGGCCTCGGCATCGCTGCCGGCCAGGAACAGGACCTTGGCATCGTCCTGCGGCGGCAATGCCTTGTCGAACAGGAAGATCGGCTCATGGTTGAAGGCCTTGACCAGACGTGCGCCCGGAACGTGGTCCGCGACGATATCGCTCGACAGCGCATCGCCGATATCGATCACGTCCGCCGGCGTCGGCCCCAGCCGATTGTTGGTCGCGTCGATCACGATCCGGCCCTGCCACGACAGGCCGTCGGTCGCCGCGGCCAGCTGGGGCCAGCGGATCGCCAGCAGCACGATATCGGCCTGCGCGAGCATGTCCGCCGGAGTCGCCGCGACGACGTCGCCATCGATACCGTCGACCAGCGCCTTCAGCGTATCCGGTCCGCGCGAATTCGACAGGATCACCCGCCAGCCGGCCTTGGCGGCTTTGGGCGCCAGCATCTGTGCAAGACGGCCTGCACCTAGAAAACCGAGAGTCTTCACCGAACATATCCTTTGCGTGAGGGTCGGCGGCGACCTGTCCATCCGGGGCGCCGGCCAGCAATGGCCACGCCCCGGCCGTCCGGCTGGTGTACGGCGTCAGGCTGCGAGCCGCGCCCAGCCCGGTCCGCCGCCCGGACCGGGGGCGGCGCCGGGGATCAAGTCGCGCAGGCTTTCCTCCACCCGGTCCCGCGCCGCCATGAGCGGTCCGCCGAGCTGGTCGCGCGCCTCGTCGAACGTCAGTTCGGCGGCATGCCAGACGACGTTCATGCAGGCGACGACGTCGCCGCCGACGCGGACCGGCACCGCCATGCTCGCGCACCGGCGATGCGCGAGATCGTGGCAGATGACGAAGCCGTCACGCCGTCCGTCGCCAAGCGCGCGTTCGACCGTCGCCCGGTCCGCGAACGCATCCTCCGCCGTGGCGGTGGCATAGAGATCGTCGAGTATCGCGTCGCGCGCCGCATCGCCGCAATGGCTGAGATAGGCGAGGCCGAGCGGGCTGACGAGCATCGGCCGCGATTGCCCGATCATGCCGATATCGGCGGACATCGAGCTGATCCGGTGCGTCGATTCGACGATCAGCATGGCATGGTCCTGCGGCACGGCGATGTCCGAAGGCCAGACGACCTGCGAGGTCAGCGCGTGCATCGCCGGCCATGCCGCGTGGCGGATGAGACCGAACTGGTCGCGCGACTGCGCGAGCTCGCGCACCTTCGGCGACACGCGGAATTCGCGCGAGAACGGCCCCTGATAGATCAGGGTGAGCTCGCCGAGCGTTTCGAGGATGCGGTGGACGGTAGGGCGCGGCAGATCGAGGCTGCGGCAGATGTCGCTGGGATGCGCACCGTCGACGGTGTTCAGATAGCGCAAGACCTCGATGCCACGCGAGAGTGACCGGATATGCTTGTATGTCATAACCTCTCCAGGTTCTTTTATGGCGGAGAGACTAGCATGGCGACGGGCGGGCCACAAACGGCGGGCAACCCGCCGTCATCCGCACAATCAGCTTATGACGTTGTTTTAATTGGATAAGATCGATGTACACGGACCGGACGATCGGTCATTCGTCCGATCCGTGTCGCAGCGATGTCAGGCCGTGCCGAACTTGTCGGCGAGCCCCTTGAGCGCGCCGGCGATATCGCCCCCGATGCCCTTCTCGGCCATCTCCTTCATGGCATCGGGGATCTCGACCGCGATGCTGTAGTCGACCTGCGAGCTCTCGCCCGCCGCGTTGACCTTGAACGTCGCGAGGAACCCCTCGAGGCGCGGCACGCCGGGCGGCAGGATCTGGTCGGGCACCATCTCATAGGCGAGGATGCGCTGGTCGTCGTCCAGCGTCGCGATGCGATCGAGCACGGTGTTGCCGCGCGCCATCTTGACGACGCGCTCGCCATCCTTCTCGCCCTTTTCGGTGGAGACGATGTGCGGCTGCCATTCCTCGAAATTGTAGAAATCACGGACGTAGGTCCACACCGTATCGGCCGGCGCCGCGAGCTTGATCGACTGGGATATCTTCACGTCACTTCTCCTTTGGGGATTCGTTCAATCGCGGACCGACGCGGCCCGGGCCGGCGCCATCGGCGCGAACCGGGGCAGCGATGCCTCGTCGCCCGCGTCGTGGAACACGACCTGCACCCGCTGCCCGATCGCGACGTCGGCAGGGTCGATGTCGACGATGTTGGTCAGCACCCTCGGCCCCTCGTCGAGGTCGACGAGGGCGAGAACGAAACTGCCGGCTTCGCGATAGGCGCCCTCGCCGCGATGGACGTGGCTGTGGCTGTAGACGGTGGCGAGGCCCGACGCCTCGCGCCAATCGACATGCATCGACCCGCAGGCGCTGCAGAACGCCTTGGGATACCAGATCGCCACGCCGCATCCGGTGCAGAACGGCAAAACCAGACGGCCCGCCTTCGCCGCCGACCAGAACGGCCGGGTCTCGGGCGAGACATAGGGCGCCGGCGTCGGCAGGCCGGCGCGTGTCGTCGGATCGGCCATCATGCGTCCTCCCGTCCGAGTATCAGCGAGACGCTGGCTTGCCGCGACATGCCGCCGCCGGTGCCGTGCGCGATCGCCAGTTCGCAGTCGCGCACCTGCGTTTCGGCATGCGCCTCGCCGCGCAGTTGCCGCACCGCCTCGACGATCTTGACCATGCCGCCCTGATAGCCGGGATGGTTGTTGCACAGGCCGCCGCCGTCGGTGTTGACGGGAATGGCACCGTCGCGGCGCAGCGCGCCGCTGGCGACGAACGCCCCGCCCTCCCCCTTCTTGCAGAAGCCGAGGTCTTCCAGCGTCATGATGACGGTGATCGTGAAGGAATCGTAGATCGACGCATAATCGATGTCGGCCAGCGCGACGCCCGCCTCGGCCAAGGCGCTCGGCCCCGATATCGTCGCGCCGGTACTGGTGAAGTCGATGGCGCCGCGACCGCCATGCCGGATCGCCTCGCCATGGCCGAGGACCGTCACCGAACGGCGTTGGAGGCTGCGCGCAATCTCCGGCGCGACGACGACGATCGCGCCACCGCCATCCGTGACGACGCAGCAGTCGAGCCGGTGCAGCGGGTCGGCGATCATCGGCGAATGGACGACGTCGTCGACCGTCACCAGCTTTCTGAGCAGCGCGGCGGGATTGTGTTGCGCATATTCCGAGGCGGTGACCTTGGCGGCGGCGAGCTGCGCCGCGGTCGTGCCATAGTCGTGCATGTGGCGCCGCGCGGCGAGCGCATAGATGCCCGCATTGGTCTCGCCATATACCGTCTCGAACGGAAATTCTGGGGTGTCTGCGGTATGTTTGTTGCCACGGATGACGCCGCGCACCTTGGCGCCCTGGGTGATGAGCGCGACGCGGCATTTGCCCGCCGCGATCGCCGCCGCCGCATGGCCGACGTGCGACAGATAGGACGAGCCGCCGACGAACGTCGCATCGACATAGCGCGGCGCTAGGCCGAGATATTCGGTCAGCGAGACGCCGCCGAAGCCCAGTTGCCCGGTCGAGAAATAGCCGTCGACATCGCGGATCGACAGCCCGGCATCGGCCAGCGCGCCGATCGCGCATTCGGCATGGATCTGCTGCACCGAATGATCGGGCAGATCGCGCCCGGGATGTTCGAAGACCCCGGCGATATGGGCCTTGCCGCGAATGCTCATCGAAACTCCTCCAGGGGGCGGGTCATGCGGCGAGCCGGCCGAGCGACGGCAGCGGATCGCGGACGCCCGCCTCGCGCAGGCACCACCAGATCATCGCCTGATTGCTGGCCATCACCGGCATGCCGAGGTCGCGCTCGAGGTCGGTGATGATGCCGAAGACCCGGATCGCGGTGCAGCTGAGGAAGCACAGGTCCGCGCCGCTGCCGGCCTGGTCCATCGCCTGCCGATACCATTCGCCGGGCTCGACCGAGGACATCGCGCGCCCCTCCTTCAACCCCATGCCGGAGGCGTGGACGACCTCGACGCCGCAATGCCGGAGGAACGCCACCTCGCGCTCGACGACCGGCGCGATATAGGGCGAGATCATCATGACGCGGCGCGCTCCCAGCGCCCTGATCGCCGCGACGATGCCGTCGGCGGTGCTGATCGCCGGGCGTCCGGCGACCGCCTCCATGCGCAATCGCAACGCTTCTCCCATCTCCGGATCGAACGTCGAGACCGCGGTGCAGTTGAACAGCAGCCGATCGATCCCGGCGTCGCTCAGCAGGCCGACCGCCGCCTCGACGCCCTCGGTCATGCCGAGAAGGTCCTCGCGCGTGCTGCCCGCCAGCTTCAGCCGCGTCGTGTTGAGCGAGACGCCGGGGGGCAGGATGCGCGTGATCTCGGGCTCGGCGACCGGATTGCTCGACGGCAGCAACATGCCCAGCCGCAGCCGCCAGCCGAAGCCCTTGCCGCGCGAAGGGTCCGAGGCCCGCGAGGGGTCCAAGTTGGTCACGTCGCCCCTCCAATCGAGCCCGTCGTGCCGTGGTCCGGCACCTGTTCCTCGCTGTGCTGGCGCGCGTGCGGCAACGCCAATGCCTCCGCGGCGACGTCCGCCTGGTGTATCCCGGTTTCGTCTGGTCTCGGCTCGGGCGGAGGCTTACATCCGCGTGATGAACGAGAATATCCGCGCCCTGTTCAGGGGGATAAGCGCGCTGCGCATCGTCAGCGACACCGGCGGCACGACCTGCCAGCAGATCGCCAACGAACTCGGCCTGTCGCGTCCCACCGTCTACCGCATTCTCGAGACGCTGGTCGCCAGCGGTCTGGTCTCCGTCGACGGGGACAAGGTCTATCGCCCGACCTTCGCGGTGCGCGCACTGGAGAACGGCCTCACCGATCGCGCCTGGGCGCTGTGGACCGCGACGCCGACGCTGGCCGAGTTGCAGAAGGAAGTCGTCTGGACGTGCGAGATCGCGACGTTCGAGGATTATGCGATGGTCCGTCGCGACTCGATGCATCTCGAAAACCCGTTCCGCATCGACGTGCGCAACTTCGACGATCGACCGCGCTCGATGCTGACGAGCGCGCTGGGACGGGCTTATCTGGCGTTCGCGCCCGATCAGGAGACCGACCTGATCCTGCGCCATATCGAGCGGTTCGGCGATCCGGTCGATCCGGAGGCACGGGTGGGCACGCAGACGCGCGCGCAACTCGCGACGGTGCGCGAGAAGGGCTATGCGCTCGAACAGCGGCTGGCCTATCCGCACGTCACCTCGATCGCCGCCCCCGTCCGCTTCCGCGGTCGCGTGCTCGCCTGTATCGACGTCGCCTGGATCTCGCGCGCGATCAAGGTGCAGGAGGGGATCGACCAGTTCGTCCCCGCATTGATGCGCGCGCAGACCGAGATCGAACGCAACCTCGAACGCGACGCGCGCGACTGACGCCGCCGGATGGCCGCGGTTCACCCCGCGGACGCCATCCCGATGCGGATTTACGGCGCCCTCCCCGCCCGCCTAGCTCGCCGCGATCAGACGCACGTGCCGAGGGCATCTGCGCGCATCCGGAGGGTAGACGTCATGGAAGTTGGCCACGTCGGGCTTTACGTCAGCGATTTCGACCGCATGCTGACCTTCTACCGGAAGATCTTCGGTTTCGCGGTGACGGACGAGGCGCGCAGCGACAGCCGTTCGATCGCGTTCCTGACCGCCGACCCCACGTCGCACCACCAGCTCGTGCTCGTCACCGGGCGGCCCGACAGCGACCAGCATCTGATGAACCAGCTGTCGTTCCGTCTGCAGACGCTCG
Organism: Sphingomonas sp. GW821-FHT04B01; assembly: GCF_059420425.1. Lineage (NCBI taxonomy): Bacteria > Pseudomonadati > Pseudomonadota > Alphaproteobacteria > Sphingomonadales > Sphingomonadaceae > Sphingomonas > Sphingomonas sp. GW821-FHT04B01. The sequence goes on along the minus strand of NZ_JBWKTR010000005.1, from coordinate 51,892 downwards.
CCGAATTGCAGCGCGTGTACAAGAAGCTGGTCGACGAAGGCGTGCCGAACCTCGAACCATTGACCCACGGAATCGCCTGGTCGGTGTATTTCCCCGATCCCGACGGCAATCGCGTCGAGGCCTATGTCGACACGCCCTGGTACATCACCCAGCCGCATCGCACGACGATCGACCTCGCCGCGCCCGAAGACGAGATCGTCGCGCAGACGGAGGCGATGTGTCGCAAGGCACCCGGCTTCACGCCGATGCGGCAATGGAGCGCCGACGTCGCGCGCGACATCGCGACGCTCTGACGCCCTCGGATCGCCGCGGGGCAACGATGAACGCAATCTACGACGTCGCCGTCATCGGGTGCGGCCCGGTCGGCGCAACGCTGGCCAATCTGCTCGAGCGGCAGGGCCGGCGGGTGGTCCTGGTGGACCAGTTCGCCGAGGCCTATCCCCTGCCGCGCGCCACGCATATCGACGGCGAGGCTTTGCGCATCCTGCAGACCGCGGGCGTCGCCGACGCGCTGTCGCCGCATCTCGGCATCTATCGCCGCATGCGGTTCGAGGATGCCGATGGCGCAATGCTGATCGACTGGCCGCGCCCGGTCGAGCCGGGGATCCATGGCTGGCGCGACAGCAATCGCTTTCACCAGCCCGATCTCGAAGCCGCACTGCGCGCGCGTGCCGCGACCGTGGCGGGCATCGACCTGCGGCTCGGCTGGACGATCACCGGCATCGCCCAGGATGACGACGGCGTCACGCTCACCACGTCCGCCCCCGATGGCGCGCTCGCGCCTATCCGGGCACGTTATGCGGTCGGCTGCGACGGCGCCCGGTCGCGCGTGCGACAGGCGATCGGGGCGGAAACCCGGACGCTCGCCCCGTCCGAACGATGGCTCGTCGCCGACCTCATTCTCCGCCCGGATGCCCCCGATCTTCCCGAAGGCACGGTGCAATATTGCGATCCCGCCCGTCCCTTCACCTATATCGAGGCGGTGGGTCGACGCCGGCGCTGGGAGGTCATGCTGCTGCCCGGCGACGACCCCGCGGACTTCGCCCGGCCGGAAAACGTGCATGCACTGCTGGGCCGCTGGCTCGCGCCCGACGATGCCGCGCTGGAACGTGCGGTGGTCTATGCCTTCAATTCCGTCATCGCATCGCGATGGCGCAGCGGCCGGCTGCTGATCGCCGGCGACGCCGCGCATCAAACGCCCCCCTTTCTCGGCCAGGGCCTGTGCGCCGGTCTGCGTGACGCCGCCAATCTGTCGTGGAAGCTGGCCTGGGTGATCGACGGTCGCGCAACGCCGGCGCTGCTGGACACCTATCAGGCCGAACTCGCCCCCCACGTCACCCACTATATCGCCGAGGCCAACCGGATCGGCGCGATCATCCAGGAACGCGATCCCGATCGTGCCCGCGTGCGGGATGCGACGTTGCTGGCGCGACCGCAGGTGCTGGTGCCGATCCGACCGCGGCTCGGCGGCGACGCGGCGACGGCCGATCCGCTCGCCGGCACGCTCGCGCCCCAGCCGCGGCTGGGCAACGGCATGCTGCTCGACGATGCCGCACCGCTGCGCTTCGTGCTGCTCGCCCGTCCCGACATCGTCGACACCGTCGATCCGGCGACGCGCGCCATCTGGTCGAGGGCGGGCGTGGTGATCGTCACCGACGCGGCGCACGACTATCTCGCGACCATCGATGCCGCGGCGGTGCTGATCCGCCCGGACCATTATATTTTCGGCACGGCGCGCACTGCCGAGGCGCTCGACGCCCTGACGCGCACCATCCCGCTCGCCGGCGCCGGCTGACGCCGGCGATGCCTGCGCTGCTGGAACCCGCCGGCCGGATCGGGCGCGACCTGCGCCGGCCGGAATGCGTGCTCGTCGCCGCAGACGGCACGGTGTTCGTCTCCGACGCGCGCGGCGGGGTGACGCGGATCGACGCGATGGATCGCTGCACGCACCTTTCCTGTCCCGGCGGCGCCACCAACGGCGTGGCGCAACGGCGTGATGGCACGTTGATCCTCGCCGGCATCGACAGCGGCACGGTGCACGCCCTGCGGCCCGACGGCAGCAGCGTGCCGTTGATCGACCGGTTCGACGGCGAGCCGCTCGGCGCGGTGAACTTCCCCTATTGCGACCCGCGCGGCGATCTCTGGCTTACCGTCTCGACGCGAACCGTCCCGCGCTCGTGCGCGATCGATGCGCCGATCCCCGACGGTTATGTGTTGTCGCTGCGCGCCGACGGCCCGCGGCTGATGGCCGAGGGCCTGTGCTTCGCCAACGAGCTGCGCATCGATCCCGCGATGCGATGGGCCTATCTGGCCGAATCCGCGCGCGGCCGGGTCGTGCGGATGGCGATCGGCGCCGACGGCACGCTGGGCCCGGCCCTTCCGTTCGGACCCGACCCGCTGTTCGCGAACGCCATTGTCGATGGTCTCGCCTGGGATGTCGAGGGTGGGCTATGGGTGACGGAGGTCACGCGCAACGCCCTCTACCGGATCGCGCCGGACGGTGCCGCCCAATGCCTGTACGAGGATCCGGACGCGTCGTTGCTGGATTTCCCGGCGAGCATCGCCTTCGGCGGGCCGGACCGCCGCACGCTCTACGTCGGATCGATCCGGATGGACCATGTCCTGCGCTTCCGCAGCCCGGTCGCCGGCGCGCCGATGTGGCACCATCGGCGAGACGGGCGACGCTGACCGCCGCCCGCCGTGCCGTTTGATCAGACGGCTTCCGCCTTGATCGGGTTGCTGAGAACGCCGACCTCGGTGATCTCGACCTCGACCACGTCGCCGTCCTTCATGAACAACTTGGGCTCCCGCCGAACCCCGACACCGCCCGGCGTGCCGGTGACGATGACGTCGCCCGCTTCCAGCGGGATGAAGGTGGAGCAATATTCGATCAACTCGGGGATCTTGAAGATCATGTCGCTGCTCTTGGCATTCTGCACCTCCACCCCGTTCAGGCGGGTTTTCAGGTGCAGGTCCTGATCGTCGGCGATCTCGCCGCGCGTCGTCATCCACGGGCCGAACGCGCCGGTCTTGTACCAGTTCTTGCCCGGTCCCCACTGCGGCGTATGGCGCTGCCATTCGCGGATGCTGCCGTCGTTATACGGCGCGTAACCGGCGATATGGTCCCAGCAATCCGCCTGCGAAATGCGCCGTCCGGGCTTGCCGATGATGACCGCGATCTCGCCTTCATAATCGTAGGTCCCGGATTCGGGCGGCGCGATCATCGGCTCGCCGTGACCGACCTGGCTGATCGGGAAGCGCGCGAACACCATCGGCTTGGCGCTCGGATCGCGGCCGATCTCGTTGCGGTGCGTCTCGTAGTTCACGCCGATGCAGATGATCTTGGGCGGGTTCGGGATCACTGGCAAAAACTCGATGTCCGCCAGCGCGTGATCGCCGGTCGCGCCCGCGACGGCCCGGTCCAGTTCGCCCAGAGCGTCGGCCTTGAGCGCGTCGACGATGGTCGCGAAGCGGCCCTCGAACCGGCGGCCGAGATCGACGACCTCGTCGCCGACCACCGCGCCGAAGCTTTCGCGCCCGTCGATCTTGAAGCTCAACAGTTTCATCAGGATTCCTTTGCTGAAATGGAGGGGGACGGCAGCGGGAAGCGGTCGAGATAGCGGACGTATTCGGGCTCGAGATCGATCTCGATCGCCGCCATGACCCGGACGAGGCCGTTATATTCCCCGATCGCGACGAGCAGATCGACGAGCTGATCGGTGGGCAGCGCCGCCGCCAACGTGTCGAACAGCGGCTGGGGCAGGATTAGGTCGTCGGTCAGCGTTCGCGTCGCTGCCAGCACGGCCACCGCCAGCGGCTCCAGATGCGAGGTTTCCCCCGCGGTCTCGGTCGCGATCGCGCGGATATCGTCCTCGGTCACGCCGAACGACAGCGCGACGTCGACGTGATGCGCCCATTCGTAGGCGGAACGCGTCGAATAGCCGACCTGGAGGATCGCCAGTTCGCGCAATCGCGCGTCGAGCCCGCTGTCGTGGCGCAGGTACATGCCACGCCCCGCGACCAGCCGCGCGAGCTTCGGGCTGTGCGCGACGGCGCGCGTGATGTTCGACTTCATCCGCGGAATGTCCTGGAATTCCGGGGCGAGATCAGCGTTGTCGAGATAGCGGAGGCGCCCCATCGTCAGGCCGCCTCGGCCTGCGCCTGGCGCACGATCGAATAGGGATCGAGATTGGCCGAGGCGAAGTCGACGAGATCGCTGTGATAGCCTTCCTGCGAACAGGTGAGGAATTCGCCGCTGACCAGCCCGTCGACGAACGTCTGCGCGGCATGGTCGGCGGTCGCGGGCCGGGCGCGCCGCGCCGGCACGCCGCGACGGAAATCGTCGAGGGTGGGCGCGCCGACACCCGCCGGCGGCGGTCCGCCGGGGCGGTCCGATGTCGCGGTCAGGCCCGGACAGAAGACCGACAGCGTCACGCCCGTATCCTCGAGCGCATGCGCGAAGGCATAGCTCATCGCCAGCTGCGCGCCCTTGGAGGCGATGTACGGCCCCATGAAGCGCGTCGGCGGATCGGGCAGCAGCGCGAGACCCGACGCGGTGTTGACGATCCGCCCCGTGCCGCGCGCGACCATATGCGGCAGGAAGGCGCGGATCATCCGGACATAGCCCAGGACGTTGACGTCCAGGGCGTCGCGCCACACCTCGATATCGGTGTCGGCGAGCGGCCCGGTCACCGGCGGCTTGGCCGCATTGTTGACCAGGACGTCGACAGCGCCGCATTCGGCGAGCACGACGGCGCGCAGCGCGTCGACGTCGGCGTCGCTGCGCACGTCGCAGCGATAGCCGCGCGCATCGCCGGGCAGCGACGCGGCGGCCGCGACCGCGCCCTCGCCGTCCAGATCGACGATCACCAGACGCGCGCCGAGATCGGCCAGCTTGCGGGCGGTCGCGCGCCCGATCCCGGTCGCCGCGCCGGTGATCAGGATCGTCTGGCCATCGAAACTCGTCATTGCGTCGTCCTCACGTCGGCAGCGGTCATCTGGTCGTCGAGCAGATGCAGGAAGGATCGCCAGGATCGCCGGTCGGCGGCGGCGTCGTAGGCGAAGCCCGGCATGGTCGGTGCGTCGCGGTCGGTGAAGCCGTGGCCGACCCCGCCATAGACGCACAGCTGGTAATCGACCGGCACCCCGCGCACCGCGGCGCCGAATGCGGCAAGCTGGTCGGCCGGCACGAACGGATCGGCATCGCCGGTACAGACCAGCACGGACCGGCCGATCAGGCCGTCGACGCCGCGCGCGCTGGCGACCGAGCCGTGGAACGAGGTGACGCTGCCCGCCGCCGCGCCCGAGCGCGCCAGTTCGAGCGCGCACCAGCCGCCGAAACAATAGCCGGCAAGCACGACGCGTCGATCGTCGACACCGCATCTCGCGACCAGCGTGGCAAGCGCCGCTTCCATGCGCGCGATCAGGGTCGCGGGATCGGCCTTCAGCGCCTCGACCCAGCGGCGGGCCTCGTCATGCCCTTCGGCCAGTCGCCCCCTGCCGTGCAGGTCCGCGCCCAGCGCGGCATAACCGGCCGCGGCGAGCGCATCGACGCGCCGTCGCACATGGCCGCCGATGCCGGGCGCCTCGGGAAAGACCAGCACCGCACCACGGATGTCGCGCGTCGCCGGTTCGGCATAATAGCCCCGGGCGGACACGCCGCCGCCGGCATAAGCGAGGTCGCTTCCCATCGTCACGAATCCAGCTCGGTGAGATCGTTGATGATCGGCAGCGCGAAGACCATCGCATGGATGCCCATGCTGGAGATCAACCGCCCGACGTCGAGCACTTCCTCGACGCTCGCCCCGTGCGCGATCGCCGCGCGGGCGTGATGTCGCACCCCGGCCGCGTTCAGCTGCGTGCATTGCGCATGGACCGCGAGCGAGATGAGATGCGCCTCCTTGGCCGACAGTCCCGCTTTGGCGCCGCGCACCGGGGCGGCGACGAAGTCGAGCCAGTGAAGGTAGAAGTCCGGATCGACGCGAACCGCGACGTCCACGTCGTCCAGAACCTCGCCGAACAGCGCGGCATGCGCATCGAACGCCCGCTGGTTCGCATGCGGATCCGCCCCCGTCCCCGCCTCGGGCACCAGATCGGCCACCGCCTGTGCGGTGAGGAGATAGGAGTGGATCCCCATCGCGCTCACGGTCGCCGCCACCGACAGGAGTTCGTCGCGGGTGACGCCCAGCGCCAGCGCCTGACGCGCGTGATTGCGCAAGCCGCGATCGAACATATGTGTCGGCGTGCAATTTGTCGCGACGTACAGCAGTTCGATGAACCGCGGCGTCAGCGCGCCGCGCTCCGCCGCATAGACCGAGAAATCGAGATAGGCGGCGACATAGGCCGGCGAATAGGCGAGCATCGCCTCCCAATCGTCATGCCAATGACCACGGCGACGGCGGAATTCGTCGCGCACGTGATCGGGGTCCGGCGTGGCGCCGCCGGCGGTCGGATCCGATACGATGGCCACGGCTCAGAACGGCGTCAGCGGCGACAGGCCGAAATGCAGGCGGGCGGCGTTCACCGCAGTGCGCGAGCGCTGCTGGACGAAATGCGTCTTCTGCACGCTGGCGTCGCGATAGATGCGCGCCAACGTCGAATCGCGCTGGCCGATGCTGGTTCCCGCGGTGGTGAAGATGATCTCCAGCGCATCCCAGGCCATCTTACAGGCCTCCTGCGCGGCGGCGAACAGCCGGCGATCGGTTTCCTCGCTGAAGTCGCCACCGGTGACCGGATCGGCACTGCACGCCTCGACGTAGTGCTCGGTCACCTTGAGCAACAGCGCCTCGGCCGCATCCAATTTGGCTTGGGCGTCGCCGAAATATTGCTGAAACTCATGGCTTTCGTACAGGAACACCTTCGGCGGGAAGCGCATCGTCTTGGTGCGACAGATATCCTCGTACAGATCGAGTGCACCCTTGACGGTGCCGACGACGACCGCGCCCAGCTCGATGAGGAAGAACGAGCCCTTGCGGCCGTTGTACATCGGATTGGCGTGCGCGGCATTCTCGCCCCGCGCCAGCCACATCGCCATCGGCGCGGTGCGATAGCCGGGCACGAACACGTCCTTCACCACGACCTGCCGCGATCCGGTGCCCTGCATCCCCATCATGCGCCAATTGTCGACGATCGTATAGTCGGCGCGGTCGACCAGCATCAGGCGCGCGGTCATGCCGCCCTTGCCATCGGGGATCAGGCCGCTGACCATCGCATGCGTCGATATGTCGCAGCCTGAGGTATAGTCCCACGCGCCGCTGACGCGGAAGCCGTCCTTCTCCGGCTTGACCGGCACCGGCGAGCCGACCGACGGACAGCGATAGTCGCCGTTGTCGCCATAGGCCTCTTCCTGCGCGCGCTCGTCGAAATCGGCGAGCATGATCGGATGGCCCGACACCAGCGCGAGCACCCAGCCGCTCGACGGGCAACCGCGCGCGATCTCCATCATGACGCGGACATAGGTCGGCAGCCCGAATTCATAACCGCCGAAGCGGCGCGGCTGCACGATCCGGTAGAACCCCGCTTCCAGGAAGTCGCTGTTGGTCTCCTCGAGCAGGCGACCCGCCGCCTCCGCCTGGGCCTGCCGCCCGCGCAAAGTCGGAATCATCGCATGCGCACGCGCGATCATGGCCTCGGGCGTCAGTTCGGGTTCGGGCGGCACGAGGGCGCGAAGCGCGGGTGCAATTGCGGTAGCCATGGAAAACCTCATCCTACTGCCCGAGTATGTGCTCGGTCGTTGGCGTGATGGTAGGTCGATCCGGGGGGCGGCGACATCGGCAACCGGGTGGCGTCCGTATCGTGTACGCGCCGGTACCGAGCCGGCGGCCATCGGTTCAGAACGTCCGCTTCACCGAGAAGAACGCGGTCCGCGGCCGCGCCGGCGTCGCGCGGGTCGTTCCCGTCCCCTGATACGTGTCGTCGATGTTCACGAAATAATATTTGTCGGTGACGTTGGTGACCGCCATCGAGAACAGCCAGGCCGAATCCCGCGGCGCATAGCTCAGCTTGGCGTTGAGCACGGTGAACGCCTGCAATTTGTTGCGATCGTTGTTCACCGCCTGCGTGTAGAGCGAGGACTGGTAATTGACGTCGAGACGCGGCGTCAGCACCCCGAAGCGATCGAGGTCGACCGCATATTGCGCGCCGAGGCTCGCCTTCCACGACGGGGTGAACGGCGACACCATGTCCCTGGTCAGCCCCGAGGCGAGCGCATCGGCCGACAGGCGCGTGAAGTCGAACTTGATGTAGCTTACCGAACCGTCGAGCTGCAGCGCGCCGAACGGGCGCGCGTTCATTTCGAGCTCGACGCCCTTCAGCGTCGCATCGCCCGAATTGACCGGCACTGCCGAGATCGGGAAACCGCCGTAGCCGCTGGTGATCGTTTCCTGGATGTCGTTGTAGCGATCGTAGAACGCGCTGGCGTTCAACCGCAGCCGCCGGTCGAAGAGATCGGTCTTCATGCCGATCTCGTAATTCTTGAGGCGCTCCGGTCCGAATGGCACGACCTGGCTGGCCACGAACGGACGGGGATTGATGCCGCCGCCGCGGAAGCCGGTGGAGAAGGTCGCATAGGTCAGGATCTGGTTCGACCAGCGATAGTCGAGCGTCGCGCGGTAATCGTTGGAGTTGCCGCGGAACCGGCTCGTCGTGCCGTTGATCGACGCCGCCAGATCGGCCGCCGGGGTATTGGCGGTCCGGTTGAACGTATAGTCGCGCGCGTCGTGCGTGCGGCGATAGCCGAGCGTCAGGTTGAGTTTGTCGTTGAAGTGATACACGCCGTGGACGAAGCCCGCGAGGCTGCTCGCCGTGATGACGTCGTTCTGGTTGAAATCGGACAATTGCGCGAAGGGCGGAAACGGCACCCCGACGTAACCGACGTTCTGTCGCCCGGCCTGGACGCCGCGATCGGTGGAGTAGAAGCCGCCGAGCGTCCAGTCGAGCGACCCGAGCGACCCGTTCAACCGCAGTTCCTGCGTGAACGTCCGGTATTTGAGCTGGTTGTCCTGCTGCAGCGCGGTCAGCGGGCCGGCATCGCCGTCGCTGGTGAAGCGCGCGGTATAGGCGCGATAGGCCGAGATCGAGACCAGCGACAGCTTGTGCCCAAAATCGTAGCTGACCCGCGCCGACACGCCCCAGGGATCGGACTTCGCGACCGACGGCTGGCAATAGCCAAGTTCGGCGACGCAATTGGTCGCATAATTGACGAACCGCGTGTCGGTCAGGAATTGCGCGAAGTTCGTCTGCGGGATGTTCTGCGGATTGCGCGCATAGGTTAGCTTGGTCGCCGCCGGCTGGTCGTCGATCTTCGTATAATCGGCGCTGAGATCGACCTGCAGCGCAGCGGTCGGCGTCCAGCGCAGCTGGCCGCGGATGCCACGGTGATTGGTGCCGCCCTCCTTGCCCAGCACGCAATTCGATGCGGTCGTCGTCGCGGCTATCCCCGAATTGGGGAAGCGGCAGCCGTAATCGATGCGGGTGAGATAGCCGTCCTCGCGCGAGAAGGCGCCAGTGATCCGCAGCGCCAGCGTATCCTTGACGATGGGGATGTTGATCGCTCCGCGCAGGCGCACCGTATCGTAGGATCCATATCCGCCCTCGACGACGCCGCCGAAATCGTTGTCCGGAGCTTTCGAGAAGATCTTGATCGCACCGCCAACGGAATTCTTGCCCGAAAGCGTCCCCTGCGGCCCGCGCAGGACCTCGACGCGATCGATATCGACCAGATCCGACGCGGAACCGAACAACGTCGGCATATAGACATCGTCGAGATAGACGCCGACGGCGGGGCTCAGCGCGAAATTATAGTCGCCGGCACCGACGCCGCGAATGCTGATCGTCGGGGTCAGGCCATAGCCCGACCCGCCTTTCAGGATCGTGATGTTGGGCGCGTTGCCAGCGAGATCGACGACGCTCGTCTGGTTGCGCTTCTCGAGGTCGGCGGCGCTGATCGCGGTGATCGCCAGCGGCGTATCCTGCAGACGCTGCGAACGGAATTGTGCGGTGACGATGATATCGCTGTTGGCAGGTGCCGCGGTCTGCGACGAGGGCGCCGGGGCGGCGGCGGCCGTGCCCGACCGCGCCTGTGGCTGGACCTGTCCGTCCGTCGATACCGACGGCGTCGTGGCGGAGGGTACCGACGGGGTCGCGGACTGTGCGAACGCCACGTTGGGCGCGGCGATGCCAAGCAACAGAGCGCTCACGCTGACGCGCGCGAGCAGGCCTCCCACACAACGGGCCATCGAATATCCTCTCATGTTTTTGCACGCCGCTTCAAACACTTGCGGCCGTTTTATAGTTTTGTTCGCATCAAGCGGCGCAGAAACGGATTGGCGCCGGAGTTCAGTTTGGCCGCAAGCCGGACATTTCCCTGCGGAACCATCCAACTATTGGAGATGAACGGTTCGCTAGATCATAGTGGAAAGGCTATGCTCCGGCCTGCGGAACGGGAAGTGTCGACACATCATGGTCCGCTGCGTGTACCGCGACGATCGGCCGGCGCGCATCAGCCCTCGCCCAGCACGCCGACGGTGGCGGCGAAATCGAACCGCATCGGCGTCAGGCCGCGGATGTCCTCCCGGGTGAATCCGGGCGCCATCTCTTCGACGACGAAGCGACCGTCGCGCCACTGAAACAGCGCCAGATCGGTGACGATCGTCGTGACGCAGCCCGGCGCGGTCAGCGGATAGGCACAGTCGGCGACCAGCTTCGGGCGCCCCTTGCTGTCGGTATGCTCCATGACCACGATCACCGGCGCACCCGATGCGGCCAGATCCATCGCGCCGCCGATGCCGCCACCCTGCTGGCCCGGCGTCGCCCAATTGGCGAGGTCGGCGGCCTCGCTGACCTGATAGGCGCCGAGCATGATCGCGGACAGCTTGCCCGACCGCGCGATCTCGAACGACGCGACGCTTTCGAACACCGCGCCGCCGGACCGCAGCCGGATGAAATTGCCCGCCGCGTCGAAGAAGTCCGGGTCATAGTCCTCGGGATCGTCGAGCAGGTCATAGCCCAGCGCGCCGTTTTCGGCATGAAGGAAGATCTCGCGGCCGCGGATATGACCCGCCACCAGCGTCGGCAGACCCGAGCCGAGATTGATGTAGCTGCCATCGGGAACGAGCGCCGCGGCACGCCGCGCGATCGCCGATCGGGACAGCGCCGGCTTGCCGAGATAGTCGCGCCCGCTCTCGGGGGCACGCCGCCCCATCCGCCCTGCACTCGCCCCGATCGTGATCGTCGACTGGACCACGCGGTGAACGAATATGCCGGGCAGGTCGATCTGGTCGGGCGCGATGACGCCCGGTTCGACGATCTCCTGCACCTCGACGATCGCGAGCCGGGCAGCCTTGGCGAAGGATGCATGGAAATGCGCGCTGCTGCCCCGGAACTGGACGTTGCCGAAGCGGTCGGCCCGCCAGCCGCGGATCAGCGCGACATCGACGGGCAGGCTGCGCTCGAGCACATACGCCTTGCCGTCGAAATCGCGGACTTCCTTGCCATCGGCCAGCGGCGTGCCGACCGTGACGAGGCTATAGAAAGCGGGCAGCCCCGCCGCCGCGGCACGCAGGCGATCGACCAGAATGCCCTGCGGCACCATTTCGAGGTCGAGCTTGCCCTCGGCGACCAGCGCCTCCTCGGGCGAGGCGATGCCGGGACGGGCCGAGAACGACAGGACGACCGCGTCGACCTGGCCGTTCTCCACCAGGATCTGCGGCCGGTGCTGGCCGCCGCCGCCGAGCGAATTGGCGACGACGCGCAGATGCGTCGCCCCCTGATCGCGCAACGCGACGGTCAGGCTGTTGGGATAGCTGTGGCCGACTCCGAACCCGGCGATCGCGACGGTCGCGCCGTCCGCGATATCGGCGACGGCAGCGTCGGGGGAGTCGAATAGCTTGTTCATCGGGGTCTTTCCTGTTCCTGGCCATCGGTCGGCATCGCGCGATGGCTAGGAACCTGCATGCGGCGACGGTAGGTCGAATGCGTGCGCGTCCGCCGCGTGAACGACGCGCGGCGTGGCGCGTCAGGCGACCGCCGCGACCGCCGCGTGGACCGGCGGACGGGCGACCATCAGCACCGCCGCGCCGATGACGTTGAGCAGCACGATCGCGACGAGGATCGCGGTGTAATTGTGATTGGCGTCGAAATAGGCGCCGGCGATGATCGGCACGGCACCGCCGCCCGCGGTCTGGATCAGCAGGCCCAGCGCGGTCAGCGCAGGGAACAGCCGCGTGCTCCAGTAATGACCGAGGATCGCCATCGACCCAACTTGGCTCGCCCCGAATCCGATGCCCGCGATGATCGCGAAGGCATACAGCATCGGTGATCCGTGTACGTTGATGAGGATGAGCATGGCGATCGCCAGCGTGCCAAGTGCCGCGGCATAAGCGATGCGCGGCGAGGATTTGGCGGCGATCGGCCCGACGGCGAGATTGCCGCCCAATGTCGCCAGCGAGAACAGCGACACCGCCGATGCCGCACCGGTCGGCGAGAAACCGACGTCGCGCAGATACGCCTGGACGTGCGCCACGACGAACGCCGCCGCCGATGTCGAGGCGAGCATGCACAGACACACCGCCCACAGGAACGGCGAGCGCAGCGCCCCGCCGAGGGTGAGCGTCTCGTCCACCGAACGCGCCGCACCGCTGTCCGGCGCGATCGGCATGCCGGGACCGGCCATGGTGCCCGATGCGTCCAGCCGGTTGCGGATGACCAGCGTCGCGACGATGGCGCCCGCCGCCGCCGCCGCCGCGAAAATCCACCAGCCGGCACGCCAGTCGTGCGACGCCTCGATCGCGCGCGTCACGATCCACACCGAGGCGAAGCCGCCGACCCCCATCGCCGCGTAGAGCAGCGACAGCGCCGTGGTGCGCTGCTCGTCGAACCATTGCGCGACGCCGGTCTGGCAGGCGATGATCCCGGTCAGATTGCCGGCGATACCGAGGCCGAGGCCGAAGGCGAGGATCGCCTGCCACGGCGCGGTGACGATCGTCGCCAGCGCGGCGCTGACGAGCGCCATCAGCGTCGCACCGGCAATCAGCGCATGACGGACGCCGATCTTCTGCACGACGAACGCGCCGCCCGGGGCGAGCAGGCCATTGACGATCATGTTCGCACCGACCAGCAGCCCGAGCGTCTGCCGACTCCAGCCCATGTCGACGACCATCGACGTATTGATCACGCTGCCCGCATAGATGGGCAGCGCCATCCCGATAGAAAGCATATAGGCCAGGGCGACCAGGACGATCCAACGATTCTTCGTCATCTGCTATCCATTCCGTTACGGCCGGGTCCAGCACAGTCGCCGACCTGCACAATTCTCGAAATCATTGCTCGAGGTCGGAAAGGATCAGAGGAGTGTCGGCAGCGGCATCGCCGCGCCGGTCTGCAATACCGCCGCGCGGCGCCGCGAGCGCCAGCATGATTCGACGATCACCGCAGCGACCCGTTCACGACACCCTCTATCCTTCCGCCTATTGTCTGGCGTGCGACGATCATGCTGCAAGCAGGCAGCGCGATCAAATGCGAAGGGGTTCACCCAGCGGACGGCGGATCGAACGTCTCACGCGGGAATAGACGGCCCACACCCGCGATCACAAACCCAAGCTCCTTCGAGATCAACGCGGCGCGAACATGTCATGATCATCGGCGAAACCTTTGTCGGGCCAAGTATCCGATACGGGTCGCGAGACTATAGCGACCACCCGTTACAAACCGTTACATTCGCTTACGGACCATGTCTGTCTGCTATTGCCGGATCGGAATAGAGGGACTGACCTTCATCGGGGTCCTCCGCCATGTTCGCTTGCCATCCTTTCGCGTTTCTCTCCGGTTCGGGTGTCGATCGGGATGCAGGCGGTCGCGCGGCATGAAACCCGTCTCTCCATGTGTCGCGGCGTCTCTAGCGCTCGCGCTCACGCTCGCCGGCTGCGGCGGCGGTTCGAAGGGCGGCATGGCACCGCCGCCGCCCGCCGAGGTCGGCGTCGTCACGCTCACCACGTCGCCGGTCACCACGACGACGGTGCTGACCGGCCGCACCGCCGCGACGGCGATGTCCGAGGTGCGCCCGCAGGTCGACGGCATCATCAAGGCGCGGCTGTTCACCGAGGGCGCGCTGGTCCGCGCCGGCCAGCCGCTCTACCAGATCGATCCGCGCCTCTATCGCGCCACCCGCGACGAGGCGGCGGCGCAGGTCGCCAGCGCCGAGGCGCAGGCGGCGACCGCGCAGGCCAAGGTCGCGCGCTACGGCCGGTTGCAGAGCGCAGACGCGGTCGCGCGGCAGGACGTCGACGATGCGGTCGCCACCGCACGCCAGGCGCGGGCGAGTATCGCGCAATATCGCGCGACGCTGCGCACCGCGAACGTGCAGCTCGGTTTCACGCGCGTCTATGCGCCGATCTCGGGGCGGATCGGCCGCTCGACCTATACGCAGGGCGCCCTGGTGTCCGCCGCGCAGACGACCGCGCTGGCGACGATCGCGCAGCTCGACCCGATCTTCGTCGATATCCAACAGTCGAGCAGCGACGTCTTCGACCTGCGCCAGAGCCTCGCCAGCGGTTCGGCGCTGCCGGCGAGCACCACCGTCCGCCTGACGCTCGACAACGACCGCGCCTATCCGCAGGCGGGACGGATCGAGTTCGGCGAGGCGACGGTCGACGCCACCACCGGCACCGTCACGCTGCGCGCGCGCTTCCCCAATCCGCAGGGGCTGCTGCTGCCCGGCATGTTCGTTCGCGTCACCGTGCCGCAGACGGTGGTGCGCAACGGCATCCTCGCACCGCAGCGGGGCATCACCCGCGACGCCAAGGGCAATGCCACCGCATTGGTGGTCGGCGCCGACGACAAGGTGGTGCAACGCCAGATCACCACCGGCGAGGCGATCGGCAGCAACTGGCTGGTCACCGCCGGGCTGAAGGCGGGCGACCGGCTGATCGTCGAGGGCACCGACAAGGCGCAGCCGGGCGCGACGGTCAAGCCCGTCGCCGTGAAGCAGGAGCGCTGACATGGGGATCAGCCGCTTCTTCGTCGAACGCCCCATCTTCGCCTGGGTGATCGCGATCTGCATCATGCTCGGCGGCGTCGCCGGGCTGCGGTCGCTGCCGATCGCGCAATATCCCGACGTCGCGCCGCCGACGATCGCGATCAGCGCCACCTATCCCGGCGCTTCCGCCGAGACGCTGGAGACCAGCGTGACGCAGGTGATCGAGCAGCAGCTCACCGGCATCGACGGGCTGCAATATTTCCAGTCGAGCTCCAATTCCGCGGGCTCGGCGTCGATCACCGTCACCTTCGCCAAGGGTACCGACCCCGATACCGCGCAGGTGCAGGTGCAGAACAAGGTGCAGCAGGCGAGCGCGCGGCTGCCCTCGGCGGTGACGTCGCAGGGCGTGACCGTGACCAAGTCGAACAGCGACTTCCTGATGATCGTCGCGCTCTACGACAAGAGCGACAAGGCATCGGCGAGCGACATCGCCGATTATCTGGTCAGCAATTTCCAGGACGACCTCGCCCGCGTCGACGGCGTCGGCCAGAGCCAGGTGTTCGGCGCGCAATATGCGATGCGCATCTGGCTCGATCCGACCAAGCTCGCCGCGGTGCAATTGATGCCCTCCGACGTGCAGAGCGCAATCGAGGCGCAGAACGTCGACGTCGCCGCCGGCCAGATCGGCGCGCTGCCCGCGGTGAAGGGGCAGATGCTCAACGCCACCGTCCGCGCCAAGTCGCGGCTGAGCACGCCCGCGCAATTTGGCGCGATCGTGCTCAAGACCACCACGGAGGGCGCAATCGTCCGCCTGTCCGACGTCGCACGCGTCGAACTGGGGCAGGACAGCTACACCACCTCCGCCGAGCTCAACGGCCATCCCGCCGCGGGCATGGCGATCCAGCTCGCGACCGGCGCCGACGCGCTGGAGACCGCGACCGCGGTCAAGGCGCGGATGGCCGCGCTCGCGACCGACCTGCCGGCGGGCTATGCGATCGCCTATCCGCGCGACACCACCACCTTCGTCAAACTGTCGGTCGAGGAAGTGGTCGAGACGCTGGCCATCGCGATCGTCCTCGTCATCATCGTCATGTTCGTCTTCCTGCAGAATTGGCGCGCGACGCTGATCCCGGCGATCGCGGTGCCGGTGGTGCTGCTCGGCACGTTCGGCGTGCTCGCGGTCTGCGGCTATTCGATCAACACGCTGACGCTGTTCGCGATGGTGCTGGCGATCGGCCTGCTGGTCGACGACGCGATCGTCGTGGTCGAGAATGTCGAGCGGGTGATGACCGAGGAGGCGCTCGATCCCAAAGCGGCGACGATCCGCTCGATGGGCGAGATCGGCTCGGCGCTGGTCGGCATCGCGCTGGTGTTGTCGGCGGTGTTCCTGCCGATGGCGTTCTTCGGCGGCTCGACCGGGGTGATCTACCGCCAGTTCTCGATCACCATCGTGTCGTCGATGCTGCTGTCGGTGCTGGTCGCGCTGGTGCTCAGCCCGGCGCTGACCGCGACGCTGCTCAAGCCGACGCATGGCGATCCGCTGGCGCGGCGCGGCCTGTTCGGCCGGTTCAACCGCTGGTTCGACCGGACCACCAATCGCTACGTCGCGGCGACGCGCGGCGTCATCGGCCGGCGCTGGCTGCATCTGGCGGTGGTCGCGGCGATCACCGTCGTGCTCGCGGTGCTGTTCGTCCGGCTGCCGACCAGCTTCCTGCCGGTCGAGGATCAGGGGCAGGTGATGGTGATGTACACGCTACCCGCCGGCGCCACCGACGAGCGGACCGAGGCGGTGCGCGACCGCGTCCAGAGCTATTATTCGAGGCACGAGAAGGCGACGATCGAAAATGTGTTCAGCATCACCGGCTTCGGCTTCAGCGGCTCGGGGCAGAAATGCCGGCATGGCCTTTGCCAGCCTCACGCCGTTCGACGAGCGCAAGGACGCCAGCCAGAGCGCCTCGGCGATCAACGCGCGCGCGATCCGGAATTTCGGCACGATCCGCGACGCGACCGTCATCCCGCTGACGCCGCCAGCGATCTCCGGCCTTGGCCAGTCGAACGGCTTCACCTTCGAGCTGACCAATACCGGCGGCCTTGGCCGCGACGCCTTCGTCGCGCTGCGCGACAAACTGATCGCCGCCGCCAACAAGGATCCGAAACTGGCGCAGGTCCGTGCCTCGACATTGCCCGATACGCCGCAACTGCGCGTGACGCTCGACGACGCCAAGCTCGCCGTGCTCGGCCTGACCGAGGCCGACGTCACCAACACGCTGTCGAACGCCTGGGGCGGCGTCTACGTCAACGACTTCGTCGATCGCGGCCGGGTGAAGCGCGTCTATATGCAGGCGGACGCGCCCTATCGCATGCTGCCCGGCGACCTCAGCGGCTGGTTCGCGCGCACCGCGAGTGGCACGATGGTCCCCTTCTCGTCGATCGCGACCTTGTCGTGGGAGAAAGGTCCGAACAGCGTGTCGCGGTTCAACGGCCGCTCCTCCTACGAAATCCAGGGCGAACCCGCCGAGGGCGGCAGTTCGGGCGCGGCGATGGCCGAGATGGTCAAGCTGCAACACCAGCTCGCGCCGGGCACCGGCTATGCCTGGGCCGGCCTGTCGTTTCAGGAGAATGAGGCGAGCGGGCAGGCGCCGATGCTCTACGGCCTGTCGGTCCTGATCGTCTTCCTGTGCCTCGCGGCGCTGTACGAAAGCTGGTCGGTGCCGATCGCGGTGCTGCTGGTGCTGCCGCTCGGCGTGATCGGCGCGGTGCTCGCGGTGACGCTGCGCGGGCTCGACAACGACATCTATTTTCAGGTCGGGCTCATCACCACGATCGGCCTCGCCGCCAAGAATGCGATCCTGATCGTCGAATTCGCCGAGGAGGCGCGCCGCGCGGGCAAGGACGTGGTCGACGCCGCGCTGGAGGCGGCGCGGACGCGGCTGCGGCCGATCCTGATGACCAGCCTCGCCTTCATCTTCGGCGTCTTCCCGCTGGCGGTCGCCACCGGCGCGGGCGCCAACAGCCGGATCGCGATCGGCACCGCGGTGGTCGGCGGCATGCTGACCGCCACCGCGCTGGCGATCTTCTACGTGCCGATGTTCTTCGTCGTCGTCGCGCGGCTGTTCCACGGACGCAGGGAGCGTGCGGCATGATCCGTTTGCGCATCGCGATGCTGCTGCTCGGGGCGAGCGCGCTCGCCGCCTGCGATCTGGCGCCGCACGAGGTCCGCACCGCGGCGGATGCGGTGCCGCAGTCATGGCCCGCGGGCGCCGCCTACGCCCCCGCCGCGGCGGGCAAGGCGGGGATGCCGTGGCGGTCGCTGGTCACCGACGCGACCTTGCGCATCGTCATCGAACGCGCGCTGGCGGCGAACCAGGATCTCGCCGCGGCGGTCGCCAACGTCGCCTCGGCGCGCGCGCAATATCGCGTGCAGCGGTCCTATCGCCTGCCGACCGTCTCCGCCGATGCGGGGGCGTCGATCGCGCGCGCGGTCACCGGCGGCGGCACCGCGACCGCGGGGTCGAGCGACCTGTTCTCGGCGAGCGCCGGGGTCAGCAATTTCGAACTCGACCTGTTCGGTCGGCAGAAGAACCTGTCGCGCGCGGCGTTCGAGACCTATCTGTCGACGCAGAGCGGCGCCCGCTCGACGCGCTTCGCCGTCGTCGCCGAGACCGCGACCGCCTATGTCACGCTCGCCGCGGACCGGGACCTGCTCAAGGTGTCGCAGGAGCAGGTGCGCAGCAGCGCGCGGACGGTCGGCCTCAACGCCGAACTCCACGACGCCGGGCTGGTCAGCGGCTCGGACCTCGCCGATGCGCGCACGCTGCTGGCACAGGCGCAGGCGGACGTCGCCGATCGTACGACGCAGGTCGCGCAGGATCGCAATGCGCTCGACCTGCTCGTCGGCGCGCACGTCGAGGATGCGTTGCTGCCCGCCAGCCTGACCGCGCTCGACGCCGGCATCACCACCGTCCCCGCCGGCCTGTCGTCGGCGGTGCTGCTCGACCGGCCCGACGTGGTCGAGGCCGAGCATCAATTGCGCAGCGCGAACGCCAATGTCGGCGCGGCGCGTGCCGCCTTCTTCCCGCAGATCTCGCTGACCAGCGTGCTCGGCCTCGCCAGCAGCGCGCTGACCGGGCTGTTCTCCGGCTCGACCTGGACGACGACACCGTCGGTCAGCGTGCCGATCCTCGGCGGCACCAATAGCGGCAATCTCGATTATGCGCGCGCGCAGGTGGACTATTATCTCGCCACCTATCGCAAGGCGGCGCAGACCGCCTATCGCGAGGTCGCCGACGGTCTCGCCCGCCGCGGCACGATCGCGCGGCAGCGCCAGGCGCAGGCCGATCTCGTCGCCGCCGCGCAGGCGAGCTATGCGATCGGCGAGGCGCGCTATCGCGAGGGCAGCGACAGTTTCCTCACCGCGCTGGTCGCGCAGCGGACGCTGTACAGCGCGCAGCAGACCGCGATCTCGGCGGCGCTCACCGACCTCGCCAACCGGGTGACGCTGTATCAGGCGATCGGATCGGACGACACGCTGTGACCGGGCGATGGCTGGGCAGCCGCCGCCCGCCCGGCTATGCCCGCTGCCTGGCGGCCGGCTGCCGCCGCCGCAGCGGAGGGACGACGATATGATGCCCGGTGCCGCGGCGGACCGTCCGCATCTGCTGATCGCCGACGACGATCCCGACATCCGCGACCTGGTCGCGGCGCAGCTCGCGCGCGAGGGCTATCGGCTGAGCGCGGCGGGCGACGTCGCCGGCATCCGCGCGGCGCTGGCGGCGGCGGCGATCGACCTCGTCGTGCTCGACCTCGGCCTGCCGGACGGCGACGGGCTGATGCTGTGCCGCGAACTGCGCGCCGAGGGCTATGGCGGCGCGATCATCATGGTCACCGCGCGCGACAGCGCGATCGACCGCGTGCTCGGGCTCGAACTCGGCGCCGACGACTATCTGACCAAGCCGTTCGAGCCGCGCGAACTGACCGCACGGATCCGCAACCTGCTGCGCCGCGGCACGGGCACGCCGGCGCGCATCGCCACATTCGGCCGCTGGCGGCTCGATCTGGTGAAGCGTCGCCTGCTCGCCCCCGGCGACAATGTCGTGATGCTGTCGACCGCCGAATTCGACATGCTCTCGCGCCTCGTCCACGCCGCCGGGCGGCCGCTGTCGCGCGAGGCGCTGGTGCCGACGCGCGCCGCCACCGCCGCGTTCGACCGGACAATCGACAATCAGATCAGCCGGTTGCGCCAGAAGCTCAAACCCGATGGCGACGATCTGATCCTCACCGTACGCGGCCAGGGCTATATGCTCGCGGCGACGACCACGTTCGCATGAAGCGCGTCGCCGCCCGGCCGATGCGCTTTCTCGGATCGCTGGCGGGCCGGATCGCGCTGATCCTCGTCGTCGGCATCTCGATCGCGTCGCTCGCCGCGCTGTTCCTCGCCGAACAGGGGCGGCGGGCCGAGTTCCGGCGGGTGCGCGACGAGCGCGTCATCGCGAGCGCGCTCGACGTCATCGATCGGCTGCACCGCGACCCCGCCGGTGCGCTCGTCAGCCTGCGCGACGGTCGGTTGTTGGGCGCGCATCTCGCGGGCGAAGGGATCAGGCCGATCCCGCCGCGCGACGACGACCTCACCGCAACGCTCGCAAGGCGCACCGCGCCGGCGATACAGGCCGTGCTCGCGCACGTGCCCACCGGTGTCTGCCAGCTTCACGACCCATTCCGCTCCCGTGCGCGCGCGGCAGGACTGAAACCGCTGATGCTGCCCGATTGCTGGCTGCTGACGCTGCGCGTGGGCGGGCACCCCGTCGCGGTGGCGATCGACCTGCCGCGGCTGCCCGCCCCACCGGGCTGGACGACCGACCGCTTGTTCCTGCTGCTCGTCGTCGTCGCGGCGATCGCGCTGTCGTTGATCGTGGCGAGGCTGGCGACCGCGCCGCTCCGGCGCCTTTCCGCGGCGGCGGACGCCTTTGCCCGATCGATCGACGCCGAGCCGGTGGTCGAAACCGGCCCCGGCGACGTGCGCGCCGCATTGGCGACCTTCAACCTGATGCAGGCGCGCGTCCGCGCCGGTCTTCGCGAGCGGACGCGGATGCTCGCGGCGATCAGCCACGACCTCCAGACGCCGCTGACGCGGCTGCGGCTGCGGCTCGAACAGGTCGAGGATGAGGCGTTGCGCGAACGGCTGGTCGCCGACCTATCGGCGACGCTGGCGATGGTGAAACGCGGCCTCGACCTCGCCCGCAGCGGCGAGAGCGCCGAGGATTGGTCGACGGTCGATCTCGACTCGCTCCTGTCCAGCCTTGCCGATGATGCCGCCGAATTCGGCCATGCGGTGCGCTTCACCCAAGGCTGCGGCGCGCTGGTGCGGGTGCGACCCGATGCCTTGGCGCGCTGCCTGTCGAACCTCATCGACAATGCGATCAAATATGGCGGCGGCGCCGACATCGCCGCGCACCGCGCCGGCACGTCGGTGATCGTCACGGTGCAGGATTCCGGCCCGGGCATGGACGAGGCGCTACTGGCCCGCGCATTCGATCCCTTCGTACGCGCCGACCGGTCCCGATCGAGCGGCGACGGCACCGGCATAGGATTGACGATCGCGCTGGCGCAGGCGGCGGCGATCGGGGCGGACCTGTCCCTTGCCAACCGTCCCGCCGGCGGGCTGGAGGCCACGCTTCGGCTCGGTATGAAAAACCACTGATGTGGACGTCTGCGCTTGCAGGACGTTCACACGAATGTCCGCAGCGACCCAGACCTGGCGGAGGTCAGTGGCTCACGGACTCATGAACCCCGATGCCGGTTTCGGACCGCAATCGCTGGTTCGGATAGCCCGCCCTGTCGATCGCGGCACGTGGAGATCGGTCGAGCGTCGAGATGAGCCAGATCGCCAAAAACCCGGCGGGGACCGAAAACAACGCAGGCGAACTGTACGGAAATATCGCACGTTCAAAACCGAAAACCGCCACCCATATCACCGGCGAGACGAGCGTCAGCCCAAATGCCGCCAGCAACCCGATCGCCCCGCCCCACGCCGCCCCCTTGGTGGTGCAGCCCTTCCAGAGCAGCGACATCACCAGCACAGGGAAGTTGCCCGACGCGGCGAGAGCAAAAGCGAGGCTGACCATAAAGGCGACGTTCTGTTTCTCGAACACGATGCCCAAAATGATCGCCGCAATGCCAAGCAGGATCGTGGTGATGCGCGACACGCGCAGTTCCTTCCCGGGATCGGCATCCCCCTTACGAATGACGCTGGCATATACGTCGTGGCTGATCGCCGAGGCCGCGGACAGCGTTAGCCCTGCGACCACCGCGAGGATCGTCGCGAACGCGACCGCCGAGATGAAGCCGAGGAACAGGTTGCCGCCGATCGCATGCGCCAAGTGCATCACCGCCATGTTGTTGCCGCCCCGCAGCGCGCCGGCCGCATCGACATAATCGGGATTGAACGAGATCATCACGATCGCGCCGAAGCCGAGGACGAAGGTCAGTGCATAGAAATAGCCGATCCACACCGTCGCCCACATGATCGATTTGCGCGCTTCGCGGGCGTCGGGAACGGTGAAGAAGCGCATCAGGATGTGCGGCAGCCCCGCGGTGCCGAGCATCAGCGCGAAGCCGAACGACAAGGCCGAGATCGGATCCTTGATGAAGCCGCCCGGCCCCATAATCGCCCGGCCCTTCGCCGCCGCGTCGCCCGGTGCAAGGCCAGAATCGAGCGCAAGCTTCGTCTTCACCGCGACGGCCCTGGCGAACAGGGCCTCGAATGAGAAGCCGACATGCGCCATCACGCCGAGGACCAGGAATGTCGCGCCGCACAGCAGCATCACCGCCTTGATGATCTGCACCCACGATGTCGCGCGCATCCCGCCGAACAGGACATAGACCATCATCAGCCCACCGACGACGACGATCGCATAGAGATAGGGAAGCCCGAACAGCAACTGGACCAGCTGCCCCGCGCCGACCATCTGCGCGATCAGGTAGAATGACACGACGAGCAATGTGCTGATCGCCGAGAAGCTGCGCACCGGCCCCTGCAGGAACCGGTACGAGGCGACGTCGGCGAAGGTGAAGCGGCCGAGGTTGCGCAGCTTTTCCGCGATCAGGAACAGCACGATCGGCCAGCCGACGAGGAATCCGATTGCGTAGATCAGCCCGTCGTAGCCGTCGTTGAAGATCTGCGAGGTAATGCCGAGGAAGGATGCCGCCGAGCAATAGTCGCCCGCCATCGCCAGCCCGTTCTGGAAGCCCGTGATGCCACCACCGGTGTAGAAATCCGAAACAGTGCGCGTCCGCCGTGCCGCCGCACCGGTGATCCACAGCGTGATCCCGACAAAGGCACCGAACATCAGGATCGCGGTCCAGTTGGTAGGCTGACGCTGGACCGCGCCCGCGATCGCGGCGTTCGCGCCACTCGTCCAGCCGAGCAGCGTCAGGAGCGAAGCGTATCGCAGGATGCGGGTCACCGACGTGCGCTCGCCAGCAACTCGCTCAGCCGCACATCAAATTCGCCATTGGCGCGCCGCACATAGACCGCGCAAATCGCCACCGTTCCGACCAGCATCGCCGCGCCGAGCACCACCGCCAGGCTTACCGTGCCGCCGCCGATGGGGCGTGCCATCAGCGGCTTGTCGAACGCGATGAGCGAGATGAAGCTGCTGTAGACCAGCACGGTGATCGCGGTCAGCGTCCATGAAAAACGCTGCCGGTCGCGCACCAGCGCCTGGTATCGCGGGTCGGCAGCGATACCCTCCTCGAGGGGAGGATCGGGGTCGATCGGGGTCTGCATGGCGCATCATCGGCGCGGAGGCGGCGCTTGGCAATGTACCACAGCTAAATCATTCCAAGTGCCGCGGGCGATACATAGCAAACCGCGAGCTTACCCATTTACGGACGGTCAGGCGCGTTCCGGCAGTTCCCGAAAGCAGACGCCGAAGAAAGGACAGCGGCGCGTAGCGCCGATCGCTGCCGCCGTGCCCCAGACTTGCGGAATCACCGATCAGTTGTGATCTCGCTCCATCTTCGTGATCGCACCCGAACGCGGATCGACGTGGAATTCATATCGCACATTGGCCTTGCGCGCTTCGCCTTCCCAATGGCCGTCGTCGGCTTCCAACTTGGTGACCTGATAGCCGCGCTTCGCGAGGATGGTCTTGACCTTCGCGTCGCTGATCCAGCCTTTGCCGGGCGTGTCGGCGAAAGCGGGTGAACCAAGGCTTGCGGCCGCAACGACAGCCATGAGTAACGTCTTGATCATGATCAACTCCTTTGCTGCGAGGTAAGCGCGCGGCTGGGCTGCGCGTTCCGTTTACCGATGCTTCGACGGCAACCTATGTATGACGCGGCAGCGGTCGGGCCTGCCGGCAGCGTGAACGGTCCTCGGCCGAGTTAGATTAACGCGCCAGCCTGATCGGATGGGCTGCTGGCGTGACGCCGAAGGTGCGACGGAAAAGCGCGATGAAACCGCTGATGCTATTGTATCCGAGGTCGATCGCGATCGTCGTGACGGGCGTTCCTTCCGCGAGCATCTCGAGCGCTCGCATCAGCCGCGCCCGCTGCCGCCAATCGACGAAGCTCAGCCCGGTTTCTTGAGGAAAGCGACGACTGAGCGTTCGTGCCGTGGTGACCGCCCAAGCCGCCCACTGATCGATCGAACGGCCATCGGCCGGTTGCTCCAGGAGCGCGCGGGCGATCCGCCGGAGCCGGGGGTCGCGCGGAACCGGCAACCCGAGCGCCTCGGCGGGGAGCATGCCGATCTCGTGAACGATGAGGTCGGCGATCCGTTGGCGCGGCTCGTCCATGGCTTCGTCCGGCCATGACGCCGCACGCAGGATCGCCTCGCGCAGCAGCGGCGGTATGGCGACGGTACGCGGCGCGGACGGGAGCGCCTGACAGGTGCTTTGCGCCAAATAGAGACTCCAGCCGGCACCGGGTCCGAAGCTCTGGCCACCGTGCACCTGATAGGGCGGCAGCCAGATCGCATGACCGGCCGGAACGACCCATGAGCCGGCATCGGTGGCGATCGTCACGACTCCCCTGCTGCAGCCGATCATCTGCCCGCGGGCATGTCTGTGGGGCGGCGTCGCGAACTCTGTCCGCAGTTCCACGGTAAAGGCGACGACCGACGGCCCCTCCGCATCGTTGCCGATCTGATCGGGTGGGCGACGGTCAATCATGGCGTGAAACTGCTACCGAATGGAATGAGTGGCTTAGTGCCGCCAAGGCGGAACCGCTACAAGGGCAAGTGCATCAGGGAGTCAGGCGTTATGTCGAATGTCACCGGCGACGATCTCGATCGTCTCTACGCACAGCCTGCCGAGGCCATCCAGCGCGCCGTGCTACCGTATCTGCTGCCGTTCCACGAGGCATATGTCGCCGCCGCGACCTTCTTCTGCCTCGCGAGTGGCTGCGCACTCGGCCTCGATGCTTCTCCGCGCGGGGGGCCAGCGGGATTCGTGAAGGTGCTGGATCCGCATCACGTCGCCTTTGCCGATTGGCCCGGCAACAATCGCATCGAGACGATGCGCAATCTGGTCGAGGATTCCAGGCTCGCCATGTTGTTCCTGTTTCCGGGATTGGAGGTGTTCCTCCGCATCAACGGTCAGGCTCGCATCTCCAGCGATGTCGATCTGCTGGAATCGTTGAAGGAGGGCCAGAAGGCTCCGAAGACGGCGATCGTGCTGGCGATCGATCAAGTTCTCTTCCACTGCGGCAAGGCGATAAACCGGGCGCGGCTGTGGCAGCCGGAGGCACGTCTCGACCGCAAAAGTCTGCCCTCGGTCGGTCAGATGAAGGTCGCGATGGCCGGCGGGTCGCCCGCCGATGCCGAGGCGGTCGATACTCACTATCGGAACAGCGTGAGGAACGATCTTTACTGAGGTCGATCCCGGCGCATTCCGCCTTGGAGCAGTCCAGCCCCTCGAGGCGCCGGACCTGACCGCTAGCCGACCTCCTCCACATAGTCGAAACGGGCGAAATCGGCGTGGCGGCCGGTGCCGGCCATGTCCTGGCAGGCCATGCCGACGAAGGCGCCCGTGAAGTTGGGAAGTCCGGGCAGCGTCGCCTCATCCGACAGCAGGCTGGCGTCGAACGACGCAGGCATCCATCGCCAGTCGGCGTCCTGCCCCGTCCGGAAGGCGAAACGCAGGCGCTCGTGATCCACCTGCGCGCACAGCTCGACCGGCCCCGCATCGAGCAGGATCGGATCGCCGAGCAGGCTCTGCCCCTCGCCTTCCGGCGTCACCGAAAGCACCTGGATCTGGCGCTCGCCGGCGTCACCGGCGGTGACGTGGAGGAAGAAATATTTGGTGCTGTTGTAATAGCAGACCAGACCGGCCGCCTGCTGGAAATGCGCCGGATCGAAGTCGAGCAGCGTCCGGGCGTCATAGCGGAACGCCGTCTGCCGGCGCGCGACCAACGCCTGTTCGAAATGGCTGCCGATCGTCTCGCGACCGAAGAGCCTGAGATGCCCCGGTCGATCGGTCAGGCTGAACAGGCGTTCGGGGTGCGGCGTACGAAGCCACTGGAAGGCGGGCGGCAGCGTCGGCTGGTCGAACCGGTCCAGCGCGCGGACCGGCTCGGCGCGGCCGTCGCCCACACCGTGATCCGCACAGGGGTCGGCCCGGCGCAGCCAGCCGTCCTCGCCCCACGCCATCCGCTGGATCGCCGTTTCGCGGCCGAGCACGCAGCGGTCGCTGGCGGGAAGCGGCCGGCCGCAGAGATAGACCATCCAGGTCGCGCCGTCCGGCCCCTCGACGAGATCGCCGTGGCCGGTCCGTTGCAGCGGCGCATCGGGCCGGTTGCGCGCGGTGAGGACCGGGCCGTCGGGATGCGGTTCGTAGGGCCCGGCCAGCGATCGCGACCGCGCCATGACGACGGCATGCCCGCGTTCGGTCCCGCCCTCGGCGACGAGCAGATGATACCAGCCATCGCGCTTGTAGAGATGGGGGCCTTCGGTGAAGCCCAGCGCCGTGCCTTCGAAGATGCGCCGGCGCTCGCCGAGCAACCGGCCGGTGGATAGATCGATCTCCTGCACGACGATGCCGGCGAACCTGCGCCGGTTGGGCCGATGGTCCCACAGCATGTTGAGCAGCCAGCTTCGCCCGTCGTCGTCATGGAACAAGGCGGGGTCGAACCCGCTGCTGTTGAGGTGGACCGGGTCGGACCAGTCGCCGTCGATCCGGTCGCTCCACACCCAGTAATTGTGGAAATCGCGCAGCGACGCGCCTCTCGCGCCGTCCACCGTGGTCCGGCCGTAGCGTTTCACGTCGGTGAAGAGCAGATGGAAACGACCATCCTTGTAGCTGAGATCGGGCGCCCAGACTCCACAGGAATCCGGATTGCCCCGCATGTCGAGCTGGGATGGCCGCGTCAGCGGCCGGCCGACCAGCCGCCAGGTCGCCAGGTCGCGACTGTGATGGATGCGGACGCCGGGAAACCATTCGAAGGTCGACGTAGCCACGTAGAAATCGTCCCCGACCCGCACGATCGACGGGTCCGGATTGAAGCCGGGCAGGATGGGATTGGAAGGGGTCATACGGCTTTCCGTATCAGGGTCCAGAGCAGCGCCGCGCCCACCAGATCAAGCAGGCCGAGCACGAGGAAGAAGGGCTGATAGCCGATCTGGTCGACCATCGAGCCGAGCGAAAGCGTAAAGATCAGCACGCCAAGATTGGCGGCGGTGCCCGAGACGCCGGTGGCGGTCGCCACCTGATCGTGCGGGAAGAGGTCGGAGCATAAGGTGATCACCGTGACCGACAGCGTCTGATGCGCGAATCCGCCGAGGCACAGCAGCGCGATCGCCGCCGCCGGGCTGGTCACCGTGCCGACGAACATCATGCCGGTCATCAGCACCGCGCCGAGCGTGAAGGCGCCGCGCCGGGCGTCGATCAGGCCGACGCCGCGGCGCTGGAGGAAGGCGACCACCGCCGGGCCGAACAGGCAGCCGAGATCGGCGGCGAGGAACGGCAGCCACGCGAACAACGCGATCTGGCCGAGATCGAAATGCCGGGCCTGCACCAGATAGAGCGGCATCCAGAGCGACAGCATGCCCCAGACCGGATCGGCAAGGAACCGCGCCGCCGCGATCGTCCAGAGATTGCGTTTGCGCAGCAATTCGCCGAGCGGCGGGCGGCGGCGATGCTTCACCAGCGCGGCCTCCTGCCCCGCCACGATCAGCGTCCGTTCGCCATCCGACAGCCGCCGGTGGCGCTGCGGCGGGGCATACCAGGCCAGCCATGCGACGACCCATGCGAGCCCGAGCCCCCCCGCGACGAAGAAGGCGGCACGCCAGCTATGGTTGAACACCGCCCAGGCGACCAGCGGCGGCGCGAATACGGCACCGAAAGAGGCGCCGATCTGGTAGATCCCGCCGGCGACCCCGCGTTCGCGCGCCGGGAACCACTCCGCCACCAGCTTCATCCCCGCCGGTTGCGCCGATCCCTCGACCAGGCCGAGCGCACCGCGCAGGCCGGCGAAGCCCATCCAGCCGTTGGCGAAGCCATGGCCGAGCGTGATGCACGACCAGATCGCGACGAACAGCGTGAAGCCGACCTTCAGCCCGATCAGGTCGAGCAGGTATCCGGCGAGCGGCTGGAACATGATGCCGAACTGGAAGGCGCCGGTGATCCAGGAATATTGCGCGGAGGAGATGTGCTGCTCCGCCATGATCGCGGGCGCGGCGACCCCGAGGATGCTGCGCGTCAGATAATTGATGATCATCGCAACCACGAACAGCGCGATGATCGTCCAGCGTATATATGGGAAACGCCTCACGTCGCCGCTCCTCGATAACGTTACCATGCAGGGTTAGGTGTTGACGGTACGGGATGGCAAGCGTTCCGATCGCGGCTTGCGTACCGAAGCGGCGCAGGACGGCACGACCCCATTGACCTGCACGCCCGGCACGATGCACGTCGATGCCGAACAGCCGGGCGTCCACGCGCCCGATGATAGGACGCTAGACAGTTGACCCGTTCCAGAGGCCGCTCGCGTGGCGTCACGATCATCGACGTCGCGAAACATGCCGGCGTGTCGCCGATGACGGTGTCGCGCGTCATCAACGGCGACCCGGGGGTGCGCGACGAAGTGCGTGCCCGCGTCGGCGAGATCATCAGCGCGTTGAACTATACGCCCAATCTGACCGCCCGCAGCCTGGTGACGTCGCGCGAGATCCGGATCGGCGTGATCTATTCCAATCCCAGCGCGGCGTTCATGAGCGACCTGCTCGCCGGCGTCTTCGAGGAGGCGTCGGCCCGCGCCGCCCAATTGATCCTGCTGAAGGGAGAGAATGGCAAGCCGCCGAGCCGCGAGGCGATCCAGGGGCTGATCGATTCGCGGGTAGCGGGCATGATCCTTGCGCCGCCCCTCGGCGAATCCGAGGTGGTCGGTCAGATCCTGCGTGCCGCGAAGCTGCCGGTCGCGGTGGTGGGCGGGGCGGCGCGCGGCGCGATCTGCGTCGGAATCGACAATCGCCGTGCCGCCTATGACATGACGCGGCACCTGATCGCGCTGGGACACCGGCGCCTCGGCTTCATCCTCGGCAATCCCGACCAGTCCGCCAGCGCGGAACGGCTCGCCGGCTTCAAGGCGGCCGTCGACGAGGAAGGCGACCTCGACGTCCAGATCGTCCAGGGCGACTACAGCTATGCCTCGGGACTGGTCGCCGGCGAGGCGCTGCTCGCCGGCGCGCATCCACCCACGGCGATATTCGCGAGCAACGACGATATGGCCGCGGCCGTCGTATCGGTGGCGCATCGCCGTCATCTCGACGTTCCCGCCGATCTCACCGTGACCGGATTCGACGACAGCACCGCCGCCACCACGCTCTGGCCGCCGCTCACCACCATCCACCAACCGGTGCGCGCGCTCGCTGCGGCGGCGCTGCAATTGCTGATCCAGGACATTCGTGCCGGCCCGGTGACGGACGACGATGCGCGCGCAACCGTCCTCGACCACCAGTTGATCGAACGCGAGTCCACCGCGACGCCGCGGTCGAACCCCCTGCCCCATCCGGTCCGGACCATGCCGTAGGCGATCACCGCGTCGGGGCGGTGACGCCGGCATCGGTTTGCACGACGGGGATCATCGTGCCGTCCGCTTTGTAGCGCAGCGGCTCGACGGTCACCGCCCGCCGTCCGATCGCCCCGTTCAGGTCGCCGATCGTCAGCGCTGCATTGTGCAGGAACAGATACCACGCGCCTTTGAACCGGGCGATGCCGGGATGGATCGTGAAACTGTATTTGCCCGATCCGGTGAGTTCGCCGCGATACGTCCACGGCCCCTTCAGCGACGGCGCGGTCGAATAGGACACGCGCTCGTCACGATGCGTCGCGCGATCCAGCGAGGCATAGGTCAGATAGTAAAGCCCGCCGCGCTTGTGCAGCCACGGGCCCTCTTCGAAATGCGGGGGCGTGATCTCGACGATCGGCCCGTCGATCTCCACCATATTGGGCTTCAGTCGGGCGATGTAGCATTGCCGGTTGCCCCATGCGATCCAGGTCGTGCCGTCGTCGTCGGTCAGTACGGTGGGATCGATATCCTCCCAGCTGTGCGTGCCCTTCGGCGTCATGCCATTGGTGATGAGCGCCGACCCCTTGGCATCGACGAACGGCCCCGTCGGGCGATCGGACACCGCGACCGCGATCGCCTTTCCGGGATGCGTGTCGTCATGCTCGACCGCGGCATAGAACCAGTATCTGCCGTTCTTGAAGATCGTCTGCGACGCCCAGGCGTCCTTCTTCGCCCATGTGAAGTCGGACACCTTCATGATCGGCCCGTGGCGGGTCCAATGCCGCATGTCCGTCGTGGAATAGACCAGCCATTCCTTCATGTTGAACATCTCGTCGCGCTGCGCCTCGTCATGCCCGACGTAGAGGTACAGCCGGTCGCCGACTACCAGAGGCGCCGGATCGGCAGTGAACGCGTCGCGGATGATCGGATTGGCGCCGGGCCGGACGTCGGGCGCCGCGCTCGCGACGGCGGAGGCCAGCAGCAGCATTGCGGTCAGGCGGGAAGCGCGCACCATGGAATATCCAAAAATGTGGTCCGGAAGCGCTGCTCCCGGACCACAGAGGGGGGACGGTTCAGAACTTGAAACGGACGCCGGCGCGGTAGACGCGGCCGAGCACGTCGTAGAGCGCGGGATTGACGAAATACGGCGAGCGCGCCGGATCGCGGTTGAACACGTTGTCGACCTTGAAATAGGCGGTCATCGCCGAGGTGAGATTGTAGGTCCCGCCGACGTCCATGTAGAAGGCACCGGGGATGAAATTGGTGTCGATCGTCGGACGGTTGTTGGTCGAGACCGGGCAGCCGGTCGTGCACTCGACATATTGATGGCCGAGCACACCGTCGCTGAACCAGCGCTCCTGCACCAGCAGCGAGAAATCGTCGGTGGC
Source organism: Sphingomonas sp. GW821-FHT04B01 (assembly GCF_059420425.1). NCBI lineage: Bacteria > Pseudomonadati > Pseudomonadota > Alphaproteobacteria > Sphingomonadales > Sphingomonadaceae > Sphingomonas > Sphingomonas sp. GW821-FHT04B01. The sequence goes on along the minus strand of NZ_JBWKTR010000005.1, from coordinate 20,527 downwards.
ATAGGTCTGCACCGCGAGCCACTTCCAGTCGGGCGTGTTGCCGATGTTGGCGCCGGCGCTGTCGACCGGGATCGTACCGGGCAGGCCGGTATCGGTGACGAAGCTGCGGATGTTCGTCGCCAGCGCCCGCAACGTCAGGCTGCCGGGCAGTCCCAGCGGCCGTTGCCAGCGATAGCTCGCCTCGATGTCGAAGCCGTCGGTCTCGATCGATGCGAGATTGAAGGCCTGGACGTTGATGAAGTTCGGACCCGCATTGTTGTTCAGGTTGAAGGCGCCGCAGGTTTCCGGCGCGATGTTCTGGAAGCACAGGTTGACGATGTCCGCCGCGCCCAGGCTGGATATGACGTCGGTGATCTTGATCTTGTAGTAATCGACCGACAGGCTGAGCCCCGGCAGCGCCTTCGAGCCCGAGAAGGCGATCCCCAAGGTGGTGTTGCGGGCGATCTCCGGCGTCAGGTTGCGGTTGCCGATGGTGTTCTGGATCGCCAGCACGTTGACGTTGCGGAAGGGATCGAAAAAGCCCGGCAGCGTGGTCGTCACCGGCGCGGCGAACAATTCGGACAGATTGGGCGCACGCACGTCGCGCGAGGTGACGCCGCGCACCCGCAGGCCGTCCAGCGGCAGGTCCCAAGTGCCGCCGATCTTCCACGCCCATACCGTTCCGGAGGTGCTGTAGTCGGTGACGCGCACCGCGCCGTTGACGTTGGCGCGCCCGGCCAGATCGGAGTTTATCAGCGGCAAATCGGCCTCGACGAAGGCTTCCTTGACGCTGTAGGCGCCGTTGCCGTTCTTGTAATTGCCCGCATACCAGTTGTTGCCGCCCGCGAGCAGCGTCGGATCGGCGGGATAGGCCGCATCGGCGGGCGTGTTGGCGAAGCCGGCGCCATAAGGATCGGCCCGCACGGTGTAGAATTCGTGCCGGAATTCGCCGCCGAACGCGACCGAGACCGGTCCCGCCCACGACGAGAAGGGCGATCCCGAGAAGTTGAGGCTGATGACGTCCTGCGTCTGCCGCGTCCGCTGCCGCGGCCCGTTCTCGGGCATGATGTACGACAGCGCCGCCTGGGACGGATTGCCGCCGAAGATGTTGAGCGGCTGACAGCCGTTGGCGCGCGCCACCGCATTGGCGCATACGATCGCGCCGTTCAGCGTCGTCGCGTTGATCGCCTGGTTGAAGCGGTTGGACAGCAGGATGTTGTTGACGTCGATGTTCGAATAATTGGTGCCATGTTCGTAATAGATGTCGTAGCTCCACTCCGAGCCGGCGACGGGCTGGCGGCCTTTCGCGCCGGCGACGAACCGGTATTGCCGGCGGTCGGTGAACACCTGCGTGCTGCCGAGCGCCGCGTTGCTAGTGCCATATTGGAAATTGGTGACCCCGGCGGTGGCGCAGGCGGCCTGCACCAGCGCGGGTACGAAGGGATTGGCGCACTGGATGGTGAGATTGGGGCGATTCTGCCCGCCCACCGGCTGGTTGCTGGTCTTCACCTGACCGATGTTGGCGGTGGCGTAGATCTCGCCGTTGGGCGCGAAGTCGAAGCCGATCCGGCCGTAGCTGTTGACCCGCTGGATCTTCGACTGGAGCGTCCGTCCCGCGTCGACGTTGCCGGACAGATCGCCGCCCAGACAGAAGCCGGGGTAACAGCCGTTGACGTTGCCGGCCGCGTCGCGCGCCGGAACGCCGTTCGAGCCATAGTTGAACTGGAACGGATTGCCGCCCTGATCGAAGGCGATACCCTGTAACGGCCCCGCCGTGATCAGCCCGTATTTGGTGTAATTGTACGGCTGGGCGAAGTCGCGGAACAGATATTGCGGCGAACCGTCATTGACGACGTTGCGGTTGATGAGCGTCGACTGGCGGAACCAGTCGCGCCCGCCCGCCAAGCCGATGCCGAAGTCGCCGCCGCCGACGCCCTCCTCATGCGCATATTCGGTGCTGGCGATCAGGTGCAACCGATCGTTCAGCGCGCTAGTGCCGGCCGCGAGCTGGACGAGCACCTGCTCGTCGTCGCCATACGTGGTGATGCCGCCCTGAACGTTGCCGCGGATGCCCTTGAACCGGGTGTCGGTGATGAAATTGACCACCCCGCCGACCGCATCCGAACCGTAGGAGGCGGACGCACCGCCGTTGACGACGTCGACGCGCTTGATGAGCAGTTGCGGGAACAGGCTGATGTCGGGAACGCCGGTCACGTTCGCGCCGACCACGCGCTGGCCGTCGAGCAAGGTCAGCGTGCGGATCGCGCCGACGCCGCGCAGCGAGAAGGAGCTGAGCCCCTGCTGCCCGCTCGAGGTGCTGAACGTGCCGACCGACGTGCCGGTCGAGCCTTGCAGCGAGGGCAATTGCGCGATCGTGGTGAAGACGTTGGGCTGTGCGTTCGCGGCGATCGCGGCCGAATCGATTATCGTGGTGGGCGTCGGCGCGGTGAAGCCGCCGGTGGTGATGCGCGATCCGGTGATCACGATATCCTCGGCCGGCGCATCCTGGCCGGCGGCTGCCGCGGACTGCGGGTCCGCCTGGGTGATCGTGCCCCCCGCCGCATCCGGCGATTGACCGCCGGGGTCCGTCTGGACCGGCGTGGCGCGCTGGACGTCGACCGGGGCCGGCGTCTGCTGCGCCGCTGCCGGCGTGCAGACGAGCCCGATGGCGATGGCGGCGACGCTCGCCGAGCCGATCCCTTTCATTCGCGAACGCGATCCGCCAGCACGGTTCAACATGGCCTCTCCCTTCCTGTCCAGATATATCTGGTAACGTTACCATCACGTGTCGTGCGATTTGGGCCGGCTGTCAATACTCCCACATTACAAATGATTTCCCGGCCCGATGGCGATCGTGCGGAGGGTCGGCAGGCGACGCATAGGTCATTGACAATAGGGCGATATTAGATGCGGATATGCGCCTTTAAGGGAGGATGTCTGGTGAAGATCGCTCTTGCTGCGATGCTGGCCGCGGCCATGATCGCTCCTACAGCTCTGGCGCAAACCGCCGTGCCCGCGGTGGTCGAGGATTTCAGGCCCTCGACGCTGAACCAGCCCGGGCAGAGCTATCCCCAGGTCAATTCGCAGGGCTTCGTCCGCTTCAAGATCACTGCGCCCGAAGCGAGGAGCGTCAAGGTCAGCCTCGGCCTCGGCGGGCGCGGCGGCACGGTGCTCGCCAAGGCGGCGGACGGATCGTGGACGGGCACGTCGGAAGGCCCGCTCGACCCGGGGTTCCATTATTACCACCTGACCGTCGATGGCGGGACGTTCAACGATCCGGGCACGCTCAACTTCTACGGATCGACGCGGTGGGAGAGCGGCATCGAGATACCGGCCGACGATGCCGATTTCTACGCCCTGAAGGCCGTCCCGCACGGCCACGTCGAACAGATCCTGTTCCCGTCGCCGAGCACGCGGACGCAGCGTCGCGCGTTCGTCTACACGCCGCCCGGCTACGACGCCGGCAAACCGACGCGCTATCCGGTGCTCTACCTCCAGCATGGCTGGGGCGAGGACGAGACCGCCTGGTCCAATCAGGGGCACGCCAATCTGATCATGGACAATCTGATCGCGTCCGGCCGAACGCGGCCCTTCATCATCGTCATGACCTACGGCATGACCAACGACATCCGGCCGGGCAGTCCCGGCGGCCTCGCGCGCTTCGACATCAAGCCGTTCCAGACCGTGCTGGTCAACGAGCTGATCCCTTACGTCGATACGCACTTCCGCACCCTCGCCGACCAGCGCCACCGTGCCATGGCCGGGCTGTCGATGGGCGGTTTCGAGACCAAGCTGATCGCGCCGAAGCACCTCGACACCTTCGCCTATATCGGTCTGCTGAGCGGCGGAACCATGTCGCTGGACGACGTCGACAAGACGCCGGGATATCGGGAGCGCGTCAAGCTGACCTTCGTCAGCTTCGGCAGCCGCGAGCTGGACGGGGGGCGCACCGGTCCGCCCGGCGGCCCACGCGTCGATCCGCGCGCGAATGCCGATGCGCTGAAGAAGGCCGGCATCAACAGCGTGTTCTACGTCTCGCCCGGCACCGGTCACGAATTCCTGTCGTGGCGACGGAGCTTGCGCGAGATGGCACCCCTGCTGTTCAAGGACTGAAGCCGATCCGACCTTCCGAAAATACCAATGAATCTACGACCTTACGACGGATTGCGCGCCCCTGCCGCGCCGCATAACCCAGTCCGCGAACGGATCGGTCCCGGGAGAGCATGAGTTGAAAGCCTTCGTGATGCTGGGCGTCGCCCTGGCGAGCATCGCCGGTCCCGCCTATGGGGCGTCCTCGTCGGTGTACGTCACCCGTCCGGACGAGCCACGGGCGATCACGGTGAACGGCGTCGGCGATGGCGTCGCCGACGATGCCGCGGCGATCCAGCAGGCGATCGATGCCGCGGCGAGGACCGGCGGGGCCAAGGGCGGCATCGTCTTCCTGCCGTCGGGACGCTATCGGGTCGGCCGCACCATCCTGATCCGTTCCGCGGTGCGGGTGTTCGGCATCGGCAGGACGCGCCCGGTGATCGTGCTCGGCGACAACACGCCGGGCTTTGCGGACGGTATCGCCGCGGTGGTGAGCTTCACCGGCGACGATCAATACCGGTCGGGCAAGCCACCGATCCCGCCGCCCACCACCCGCCCGTTCGACCCCGCCGTGTTCGACGCGACCCAGACGACCTTCTATTCCGCCCTCTCGAACGTCGACTTCGCGCTCGGCCAGGGCAATGCCGGCGCCGTCGCCATCCGCTTCCGCGTGGCGCAACATGCCTTCGTGCGGCACGCCGACTTCCAGCTCGGATCCGGCCTCGCCGGCATCTACCAGGCCGGCAACGAATGCGAGGACCTGCGCTTCTTCGGCGGTCGCTACGGCATCATCAGCGAAAAGACGTCGCCCGCCTGGCCGTTCACGCTCATCGATTCCGAATTCGAGGGGCAGCGCGACGCCGCGATCCGCGAACACGAACTGGGCCTGACGCTGGTCAATGTCGCGATCCGCAACACGCCGGTCGGAATCGAGATCGATCGCGGCTATTCGGATTCCCTGTGGGGCAAGGACGTCCGCTTCGAGAACGTGTCGCGCGCCGCCGTGCTGATCTCCGAAGAGAAAAGCGTCTTCACCCAGATCGGCTTCGACCATGCGATCGGCATCAACACGCCGACGTTCGCGCTGTTTCGCGACAGCGGCAGGACGCTGGCAGGCCAGGGCAGCCGCTGGCTGGTCAAGGACTTCTCCTACGGGCTGAAACTACCCGGACTCGGTGCCGTCGGCGACCATGCGACCGACCTCAGCATGAGCCCGCTGCCCCGGGTGCCGGCACGGCGCGCGCCGGCGATCCGCGCGCTGCCGCCGGTGCGCGAATGGGCCAACGTGCGCGACGCCGGCGCGCGGGGCGACGACAGCACCGACGATACCGCCGCGCTTCAGCGCGCGATCACCGCGCATCGCGTCGTCTACCTGCCGATCGGCCGCTACCGGATCACCAATACGCTGAAGCTGCGGCCGGACAGCGTGGTCATCGCGCTGCATCCCGATCTGACCCAGATCACGCTGGCGAGCCAGACGGAAGGCTATGCGGGTGCGGGCGCCGCCAAGGCGATGGTGGAAAGCGCCCGCGGCGGCGATGCGATCGTTTCGGGGCTCGGCCTGTGGGCGGGGGCGATCAACCCGCGTGCGACGGCGCTGATCTGGAAGGCCGGCGAGGCATCGCTGGTCAACGACGTCCGCATCCACGGCCCGGTCGTCCTGGCGGGCGGCAAGCCGACCGGCGTCAACGAACCCGGCGCACGGATGGATTCGCAACATGCCAGCATCTGGGTGACCGATGGCGGCGGCGGCACCTTCGCCGCGATCTGGACCCCCAACGGACTCGCGTCAAGCGGCTTCATGGTGTCCGACACCAAGACGCCGGGCTATGTCTACGAGCTGTCGGCGGAGCATCACCTCAAGAACGAGATCGTGCTGCGCAATGTCGAAAACTGGCAGTTCCTGGGGCCGCAGACCGAGCAGGAGGTCACCGACGGGGTCAATGCGGTGTCGACCGAGTTCCACCATTCGCGCAACATCTTGTTCGCGAATTACCACAGCTATCGGGTGACGCGGTCGGCCAAGCCGATGGACACGGCGGTGCGGCTGTTCGATTCGGGCGACATCCGGTTCCGCAACGTCCACGTCAACGCGGACAACAGCTTCGCGCATTGCGACGCAAAGGGTTGCGGCACGTTCTCGCGCGCCAGCAAATATCCGTTCGAGAATGCGATCAAGGATTACACGCGCCGGCAGGAGGTGCGCGAGCGCGAGTTCGCCAAGCTGGACGTCCCCGCAACCGCGGCAGCCGCGGCCACTGAGTCCGGCGTCGCGGTGACGCCGGGCATCCGGAAACTGGCGGAAGGCTTCTATTCGATCGCCGGCGGCGCGGTCGATGCCAGCGGCAAGCTCTACTTCATCGACCGCTTTCACCACCGCATCCATGGCTGGTCGCAGGAGGAGGGATTGTCGCTGCTGACGGATACGCCGCTCGACCCGGTGAACCTGGCGGTCGCCCGCTCCGGCGACCTGATGGTGCTCTCGTCGGCGGGGACGGACGCCAGCGTGTACAGCATCGATCCCGCGCATCCCGAGCAGGTCCGCACGATCCCCGCCACCCCGGCGCGCAGAAACAGCGACGCGGCGACGCTGTTGCCGGTCAACGTCTATGCCAATGGCGAGTTCGCTGATCGGCTCGATCCCAAGACCTACGCCTTCCCGCCCCTGTCCGCATTCTTCGTGGACAAGATGGCCGAGGCCAAGCCGCAGGAATATGTCTCCCCCGACGGGTCGCTGGTGCTGCCGGCGTTTCGCGTTTGGAACCAGAGCACGGCGGACACCCTCGGCTGGCGCTGGTCGGACTCGCTCGACGCTTATGGATTCGTGGCGGCGAAACAGGGTGAGCGCGTGGTCCTGGCGAATGCATCGGAAAACCGGACGTACAGCGGACTGGTCGGCATCGGCGGACAATTGACCGACCTGAAGGTGGTAGCAGACCGTGGCGGCGAAAGCGTCGCGCGCGATGACGCCGGGACCCTCTACGTCGCCAACGGGCAGGTGTTCGTTTACGGCAGGGACGGAAAGCTCGAGCGCCGGATCGACACCCCCGAGCGGCCGTTGCAGCTATTGATCGGGGGGAAGGACAAACGCACGCTGTTCATCCTGACCCATCACGCGCTCTACGCCATGCCGCTTTGATGGCGACGGCCTGATCGATCGATGCGTCTAGGAAGAACGATCTTGATTGGCTGACGCCTGCGGGGCTGATCGCAGGCGTGGACCTGAACTTGCCGCTCATCGCAAGAAGATTGGACATTCCGAACCGCTCGGCGAGCCTTTCGATCATCGGCGCGCTTTCGCCTAGCGCATCAAGGTCAGCGACGACGAGGCCGGCATCATGGGACCAAAGCGACCTGCTCAGGACGCTCGTAACGGCGCAGGGGGGAGAAATCTGTGCCGATCGGCGTGCCCGATCAGGTACTGGAGTGGCGGAGCTGTCAGTTTAATGCGGACGCGTCTCGGCAGGTTGAAGCTGGTCTTTTGAGGGCAAGCCTCAGCTGACAAGCGCCTGCCACTCCGCCAGCGCGGCGGAGCGTCGCTCTCGATAGGTCTGTCTTTCGATGAGGTGACGTTCCAAGCTGAAGTGGTTGTGGACATTGGCGTGCACTGAGGCGAATTTCTGCAGCGTCTTCATCTGCCGAAACCTGAGCATCGCTCGCTCTCGTCGTCGGAAGGTCAGGTGGCTGTTCTCGACCCGGTTGTTGGCCCAGCGACCCACCTCCTGACGATCACGGCAGCCCAGCTCATTCATCGCCGCGCCGTAGCTGCGCAGGCCGTCGGTGGTGATCTTATCTGGCGAACCATGACGCTTGAGCGCCTTCCTCATGAAGGTCAGCGCTGCCGCCTTGTCACGGGATTTGGTAACGAAGCTTTCCAGCACCTCACCTTCATGATCGACCGCCCGCCACAGGTAGACCATCTCGCCATTCAGCTTCACGTACATCTCGTCCAGATGCCAACGCCAGTGGCGAAAGCCACGCATCCGGCTCACCCGCCGTTGGCGGATATCGCGGGCAAAGAGCGGGCCAAACCTGTTCCACCAAAACCGCACCGTCTCGTGACAGATGTCGATCCCCCGCTCGGACAGCAGGTCCTCTACGTTCCGCAACGAAAGCGGGAAGCGCACGTACATCAGCACGACCAACCGGATCACCTCAGGTGACGAGTTGAAGTAGCGAAACGGGCTGGCGGGCTTGCGCGGGCGGGGCATACCGCCGCCTACCCTCTTCAGATTACCAGCCGGTGCATTTGATTTGACGGAGCCCTCCAGCGGATTGGACGTTTGCGCGATCATTCGGAAACGCTGGGTGGACGCAATCGTCGTGTTCGTCACGGCGAACCCGCTCAAGATTCCTGCGGACTTCGCCGGAGGACATGGCGTGATCCCAAAGCCGTTTTCCCGCACCGGGCTTATCTCCGCAATGCGATACATCGAGGAAGGGGTATGCGATCCCCCGCCCCTGTCGCCCCAGCCCGCCAGCTCTATCGCCGCGCCGGCCTTCGCTGCGCTATGGTCGTGACGAAGACGCATGGCATAGAAGAGCGTCTGCCATCCCCACGGGCGACGCGCGCGCAGCCATGGCATATGCTGTGCAAGATTGCTCGATCAGCGCCTTACCGCTAGGCCGTTCCTATTTTGGATCGCAAGCCGCTTCCTTTCGCGCCAAGCAAACCGTTCGATGCCCCACCTGCGGTGCGCCGGGCATTGGAAGCGTTCACGCGCCGGGTAGATGGCAGTGATCCGTTCGTTGCGGCGTTCGATCATTGCATTACGCCAATGGTCGTCAGTGACCCCACCTTACCTGACAACCCGCTGGTCTACGTCAACCAGGCGTTCGAGCAGCTGACCGGCTTTTCGGCGGCAGAGGTGGTGGGCCGGAACTGCCGTTTCATGCAGGGCCCGCTGACTGACCTAACTGACGTGGATAGCTTGCGTCTTGCGATCGCCCGCCGCGAACGCATCGACATCGATTTGCTTAATCACCGTCGTGACGGTACGCCATTCTGGAACCGGCTGATGGTCGCCCCGGTATTCGATACCGGCGGCATCCTGCGCTATTTCGTTGCGTCGCAGCTCGACGTCACGCTGGAAAGACACCAGTTGCAGCAACTGGAACGCGACCGCGATAACCTGAGTGCCGAAGTCGTCCGACGAGAAGTGGCGCTTGCGGAACGAGAAGCGCGGCTGGCACTCGCCTTGGACGCCGGCGGTCTCGGCACCTGGACGATCGACTTACCGGAGTGGCGGCTCAGCTATTCGACAAGTTGCCTCGCTAACTTCGGGCGGCCCGCCAGCGACGTCCTGTCGATCAACGACGTGCTGGCCTGTGTGCACCCGGACGACCGCGACCTGATGAAGTCATCGCTGAACGCCGCAATTGAACAAGACATTAGATACGATATCGAATACCGCATTCTGACGCCCGAGGGCGAGCAGCGCTGGATCCATTCGCAAGGATCACTGCAGCGGCGGGCCGATGGATCGCCGCTGGCGATATCGGGCTTCTCCAGCAATATCTCGGCACGCAAGTTCGCGGAGGAACAGCGCAGCGTCCTGGCACAGGAGTTGACCCACCGGGTGAAGAACACGCTGGCGACAGTTAGCGCGGTGGTCGGTTAAACACTTCGCGATGCTGAGTCTCTCGAAGGGGCACGCGATGCAGTGTCTGGCAGAATAGCGAGTTTGGCGTCAGCCCACGAGTTGCTGCTAAAGGACGAGATCGAAGGGGCCGTGATCGGTGATATCGTGGGTCGCGTGTTGAGCCCGTTCATGGATCGCGGCGGCAAACGCTTTTCGGCTGACGGTCCTACGATCCGGCTGACGCCCGAGGTGACACTGGCACTTTCCATGGCACTGCATGAACTGGCGACCAATGCGATCAAATATGGCGCCTTGTCGGTGCCCGATGGCCACGTCGAGATACGTTGGGCAATCAATGGTAGCGCGGCGGAACGTCGGTTCGGCTTCACTTGGGTTGAGGTGGACGGTCCGCCGGTCATACAACCCACCCGCGTAGGATTCGGTACGCGGATGATCGAACGGGTGCTTTCACGGCATGTGAACGGCAAGGCTGAGATTAGATATCTGTCGGAAGGGGTACGCTTTGAAATTGAAGCTCCGATTTAATCTATCCCCGCTTGCGCAGAATAATGGCAGCCAACGGACACATCGGTTGATCCCACTGGTTGAAAGGTAAATTACCCGGGATCACCATCATGTGCCATGTGCTCGTCATCGAGGACGATTTCCTCATCGCCGACCACATCATCCAGTTGATCGGAACGGCGGGCGCGACGTCTTTCGCGCAAGCGGGTTCGCAGGATGAGGCGATCGCCGCGGCACGTTTGTGTCCCCCCGCCTTCATCATGTCAGACGTCATCCTGACCGCCGGCACCGGTCCGGACGCCGTGCGCATGATCATCGCCGAACATGGCGTGACACCGGTCATCTTCGTGACGGGAACGCCGGCAGCGTGTCACCCTTGCCCCGCGCCGATGGTGATCCTGGAGAAGCCGATCAACGAACGTATCCTGAAGGACACGTTCCGTCGCCTCGCACCACATTGAGCTTCACCCGCTACCGACGGTTACCGCGTCATCGAGTGCCTCGGTCATGCTCGTCATCCCAGGCACTTCCGCAAGCTGTCGTAGATCGCTGAACCCGCCGCGCTCTTCGCGATAGCGCACGATCTCGAACCCATGACCCTTGAGAGCGGGCACGGCGTTCAGCTCGTCGGCACTGGCGGTATTGATGTCGACACGGCGTTGGTCGGTCACAGGTTTGCCTGCTCCTCAAGAGGAAGGTCCGCATCGGGGCCATAGTAGAGCGTGGCGCATTCCTCGGCCAGGCAACCGCCCTCGATCACGATGTCGTCGCGATAGGCGTCGGCGATGAACGACACTGTGTCGACGTGCTTCGCCTCGAAGTACATCGGATGCACGTCGCCGCGGCCAGCGCCGTAAACCACCCGGCCGACCTTGGACCAGATCGATGCCATCGTGCACATGCCGCATGGCTGCAACGTCGAGTAGAGCGTGGCGCCGCGAAGCTCGAGTTGGCCGATCCCTTCGCAGGCCCGCCGGATCGCCATCATTTCAGCATGCGCGGTCGCATCAGGCAGTTCGTGCGTCTGATTCCGTTCAGCCGCTACCACCTTGCCATCGAGTACGATCACGCACCCGAGCGGAGAAGTAGAGGGATCCGACCCCTTCGACCGCGCGACTGCGATCGCCTTGCGCATCCATGCCTCGTCCTCTTCTCTCGCCATCGATCTCTCCGTTACGCCAGCTCAACGCAGGATACGGGCGGAAAGACGCGTGCAGATCGTGAAGATCGACGCGTGACAAGGTCGACGCCCGACGCTTCTTTGTTCCGGCCAACCGGCGCGCAATCACAGCAATGCAGATCAATCATAAATATTAAGCGGTCGCAATCGCGGACCATGAACAAGCCGCCTGAATGGACGTTCATCCGGTATAACCCAAGATAAGGCTTGCCGGTATGCTTGACACGATCTCCGTCGTCGCTGAACCATCGTATTCGCCCGCCGCCTTGGGCCATGTGCTGCCGCGATATGGCGGAGTCGCCGCACTCGTCGATCCTGGCGGCCCCTGGGGTCACGAGCATGATCGGTCATCGCGCGATCGGCTGCTCGAACGGATCGCCGCCTATCTCGACACGGACCATCTTCCCGCCAGCGAGGGCGACGCATCGGCATATGGGGTGCTGCTTGTGCCGGGCGACACGCTCGACCAGTCGCAGAGCCGCTACACCACAGAGGGTGTCGAGATATTGGGTGGCGTAGTCCCAGCCATGTTCATCGGCACCAAGGCGATCACGCATCCACTGGTCGACGACGAGGCGGATCGCCCCGCCGCCTGGTCGAGCGTCATGGCCGACATGATGGGCGACGCCGCGCTGACCGGTTTCACCGCGTTCAGCATCCGTGACGCCGCACGGGCCGGCCGCCTGCTTCTTGCCGACGGCCCCGTCAGGCTGAAGGACGTCTGCGGCAAGGCGGGCCTCGGCCAGACGGTTGTGAATGACGCAACGTCGCTCGATGAAATGCTGATGCAGGAAGATGCCGCGGCATTGGCGCAGTGCGGAATCGTCCTGGAAGCCAATCTGACCGATGTGATCACCTACAGCGTCGGATCGGTGCAGCTGGGCGAGGACAGCATCAGTTATTGGGGCAGCCAGACCCTCACCGTCGATCATCAGGGTCGCGAGGTCTATGGCGGCTCCGACCTATGCGCAGTCCGCGGCAGCTTCGACGCGCTTGCCGCGCTTGACCTGCCCGCCTCGGTTGTCCGCGCGATCGAATGCGCCGCCACGTTCGATCGTTCCGCGCACCTCGCCTATCCTGACATCCGACTGACGCGGCGTAATTACGACGTCATCGAGGGCACCGATCACGCAGGACTACGCCGTATCGGGGTCCTGGAACAATCCTGGCGCGTCGGCGGCGCGAGCGGTGCAGAGATCGCGGCGTTCGAGGCACTGCGGGACGAACCCGATACGACGTCGGTTCGATGCTCGACCGTCGAGGTCTATGACCTCGTCACTCCACCGGTGGGTGCGATCCTATATTATCAGGGCGACGACCCCGCCGTCGGCCCGATGACCAAATATGCGGTGAGGCTGGCGTGAGCGATCCGGCCAAGATCGATGAAGGCAAGGTATCGTTGCAGGTCGGCGGTCAAACGGTCGCGGGAACTCTGCTGAGCCCGGAGGCTCCGGTACCGGGTTTCCTGTTCATCCACGGCTGGGGTGGCGATCAGGCAGAAGACCTGGGCCATGCCGAAGAACTGGCGCGGCTCGGATGCATTTGCTTCACCTTCGACCTGCGCGGTCATGCCGAAAGCGGCGCAGACAAGGAGCGGATCACGCGGCAGGACAGCCTCGACGACGTGCTCGCCGCCTACGACTATCTGGCCGCCCAACCGCTGATCGATGGTGCTTCGATCGGCGTCGTCGGCACCAGCTACGGCGGTTATCTGGCGATGCTCTTGACGGCACTGCGTCCCGTTCGGTGGCTCGCGATGCGCGTTCCCGCGCTGTATCCCGACGAACATTGGGACACGCCGAAGGCAAAGCTCGATAAGCAGATCGTCCGGACGTATCGGCAGCAGCCGCATGGCGCGGGCGGTGACCGCGCGCTGACCGCCTGCGCCGAGTTCCGCGGTGACGTGCTCATCGTGGAGTCGGAAAGGGACGAACAAATCCCGCGTGAGGCGCTGCTGTCGATGCAGGCGGCGTTTCGCCAGACGAACTCGCTCAGCCATCGGATCATACAGGGCGCGACGCACGCCATGCGAGATGTCCAGCATCAGCGGGTCTATTCCACGCTGCTGACCGGATGGATCGGAGAGATGGTCCGTGCGAGCCGGCTGACCTACCGTTGATCCATCGAAGCCGCGGCCTGCCAGGGATGGCGCACGCAAGCGTCCCTTCATCCGCCGGACGACCGCCGCATCCGCAAGGCCTCATGCCAGTCCTGCCCACTTTCCTCGGAGAACGATATTGAACGAGCGCAATTGCGATGTGGCGATCATCGGGGCGGGCACTGCCGGACTGAAAGCCTATAAGGCCGCAGTCGCACGTGGCGGTGATGTGGTGATCGTGGAGCGTGGCGCCGGCGGCTCGACCTGTACCCGGGTCGGCTGCATGCCGTCCAAGTTGCTGCTCGCGGCGGGCCGGGTCGCGCATCAGGCCCGGAATGCTGCCGAATTTGGCATCATCACCGGCCCCGTCGTCGTGGACGCCGGAAAGCTATGGGAACGCGTCCGCCGCGAGCGCGATCGGTTCGTCGCCTCCGTACTGGAGGAATATCATGCCATACCCGCAGACTGCGTGGTTCACGGCAGCGCGCGGTTCGACGGTCCCGACGCGATCGTCGCGGGCGAGATGCGCATCACCGCTGCCAAGGGCATCATCGTCGCTACCGGCGGACATCCGATCATACCCGAGCCGCTCGGCCCCGTGGGCCACCTCGTCCACACGCACGAGACCATCTTCGAGCTGGACGGCTTGCCAAAGGCGATGGCGGTCCTGGGAGCTGGTCCGCTTGGGCTGGAACTCGCGCAGGCCTTCGCCCGCCTTGGCGTCGACATGACCGTCATCGATGACAGCGACATGATCGGCGGACTGCACGATCCCACGACGAACAAAGCGGCGATCGAGGCCCTGTCGAAGGACATGACGCTTGTGCTTGGCGTCGAAGCTTCGGCGACGCTCGATGAGGATGGCAGGGCTCATCTCGGCTGGCCGGGGGGCTCGGTGACCGTGGATTGCATCCTTGCCGCAACCGGCCGCCCGCCCGCGCTGGAAGGCCTGGATCTCGAAAGCACCGGCCTGACGCTCGACGATCATGGCACGCCGCTGTTCGACCAAGCCACCAGACGATGCGGCGACAGCAATATCTTCCTTGCAGGAGATGCCACCGCTTGGCGCCCGGTCCTGCACGAAGCGGCACGGGGCGGACGCGTCGCGGGCGAGGTGGCCATGGGCGGCGGGGCGGCCAAGCCGCTTCCCGCCTTCGCCGTCGCCTTTACCGAGCCAAATCTGGTGGAGGTTGGCGGGCCTTTCGACGCACTTCCGGAGGGCGCACAGATTGGCGAAGCCGCAGTTGCCGACAACGGCAGGGCCGCAGCCGATGGCGACCACTTCGGAATCGTTCGCCTTTATGCCGATGTCGACGGCATGCTGCTCGGCGCATCGATCGTCTCGCCCGACGGCGAACACCTTGGCCATCTGGTCGCCTTGGCGATCGAACAGGGGATGGATGTGACAGCGTTCGAAGATCAGGCTTGGTATCATCCCACCTTGGAGGAACTCCTGCAAACTGCCGCACGGGACATGCTTCGGTCAAAAAGATGAGTTGACCCAGATGCGGTTATCCCAGCCCTCCTGCCCGCTTCCCCACTTTAGACATGCGTTCATGACGTCCTCGGGGCGGCATGAGTTGGCTTGAGGATCGGGATGCTGCAGATGATTTGAAGCGAGTTCTCCTCTTTTGGGACAAAGGGTGCCATATAATATTGAAGGCCCCGATCAGTATGGACTGACCGGGGCTTTTCATTGTCAGGCGACGCCAGCACCACCAGTGACGCCATACACCTCCCCGCTAATGTAGCTGCCTTCCTGGCTCGCCAGCAGCACATAAACAGGCGCGATCTCGACAGGCTGACCCGGGCGGCCATACTGGCTTTCCGAACCGAACTTCATCACCGCTTCAGGCGGCTGACCACCGGATGCCTGGAGCGGCGTCCAGAACGGGCCAGGAGCCACGACATTGGCGCGGATGCCCTTCTCCAGCAGCTGCTTGGCGAGCGCCTTGGTGTAGGCGACGATCCCAGCCTTGGTCGTGGCGTAGTCGAGCAGGATCGCGGACGGCTTATAGGCCTGCACCGAGGCGGTGGTGATGACCGAGCCGCCTGCCGGCAGGTGCGGCACGGCCGCCTGTGCGATCCAGTGCATCGCGTAGAGGTTTGTCTTCATGGTCTTGTCGAAATCCTCCGACGTGACCTTCGAGATGTCCTCACGGTTCTGCTGCCGTCCGGCGTTGATGACGAGGATGTCGAGCCCGCCAAGCTTTTCGACAGCCTGCGCCACGAGTGTCTTGCACCACTCCTCGTCGGTGATGTCACCGGGCAGGTCGACGGCGGTGCGCCCCTCTGCCTCGATCAGCTGGATGACCTCGGCCGCGTCGTTCTTCTCGGACTCGAGATACGACAGGGCAACGTCGGCGCCCTCACGTGCGAACGCGATAGCAGCCGCGCGACCGATGCCGCTGTCCGCGCCTGTGATGAGCGCCTTGCGCCCGGCAAGCTTGCCTGAGCCCTTATAGCTCGTTTCGCCATGGTCGGGCACGGGATCCATCTTCGACGCTTCGCCGGGGACGGGCTGCGGCTGTCGCGGGAAAGGCGGCTGCGGGTACTGCGAGCGAGGATCCTGCATAGTCAGACGGTCGGTCATGCTTATCTCCATTGCGATAGAATCAGAGTCAGTTGCAGGCGCTGCCTCGTCCAGGACGGACAGCGCCATGATGTGCGCTAGGTGGCTGAGACCTTGAGGAAGGTTGCCAAGGAACGCGCCACTCGCCGGATCGATCATCTCGGCAAGGATGCCGTGTCCGTGAGACAATGCTTTGTTCAACCTATCGAACCGCTGGCGCGCTTCAGGCCGTTGACCAAGTTCCGCCCGGGCCTCTACCATCCAGAAGGAACAGGCGAGGAAGCACCCTTCTTCCTTTTCCATGCCGGTATAGCGGTAGTGAAAAGCACCGCTGCCGAGCTCACGATCGATCGCATCCATCGTCGCCAGCAGGCGATCATGACCATCAAAGCCGAAGCGGACAGCAAGCGCCAGCGAGGCATCGAGCTTGTCGGTACCCGGGTACATGACGAAGGCCTGCTTCTTCTCCGACCAGCATTCGCCTTCGATCCAGTCCTTGATGCGGTCGCGTTCGCGCGACCAGCGTTCCCGGCACGTGGTCGGTAGCTGACCTTGGTCCGCCAGTTCCACGGCGCGGGCCAGAGCCTGCCAGCAGCTGACCTTGGACATTGTGTAATGCTGCGCCTCCTCCAGCTCCCACATGCCTGCATCGGGCAGACGCCAACGATCAGCACATTCGTCGGCAAGGTGCGAAAGCAGTTCCGCACTCGCGGGGTCGAGGATATTGCCGCAGCCAACGAAGCAGGCGGCCGTCTCGAAAATGTCGCCGTAGACGCCGTGCTGACTTTGATCGGTAGCCTGATTGCCGGTACGAACCGGGGTCGATCCGCGATACCCTGGCATGGCCCATTCCGACACCCCGGGCACGACCTTGCCATCGAGTGTATAAACCACGCGTGTGCCGACGCTGCGAAGCTGATCGAGCAGCCAGCTGAACGCAGCCTTCGCCTCGGCTTCAAGGCCTGCCGTCAGGAACGCCTTGATCGTGTAGCCGGCATCCCTGATCCAGGCGTAGCGATAGTCATAATTCTTGGCTCCGCCGATACCTTCCGGAATCGATGTCGTTGCCGCAGCCGCGATGGCGCCAGATGGTGAATAGAGCAGGAGTTTCAGCGCCAACGCACTGCGCAAGAACGCGTCGCGGTCCTCACCGGTGTAGGCGACGTGCTCGCTCCAGTCCCGCCATTCCTGGTCCGATATATCGATGCGTGCATCAATCTGCTCAATCGTTGGGGCCACCAGCGGCTCGTCACGTCCAGCCACGACCGCGACGGTCTGACGTTCGCCAGCAGCCACCGTTACTTCACCAGTGATGCCTTCGTCGGCCCAGTCACAATGTACCGTGCCGCTGTGAACGAAGAGACCAAGGACGCGCTCGACATGGAAAACCGTATGGCCACCGATCTTCGAGTGGTACGGACTGACCGTATCGCCTCGCCGACCGGGCTTCATAGTCAGGTTAAAGCGGACAGTGCCATCCAGCCCATCGACCCGCCGCGCCAGCTCGGCCCATGGCAGACGCCCCGCCGTGCCACTGTTGAGAGACTCCGTCAGTTTGGCTCGCCCACTCGGCGTCGTAAAGATCGTCTCAAGTACGTTACTACCTGGGCGATACTGGCGCTCGACGGTGAAGGGGCGATCGGGCTGTAGCGTAAAGCACCCACCATTCTCGCCATCGAGTAATCGGTCGAACAATGGAGGCGAGTCCATGTTCGGCACGCACCACCAGTCGATCGATCCATCGGCACCGGACAGTGCGACGGATCGGCCATCCCCAAGCGCGCCATATTGCTCAAGCGGCAGATAGCCGTCCTTGCGAACGCCGAGTTCGATACGCTCATGATGCTGCGGCAGCAGCCGCGCTAGCACCCCGGTCAACGAGAAAGACGCGGCAGCGCGCGTGACGCACCAGCGCCCATTAAAGCCCCCGCACCCAGCAGACCACCCACTACGCCTACCTTCAGCATATCGCGCTGACGGCTCGTGAAGAACTCGCGGCGGCTGCCCTTCGCCCGGTCGGTACTATTTCCGTCGATCTGCGCCGGTCCCGGAACCGCCTCGTCAAGATTGCCAGCGCGATCGGGCATCGGATCGCCCTGCTGCTTGTCGAGCATTCCGGCTGCCTCACGATCGGAGAAGCCTGGTGCGACCGACTGCCCGAGCGCCATCATCAGTGTCGAACGCCCAACCCAGAACTCACGTTGAGGATAGTGCGCTGCGGTCCAAATCGCTTCGGCGCAAAGGCGCGGGTCGAAGAGTGGATCGGGAATGATTTGCTCACGGCCAGTGTGAGTGCGTGCCCAGCTCGTCTGCGGCGTATTAACACCGGGCAGATACACAACGCTGAGCGTAATCTTTGATTTGTCCGAGATCAGCTCCGAGCGCAGCGAGTCCGTAAAGCCGCCCACCGCAGCCTTTGCGCCACAATACGCGGCCTGCAAGGGAGCGGCCCGGATCGCGAGGCCGGACGACACCTGGATGATTGCCCCCTGATCCCGCGTACGCATGTGACGCAGTGCGGCAAGCGTTCCGTAGACCTGCGACAGGTAGGTTGTCCCGGTGACGCGGGCATATTCGTCTGACGTTATGTCGTGCGCGCGAGCAACCACCGTCGACATGGCGTTGTTGACCCAGGCGTCGATCGCGCCAAATTCGGCGACCACCTTATCGGCGGCCTCGTCGACGGCTTTCGCATCGGCAACGTCGACTGAGATCGCCAGCACTTTACCGCCATGCTGCTCAAGCATCGTCTTGGCTTCGCCGAGACGTGTCGGGTCCCTTGCGATGATCGCCACCTGCCATCCGCTACGCGCAAAGCGATCCGCAGTTGCGAGGCCGATGCCGGCGCTCGCGCCTGTTACCACAACCGTCTTCATAAGGTTGGTCTCGTTCCTAATTTGAAGCTTGCTCGATCGCTAAACGCCCAAGTGGCGAACTGGTCGCCGCCTTCTGCTTTGCTCTTCAGTTAAATGCGCAGGCTTCGCGATCTTGGATGGATGGACCGACAAGCGGGCGACCGTTGAGTGATCAGGCCGATGAACCAGCCGCCGGTTTTGAGCTGAAACTCAGTCGAACCTCGGACGGTTGCCGCGACCCAGTTCCAGCCATTCGTGGCTGACTTTTGCATCCCCGCATTCCGCCATTCGTTCACCCTGTGGGATTCCGATGACGGCTTGGGGAATCGTCGCCTCGTCTCGCGGCTGGCCTTTAATTGCCAGCAAAGTCTGGCTTACGCAGCTGCGCGTCCAGTCAGATCGTCAGAACGATCTTGCCGCCCCCGCCCTTCTCTAGACGCTCGTGTACGCTCCTAATTTCATTGAGAGGCAGTCGCACGTTAACCCGTATAGTGAAGCGGCCGTTGCGTACGTCGTCGGCGAACTCGCGGAACTTTGACCGCGACTCGGCCTACTCTACCAAGAGCGCCTGTGGCGATGACCGTCTGTGCGGCGGTCACGCCGGTCGGGAGCCGGACAAGCTGCTCGCTAATCATTAGGGTGCCACCACAGTTGGTTTGCTTCGCGGGAATGGTACGTCGAAGTTCGCCAGCTATGGGCGGTTACCTTCCAAGCTGCTCCCCGCTGCCGACGATGTAGCATCCAAATCGATGTTCCACAGGATGAGCCCAGTTTCGTCAGTGACGGTGACACTCCAGGGTCGCGAGCCCCAAAAAGCTGCGGGGCGCGTCGCGCATCATTTGGCCGCACATGGCAATTGCCTGAGCCTTCGCCTCGTCTGGTGCATCAAACTCCATACCTTCCACGTCGTTCGAACGGCTGTCAGTGTCAGTGTGGAAAAAGAACTTCATTCTACAATCCGAAAGTCGGGCAACATCGCCAGTGGTATCAACCGGTTTCGAACCCGATTGTTGCAACTCTGGATGCGTAGCCGCAACGGTGCCGGCCGCTGTTTGCAGACGACCGGCGCCGGATCGCAGCCGAGCGGATAGCGCGATAACTCAGTCTCCCACGCCGGACTGCGGATATCAACCGCGTCTCGCCCGGATACGGGTCAATTCGAGCCCGCACGAAAAGCGCGCTCGTGGCAGGAGGCAGCCCGCCGCTTGATGGCCTCTAATAGCTTGAATGGATGTCATACTAAGCTGAGTTCTTGCTTCCAAGTATTACATCTCCGGCCCAATCCGTGGCTTCCATGAAACCCAGTTCCGAACATTCCTGCGCTCCGTCGTTGTTCCCAACTTTGGACATCTGTTCATCTCTAATTCGCCTCGTATGGGACATGGCGCACACGGAGATTACGTGTGCGCCACCCGCTGAGGCTTATGCGTTGGGACGCACCAGCTCGGTTGCCGCAAGATGTTCGGCCAAGAACCAGACTTGCGGCTCGCCGGTGCGAATGATGTTGCTGACCAGCAGATCGTTCGTGCCGTCGTCGCCGGACTCGTCCGCGGCTTCCGCACCTTCATGTGCCTGACGCAGGATGATCTCGTGCGCTTCGAGTAGACGCGCGAGCTGTGAGGGAACATCTTCGCGTCCCTTGGGAGG
>NZ_JBWKTR010000004.1:0-393575 GCF_059420425.1 Sphingomonas sp. GW821-FHT04B01 | reverse complement strand
GCCCTGGAACTGGATGCCGCCGGTAGATCAGCCCATTGCGCAAGCAGCATAATCTGCGGCCTCCACACCACTCTTACAAAAGGGGGCGGGCGAGGTGGGGGGAAAAGCGCGGGTTTCGGGGTGTCGGCCGAAAGATATTGCGTGCCTGCGGAAGGGCCGCCGCTATGCGCTCTATGAATGAGGCGTGAGGCGGGAAGAAACAGTCATCGGCGCGATCGCAATCACCGTCATCGCTTTGACGCTGTTCAACCTCCTAACCGGCGCCATCGGCAACATCAAACAGCTGATGCATTGGGGTGGCTGCCCCTGATCCCGGCGCGGCTACGCCTCGACAGACCACACGCCCGTCAGGCCAGCACAGCAGGATCGGAACACGCCGTACCTCAGTCCTCTGGCAAGCGACCATCCTCGGACGCAGACACGCACCGACGTGGGTCCTTCGCCTCGCACAGATTCCAGCGGTGCTGGCGGTCCTCCCCGCGCCGGATGCCGTACGACACGACGCAGCGCATGTAGCTCGGGTAGAACTCCATCGGGTTGCGCTTGCGACGGTCGCTGTCGCGCCACGTCGCGCAGTCCTGCTCGGCCTCGCCCGGCGGCGCATAGCGCCAGGTCAGCGGCGTGCCAGCGAACGGCTTGCCCCACGGCTTCATCATGTCCGGCCCGCCGGCGCCGGACGCAATCTCCCGGTTGTCGATGAACGCCCAACGGAAGCGTCCACGCGGTGCCGCCCACCGCCTCGCCTCCTGGACAGAGAACAGCCGGATCTGCGCCTGGACGATCTCCGCGCTCTGCAGCAGCACGTCGGCCGAACTCAACCGGACGTTCTTGATCCCGACCGTTCGACCCTTGGCGTTCAGCCACTTGCTCCACTCCTGTGGATAGTAGCTGCCGTTCACTACCAGATCCATGTCGACATCGTTCAGCCCCGCGAGCTGATCGCCGAGCTGGCTGAAAAAGACCGCGAAGGCGGCACCGCCATCGATGAACGCATGTTCCGCGACGACCCGATTGGTCGGAATCTCCGGCCGCGGATCGCGAGGGTCGTAATCGGGGCTGGCGAGATGGCCGTCCTTCTTGACCCTGATGATGCCGATCGGCACCGCCGGCACGCCCGGCGGCACCGTCGAAGACGCGATCAGTGCATCCGTGTAGCAGCGCCGCGCCGCGGCCAACCGGTCCTCGCGCGTCTTGGCACGCGGAAACGCCAGCCGCACGTCCGCCCGGTCCTCATCCGACGTCACCGGATCGGCGGCCAGCTTCGCGAGCAGCGTCAGATCGGCAGCATAGCCATAGCCGTTGGTGAGATCGGTCATCGCCACGAACAGCTTCCGCCCCTCGCGCGCCTCGGCGGCAACGCCGGCGAGCGTCTCGTCGCCGATCTGCGCGTCGATCAGCCGGCGCAACGGCGTCATCGTGGCGAGCGACGAGCGTCCGACCAGTTCGAGCATGCCGCCCTTGTTGGGGCTCATACGCTGCAGCGGGTGGAGGTGGAGCAGGTCCCCTTCCTCGTCGGGCATATAGTCCTGCACCAGGGTGGCGAGATAGGACGAGCCCGGCGCCGCGACCGGACCGGCGGGTTTGTCCATCCGCTTCGCTAGGAAGGGGATCGCCCGTAGCCGGTCTCTCTCGCGTTGTGCGCCCTCCCGCGAACTCGCGCTGCGCGCCGTCGCCAGGAAGATGAAGGTGCTCTGCAATGCCCCCGTCGATACGCCAGTCACGATCTTGTACGTCGGGACGGGCTCGCCCTCGCGCGCCGCGGCATTCATCCAGCCATAGAACAGGCCGGCGCCGAACGCACCGTGCGGTCCCCCGCCGCTCAAGACGAGTACGGTGTCGCGCGTGGCGGCGGCAGGAGCTGTGGCGGCCTCGCCGTCGATCACGCCGACCAAGGACGCGCCCCGATCCGGGCCGCGATAGGTCAACCCCATCCCCTCGTCCGGATTATCGAACTCATTCGCGGTCAACTTGAGCACCGGCAGGCGGCAGCGGTTCGGTTCGCCGGCCAGCGAGGCGGGATGCGGCACATGTCTGGCACATCCACTCAGCACGCACGAGCACGCCAACATCACCAGATAAGGCCGCATGTCACCTCTCCTGAACGATCGACTCCTGACTGAACGCGATACTTTCGGCGGCAGAATACGGTTAACTTTCCGAACTTTGCAATACTCCCGATCCGGAATTTCGCTCAAACTAGTTGTTTTAATCCCCGGTCATTTGGCAGGGCAGACGCAGGAGGTAATCAGGGCCTCGCACGATCAGGCGGTAATCTGACGACACCTCATAGCAGCCTATATATCGGCGGGAGCGCTGGGTCCTGAGTGGGCGGACGGTTTCGACTATCGTTTTGGTCCTGCCGAGGCAGATAGACGCGCGATTATCCCTGTTTGTACCGCCCGCCCGGTGCACCCACATCAGCTCAGGTTCGATCCTGGTTCATTGTAGAGGCGCTGGTTCGTCGCGCCCGGACGCGCCGCAAATTACCTCTGTCGTGTCGAAAAGATGGGACCACGCACAGATATCTTCCCTTCGGGATAGGGCCACTGCAGCGTGACCACCTCGGCGTAGCTGCCGCAGAGGACCAAAGATAAAAAAAAGGGGCGCAGCTTTCGCCACGCCCCTCCGATAACGTTAACGTCTCCGCCTACTTGCGGCGGGCCTGCCCCTTGGTCTCGTCATTGCTCAGAGCTGCACCGGCGAGCGATGCAATCTGAGCCTTTGTCGGCGTCACGCGTCCGGTGAGGACGTCAGACGCAAGCGTAGAAATGGCAGGCGAGGTCTGCTTCTTGGAGGTAGTCATATTTCATAACCTTCGATTTAGCGTCAAATTGGACAGGCAGCGTCAGCTGCGCTATAAGGAAGGCCACCGAGACGCCCGGCAAGGCGCCTCAGTGGCGGTATCACTGCCCTAATAAAAGCAGTGGGAAGACGATTTGGGGCAACCCATCTACCTTCCTAAAGGGACGCTTCTGCATCCCGAGTACCTTTCTGCGGGGTCAGAGCACCCCCGCTGTGCCGACACACAGATAAAAATCGACGACCTACGAGCCCTGACCGGCTCGTAGGCGTCACCCCATGCGACTCACCACATGCGGCAGCGCCACCGTATGCGTTAATTTTAGATTAGGCAAGCGCCTGTATCTTGCGCCGTATGCTCAAGAGTGTATCTCCTGAGTGGACCCTTCGTGGAGGCGAGCGTGGACGACAAACCAGCCCAAGACCCCAATTATTTGCGTGATCAACTCATGGAACGTTTGCGGGCCATAGAAGCGCAGATTGAACACCTCGTATCCGAGCGTGAGGCGCTTCGGAGCGACCTATTGGTGACCGATCGATTCCTCTCCGTGTGGCGGCGCGAATTCAAAGTACAGGGACCCTTTCGCGCTTTGGGATCAATCGTATCTGGCGTATCCGTCGATATTCAGGCGCCGACAAAAAAGGCAAAAAACCCATCGCGAGATAAGGTCGTAGACGCGGCTCGTCGTATCATACGGGAGCGTGGCGAACCTGTGGGTCGCAAGCTGCTGTACGACTCGCTCAAGGAGCGTGGGCTAGAGGTCTTCGGGAAAGATCCTGAGATGGTACTGAGTACGATGCTGTGGCGTTCACAAGACAAGGTGGTACGTCTAGGGACACTAGGATACTGGCTAGCGGATGAGCCGTATGGGCCTGCCTCCTACTATCCGGAAACCGACGTCTTGATCGGTGTCGCGGCGACAGAACCCGAGGGCGGCGTGATCGAGGATCCTGAAGACGATAATGACGATACGATGGGGGAACAGCGGTAATCGCTGCAACCGGTTGCACCGGCGTATCCGCTTCGGCGATGGCGCGTCGGCCCTGCCGGCACCGCGCCACAAGGCGCTGGCGCCGGACGAGGACGAATGGCTCTATTACAAGCCCGACGGGGGTACCTGATCAATCGCGCCATTCGAGATGATCAGCTCAGCCGCGCGCGTGCTGGCGCCAGCGCCGATCGTATAGGTCGTCTCGGTCTCGGCGATCGTGAAGCCGGCGAACGCCTCGCGCGTGCCCGGCGTGTCGTTGATCGACAGCAGGAACCGCCCCTCGATCCCGGCGAGCTGGGCGGCGAGGCGCGCGAAATCGGCACGGCCGAAAACGTCCTGGCCATAATCCGTCTCGCATCCCCAATAGGGCGGATCGAGATAGAACAGCATGCCCGGCCGGTCATAGCGGCGGATGAACTCGCCGAAGTCGAGCTGCTCGATCACCACGCCGGCCAGCCGCTCGTGAATCTCCGCCAGCATCGGCTCCAGCTTTGAAACGTTGAAGCGCGCGCCCTGCGTCCGGTCGACGCCGAAATGCCGCTCCTTCACCCGGCCCCCGAACGCCAGCCGCTGGAGATACAGGAAGCGCACCGCCCGTTCGAGGTCGGTCAGCGTCTCCGGCGGCTGCGCCTTCAGCCGTTCGAACTCCGCCCGGCTGGCGACCCGGAACCGCAGCATGTCGATGAAATAGGCATAGTGCCGCTGCAGCACGCGAAAGAACGTGGCAACGTCGCCCGAGGCGTCGTTGATCACCTCGACCTTGGGCTGCGACCGCCGGCGCAGGAAAACGCCGCCCATGCCGACGAACGGCTCGGCATAGCCGTCATGCTCAATCTGCTCGATCATGGCGACCAGACGGCCGGCAAGGTTGCGCTTGCCGCCGATATAGCCCGCGGCGGGTGCGACGGGCCGAACAAGATTGTGGGTGGTCATGTTGGATAATCTCACCTTGTAGAGAGCCCGCCCGGCAGCATGCCGGGTGCGGGACGGCCGATGGCCGTTGGTCGTGGCGAGCTTCCCCTCGTCGGTTCGCCGGGCTGCACCCCGGCTCCCCCGCCCGGCTGTCAGCCCGGCTGGTTCGGTGTCGCCGCGGTTGCCCGCGGCAGAAACTTGACGGCTTCCATACCCAGCCGCTCGTTGATCTCGAGGAACGCCGTCTGCAGCGGCAGGATCTCAAGCTCGAAGAACATCGCCGTCGCGTCCTGGGGATTACCGAACGCCGAGCCCTGCGCCGGCACGATCCCGAGCAACTGCGGCGGCACGCGGTGCGCGGCCATGACGTCCGCCTGCGTCGCATGCTTGATACCGAGAAACTCGCCCTTGGCGCCGGCCTCAGCGATCGGCAGGATCTTGATGCTGCCCTCCTTGCCGTTCGGCGCGTGCACCATCAGGTTGCGGAAGTTGCCCGGTCCTTTCGACTGGCGCAGCGCCTCTTTCAGCTTCTCGACGTCGTTGTTGTCGATCTCGCCAGTCGCATAGAGGATATACCCGGCATGGCTGCCGTTGAGGTAATAGCGCCGCCGGAACAGCGTCGCCGCCTCGTTGAGCAGCGCCGCCTGCAACGCCGACAGATATTCGGGGACGCCGTAGATCTCCTGATTGACGTCCGGCTGCATGATCTGGATCACGCTGTCGTCGGGGAACTGGGCGGCGTCCTTCATCCCCGGCACCCACCAGAATTGCCCGTCGACCACACCGCGCCGGGTGTAGCGCGCCATCGCGTGCACCATGCGCAGCGGCGCGCCGAACGTGTTGCGCTTCGTCTCGACATAGGCATTGCCGAAGACGAGGTAATCCTGCGCCATCTTGCCCAGCTCGGCGCGGGTGACCAGCGATGCCGGATCGAGCGACGCCATCAGCAGGTTGCGCTTGAGGATGATCGCCGAGCTGTGATGCGGCGACACGCGGAACGCGCGCGCCAGCCCGTCGAGCGGCAGCGGCGGCTCATACCAGCGATCGTTGTGCCAGCATTCGAGCATGTCGATCAGCTGGCGCCCTTCCAGCACCGGCTCGGGATCGCCGAATGCGAACGACTGCCCCACCCCCCGATTGTCGTTCGCCGGAACGATCGCGCCGGTCGATGCCTGCGCCGATTCCGTCCGCGACATCCGCCGCGCGCGCCGTGCCTTGCTCATGTCAGAAGATCTCCATTGAGCCCTTGGGCTTTTCCTGGCCGTCGAGCGGCTCGTTGATCATGATGTGCATCGCCGCCCATGCGAGGTCGGCATGGCCCGTCTCCTCGCTGCGGCTCGCCTTGAAGGTGACGGCGCGGCCCGAGGTGGTCAGCGCCTTCTTGATCGACAGGAACGCCGAGGCGAGATCCATCCAGCCGCCGTCGAATTCGATCCGGCCGCGCTGGAAACTGTGCTGCGCCTTCATGACCATCGCGGTCTTCGCCTCGAGCGAATAGTCGATCTTGGTCAGCCCGCGGACCTTGCCGACCAGCAACTGGCAGACCGCATCGCCGATGCCGTTCGCGTCGATCCCGAAATAGGTGCAGTTGTACCGGGCGAGCCGCGCGATCACGAACTCGACCTGCTCCTGATAGTCGCCGCGGAGCTGGTGGCGTTCGAGCAGCCGGAACTTGCCGCCCGGCCCGCTGGGCGGCAGTGCGATCACCAGCGCGGCGTTGTCGCCATCGACGCTGCCCTGCGGATCATAGCCCGCCCAGACGGGCTGGTCGCCGACCGGCCGCGCGGCGAGGACGTTGAACCACTTCCATTCGATCTGGGTGTCGACGGTGCAGGCGAGGATGTCGTTGAACCTGAACGCCGACAGGCTGTCGTCAACGAACTGGCAGCCATAGAGGTTGGCATATTCGTCGGGGGCATTCTCGTCGCGGACCTCGGCGAGGTCGAAGAGGTCGCAGCCCTGCTGCGCCGCATCCTCCAGCGTCAGCATGTGGCGCCAGATCCGGTCTGCGCCGAGCGCCCCGCCCTTCAACGCATCGTACCCGACGTCGATCGTGACCTGATCGGCCTTCTTGCGCCGGCGATTGTAGGAGGCCCCGGTCCACAGCCCATAGGCCTGATGCGCGACGGTCGACGGCGTCGACAGGTACGTCTTGCGCCAGTGCTTGTGGCTGGCCATCGCTTTCGCGACCTTGTTCAGCTCGTCGAAGCCGAACGTCCAGAAGAACTCGTCGAAATAGAAGTTGCCGGTATAGCCCTGCGCGGTGCGCGCGTTGGTGCCGAGGAAAATCAGCTCGGCGGTGGGCTTGTCGTCGGGCAGCAGCTCCGAAGACACGATGATCGGGTCGCCTTTCAGCTTCACCCCGACCCGCGCCGCGAACGCGACGATATATTTCTTGAAGACGTGCGCCTGATTTTTCGACGCCGACAGGAAGATCTGGTTGCCGCCGCCCTCAAGCGCGTCGAGCAACGCCTCGCGCGCAAAGTAGAAGGTCGCCCCGATCTGGCGCGACTTGAGCAACATGCGCGTGCGCTGGTGCCGGTTTTCGTACCACAGCTCGTTGTATTCGAAATTCTCCCGGTGGAAGACGTCCTTGAGCTGATCGATCTGCTCGGCGGTGAAATGGTTCTGCGGCGCCTTGTCCTTCTTGGGACCGGCATTGCGGTTGGCGACGCGCTCGTTGAGGTCGCCCTCGTGCCCGCCCGGCGCCTCGTAGCGGCGGATCTTCGCCGTCGCGACGACGCCGCGCAGCAGCGCGTCCAGTTCCTTGAACTCGGCGCCGCCCTTCCTGTCCTTCCGGATCAGGGTGTTGATCCGGCCTTCCAGCGAGTCCTCGATCTTGTCGAGGCAGGAGGCGTCATCCCACCGGCCGCGCTGCTTCCAGCTCTCGACCGTGGCACGCGCATAGGCCTTGCCGCTCTCGTCGTTGGCATAACCGAGCTGGCCCAGCTCGTCGGTGATCTGGGTGATCCCCCAGCCGCGCCAGTACAGGCTGCGCGCCATGCGCTGCGCGGTCACCGGGATCGGGAACGTCGCGTGCGGCAGGGGCATGCCGATGTCGGGCGGGAGCTTGCTCATCGCGGCGAAGCCTAGCCACGCCGTGCGTCCGGGCCGGAGCCTCCGGCCTTGTAGAGAGGGTTTCTACAAGGCGGCGCGCTTGAGATGCGACCCCGCTTCGGTCCCTGTTCTGGCCTTCGATGCGGCGCCGCGCCGCCAGCCAGATTTCGAACCGAGGACCGCAGCGCCATGGGCA
This sequence comes from Sphingomonas sp. GW821-FHT04B01, assembly GCF_059420425.1. NCBI lineage: Bacteria > Pseudomonadati > Pseudomonadota > Alphaproteobacteria > Sphingomonadales > Sphingomonadaceae > Sphingomonas > Sphingomonas sp. GW821-FHT04B01. The sequence goes on along the minus strand of NZ_JBWKTR010000004.1, from coordinate 385,619 downwards.
CCAAGAGCAAGTTCTTCCGCGCTTTCTTCGCAGGTCAGACGATCAGCGACGGCCGCGTGATCACGCCCGAGATGATCAGCGACATCGTCGCGACCTTCAACACCGACAGCTACACGCCGCGGATCAACATCGAGCACATCTCGGGCTACAGCCCCGAGCCGCCGTTCAACGGCTATGGCAGCGTGATCGCCGTCAAGCAGCAGACCGACGACATCACGATCGCCGGCAAGACCGAGAAGCGCGAGGCGCTCTACTGTCAGGTCGACGGCAACGACCAGCTCGTCGCGCTCGCCGCCAAGGACCAGAAGCCGTTCCCGTCGGTCGAGCTGACCGACAGCTATGCCGGCACCGGCAAGGTCGGCATGCTCGCCCTTGCCTTCACCGACAATCCCGCCAGCATCGCGACGCAGGCGCTCAAATTCTCGCGCAGCGGCCCCGGCACCGTCCTCGCCCATGGCGATACGCCGGTCGGACTCGAGTTCGAGGCGGCGCCTGCCGATCCCGCCAAGGTCGAAAGCGCCATCGCGGGATTCTTCTCCGCGCTCACCGCCAAGTTCAAGGCACCGGAGGCCGAAAAGCCGAAGGATGAGCCGAAGCCCAAGGCCGCAAACGACAATTTCGATGTCGCGGCGTTCACCAGCGAACTGCAAGCCGCGGTCAGCGGCTCGATCGCCGCGGCACTCTTGCCGGTGACGCAGGCGCAAAGCGCCATGCAGACCGAGTTCGCCACGCTCAAGACCAGACTCGAAACGACCGAGGCGCCGAACGGCTTCTCGCGCGCGCCCCATGCGGGCGGATCGGTCGATGCGAAGTTCGCCACCGACTGCTGATCCGCAGCCCCGACACCCGCAGTCCCTCGCCTATCATCACCGGGAATTTCGCATGCAGACCGCCACCCGCCTCCTGTTCAACAATTACGTCGGCACGCTCGCCCAGCTCAACGGCCTCCATTCCTCGCTGACCGTCATCCCCGGCGAGCTGAAGCAGTTCGCCGTCGCCCCGGTGATCGAGCAGCGGTTGCAGGCCAAGCTCCAGCTGACGAGCGACTTCATGAGCCGCATCAACGTCATCCCCGTCGCCGCCCAGCAGGGCGACCGCGTCGGCGTCGGCGTCGGCCGTTCGCTCGCCAGCCGCACCGACACCGCCGCAGGCCACCGCCGCAACCCGACCGATCCGACCGCCAGCGACAAGATCGACCAGTATTTCTGCAAGAAGACCGATTACGATTATGCGTGGGGCTACACGCTGCTCGACGCATGGGCGCACCGGCCCGAGTTCCAGCAGCTCGTCCGCGACGCGGTGCTCGTCCAGAAGGCCGAGGACGTCATCACCATCGGCTTCAACGGCGTGGATGCGGCCGCCGAAACCGACCGTACCAAGTTCGCGCTGCTGCAGGACGTCAATTGGGGCTGGCTCTACAAGATGCGCACCTATGCGCCGGCGCGCGTCATGAGCCGCGGCACCAAGGACGCCAACAAGGTCTACGTTTCCGACACCGGCACCGCCGATTACGTCAACCTCGACGCGCTGGTGTTCGATGCGATCGGCAACCTGATCCACGAACGCTACCGCACCGCGACCGACCTCGTCGTGATCGTCGGCTCGGACCTCGTCCAGGAGAAGTATTTCAAGATCGTCAGCGCAGCCGGCAACAAGGCGACCGAGCAGGTGGCGCGCGACGTCATCCTGTCGAGCCGCCAGCTGGGCGGCAAGCCGACGATGCAGGTGCCGTTCTTCCCGGCCAATGCGATCCTCATCACCAGCCTGAAGAACCTGTCCTACTATTGGCAGATCGGTTCGGCCCGCCGCGCGGTGACCGACGAGCCGCAGTTCGACCGGGTCGCCAACTACGAGAGCATCAACGACGCTTTCATGGTCGAGGATTACGGCAAGGCCTGCCTGATCGAGAACATCCAGCTCGGGCCGAAGGTCTAACCGACCCTCCGCCCCACCAGCTGCCCGCCCTCTCGCCTTCGGACACGATCATGAGCCCTGCTCGCCTTCATCGGGAACGCCTCGCTGCCACGGCAGTCAGGCCTGACCCGTCCACGATCGTCACCGGCGACGGGGGCGGGCGACCCGCCATCCCTGCGATGACCCCGGCGCTGGAGCATCGCCTCTCCACCGCCATCGCCGCCACCGCCACCGCCGGGCAAAGCGATGCCGATGTCCAGCTCGCGACCGGCGTCGATCCTGCGGTTGCACAGATCATGCTGCGCCTCACCCACGACCTGCGCCGGCTGAAGGAAATCCAGTCGATCGAGCTGAAGGTTGCTGCCAAGCGCACGATGCTGCCCGAATATCGCGAATGGTGCGACCTGCGCCTTGCCGCAGGCGCCGCGATCGAGGGGAACGATCTACCCGCCTCCGGCGCCGACGACGTGCTGCCGACGATCATGATCTGGGCGATCGACACCGGCGACTGGCCCCGCGCGCTCGAACTCGCCGGGCACGTCCTCCGTTTCGACGTCCCGCTCCCTGCCCGCTACCAGCGCGCCGCGGCGCCGCTGATTGCCGAGGAGTTCGCCACCGCGGTGCTCAAGATGCAGGGCCGCGGCGAAAGCTTCCCGCTCGACGTGCTCGAACAGGTCGATGCGCTGACCGCGCACGCCGACATGCACGACGAGATCCGCGCCAAGCTCATGAAGGCGATCGGCTTCGAACTCGCCCGCGTCGCCGACGAACAGGAGTCCGGCTCCCCCGAGCATCTCGCCGCGATCGGCAAGGCGCTCCAGCCGTTGCAGCGCGCGCAGGACCTGCACGTGCGCGTCGGCGCCAAGGATCGGATCAAGCGGCTGCAGCGCGCGCTCGCCAGCGCCGCCAAGGATCGCGCCGCGGGCGCCGCGGCCGACAAACAGGCCGCGCTGGCCGCGGCACAGGAACAGGCCGGCACCCCGCTGGCCGCATAACTCGCCCCCCGGCGCTCGGGGGCAGATCGCGCGAGACGGGAGGGCCTTCGGGCTGCGGGCCGTCGATCGACCCGATCTCCACCTCCGTAAACCGGGCGGGCGACGAACAGGACATGCCGATGCTCGCCACCCTTCTCTATCTTGCGATCGGCGCCCTCGCCCTCGCCGCGCTTGGTGTCGGCATCGTGGCCGCGCTGGGCGGTGCCGTCTGTGCGGCGCTCGCCGGCCCGGATAGCACCCCGATCGCGCTCCCCGCCCGCCCCACCGCGATCGTCACCGCGCTATGCGGAGTCCTGCTCTTCATCGTCGCGGCCGATTATCTCTGCCACCTGACGGAGGCGTTGTGAGCGGCTTCAGCTGCCCTCCCCTGCTGGCGCCGGCGCCCGCCGCGCCCGCCGAGGCGGTGATAACCAACGATGGCTGGTATCCCGACGTCGATCCGGCCGCGGCTCGCGCCGCGCTGCGCGTGAAGGATGGCGTCACGCCCGAACGTCTGCGCCGCGCGCTGATCGGCGCGATCGTCACCGTCGGCAATCAGCTGGGCGATTGGCAGCGGGCTCAGCGCGCCGCGGGCCATGCCAGCCTCGGCAAGGTGCCATCGCCGATGCTCGACGGCCGCAGCCGTCTGGTGCTGCTCTACGAGCGCGCGGTGGGCGCCTATGCCAAGGCCGAGCTGGTCGAGGCGTATCGCGACGTCGACCTGACCGGCGCCGGCCAGCGCAAGGTCGAGGATGCCGAGCCGTCGATCGGCGAGCTGCGTCGCGACGCGGTCCACGCCATCCGCGACATTCTCAGCGTCGACCGCAGCACGATCGAGCTGATCTGATGGCCGACGACATCCTCGTTTCCCGACAGGGCGACACGCTCGACGAACTGATTTGGCGCGAGCGCTCACTCGGCGCGGCCGACATCGCGCGCGTCCTCTCATCCAATCCCGGCATCGCCGATCTCGGCCCGGTGCTGCCGATCGGAACGCGAGTCACCGTACCCGCCAGCGCCAAGCCGGCCGCGACCGTGCTCCCCCTCATCCAGCTTTGGGACTGACCATGGACAAGCTCCTGCATGAGGTCGGCAACGCGCTCCTCGCCTTCCTGATCTCGCTATGCCCGGCCGCGCTCGGCGCCAGCGTCAGCCTCGCCTACGAAACCGGTCTGACCTGGGGACGCCGCGTCACCCAGCTCTGGGTCGGAATCGTCGTCAGCTATTTCGCCACCAACGCCATCGCCGCGCTTTCGCCGTGGGGGCCGCTCGACCCGTTCGTGCGGCAGGCGATCGGCTTCGTCGTCGGCATGATCGCTTTCAAGGCGACGCCCCGGTTCATGGCCAGTTGCGTCGAGGCGATCGCCGATCTGCCGGCGTCGGCTCGCGAGCTGATCCCCTTCCTCCGCAAAAAGAAGGACGCCGCATGACCTACGATCGCGCCAAGCTCGAAGCCGAGCTCATTCGCGACGAAGCCGAATGCCTGAAGGTCTATCGCTGCACCGCCGGCAAGCAGACGATCGGCGTCGGCCGCAACCTCGACGCACCGCGCGGCGACGGCTGCCTCGGCATCTCCGCGGCCGAAAGCAGGGCGCTTGGCATCACCCGCGCCGACTGCCTCGCCCGCGGCATCGACCGCGCCCAGAGCCGCGCGCTGCTGGCCAACGACATCGCCGGCGTCGAGCGCGATCTCGACGCGCAACTGCCGTGGTGGCGCAAGGTCGATGGCGTCCGCCAGCGCGTGATCCTTAACATGTGCTTCAACATGGGGATCGGCCGGCGCGCGGCGGGCAAGCTGCCGGCAAAGGGCCTGTTGCAGTTCGAGAACGGCACCCTGCGCGCGATGCGCGAGGGCCGCTACGCCGATGCGGTCGCGGGCATGAAGGCATCGCTGTGGCATCGGCAGGTCGGCAATCGCGCGGTGCGTCTGGAAGCCATGATGGCCACCGGAAAGGAACCGGCATGAAACTCCTGTTGTCCGCCCTCTGGTCGCGCCTGCGCGGCGAGGCATCCTTCATCGTGCTCGCGGTCGTCGCCGGCGTCGGCGCGTGGCTCTACGTCCAGTTCCAGCAGGTCCGCGCCGAGCGCGACCGACTGCAGCATTGGGCGGAAGTCATCTGCGCGGCCAGCGGCGCGACGTTCGCCGGCGACCGATCGGCGAAGCCTGGTCAGCTGTGCGCCCTGCGCGTCGCCGGCCTCGCCAGCTTCAAGGCGAACGCTGACCAGCAGACCGCGCAGCTGCTCGCCACCGCGCTTGCCGAGCACGATGCCCGCCAATCCGCCGACACCAACGCCGCCCGCGCCGCTGCCGATGCAGCCCGCGACGCCGCCCACGCCATGGAGGCAGCCGATGCCAAAGCCGAACGCACGAACCTCGTCGATGCTGACTGGTTTGCTTCTCTCAACCGCCTTGCCGGCGTGCGCGCTGCCGCCCGTTAGACACGTCGAGGTCGAAAAGCCGGTCCCCGTAGCCGTGCCTGTCACCGACACCCCGCCCGCCGAGCTGCTCCGCTGCGCCGAGCGCCCCGAGGGCGTGCCGGAGGACAAAACGCTGATCGCACAGATCCCGACCAGGGCGCGCGCCGGCATCATCCGCATGGCGCGCGCGCTCGGCGCCAACGCCGACCAGCTCGACCGGTTGGTCAACTGGAACAGCCCCGGCGCCTGTCCGAAGGGCGGGGCCCAGTGAAAAAGCCGGAATCGTTGCGCAAGGTGCTGGAGGCCTTCGTGCCGGCGCTCGCCGCAGATCCTGCCAAGCTGTCGCTGTTCGTCGACAAAGGCCGGATCTCGGCGCGCGCCGGTTCGCTCAATCTCGAATATCGCTACACGCTCAACGTCGTCGTGCAGGATTTCGCTGGCGATCCCGACATGATCATGGTGCCGGTGCTCGCGTGGATCGCGCAGCACCAGCCCGACCTACTACAACGCGCCGATGCCGAGCCGTTCCGTTTCGAGTCCGAACTCCTCGACGCCGACACGTCGGACGTCTCGATCTACATCGAGCTGGACGAAGCGGTGCGGGTGACTGCCAAGGATGGCGGCGGCTTCACCGCGTTACGCGACGATGCGCCCGCCGACGCCGACAGCTTCGGGATCGGCTGCGTCCCGCTCTGGCAGATCTTCCTCAACGGCGACCTCGCCGCCCGGACCAGCGACCCGCGCTTCACCGCCGGCAAATGAGCGAGGATTTCTCCGAGATCGAGCGGGTTGCCGGCGCACTGCTGCGCCAGCTTGCGCCGGCCGCGCGCCGCTCGCTGTTGCGCCGGATGGCGCGCGAGATCCGCGTCACGCAATCGGCGCGCATCGGCCGGCAGCAGGCGCCCGATGGGCAGCCCTATGCGCCGCGGCGGAAAAAGAAGGAGCCAAAGCCCGGCGCCTATGCGGTCTGCTTCCTCTACCCCAAGGGCGACGCCAATCCCCGCGTCGTGTTCATGAAGAGCTGGGTCCGACAGGGCAAGTTGATGACCGGCTTCGACATCGAGGCCGGCGGCATCCGCAGCTTCTTCTGGGACAAGGTCGATCGCTGGCTGCCGATCGAGGCAGGCGAACAGAACGCCAGCGCCGGCAAGTTCCGCCGCAAGGGCAAGATCCGGCAGCATGCCATGTTCCGCAAGCTACGCAACGGGCGGTTCCTGCGCGCAGATGCCACCGATCACGAGGCGTGGATCGGCTTTGCCGGCCGCGCGGCGGCGATTGCTATTGTAAATCAGGAAGGCGGGATGGATCGGCCGACCCTTAGGGCCAAACCTGTCCGATATGCGCGACGACAGCTCGTAGGTCTAAGCATAACCGAGCGCCGTCATGCCCTTGATTTGTTGCTAGACACGATTGCGCCATCAAGTCACTGACAAAACGCAATATTCTGAATTAGGCTGGATGTTTAACTGCACGGCGACTCTTGATCGTTCATGCCGCTTTACGTCATCGTGGCACGATCGATCAGCGACCCCACCTTTTCAAAACCGAACAGAGAAACACAAATGATTGTTAAGTGGATAAAGATCACCGGCCATCCGGGCATTGGAGACGTAGATCTAAATTTTATGGACGAAAGCGGGCACGCCTTTAATACAGTCGTTATTGCGGGCGGGAATGGTACAGGCAAAAGTTCGATTCTGGAGACTCTATATGACACAATGAGCCTTCAGCCCGGCGCAAACATCGGACCTATAACCGCAGGAATCAGCTTTTCTCCTCGCGATGAACCTACCTTAAGGAGAATATTCGAAAACGCTGGATCCTCAGGTGATGCTGTACCCAATTGCAGCGAATTCGAATTGTCTTGGTCAAAAGACGTTTCAATATGGGAAGCAGTTCACCTTAGTTATCTCGCCTCTGACGGCGTCCGAACGTCAATTCAAGCTAATATCGGATCAGATGACTGGAAGACGCTCGGGGGAGCGTTCTATTCTGAAGCCAGCGTAAGTTTTAATGCACCCATTCCTCAATCGGTGACTAGTCGCAGCATTGATAATCCCACAATCAGATCGGCGCGAAGCGGCGATGACCTAGCGGCCTCGATAGCCCAGCTAATTGTAGATATTCGCTCCGCCGACAACGAGGATCTAGCTAATTGGGTCCGCTTAAACCCGGATGAGGTACCGCCAGCTTCCGTAAAGGACATACGGTTTAAACGCTTCGAAAACGCTTTCGATTTTATGTTTCCGTCGAAACGTTTCAAGCACATCCAACAACATAATGGTTTAATTATCAAGTTCGAGGAAAACGGACGTGAAAGCAGCCTATCCCAGTTGAGCACGGGCGAAAAGCAGATCGTGTTTAGAGCTGGCTTTCTTCTTGCCAACTTGTCTACCGCTCAGCATAGCGTAATTCTTATAGACGAGCCAGAACTTAGCCTGCATCCTGAGTGGCAAAGTCGAATTGTCGGTTTTTATGAAACAATTCTGCGCTCTCAGGACGCGTCACCACAAATATTTATAGCAACACATTCGCCATTTATCGTTCATGGATCGATTGGCGCAAAAACGGTGATATTAGAAAAGGACAACAATACTGGTATTATTTCACAAATGCCGGAACCAAAATATCCCATGTTCAAAGCACAAGAGGCTGTGCAGGCATTTAATATAGATACATTTCTTTCCGATCAGAAAAAGCCTATGCTTATACTCGTAGAAGGTCGAACAGACGTAGAAATCATAACCAATGCATGGCGGAAGCTGCGACCAAATAAGGCCAGACCCTTTGAAGCTAGGGACCTGCTTGGATCAAAAAACATCAATCAGCTTCTCAGAGAAGGGTCTTTCCTAAACAAAATAATAGACCAACCGGTATATGCGATATTCGACTTTGACGACGCCTACAACCAATGGAACGGTTTGTGGCCTCGCGAACCTATACTGAGAAGTTTACAAGAAGGAATGGTTAGGCGCCACCCGACCAAGCTTGCATACGCAGGAATTTTACCGGTTCCAGCATTCCGCTCTGATCTCGCTAGCCTGCAAATTGCTGGAAACTCTGCTCTATCGATAGAAATGATGTTTGAAGATAAATTTCACCTGCCTAACATGGTAAGCCACATTCCGCTGATTAAAGGTCAGACTCGACCAGTTGTTGATAAAAGCAAAAAAGTCGCCTTTGCTCAGGCCTCTGCAAATTTTGAGTCGTTAGCTTTTGCGCACTTTGAGCCCTTGCTTGTCAATATCGAAAAAATATTGAATAATTCTATGAAAGAAGAATTTATATAGAAATTTGGCGAAACGACTTAGATACGTAAGCCATGTAGAGACCCACTGTACAAGAAGCACCGCTAGTTTCGGCTGGATAATTAGCATCACACGGTCCCATGGCCGAATATGCGACCTTCACCGCCGTGGATCTCTCACGTCTGCCCGCGCCGTCGGTGATCGAGGCGCTGTCGTTCGAGACGATCTACGGCGAGATGCTCGCCAGCCTGCGCGCGATGGTGCCGACCTTCGACGCGACGATCGAGAGCGATCCCGCGGTCAAAATCCTTCAGGCCGCCGCCTATCGCGAGCTGCTGCTGCGCGCCCGCGTCAACGACGCTGCCCGCGCCGTCATGCCCGCCTATGCCGTCGGCGCGGATCTCGACCAGCTCGCCGCGCGGATGGGGGTTGCCCGCCTGCTCATCACCCCCGCCAACCCCCGGACCGGTGCAGCAGCGGTCTACGAAAGCGACGACGACTTCCGGCGCCGCCTCGTGCTCGCGCCGGAGGGCTATTCGGTCGCCGGGCCGGAGGGCGCCTACATCTTCCACGCGCTGTCCGCCGCCTCCGACGTGCTCGACGCCAGCGCCACCAGCCCGGCTGCGGGCGAGGTCCTGGTCACCGTGCTGTCGCGCACCGCGCCCGGCACCGCCAGCGCGGATTTGCTCGCCGCCGTGCTCGCCTATGTGTCGGCGGAGAAGCGCCGGCCACTGACCGATCACGTCAGCGTCCAGTCGGCCAGCATCGTCAACTATCGGGTCGCGGCCACCGTCCGCACCTTCGCCGGCCCGGATGGCTCGATCGTAATCAAGGAGGCCCGCACCCGGCTCGCCGCCTATGTGGCCGGCAGTCATCGCCTCGGCCGTGACATCACCCGCTCGGGGATCTTCGCCGCGCTGCATGTCGAGGGCGTCCAGAACGTCAGCCTCACCCAGCCTGCCACCGACATCGTCATCAGCCGGACGCAGGCGCCGTGGTGCACCGCGATCGACGTGACCCATGCGGGCATCGGCGAATGACGCTGCTGCCGCCCAATGCGACGGCGTTCGAGCGCGCCATTGAGGCGGCCACCGCCCGCGTCGGCGACGTGCCGGTGCCGCTGCGCGACCTGTGGAACCCGGCCACCTGCCCGCTGCCGCTGCTGCCCTATCTCGCATGGGCGCTGTCGATCGACAGCTGGTCGAGCGATTGGCCCGAGATGGTCAAGCGCAAGCGCGTCGCCGCGGCGCTCCAGATCCAGCGCAGCAAGGGCACCGCCGAGGCGGTCCGGACCGTCGTCGAGAGCTTCGGCGGTGCCGTCGCGTTGCGCGAATGGTGGCAGACCACGCCGCGCGGAGCGCCCCACACCTTCGAGCTCGTAGTCTCACTGGATGGACTGGTCGGGTCCGAGCAGACTGCCGCCTTCGCCGACGCCGTCATTGCCGAAGTCCACCGCGCCAAGCCGGTGCGGTCGGTCTTCACCTTCAGCCAGGCGCTCACCGCGCGCGGGGATCTCGGCGTCATCGCCGCAGGCCGTCCGGCAGTGTTCGCCCGCCTCGCGCTCGCCGCCTGATCAGGAGTTTCCATGGCGCTGCAATTCGTCATCACCAACGCCGGCCGCGCCGCCATGGTCAACCCCGCCGGCGGCACCAAGGCAGTGCAGATCGTCTCGGTCGGCGTCAGCCCCACCGCCGTCGCCCCGGATGCCGCCGCGGTCGCGCTGCCCGGCGAGGTCAAGCGGATCACGACGATCGCCGGCGATGCCGTCGCCGCGGACATCCTCCACCTCATCGTGCGCGACGAGAGCGATCAGACCTATTCGGTGCGCTCGTTCGCGCTCTATCTCGCCGATGGCACGCTGTTCGGCATCTACGGTCAGGCCGGGGTCATCGTCGAGAAGTCGGCAGGCGCGGTCTTCCTGCTCGCGGTGGATCTGACGCTGGTCAACGTGCCGGCCGCGAACATCACCTTCGGCTCGACGAACTTCCTCAACCCGCCGGCGACCGTCGATCGCGCCGGCGTCGTCGAGCTGGCCACCGATGCCGAGGCTGCGGCCCTCGCCGACGCGATGCGCGCGCTGACGCCGAAGGCGATGGCGACGATCTTCACCGCGGCGAACATCCTCGCCCGCCTGCTGACCGTGGACGGCGCCGGTTCGGGCCTCGACGCGGATCTGCTCGACGGCCGGCACGGTGCCGAGTTCGCCCTGCTGACCGGCGCGACCTTCACCGGCGCACTCGCCGCGGCAACGCTGGAAAGCGGCGCGTATCTGCGCGCGCTGGGATCGACCCCGCCGGCGACGGGGCGCGGGCTGGAGCTGCTCTACACCAACACCACCGGCATCGTGCAGGCGTACAATCGCGGCACCAACACGCTCGGCGACCTATTCTACGGCAGCGCCATCGCGCTCACCGCCCCGGTCGCGATCAACGGCACGCTCAACGTCTCGGGCGCGATCACGCGCGCCGGCAACAAGGTCTGGGATCAGGCGAACGATGGTGCCGGGTCGGGCCTCGACGCGGATCTGCTCGACGGGCGCGACGCGCGGGAGTTCGCGCTTCTCACTGGCGCGACCTTCACCGGCGCGCTCGCCGCCTCCTCGCTGGAGAGCGGGACCTATCTCCGCGCCATGGGGTCGACCCCGCCGGCGGGCGGTCGCGGCCTCGAGCTGCTCTACACCAACACCACCGGCATCATTCAGGCGTACAACCGCGGCACCGACACGCTCGGTGACCTGCTGTTCTACGGCAGCGCCATCGCCATGACGGCGCCGGTGGCAATCAACGGCACGCTCAGCGTGGCCGGTACGATCCTGCGCGGCGGTAACCGAGTCTGGGATCAGGGCAACGACGGCGCCGGCTCCGGCCTCGACGCCGACCTGCTCGACGGGCGCGAGGCGGCGGAGTTCGCGCTGCTGGCGGGCGCCACCTATACCGGCAAGGTCCGCGCCCCGATCCTCGAAAGCGCCAACTATATCCGCGCGGAGGGCACCGGCATCCCGCAGGGTGGCGCCGGAACCGAGCTGCTGTACGGTAACACCACCGGCTATTTGCAGGTCTACGATCGCGCGGCCAACGTGTTTCGCGACCTCGTCCTGTACGGGTCGAACATCAAGCTGGAGCCGCAGGGCGGCACGGTCGGCGTTTCCAGCCCCATGAACGTGAATGGCGCCCTGAGCCGCGCCGGCAACAAGGTGATGGACGTCGGCAACGATGGTGCGGGATCGGGCTTCGACGCCGATCTGCTCGACGGCCGTGAGTCGACGGACTTCGCGCTGCTCGCCGGCGGCACCTTCACCGGCGCGACCGGCCACGCCGGTGCCCGCGTCCAGGGCGCGGCAGCGTTCGGCTCGGGGGTCGGCCTCGAACTGCTTTACAGCGGCGGCAATGGCATCCTCCAGCCGTATGACCGGACCAACGGCGCGTTCAAGGATCTCGTCCTCTACGGCGTCAACATCAGCATCAATCCCGTCGGCGGGGCGGTCGGCGTCGGCGGGGCGATGAACGTCGGGGGAGCGCTCACCCGCGGCGGCAACAAGGTCATGGACGTCGGCAACGACGGCGCCGGATCGGGCTTCGACGCCGATCTGCTCGATGGCCACGAGGGCAGCGAATACGACCGGGTGGTCGCGTACAGCTCCGCCACGAACGGCTATCGCGTCCTCGCCGACGGCACCAAGGAATGCTGGGGCGTCGTCGATGTCGCTTCGGGCGCTGCAGTCGATGTGCAGCTGCCCGTCGCGCATACCGCATGGTGCGTACCGATCGGCTCCGGCGCCGGCCCGATCGGCGTCCGCAGCGTCAACGGCGCGCCGCCCACCAGCTTCACCGTCCGCAACAGCTCCGGCGAGGCCCTCACCTTCCGCTGGCACAGCCGCGGCGTCTGATCCGTCCACGAGGAGAACACGACCATGAAGACCAAGATCGGCAAATACGACCCCGCGACCCGCACGGTCCCCGTCACTTTTACCGAAGGCGAGACGGTTCATCAGCGCAGCGTTAACGCCTGTCACGACGACAGCGGCACCTACGATCCATCGGCAACCCGCGACCGGGTCGCCGACGTCGCGCGCGGCGTCGCGGTCAAGATCGGCCTCGGCGTCATCGTCAACCTGCCCGAGGCCGACGAACCGGCCACCGACCCCGCCATCACCCTGCCCACCTCCTGATCGGTCGGGACAATCGCGCCGAGCTGGCACCCGCATCAGCCGGCGCGATTGCGACGCGCTCCACCTAGCGATGCTACCATGGGAGACTGCTATGCGGGCGCCATAACGAACTTCGACCCAGCGAGTCCGACGGGACGATCAAGGCTGGCAAGTTCAGCATCCCTGCCCGCTTCATTGCAGGTATTGACGGCAACGGCGATCTGCAGCTCGCCATCCCGTCAAGCTGTGACGACATCTCTTTCATATCCAATCAAGATATGATGGAGCCCCCTGTAGCGTTTGTTTTGAAAGGGCACTCTGCAAACCCTAGGCTTCAGACAGTATCGTTTACTTGAAATGCGCTACCAATCGAAGTAACTTCTCGTAACTCCGAGGATGGCCTACGGAACCATCGGCCAATCCATCAAGTTCGTATTCGGCCACGGTCATGATTACGCTGCCTTGATGGCTAACGTCGTACGCCTCTCTAAGTTTAACTATTGATAGTTTAAGTGCTTCATCATAATCATCGGCGACTTCATTGAGATTTTTATAATAGTATTGCCTTATTTCAGAGTTGTAGAAAGCAAAATTCCAAGACGGAAAATTAACGGACCTCGCCAAATATTTACGTCCCCGAACGAAATTACAGACTAATGGCATTAGATAGGGGATATGAAGCTGAATATCACCCGTTATAGCCAAGCAAGTCTCCAGCACATCGACAACAGCAAACGCGCTGCGCGCGTTCATGTCAAATGCAGTGAAATACATCGATAAAAGCGTATGAAGCTGCACACGTGATGCTCGCTCGCCTTCTCGAATTTGTACACTTGGCGCGACGAGCCGCCGGGTATCAAGACCGCGCGCGGAGATGAGTGCTGCGAGGAGCGGTTCCACCTCAACGGAGCGCAGCGTGTAGCGGCGGGTGATAAAGCGCAGCAGGTATGCGGCGCCGTCAAATTGGCTGCCGTATGCAGCCGAGACGGAGTGAGCGAGCGCTTCACCATGCATACCGAGAACAAATGCGACGCCTTCCACGTCGAAGAGGTGTTTGACCTCCTCCAACAGTTTGATTGCCTAGGTGGGACGGCAGCGATCCAACTCATCAATTACTATAACAATAGGGGCTGGATAAATATTATCTTTACCCAAGTGCTCTACAATGGCCCTAAGCGCCGCCTTCATACCGTTTACGGCAGCCTTTCCTTCTTGAAAACGCGCAATTCGTTGCTCCATGCTACCGCTGACGATGGTAGCCATGCCATTAGACACATCATTAACAAGGTTGTTCGCCGAGTCTTTCAACACGTCCTTGCCCAAGTCTTTAGTGAGCTCGGTTGGCTTACCAACAACCTCGCTGACCGCCTCAGCTCCGCTCTCCATGATGAGCAGCGATGCGGCCCGCTTGAGAAGCCCGGTCGCAACGAGGCGCGTGACTGCTCCAGCCTTAGCCTTGAAGTTGTCGATCCTTCGCCGGAGTTCCTCAGACTTGTCAGCATATGGGCTGAGCGCGGCATCGAGCGTGGCGGCTAGCGCCACAAGAGGCTCGTCCTCCAAGTCATCAGTCCAAGCATCCACGAACGCGACCGGATGGGAATGTGCCATATGGCGGGCGAAGCGTCGCAGGAAATAGCTCTTACCCTCACCATACGGCGCATCGACAGCTAGGACGTAGGCATGGCCATCCTCCCTCAGGGAGGGGCGCATCGCGACCGTCTCGAGATAACCGATCAGCTGCGCGGATTCCTCCTGCCGGCCAAAGAGGTCACCCGCCCAAATTTCCGCGACTGTTTCCACTAACCAATCCTCTGCTTCATGCGCGAGACCAACACGTCAGCAGCGGAAGCGCGCGCCGCAATCTACTATCAACATCAGTGGCTTCCAGAAATTATCAACGGGCAGGCAGTCTCTGGATGGCCGCAACTGGTTTGTTTTGAGACGATCTTGGTTCGGCCTAGCCACAGGCACTTCACGCACACGCTTACTGCCCAAGTGCCTCGCCCCTTGTAGAAACCCTCTCTACAGGGTCCGGACCGCGCCGAACCCGCCACCCCGCGTCAATGTCGCCCGTCATGAGCGACCTTTCCGATCCTCGCCGCGTGATCGGCAACATCATCCAGCTTGGCACAATCGAAGCCGTCGATTTGGCCGAGGCGACCTGCCGCGTCCGCGTCGGCGAAACCGTCACCGGCGACGTCTGCTGAATCGTCCAGCGCGCCGGCAAGACGCGGACGTGGTCGCCGCCCAGCGTCGGCGAGCAATGCCTCCTGATCTGCCCCGAGGGCGACACCGACGGCGCCCTCGCGCTGCTCGGGCTTTTCTCCGACGCCAACCCCGCGCCTTCGGATAAGGCGATCGACCTGATCCGCTTCGACGACGGCGCGCTCGTCTCCTACGATACAGCTACGCATTTGCTCGTCGCGCAGCTTCCCGCCGGCGGCAGGGTGCAGATCGATGCGCCGGGTGGGGTGAAGATCACCGGCCCCGTCGAGATCGTCGGCCCGGTAAAGGTCACCGGCGATGTCGGCATCACCGGCAAGGCCGAGGCCAGCGATGACGTCATCGGCGGGGGCAAAAGCCTCAAGAGCCACAAGCACTCCGGCGTGACCGCCGGCGGGGGCGTGTCGGGTGCGCCGCAATGATCGGCATGAACGCCGCCACCGGCAAGCCGCTCGCCGGCATCGAGCATCTCGAACAGTCGGTGGGCGACATCCTGTCGACTCCGATCGGCAGCCGTATCGGCCGGCGCGATTACGGCTCGCTGCTCCCCGAGCTGGTCGACCAGCCAATGAACGCGCTCGGCCGCATGCGGCTGATGGCGGCGACCGCGCTGGCGATCATGCGCTGGGAACCGCGCCTCAAGCTGTCCGCCGTAGTCATCCATCAAACCGGCCCCGCCGCCTTCGCCGCGGTGCTCGAAGGCCAGCGCACCGACGTGTCCGGTCCGAACGCCCGCGCCCGCCTCTCCATCCCCCTGCCGCGCTCCGGCAGCCTCACCGCCAACGCCTGAAGGAACGTCCATGCACGGCATCACCATCACCGAAGCGACCAACGGCGCCCGCTCGCTGGTCACGGTCGCCACCGCGGTCATCGGCCTCGTCGCCACCGCGACGGCGCCGGCCGGCGCCGCCACCGCCGCGCTCGACGCGGCCTTCCCGCTCAATCGCCCCGCGCTGGTGACCGACCTCCCCGCAGCGATCGGCGTCGCCGGCACGGGCGGCACCCTCGCGCCGGCACTGCGCGCGATCGCCGATCAGGCCAAGACGCCCGTCATCGTCGTGCGAGTCGCCGCCGGGGCGGATGCCGCCGCCACCAGCGCCAACGTCATCGACGCCACGGTGAACGGCCTCAAGACCGGCCTGCAAGCGCTGCTCGCCGCGGAGGCGCAGCTCGGCGTCAGGCCCCGCATCCTCGGCGTCCCCGGCCTCGACACCCAGGCGGTGACCGCGGCGCTCGCCGTCGTTGCCCGGAAGCTGCGTGGCTTCGCTTATGCCAGCGCGATCGGCGCCGACGTCACCGCCGCCACCGCCTATCGCGCCAATTTCTCGGCGCGCGAGCTGATGCTCGTCTATCCCGACTTCCTCTATTTCGACACCAGTGCCGCGGCGAACGCGACCAGCTTCGCCGTCGCCCGCGCGCTCGGACTGCGCGCGCGCATCGATCAGGAGCAGGGGTTCCACAAGACGCTGTCGAATGTGCCTGTCGAGGGCGTGGTCGGCCTGACCAAGGACATCCAGTTCGACGTGCAGGATCCCGGCTGCGAAGCCATGCTGCTCAACGACAAGCAGGTGACCGCCCTGATCCGCGCGGGCGGCGGCTTCCGCTTCTGGGGCAACCGCACCTGCGATGACGTGACGTCGCCGTTCTCGTTCGAGAGCGCCACCCGTACGGCGCAGGTGCTGCTCGATACCATTGCCGGCGGCATGATGTGGGCGATCGACAAGCCGCTGCGCCCCAGCCTCGCCAAGGACATCGTCGAAACGATCAACGGCAGCCTGCGCGGGCTGGTCAGCGCCGGCCGGCTCATCGGCGGCAAGGCGTGGTTCGACGCCGAGAAGAACCCGCAGGCCACGCTCGCCGCGGGCAAACTGGCGATCGACTACGACTTCACCCCCGTGCCGCCGCTGGAGCAGCTCTCGCTGACCCAGAAGATCACCGACACGTATCTGGCCGACTTCACCGTCGGGTGATCGCCCGCACCCGCCCCCTTCCCGTTTTCTGGAGCTGACCGATGGCCCTTCCCCGCAAACTCAAGACCATGAACCTGTTCAACGAGGGCCAGAGCTATCTCGCCGAGGTGCAATCGGTGAAGATGCCGAAGCTCGCCCGCAAGATGGAGGACTATCGGGGCGGCGGCATGGACGGCACCGTCAAGTACGACATGGGTGCCGAGCGATGGAGATGGAATGGACGCTCGGCGGTCCCGACCGCACCGTCATCCGCCAGTTTGGGCGGCCCGGTCTTGCCGGCACATTCCTGCGCTTCGTCGGTGCCTATCAGAACGATCAGACCGGTGTGTACGACACGATCGAGATCACCGTCCGCGGCCGGCACGAGGAGATCGACCGCGGCGACGCCAAGATGGGCGATGCCGGTGATTGCAAGGTCAAGACGCAGTGCGTCTACTACCGCGAGGAGTGGAACGGCCGCGTCGAGGTCGAGATCGACGTCCTCAACATGATCCACATCGTCGACGGCGTCGACATCCTCGCGGAGCAGCGCGCCGCCATCCTTTGACCGGCACCCCCGCCATGGGGGTGCCACGTCGCCCGCGCCGGCAACGCCAACTGCACGATCACCCCAGCCTCAACGCGAGTAAATTCACATGACCGACACTTCCATCACCGCCCTCGCCGCCGCCTCGGCCGCGACCGCCCCCTCGATCGCCACAATCACGCTCGACTTTCCGTTCCGGCGAGGCGACCAGACCATCGACAAGGTGCAGGTGCGCCGCCCCCGGTCGGGCGAGCTGCGCGGCCTCAACATTACCGATCTCGTGCAGATGAACGTCGCCGCGACCACGACGCTGCTGCCGCGCATCACCATGCCGCCGCTCACCCCGCAGGAGGTCGCCGATCTCGACCCCGCCGACTTCACGCAGTTCGGTATGGAGATCACTGATTTTTTGCTGCCGAAAGCCGCGAAGGGGGAGGAATTCCCGCAAGCGTAGACGAGGCGATGGCGGATCTTGCCATCGTCTTCCACTGGCCCCCCGATGCCATGGCCGCCATGGGTTTGCCGGAACTCATGGGGTGGCACGAGAAGGCGCTCAAGCGACACAACCCGGAGTCATGACCCCATGGATCGCGATCTACGCATCCGCATGCTGCTCGAAGCGACCGATCGCGTAACCCGCCCGCTGCGCGACATCGCCGGCGGCAGCCGCGCCGCTACCGCCGCTATCGGCCAGATCCGGCAGCGACTGGAGCAGCTCAGGCGTACCAGCGGCGACATCGACGCCTTCCGCAAGCTCAAGACGGAAATGCGCGGGTCGGAGACTGCAATGCAGCAGGCACAAACCCGCGTCGCCGCCCTCGCCCGCCAGATGCAGGCGACGGCCAATCCCAGCCGCCAGCTCGCCCGCGAGTTTGAAAAGGCCAGGCGCGAAGCGGCAGCGCTTCGCGACGAGCACGAACGGCAGAGCCAATCTTTGCAACAGATCCGCGACCGCCTCCGCGCGGCCGGCGTGGGCACCGCCGATCTGGCGCGGCACGAACGCGACCTGCGCACTGCGATCGAGCGCACCAACCGCGAGCTGACCGAACAGACCGAGGGCCTGACCCGCGCCGATGCGCGTGCGCGGCGCTTCGCAGCGGCGCGGGAGGGCTTCGGCCGCGTGCAGGGCATGGCCACCGGCCTCGCCGCGGGCGGCGCCGCCAGCCTCGGCATCGGCATGACGCTCGGGCGCCAGTTCGTCGGCAGCGTCGGCGATGCACAGAAGTTCGAATCGGTGATGACCGATATCGCCCAGAAGGCGAACCTGTCGCGTGCGCAGGCGGCGGGCATGGGGCGCGAGTTGCTCGCAGCGTCCCGTGCCGCCAACCAGCTCCCCGGCGCCCTGCAGGAGGGCGTCGACACTTTGTCGGGCTTTGGCCTCGATCCTCGGCAGGCAGTGGCGATGATGAAGCCAATCGGTCGCGCGGCCACCGCCTACAAGGCGGAGATCGCCGATTTGTCGGCCGCGGCCTTCGCCGCGAACGATAACCTGAAGGTGCCGATCCAGCAGACCGGCCGCGTCATCGACGTCATGGCCGAGGCGGGCAAGCAGGGCGCATTCGAGATCAAGGACATGGCCGGCGCGTTCCCGGCGCTCACCGCCGGCTATCAGGCCTTGGGGCAAACCGGCGTCGGCGCCGTCGCGGATCTCGCGGCCGCGTTGCAGATTGCGCGCAAGGGAGCCGGCGACAGCGCGACAGCGGCCAATAACGTCGCCAACATCATACAGAAGATCAGCTCACCCGCCACGATCAAGGCGTTCGACAAGATGGGCATCAACCTGCCGAATGCGCTGAAAAAGGCGTATGCGGAGGGCAAGACGCCGCTCGAAGCGATTGCCGAGCTGACCCGCAAGGCGACCGGCGGGGATCTCGGCAAGATCGGCTTCCTGTTCGAGGATGCGCAGGTGCAGCAGGGCCTGCGCCCGCTGATCCAGAACATGGAGGAATACCGCCGCATCCGCGCTGCCGCGGCGGGTGCGAGCGGCACCACTGACCGCGACTTCGCCGAGCGACTGAAGGATTCGGCCGAACGAAGCAAACAGCTGAAGATCCAGGCGACCGCGCTTGGGATCAGCCTCGGCACCGTGCTGTTGCCCGCCGTAAACGCGATCGTCTCACGCGCCAGCGCCTTTGCGCAAGGCTTGGCCAACCTGTCGCAACGCCACCCGCTGCTGACCAAGATCGTCGTGCTCGGCGCTGCCGCGCTCACCGCGCTGTTCATCGTTCTTGGTGCTGGCACGATCGTGCTGGCCGCGTTCATGGGGCCGATCGCGGTCGTCAACGCCGGACTGATCGCCATGGGGGTCGCTGGCGGCATCGCAGAGATCGGGCTGCTGCCGATCATCGGCGTCGTGCTCGCCGTCGTCGCCGCGGTCGCGCTGCTCGCCGCGGGAGCGACGCTGATCTACCGGAATTGGGGTGAGATTTCGGGCTTCTTCTCCAACCTGTGGGCAGGGATCGAGACGCGCTTCACCGCCGCGACCGGGGCGATCACCGGCCTGTTCCGGGGCATGTGGAGCGGGATCAAGGCGATCTTCTCGCTCAGCCTGCTCGATATCTATCAGTCGCTTGCCTATTTCACCGGCTATGCGCTCGGCGCGCTGTTCCGCTTCGGCTCCGCCGCCTTCGCATGGCTGAGCGGCACCCTGCCGGGGCTCTTGGCATCCGGATTCAGCGGAGCATGGACGACGTTCACGACGGCGATCGTCGCCTCAGTATCGTGGCTGACGACGCGCTTCCCGGCGATGCTGGCGAACGGCTGGAGCGTGGCATGGGCCGCGTTCAAGGGGGCGATGCGCGCGGCGTTCGTCACCTTGCCGGCGATGTTCTTCGACTTCGGCAGCATGATCATTCAGGGGCTGTGGAACGGCATCAAGAGCGCGCCCGCCCGCCTGTGGAACGCCGGCAAGACGCTCGCGCACTCGCTGGCAGGCGGCTTCCGCAAGGGCGCCGATATCCATTCGCCCAGCCGCGTCTTTGCCGAGCTGGGCGGACACATCATCGGCGGGCTCAACGTCGGCCTCGATCGCGGCCACGCCGGCGCGGTGGGGCGCATTGCCCGGCTGACCCGCAACATGGCGGCAGCCGCAGCGTTCCCGGCCGCGGCGACCGGGCTGCTGGCGGCGCCGAGCTTCGCAGCGGCGGAAACCGTATCTGCCAAGGCGCGCGACGTGAAGATCGTCACCGCGCGGGCAGCGCCGCCAACCGCCCGAGCCGGCGCAGGCGCCGCGGCCGGCGGAGCGGCAGCCGGATCGAGCGTGCCGCAGGCAGCGCCCACCTACCATATCGAGATTCACGCCGGGCCGGGCATGGACGAACAGGCGCTGGCGCGGGCAGTCGTCGCCGAACTCGACCGCCGCGAGCGCGATGCCGGCGCGCGGCGCCGCGCCAGCTTCCGTGACGATCCCGATGGAGCCGACCTGTGAGCGAGATGATGTCGCTGGGCATGTTCGCCTTTTCGCTGCCCACCCTCGCCTATCAGGAGCTGCAGCGCGATAGCGCCTGGCGCCACGCGCGCAGCGGCCGGGTGGGCGCGATCGACGCCGTCCAGTTCACCGGCCGCGATAACGACCTGATCTCGCTCAACGGCGACGCGCCGGCGGAGCTGATGGCCGGCGCGGCCTCGCTCGATCAGCTCCGCGACATGGCCAAGGATGGCGAGGCGTGGTCGCTGATCGACGGCACCGGCCGCGTCTACGGCTCTTTCGTCATCACTCGCATTCGCGAGGGCCAGCGCCACCTGTTCCCGGACGGCACGCCGCGGCTGATCCAGTTCGGCATCGACCTGCTGGGGGTGGACAGCGACAGGGATGCCAAGGCGTGACCGCCACCAACGTCGCCGGCTATCGGATCACCCTCGACGGCAAGGATCTGACCGACCGGCTCCGCCCCCTCCTGATGTCGCTGCGCCTGTCGGAAAAGCGGGGCGGCGACGCCGACCAGCTCGAGATCGTGATCACCGACCATGACGGCCGAACGCCGCTACCCAAGGCAGGCGGGACGCTGGCGGTGGAACTCGGCTGGATCAGCGGCAGCGACGTGACGGTGGGGCTGGTCGACAAGGGCAAGTTCATCATCGACGAGGTCGAACACAGCGGCCCGCCCGATGCGATCATCATTCGCGCGCGGTCGGCCGACCTGACCAGCGCGATTCGCACCCAACGCGAGCAGAGCTGGCACAAGACGACGCTAGGCGCGATCGTGAAGGACATCGCCGCCCGCAATCGGCTGACCGCCCGCTGCGCCCCAGCCCTCGCCTCGCAGCCGGTAGACGCACTGACGCAGGGCCGCGAGAGCGATATGGCGCTGCTTCGGCGGCTCGGGAAAGCGCACGACGCTACCGCGACCATCAAAGCCAAAACGCTGATCTTCGCGCCAATCGGCGCCGCGACCACCGCCAGCGGTGAAACACTGCCCGGCCTGACGATCACCCGCCGCGACGGCGATGGCCATTCGTTCCGGATCGAGAAGCGCGAGGAGGTCGGTGAGGTCGAGGCGCAATGGCACGATCGCAAGGGCGCGAAGCGGCAGTCGGTGAAGGCCGGGGCCGGCAGCGGTCCGACGCGCCGGCTCGCACGGACGTACCCGAGCGAGGCGGCGGCGAAGAAGGCCGCCGAGGCGGAGAACAGCCGCGCCAAGCGCGCCCCGCGCAAGCTGGGCTTGCGACTCGCGCTCGGCCGGCTGGAGATCTATCCTGACCGATCGGTGACGGTTCTGGGTTTTAAGGAAGAGATCGACGCGACCAAATGGCTTGTAGCGGAAGTAAGCCATGAGCTTTCCGCTGACCGTGGATTCACAACAAATCTGTCCTTGGAAAGCCAGACTTACTCCTGACAGGACGCAACGCGCAGATTTCATCGCTCCCCCAAGCCAAATGCGCCCAGGCATCCGAACGACCACGCTCTGCGATTTGTGCGACTAAGTCCCTTGCAATGTTGGATTTTGGATGTTCCCCATACGTTCTCCCGAATCACCGGGGAAGGAACGAAGCAATGAACTATATCTCCGTTTTGGACTTTATCCCATCGTCGCTACAAGCGGACATCCGTGCGGGAACATCTACCACGAACGTCAGCCAGTATTTCCAGCAGGCCGCCGTCGCTGCCAACTTCGGGCAGGTTTCCGGCGAAGGACGGCAAGGTTCGGTATTTGTACCCAACGGCACCTACCGCGTCGACCGCGTCGGCATCCGCGACACCATCTTCATCGGCGAAAGCCGTGAGGGGACTGTACTAAAGGCCCTGACTGCTGGTACCGCTGCGGACTTCATCATGGATGCGACGCTCGATCGGGATGGCGTCAACACCAACACTCGCGGCCGCGCATGGTGCGAGAGCATGACGATCGATGCAAACGGCACTGGTCGGTCCTGCCACCGGGTTTATGGCGGCGGCGTTCGCCCTGCCAATCTCCACCTGACCAACGGCGCTATCGGCCTGTCCACCGGGTTGCCGATCTGGTCGCGCTTCGAGAACATCCACTCGGAAAAGAATGTCGTCGGGTTCTTCACCTACCATGCCGTGCAGGGCGACATCGGCACGTCGGCCACCTTCATCGACTGCTGGGCGGACACCTGCTCACAGTACGGTTTTCGCATCACGCAGCTGGCCTATTCGAGCTTCATCAGCTGCGTTGCGCAGGATTGTGGCACACATAACTGGTTCATCGACGGCAATGCCGGCGGCGTGCCCGCTGTGTACTCGTTGATCTTCCTCACCTGCGCCTCTGAAGGATCTGGCACCCCCTTCTACATGAAGAAGGTCCGCGACCTCACGCTGCTCAACCCGCGGATCATCGGCGTTCCGACGGTCGACTATATCGTCCTCGATGATGCCCAAGGCTCGATCCGCGACTTCTCGGCCGTCGCTACGCCGCTGCCGGGCAAGAAGAGCCTCGTCGTCATCAACCACACCAGCGGCACAGGCTCCATCCTGCTCGACAACTCGATCGTCACCTACGATCCGGCCTCCGCCATCTATTTCACGGTTCAGGGCGGCAACACCAACGGTGAGAAGCGCGCGCAGCAGTTCGTCTACCGGTGGAATGCAATCAACTCAGCCGAGCGCATGCGGTCGTCGATCGGTAACGTCGATGGCTATTCTGGTTTGGTCATCCAGGATGACGCGGGCAGCCGCGTCGCAGCCTTCAGGCGGATCGGTACGCCGGTCTTTGCCACCAACGGTGACATCATCCAGCCAGCGACGAACCTCAATGCTGGTGATGTGGCCTTCTACGCAGATGCCACGTCTTCGACGTTGCGCTTCACGGTCAACGTGAATGGAGTAGTAAAAAGCGGGCAGGTTGCACTCAACTAGGCTTGCGTGTGCGCCGGTATATCACGTGGTTTGTACCGGCGCATCAACATGAGCCGATACGAAACGAGACACCTTAATTAATCAGCCGGCCAATCTCAAAAGGTTCGATCTTACGTTCATTGGCGCTATATTTGTCAGTTAATATTTCAAGTGGTAACATCACTGCCAGCACTGCCGACGTGGGGGTCGGCATCGCCTTAACCTAGCAAAACCATAGGGCACACAGTCGCTAGGACAAAAATAACCTAAGCCAAGCAGGCGCCAAACCTATTATGCCCGCAATCCTGCTTGACTGCTAAATTTTACTTCGGAAGTCTATCCATTATTTGATTTAATCGACCATTTATCTCCGCATTTCCGGTTCTTTGCTCGCCACGTAGCTGCGCTACATTTACTTGCGTATTGTTCAACTGCCCGGAAAGCCCATCGCTTTTATTGCCGGTATAAACATACAAACCGACTACTAGGCCACAAATGGTAAGAACGGCACCAAGCCCCCCCGCAAGGGCCGCACGAAAATTATCAGCTCCCCGTTTGAGCTGATCGTCGACTGATTTTTTCCAAGCGTCGTCCATACCTCCAAACGTGCCCCCACCATCACCATCCTTCAAGGGGGGCTCGTCTCCTTCCTCATTTTCATGCATGGTTATTCTCATTGGGATCCCTGGATTCCAACTGCTTATGTGAACAACATTATTGCCGTCATCATAGGCAGGCTCAGCCATCCTGCTCACCTTGTGACTTCGGCACTGCTACAATGCCGGTGGCTGCAGCAATGCCATTAACAAGCCCTTGAAGAAGCTTGCGTGAACCAATCACCGCTGGCTGCACAGAGACTTTTGGCTGCATGTTGCCATCGTGATCCGGAAAACCAGCACTGAACCCAAATACTAACGTAAATAGGTCGCCTACCCCACCCACAACAGCGCTCCTATTAACATAGGTCGCCTCTGTGACGGCCTGGTTGACCAGTTCACGAAACGCCCACCTAGCCTCTTCTGGCTCTTTTCCGCTCGCCTGATCGGTCCCTTTGCTTTCCTCACTCACTTTCAATACGCCTCCTCTATCAAGACACCCCATTGCTTAATTAAAAGGGCAAATTAGATTGCCGAATCTAGCAGAACAAATCTAAAGCACATGCGTATTAACGCCGGTGTCGTTTTGAATGGGCTACACTCACAAATCGTTAAAGCCTTCGCACGATGTGCGAGACGCGACCAACGATGTTGATTTCGTCCGGATGCGCCTGATCGGCCGGGACGCGGTCGTTGTCCGAGAGGATGGTGACCTGCTCGCCGCGGATGCGCAGTCGCTTCATCATCGCCACGTCGCCGATCGTGAACGCCCATATAGCATCCTGATCGCGAACGGTCCGGTCGGATCGGTCGATAAGGACCAAGTCGTTATCCTCAATCGTCGGCGACATCGCATTGCCGCGTCCTCTCGCCCAGGCCAATTGCTGAGGTGCGGTGCTGGTCAGTGACTCAAGCCAGCGCCGGGGAAAGTGCATCACCTCGACGTCAATGTGATCACCAGCATACGTTAGCCCCATGCCATAAGCCATGTCGACCGAGGCAACTCCGACTAAATCCAAACTTTCGGCAGCCAACTCATTGGATGTTGCCGTACCATCTAGAAGGTCGCGGATCAGAAGAAGTTGGTCAGGATTCGCGCGTCGGATCAGGTCTTCTGCAAAGCGCTTCTCAAGTGAAGACGACTGCGCAGATTCACCAGCCAGTGCCGCCTCAGCGTAACGTATCCAGTGCGGGACGGACTTGGTCCTGCCCGTTTCAAAGTGTGACACGGCTTGCTGCGTGAGCGTGAGAGCGTTGCCAGATAACCGAGCAGCCTCCTCTATCTTGGCTGCCATGGCCGCGGCGGACCATCCCCGATTTCGCCGGGCAGTCTTAAGCCAATCAGCTCTGGTCTGAATTTCGTCCACCGTGCAAGCGCTACAACACCTTTGTAGCGGATACCGCTACAAAGGTGTTGTAGCACGTAGTCATATGTAGTACACGTGTTGTATGAATGACAACATGCACATTGCCGCCGTAGCAGCGTTCCGAGAGGCCGTGGCGATGGCACGATCGCAGACGGCGTTCGGCCGCACGGTTGGCCTGCTCCAACAGACCGTCTCCAATCTTCTCCGTCGGGGCGATCTGCTGCCACCCGAAGCCGTGCTTCCCGCTGAGCAGGCTTACGGGATTTCGCGTCATGTGCTTCGCCCGGACATCTATCCTCCTGTCGTCACTTCGGGTCCTCTCCCTACCGATGGTGCGGCTGTAGAGGCGGGTGCTCCGATCGCCCCATGCGATCGGGGCACCAATATGCAGGAGGGTGCGGCAGCATGACCGCCCTCCGCGCTCCGAACACCTTCTGCGACGCGATGACCGCGTCGCGGGCGTGATCGGCTGGTCGACGTGCGCCACCATGGCGAAGCGCAAGGAACGCGCCGTCCGCTACTGGTCGGAAACCACCTGCACGACCACGCCGTCGATCAGCCTCGCGCTCGCCTATGACGCCGCCTAATCAGGCAGCGGGCGGCGACGGTGCGCCGTTTCGCGACGCCTATCTCTTCCAGTTCGAGGAGGTCACCACCCGACAAGGCGCTTGCCGCCGCCAGCTTGCCGACGCCATCGCCGATGTCGCCCGCGAAAGCGGCGAGGCCATCGCGGCGACACTCGAAATCACCCACACCAATGCCTCGCCGCTGTCGACGCTCCGCGCGTCCGCCGAGGTCGGCCAGCTGCTCGCCGCCTGCAACAGGCTGGCGCGGCGACTGGTGCCCTTCCTCCCGACCGGCACGGGGTCGCTCGTAGGGGAAACAGGGGTTCACAATGACTAAGCGTATCGATCGCACCCGCCTTCCCGGCATCAAATGCCCGCACTGCAGGAACAAGACGGTCGTCCGCGACAGTCAGGAGATCACGCCTGCGGTACGCGAGCTGCGCATTGTCTGCACCGACGACGATTGCGGGTTCAGCGCCGTCGCGCAGCTTTCGTTCGTGCGCGAGATTCGCGCGAGCACCACGCCCAACCCGGAGGTCCGCCTCCCTTTCGGGTCCTGGTCGATGCCGAAGCCGGCGAACGAGAACCATCGCGATCCCGCCAATGACGACGGTCAAAGCGAGAAAGCTGCCTTGCTCGCCGAGACCGTCACCAGCGCCTTGACCACCTGACGCCGCGGCCCCGGCCGCGCCAACCCCGAATGACCGAACAGGCCGGACGCACCCGCTTCCGGAGACGCCACCCGCTTGCCCGAAGGAATCGTCTGATGATGCATGCATTTCCCCGCACCTTCACCCTGCCGCAGGACCGCCGACACCATGCCGGGGGCGCCACAGCCGCCCCGATCGCGCCGATCACCCCGGCTGCCTATCTTCGACTGCGTCGTGAGACGGCCGGTATGTCGGTCAGGCAGGTTGCCAGCATGCTCGCGCGGACGGCCGACGACGTCGCACCGGCACTGGACCTGATCCACGCTCTCGAGACGCCCGGCAGTGTCGCACGGCGCCCAGAGACGCTCGCGCGCCTGAGCGCCGTCTTCCCTTTCGATCCGGACGTCTACCGCCAGCTTGCCAGCGAGCCGGCGGATCGTCACCCGCAGGTGTGTCGCGGTTGCGGCTGCAGCCGTTGGGATCCCTGTTGCGACGATCGCCAGGGCGCATGCGCATGGTCGACCGCGAGCTTCTGCACCCGCTGCCTGCCGCACGACGGCGCGATCGAGGTGCACCAGTGATGGCCGGTCCACGCCGGACGCACTGGGCCAGTCGGGCCAAGATCGCGCTGGTTATCGTCGCCGGCATCCTCGCCCTGCCCTTCACCGTCGTCGCGTTGCTTGCGATCGCCAAGGCGGAGCACCGCTGATGCCCCTGCGTCTCACCGCCGACCAGATCGCCCGCCGCGCGGTGGCTGGCGTGGCCGTCGGGCAGATGCTGGTGATCGTCATCGATCGCGCAATCGGCGGCCCCGGCGCTTTCGCGTTGTTCGGCCTGTGACGTGGCCGCCGTCGGCGTCGGCCGCGGTGACCGCGTGCTCTACCTCGGCATCGGCCAGCGGCGCGGCAAACAGGCCGACGTGCTTACCGCGCGACGCACCTTCGCCTCGATCCGCTTCGACGACGGCACAGCCTGCCTTGTCCTGCTCGCCGAGCTCCACCCGGTGCCGCGCCGGCCGCCCCCGATGTTCTGACCGCCCCGCCAGTCGTGGCGAAACCCTTTCTACATCCCCAGCCGCTTGCCGCGCATCGTTGGCCGGCAGCACCAACAGGATCTTCATGATGCTCGACACCCGGACAAGCAGTGCGCCCACGATCGAGACGACGGGGGCAGTGGCATCGAAGGCGGACTGTTCCCGAATTCGGGAACAGCATCGCGGTCTTCCGATCGACATGCGCCGGATGATGGGGCTGGATGTCGCCGCGAAGCTGCTCGGCAAGAGCGCCTTGGCGGACGAGCTCGGTGTCAGCGTCCGCGCGCTGAATTACAAGCTGAACGCACAGCGCGGGATCTCCGACGACGAGGTGCTCGACACGGCATGCCTGCTCGAACAGCAGGCCGATCGACTGTTGAAGCATGCTTGCAAGCTTCGCGGGGCCGTGCCGGAAACGCTGGCCGCCACCATGGCCACCTCGCCTCACAAGCCCGCGTCAGCAGCCCGCCTCCCTGCCGCTCCCTTGTTACTCGAAAGCACGAACCCGGCCGACGCCGGCGTCGCGCCCGTGTGCCTGCTGCACACTCTCGCCGCACAGGTGCAATGATGGAGCCGGCCGAACGCATCGTCGCCCAATGGTCACCTCGCACGCAGACGTTCATCCGCGCCGTGATGGCCGCCAGTGCCTGGACCGTGATCGCCATGATCATCGGAGCGTTCGCATGATCAAGACCTGCCTCACCTTCCATGGTCTCGAAAGCCGTTGGTTTGGTGGACAGACCTGCGGCACCGCCGCGCGCCACCACGATCCCACGGGTCATCCGAACTGGTCCGTCGTGCTGCTTTCAGTCCCCCATGGCCGACGAGACGTCGTCGATGACCGCCAGATCGCAGTTGAAACCAAAACCGCGGGAGCCGTCCCATGACCAGCCCGACCGCCGGCACGCTTTTCGACCTCGATCGCCGCCTCACCCGCAAGATCGAAACCGAGAAGACGATCCAGATCAGCCCGACCGACCTCGAATGGTTCGTCGCCTCGGGCGCAATCGACACCTTCCGCGCCTTCGTGGCCGACCAGCAGAGAAGACTATGCGCAGAACGCAGCGCCCGAAGGCAATCTATCAACGCGGCGAATTCCGTCTCTACCGCCGGCCCGATCGCGCCAATCTCGAGATCGTCTGGTACGATCCCGCAGTTCGACGCGAACGAAGCGCTTCGGCAGGCACAAGCGATGACGGGCAGGCACGGCTAGAGGTCGACCGCCGGTATCTGGCGGCCAACGGCGCGCCGATCTGCTCGGGCTGCGGCCGGCCGTTCGACGGCAACACGGCACCGCTGCTTACCCGCGCGATTGCCGATTACCTCCTGCTCGGCGAGGAGAAGAAGGGGTTCAAGGCGACCCGTGGCCGCTTGTCGCTCGTCGTCGAATATATTGCAGCGACTGATCTCACCGTAACGGTCGCTGCGATCGACGAGCGATGGGTCGACGGCTTCCGGAAATGGCTCGCCGCGCGCCCGATCGTCGCGCCCAAGAGCGGCGCGACCCGCGAACGAACTATCGGTCACATCGAAGGCTGCGTCCGCCAGCTCGCCGCAGCCATCAGTCCGACGCCCGGCCAGAAGGCGAAGTTCAAGGCGGAGCAGACCAAGAACGTGTCGGCGTCGCCGCGCTACCGCGCCGACGTGCCGATGCTCGCTGCGATGTTCGATTATTGCCTCAATCCGACCGGGCCGAAGGTACGCAGCGACAAGGAACGCGAGGTTTATATCGGCTACCGCGCCAACCTGTTGCGCTACCTCCGCGCGGCGGTGGCCACCTGGGCCCGCCCGGAAGAGATCACCGATCTGCGCAGCGATCAGTGGATCCCGTCCGCCGGCGCACTCGACCTCAACCCTCGCGGCCGGCGCCAGACGCGCAAGTATCGCGGCGTCATTCCAGTCGCCCGCCAGTTCGCGCCGTTCCTCGACG
Organism: Sphingomonas sp. GW821-FHT04B01; assembly: GCF_059420425.1. Taxonomy (NCBI): domain Bacteria; kingdom Pseudomonadati; phylum Pseudomonadota; class Alphaproteobacteria; order Sphingomonadales; family Sphingomonadaceae; genus Sphingomonas; species Sphingomonas sp. GW821-FHT04B01. The sequence goes on along the minus strand of NZ_JBWKTR010000004.1, from coordinate 355,762 downwards.
CGACCTCCGGCAACTACATGCCGATCGCCAATATTTGGGGAGCATGGGACACCATGCGTGCCGAGATCGGCTTGCCCGAGGACCGCGGTGAAGCGGGCTGGAAACTGATCCGCCGATCCATGGCGACGCTCGCGCGTCGTCGGATCGGCGAGGCCAACTGGCGTCAGGGCGAGATGATGCTCGGCCACGTCCGCGCCTCGACCAGCGACATCTACGCGCTACGCGATCCGGCCAATCTCGGCCTCGCGCTGGCAGCCACGGAATCGATCATCGACGAGATCTGCGCGCGGGTCCCCGGAGCGTTTCACCGCACCGACACCGCAAACGGCGAATCGAACAATCTAAAGAATGGGGGCAAAAATGGCTGATTTCTGCGGTGGAGCGGGTGAAGGGAATCGAACCCTCGTCGTAAGCTTGGGAAGCTTCTGCTCTACCATTGAGCTACACCCGCACAGGCCGCGGCGATGCGCGGCTTGGCTGAGCGCAGGCTGTAATCCGCCGGCCGGAGCAATGCAACGGCGATCATCGACACGCGCGCGTCCAGGCGATACCGCGCGGCCATGACCCTCGTGCTGTTCAACAAGCCGTTCGGCGTGCTCAGCCAGTTCACCGATCGCGGGTCGCCGACCACGCGGGCGACGCTCTCCGATCATATCGATCTGCCCGGCGTCTATCCCGCCGGGCGTCTCGATCGCGACAGCGAGGGGCTGCTGCTGCTCACCGACGACGGCCGGCTGCAGGCGCGGATCGCGGATCCGCGGTTCAAGCTCGCCAAAACCTATCTGGTCCAGGTCGAGGGCGTCCCCGACGATGCCGCGCTGGCGCGGCTGCGCGCAGGCGTCACGCTCAACGACGGACCGACCCGCCCGGCCGAGGTCGAGCGGATCGCCGATCCGGCGCTGTGGCCGCGCGATCCGCCGATCCGCGTCCGCGCGCACATCCCCGATTGCTGGCTGTCACTGACCATCCGCGAAGGCCGCAACCGGCAGGTGCGGCGGATGACCGCGGCGGTCGGGCATCCGACGCTGCGGCTGGTGCGCTGGCGGATCGGCGACTGGACGCTCGCCGACCTGCCGCCGGGGCAGCATCGCATCATCGGCTGAGCCGCGCCCGGTTCAGGCCGGCATCAGCAGATGCACGACGTCGGGCCTGGCCCAGACGATGGCGCGCACGTCGCCGCCGAGCGCCGCCTCGTCCACCTGCGCGCGGTCGCCGACGACGACGCGCAGCCGGCTGCCGTGGCGGCTCACCGCACCGACGTTGCCCCGGCCGCCGAGCGCGGCAAGCAGCGCATCGGACAATGCGACCGGCGCAGCCGCGACGGGCGGCGGCGCGACCACCGCCGCCGCCGCGGACGGCGCGGCGTCGAGCGCCGCGCGCATCTCCATCGCGAGCCCGTCGGCGATGCCGCCGACGATCACCTGCACCGCGGTCGGCGACGGGCGCAGCACGCCGCGCGCGCCGAGCTGGCGCAGCCGCGGCTCGTCGATCGCCTGCGCGTCCGCCACCGCCAGCCGCAGCCGGGTGGCGCAGGCATCGATGCCGCGCAGATTGGCCGCGCCGCCCAGTGCCGCGACGAACGCCGCCGCCTTGGCATCCGCCACCACCGCCGGACCGGCGGGCGTCGCCTCGGGCGCCTCGCGACCCGGCGTCGGCAGGTTGAAGCGCACGATCGCCCAGCGGAACAACGTATAATAGATCACCGCATAAGCGGCGCCGACCGGCAGCAGCATCAGCGGCCGCGTCGCCTTGCCGTAATTGAGCACGTAATCGAACAGGCCGGCGGAGAAGCCATAACCGAGCTTGACGCCGAGCGCGTTCATGATCGCCTCGGCGAGGCCGCTGAGCAGCGCGTGGATCGCGTAGAGCACCGGTGCGAGGAACATGAAGCTGAATTCGATCGGCTCGGTGACGCCGGTGAGGAACGAGGTCAGCGCGAGGCTGAACAGCATGCCGCCGACTTCCTTGCGCCGATCGGGCGCGGTGGCGTGGTACATGGCGAGACAGGCGGCGGGCAGGCCGAACATCATCACCGGGAAGAAGCCGCTCATGAAGCCGCCCGCGGTCGGATCGCCGGCGAAGAAGCGGGTCAGGTCGCCGGTCTTGCCCTGATAATCGCCGACGACGAAATAGGCGACGTTGTTGAGGATATGGTGCAGCCCGGTGACGAGCAGCAGCCGGTTGAGCAGGCCGAAGGCGAACAGGCCGAACCCGCCTGCGGCGACGACGCCGTTGCTCAGCGCGTCCATCCCGGCGTTGATCGTGCCATAGCTCAGCCCCACCGCCAGCGCGATGACCAGCCCGGCGATGCCGGCGATGATCGGCACGAACCGCCGCCCGCCGAAGAAGGCGAGATAATCGGGCAGCTTGAAGGTCGCGAAGCGATTGTAGAAGCCGCCGCCGACGAGGCCGGAGACGATGCCGATCGGCACCTCCAGCCGGTCGATCGCCGCCGTCTTCCATGCCGCGGACACGCCCGCCGCCAGCGCCGCCGGCACGTTGGCGAGCGTCGCGGCGGGAACGGTCAGGAAGGTCTGCGCGGCGTTGACCGAGACGAGATAGCAGACGACCCCCGCCATCGCCGCCGCACCGTTGCCGTCGCGCGCGAAGCCGGTGGCGACGCCGACCGCGAACAGCAGGCCGAGGTTGGAGAACATCGCGTCGCCCGCCGCGCTGAGGAAGGCGATATCGAGGAGGTCGGGCTGGCCGAGGCGCAGCATCAGCCCGGCGATCGGCATCACCGCGATCGGCAGCATCAGCGCGCGGCCGAGCGGCTGGAGGAAGCTCATCACCGAGAAACGGGAGGCGGGACGGGTCATCGGCTGATCTCCTCGGCGAAGCGGCGGGCGAGCGCGCGCACCCCGGCGGCATTGGCCGCGGCGAGCGCGGCAGCGGCATGGTCGCGCACCGCCGCCATCGTCAGGCGGGCGACGAGCGCCTTGGTGGCGGGCACGCGCGCCGGCGGCACCGACAGCGTGCGCACGCCGAGCCCGACCAGGATCGGCGCGGCGAGCGGATCGGCGGCGAGCCCGCCGCAGACGCTGACCGGCACGCCGCGCGTCGCCGCGCCCTCGCAGGTCATGCGGATCAGCCGCAGCACCGCCGGATGCAGCCCGTCGATGCCGGCGGCGACCGCGGGATTGCCGCGATCCATCGCCAGCACATATTGGGTGAGGTCGTTGCTGCCGATCGACAGGAAATCGGCATGCGCCGCGATCAGGTCGGCGGTCGCCGCCGCCGCGGGCGTCTCGACCATCGCGCCGAGCTGCACCGGGCCGACGCCCAGTTCGGCACGCAGCCGGTCGAGCGCCTCGCGCACCGCGATCAGCTCGTCGATGCTGGCGACCATCGGCACCATGATGCGGCAGCGCTCGACCTCGGGCACCGCGAGGATCGCGCGCAACTGCGTATCGAGCACCTCGGGCCGCGCCAGCGAGACGCGGATGCCGCGCAGCCCGAGTGCCGGATTCTCTTCGGGCGGGATCGCCAGATAGGGCGCGGGCTTGTCGCCGCCGACGTCGAGCAGCCGGATCACCACCGGCCGGCCGGGCAGCGCGGCGACGACGCCGCGATAATCCGCCGCCTGTTCGGCGACGTCGGGCGCGACCGACCGGTCGAGGAACAGGATTTCGGTGCGCAGCAGGCCGCAGCCTTCCGCGCCCGCCGCCGCCGCCGCCTCGGCATCGGCGACCGAGCCGAGATTGGCATAGACGTGGATCGCCTGCCCGTCGGCGGTCGCCGCCGGCCGGTCGCCCGCCGCCAGCGCCGCCGCCTCGGCCTCCGCACGCAGCGCGATCGCCGCGCGCGCCAGCGCCTTACGGTCGGGATGTGGATCGACGATCACCGCGCCGGCATCGGCGTCGAGAATGACCTGCATTCCGTCGGTGACGACCCGCACCGGCTCGCCGAGCGCCACGACCATCGGCACGCCCATCCCCGCCGCGAGCATCGCGACGTGCGAGGTCGGGCCGCCGCCGACCACGGCGAAACCGGCGACCTTGGCCGCGGTCAGGGCGGACAATTGCGACGGCAACAGATCGTCGGCGAAGACGATCGCGCCCGCCGGCACGGTCAGCGCCGCCGCGCTGGTGCCGAGGATCGCATGGACGACGCGCAGCGCGACGTCGCGGATGTCGTCGGCGCGCTCGGCGATGCGCGCGTTGCCGGTTGCGCGGAGCTGCGCGCCCTGCCCTTCGGCCGCGGTCATCATCGCCGCCGCCGCCGCCATGCCGTTGGCGATCCCCGCCTCGGCGCGATCGCGCAGATCGGGATCGTCGAGGATCGCGCGATGCGCGGCGAGCACGCCACCCATCTGCCCCGGCCCGCCCGCCGCCGCATCGAGCGTCGCCGCCACCGCGGCGATACCGTCCGCCAGCCGCGCCTGCTCGACCGCGACGCCCTCGCCCATCGTCGGCAGTTCGGGCATCTCGAGCCGCAGCCAGAAGGCCGGTCCGATCGCCAGCCCCGGCGCCGCCGGCACGCCGGACAGCGCGCCCGCCTCGACGTCCCGCGCGACCGGCGGCCGCGGTGCGGGCGCAGGCGCCGGCGCGGCATCGACCTCGGCGGTGAGCAAGGCGACCACCGCATCGATCGCCGCCGCCGCCTGCGCGCCGCGCGCCGCGATCGTCACGTGGCGCCCCTGCGCCAGCCCCAGCGACAACAGCCCGATCGGGCTGCTCGCCGAGGCGGTCTCGCCGTTGCTGGTCAGCGTCACCTCGGCGCCGCTGTCGCGCACCGCCGCGACGATCCGCGCCGCCGGCCGCGCGTGCAGTCCGTGCGGCAGCAGCACCACCGCGTCGCGCCGCAGCGTCTCGCCAGCGACCGCGCCGGCATCCGCCGCCACCGGCGCGCCCACGACGATCCGCGCCAGCGGCGCGCCGACCGCGACCAGCCCTTCCGCGGCGATCGTCTCGACGGACCCCTCGCCCTCGACGAGGATCACCGGCGTCACCGCCGCCGCAGCGCCCTGCACCACCGCGTCGAGATCGAAGCGGATCAGCGGATCGCCCGCGCGCACCCGGTCGCCCGCCGCGACCAGCGGCGTGAACCCCTGCCCGCCCAGCTTCACCGTATCGATGCCGATATGGATCAGCAGCGACACGCCGCCGCCGACATCCAGCGTCACCGCATGGCCGGCAGCATGGACGGTGAGCACCTGCGCGTCGCACGGCGCGTGCAGCGTATCGCCGGTCGGATCGATCGCCAGACCCGGTCCCATCATCCCCTCGGCGAAGACCGGATCGGGAACGGCAGTCAGCGGCAGGACCCATCCCGCGAGCGGCGCCACCAACTGCACATCCGTCATTCGTCATTCACCTCTGGCCGGTCTCCCGCGCAGTGTATCGCACGCTAACCTGCTGACAATACCTATTGAATACCTTTGCGTAGGACCTCGCGCGTCATTCGGCGCGGATGGTCACTCCGCCGACGAGGCCCGACGGCCTGCCCGCCTCCGGCTGGACGATCAGCACCACGGCGCGCGCGCCGCTGCCCGGCGGCAGCATCGCCTCGATCGGTGCGACCGCGGCGTCGGTCTTGGCGGCGAGCCGGCGGCCGTCGACCCACAGCTCCGCGCGCCCGGTGACGCCGGCGAAGGCGATCCGCCCGCCCCGCGCCGCCACCGCGCGCACCGGCGTGACGCGCGCGCGATAGACCTGCCAGCCACCCTGCGGCTCGGCCGGCGTCGGGGTGCCGCCGCGCACGAATGCCCAGCTGTTGTTGTCGTCGCTCGCCGGCGCCAGCCCCGGATCGGGCCGTGCGGCGAGTAGCGGCGAGCGTCGCCAGTCGGCGATCGCGCGCACCGCCGCCACCCGCGGCACCTGTGCCCGCGCCGGTACCGCGACGCGGTCGATCGTCAGGCGCGCCGGCTTCAGCCCTGGCGCGGTCGCGCGCAGCACGATCGTCCCGCGTGCCGCGGCATCCGCCTGCACCAGCACCTGCGCCAGCCCGTTGAACAGCGACCGCGCGCCGCTGGTCGGACTATCGCCCTTTTCGGATTCGTGGCTGTTGGGATCGCCGTTGCCGACGCCGATGACCGTCGCTCCCGCAACGGTGAACCGCGTCGGCAGATTGGCGGTCGGCACGTGGCGGCCGCGCGCGTCGATCGCATCGATCGTCACCGGCTGCACGTCCTCGCCGTCGCCCGCCATCGCGCGCCGCGCCGGCGTCAGCCGCAGCGCGACCGGCGCGCCCGCGGTCTCGTGACCGGCGCGCGCCACCTCGCGTCCGCCCGACAGCGCGATCACCTCCAGCGTGCCCGGCGCATAGGGGACGGTGAAGGCATTGCCCATCAGCCGGTCGACCGCCGCCTCGCCGACGACGCGGCCGTTGAGTTTGAGCACGACCCGCTCGGCATTGGACAGGACGAGCACCGGCACCGGCTGCCCCTCGCGGCCCGGCCACGTCCAGTGTGGCGCGAGGCCGACGACGGGCGTGTCGTCGATCCAGCCGGCGCGATGAATGTCATACGCCGTCTTGCGGAACCCGCAGAGGTCGAGGATGCCGAAGAAGCTCGCGATCGTCGGCCAGACGTGCGGCGTCGGCTCGCCGTGATAGTCGAAGCCGGTCCACACGAAGCCGCCCGCGACGAACGGTCGCTTGGCGATCTCCGCCCAGCCCTTGCGGTGCGTCTCGCCCCAGCCGGCGGCATCGTCGTCCATCGACGAGCGGATGTGCTTCTCCGGGATCGTCTCATAGGCGCCGCGCGTCTCGAACGCGCTGGTATCCTCCGAGCTGGTCATCGGCTTGGTCGGGTTGAGCGCGTGGAACCGGTCGTAATCGCCCGGATAATAATTGAAGCCGACGACGTCGACGACGGTCGAGACGTTCTCCGGATTGAAGAACGACCCGTTCATCGCCGCGGTCACCGGCCGGCTGTCGTCGAGCCGCTTCACCGCCGCCGCCATCCGCCGCACCATCTGCACACCGGCCGCGGTGCCCTGCATCGGCTCCTCGTTGAACACCGACCACAGGATGACGCTCGGGTGGTTGCGGTCGCGCCGCACCAGCCATTCGAGCTGCGCCATATAATCGGGCGAGGGATTGAAGTTGCGGTTCTCGTCCATGACGAGGAAGCCCATCCGGTCGCACAGGTCGAGGAAGGCGACCGGCGGTGCATTGTGCGAACAGCGGATCGCGTTGCAGCCGAGCTCCTTCAGCCGTTCCAGCCGCCACGCGAGCAGCCCGTCGGGCAGCGCCACGCCGACGCCGGCATGGTCGTGGTGGATGCACACGCCCTTCAGCTTGACGGGCGCGTCGTTGACGAACAGCCCCTTGTCGGCATCGAAGCGGATCGTGCGGAAGCCGATCGGCACGCGCCGCCGGTCGACCGCGGCGCCGTCGCGCTCCAGCGTCACCGCGACGGTATAGAGCGTCGGCGTCTCGACCGACCAGAGGCGCGGCGCAGCGACCGGCACCACCGCCTGCGTCACTGCCTCGTCCAGCGGCGCGACCGTCACCGGCGGCAGGGGGAGCGTCGCGATGGTACGGCCGTCGGGATCGATCAGGCTGGCGACCGCCCGCACCGTCACCGGTGCCGCCTCGGTCGAGCGTATCGTCACCGCGACCGGCACCGTCCAAGCGCCATCCGCGCCCCGCCGCGGGTCGCAATGCACCCCGTCGGTGACGATCGACACCGGCGCGCGCGTCGCCAGCCAGGCGTGGCGGTACAGGCCGGCGCCTTCGTACCACCAGCCCTCCATCGCCTCGGCATCGACGCGGATCGCGACGACGTTGGTCTCGTCGCCGAACCGCGCGAACGGGGTGATGTCGATATAGACGCTGTTATAGCCCGACCAATTGTGCGCGACGACGCTGCCATTGACCCAGATCGTCGCATTGGTCGCGATGCCGTCGAACTGCAGTTCGAGATAGCGGCCGCGGCTGGCGGGATCGAGCCGGAAGCTGCGCCGGTACCAGCCGATGCCGCGCGGGCGATAGCCCTGCGCGACGTTGGCGGTCTCGACGAACGGCTGGAACGACGCCCAATCGTGCGGCAGCGTCACCACCGGCCATTCGCTGTCGTCATAGTCCATCGCCGCCGCGCCGGTGGCGTTGCCCGCCTTGGCGCGCAGATAGGTCTCGTTGTGCGTCGCCGCCGGTGGCACGGCGATGTCGCCCTCGTGGAACAGCCAGCCCTGGTCGAAGCCGATCCGGGAGGGGTCGCCGACCGGCAGCGGCGGCAACAGGCCGTCGACCGGTACGGGCATCGGCAACGCGCCGTAACGGCTGCCCGGCGCCGCCAGCGCGGCTCCCGGCAGGGACAGCGTCAGACCGGCACCGGCGGACCCGAGAAGCTGCCGCCGGTCGATCGTCATGCCCGTCGTCCTCCGATAGTCGTCGCGACCGGGGCCATCGCCGCGGTCAGTTGCACCCAGTCGGCGCGCAGGCCCGTGGCGAGCGTGCCCCGCTCCGCCGCCAGCCCCAGGAACGCCGCCGGATTGCCCGCCGCGAGCCGCGCCGCCACCGCCGGCGCAAGCCCGAGCATGCCCATCGCATTGGCCACCGCCGCCGCCATGTCGAGGTCCGACCCCGCGAGCGTGCCGTCCTCATAGGAGCAGATGCCGTCGCGCACGCGGATCTGCCGGCCCTGCAACACGAAGTCCTTCTGCTCGGCGCCGACCGACGACATCGCGTCGGTGACCAGCATCATCCGCTCGATACCGCGCGCGCGCAGCGCGATGCGCAGCACCGCCGGGGCGACATGCACGCCGTCGACGATCAGCCCGCACCACGGCCGTGGATCGTCGAGCGCGGCGCCGACCAGACCGGGGGTCCGCTGCACCATCGCCGGCATCGCGTTGAACAGATGGGTGATGCCGCTCAGTCCCGCGTCGAACGCCGCCAGCGCGCCGTCATAGCCGACCTCGGTATGGCCGGCGCTGACCAGCACCCCCGCCGCGGTCAGCGCGGCGATGTCGTCGATATGCGCCAGCTCGGGCGCCAGCGTCACCATCACCTTGCCGCGGCGCGGCCGGGTGAGCAGCGCGATCATCCCGGCGTCGAGCAGGCGGAACCGGGTGGGATCGTGGATGCCCTTGCGCGCGACGTTGAGCCACGGCCCCTCGATATGCACGCCAACCACGCTCGGCACGCCCGCCGCGATCGCCTCGTCCACCGCATCCAGCGCCAGCGCGATCCGGTCGGGCGTGTCGCTGATCAGCGTCGGCAGCAGCGCGGTGGTGCCGTAGCGCGCATGCGCCTCGGCGATCGCGCGGACACCTGCAACGTTCGTCTCGTCGTTGAACAGCACGCCGCCGCCGCCATTGACCTGCGTGTCGATGAAGCCGGGCATCAGCCAGCCGCCGTCGAGGTCGACCGCGTCGCCAGCCTCGCCGTCGAGCGGCCGGATCGCGGCGATCCGCTCGTCCGAGACGACGATCTCCGCGCCGCGCCACACCGCATCGGCCACGACGACGTGACCGTTGGTGAACCGATAGGCCTCGCTCATAACGTGCGCGTCACCTTGGCGAGATGCGGCGGCGTGTCGGGATCGAGCCCGCGCCGTCGCGACAGCGCCTCGGCGAGGCCGTAGAAGCTCGCCAGCATCAGGATCGGCTGCACCGCCGGATGCGCGTCGAGCGCCGGCAATTTGGCGCGCGCGTCGCCGGCATGCGCGGACAGCACCGTCGCGCCGCGTCCGGCGAACGTCTCCGCCACCGCCATCACGTCGTCGCCCGCCGCGTCGGAGGTCGCCAGCGCCAGCACCGGGAAGCCCTCGCCGACGATCGCCATCGGGCCGTGGCGCACTTCCGCCGCGCTGAACGGCTCGGCCTGCACCTGGCACGTTTCCTTGAGCTTCAGCGCGCATTCCTGCGCGACGCCGAAGCCATAGCCGCGGCCGATCACGAACATCTGCTTCGCCTCGGCGAGCGGCTCGACGCCCGCGCTCCAGTCGAGCGCCACGGCACGGTCGAGCTGCTCGGGCAGCGCCGCCACCGCCGCGGTGAGCGCGTCGTCGCCGGACCAGGCCGCAACCAGCGCCGCCAGCCCCGCCATCGCCGCGATGCACGACTTGGTTGCCGCCACCGACCGCTCCGGCCCGGCGCTCAGCGCGAGCAGCGTATCCGCCATCTCGGCGAGCGGCGACGCCTCGTCGTTGACCAGCGCGACCACCTCGGCGCCGGCCTTGGCGTGCGCCTCCACCGTCGCGAGCAAATCGGGGCTGCGGCCCGATTGCGAGATCGCGATGCACAGCGCCCGCCGCGTCGTCACCGGCGCGTCGAACAGCGACACCACCGACGGCGCCGCCGAGGCGACCGGCACGCCGATCAGCGTCTCGATCAGATATTTGCCGTACATCGCCGCATGGTCCGACGATCCCCGCGCGCAGGTCACCACCACGTCGGGCGGCGTCGCGCGCAGCCGCTCGCCGAGCGCGCGCAGCGCCTCGGCATTGCGCGCCACCAGCCGTGCGACGGTCGCTCCCGCCTCCAGCGTCTCGGCGCGCATCAGCGTGCCCGTCATCGTATCGGTCGTCACTTGGATCAGGGCCCCCGGGCGTGTGTCAGCTATCGGCGAGCTCGGCCACGAAATCGTAGCTGTCGCCGCGGTAATAGGATCGGGTGAATTCGACGGCACGGCCGTCGCGCAGGAAACCGCGCCGCTCGATCAGCAGCCCGGGCGAACCCGGGTCGACGCCGAGCATCCGCGCATGATCGGTGCCGAACGGTACCGCACGCAGCCGTTGCAGCGCGCGCACCGGCCGATGCCCCGCATCGGTCAGCGCCGCATAGAGCGAGGCGTCGACCGCATCGAGCGACGGCAGGCAGAAGCCGGCGATCGTGGAGACCTCCAGCGCCATCGGCACCTCGTCGGCGAAGCGCAGCCGCTGGAAGCGATAGACCGGCGCGCTCGGCGACAGCGCCAGCGCCATCGATTCCTCGGGGCTGACCGTGCCGACGCTGCGCGACACCCAGCTGCTGCTCGGCACCAGCCCGCGCGCGATCATGTCCTCGGTGAACGACGACAATTTGCTGAAATTCTTCTCGACGCGCCCCGCGACGAAGGTGCCCGCGCCGCGCCGGCGGGTGAGCAGCCCTTCCTCGACCAGCCCCTCGATCGCCTTGCGCACGGTGATCCGCGACACCCCATATTCCACCGCAAGATCGCGCTCGGCGGGAATGGCGTCGCCGCGCACGATCACCTCGCCGCCGATCGCGTCGCGGATGAGCTGTTGCAGCTGCAGATAGAGCGGTGAGGGATTGTCGGCACGAAACCGCCCCACCCGGCTCACGAAACTCATCCCTCACTCCCTGTCCTGCTGCTTGTGGCGTCAACGGGTGCCACGGCTCGCAGAGCGGCGCCAGTGGCGCCTTGCCCTACAATTGTCTTAGATTGGACTTGTCGTCAATCACCTGGCGCAGCTCTGCGACCAGCCGACGGCTCGTCACCCGCGGCAGCGGGCCGAAGTCGAGCCGCGCATCCTCCACCGCTGCCGGCGCGCTCGCCGAGCCGTGCACCGCCGCTACTCCGGTCGCCGCGATCAGGCCGGCGACGTTGCCGGGCGCGACCCCCGCCCCCGCCATCACCACCAGCCGGCCACCGGCCCGCGACACCATCCGCGCGATCGTCGCCGCCCCCGCCGGCGCCGACGCCGCCCCGCCGGAGGTCAGGACATGATCGAAGCCAAGCGCCACCGCCTCCTCCACCGCCGCGACGGGATCGTCGACCACGTCGATCGCGCGATGCAGCGTCAGTCCCGCCGGCCCCGCCGGCAGCGCCGCGCGCCACGCCGCCAGCGCCTGCCGGTCGAGCCGCCCGTCGCGCGTCGCGCCGAACACCAGCCCCTGCACCCCCGCCGCGAGCAGCGCCGCCGCCTCGCGCCCTGCCAGCGCCAGATCGGCCGCGTCATAGTCGAAGCCGCCGGGCCGCGGGCGGACCATCGCCCGCACCGGCACGCCCGCCGGCCGCGCCACGTCGAGCACCGCCGCGACCAGCCCCGCCGACGGCGTCAACCCGCCGAGCGCCAGCGCCGCGCACAATTCGATCCGGTCACACCCGCCGGCGATCGCCGCCGCCGCGCCCTCCGCCGATTCCACACATATTTCCAAAGCGATTCGCGGACGGGAGGCGGGACTGTCAGACGGCACCATATTCATTCCTCCGACACTGCACGGGACCTATCGAGTGCCGGTGCAAAACGCGTTTTGACGCTACACGCAACCCGTGATCGCCACCGAAGCTGCGACGAACCGAGTGTCGAGCCGCCTCCGCACCGACCCGCCAGTCCCGCTCGCCCGCCCACGACCACGTCTCGCAAACCATTGATCTGACGCTCGATCTTGTCACTTCGGAACCGCTCACCCAGGGCCACTCCGGCCCCATCGCGCACGGTTCGGCGCGTTCTGGAAACAAATTTGACATAATCTACTGCATAGATTGGTTTACATTGGTTATACCTTACCACGCACGACGCGAGACACGATGCCGAAATGGCACGCTCGCCACGCCTGTCGCCGGCATCTGCGGCAGCTTGGGATAGGGGGGCACGCGGCCGGGCGTGTTCCGCGAAGGGGACTGAACCTTATGCACCTCCGCCACGCGATTCTGGCGACCACCGCGCTCACCCTCTCCGCTGCGGCGGCGCAGGCGCAGACCACGCCGACCACGACCCCGCCGGGCAGCAGCGAGCAGGCGCAACCCGCCGCCGCCGACGGCGGACAGAGCGGCGACGAGATCGTCGTCACCGGCTATCGCGGCAGCCTGCGCGAGGCGATCAACGTCAAGCGCAACGCCAATGCCGTCGTCGACGTCATCACCTCGGAAGACGTCGGCAAATTCCCCGACCGCAACGTCGCCGAATCGCTGTCGCACATCCCCGGCGTCAGCATTGACCGCCGCTTCGGCGAGGGCGAGAAGGTCGCGATCCTCGGCACCGATCCCGCGCTCAACCGCATGCTGCTCGACGGCCATGCGCTCGCCTCGGCGGACTGGGGCGGCAACGACAACGATCCGTCCAGCCGCACCTTCAACTATTCGCTGCTCGCGCCCGAACTCGTCGACCGGCTGGAAGTCTACAAGTCGCCCGAACCGCGTATCGAGGAAGGCAGCCTCGGCGGCACCGTCATCGTCCGCACCCGCCGTCCGCTCGACCTGCCCGCTAATTCGATCTTCGCCTCGGGCGGTTATTCGTACAACGACCGGTCGGACAAGGGCAACGTCCGCGCCTCGGGCCTGTACAGCTGGCGCAACGCCGACGAGACCTTCGGCGTCCTCGTCGCCGCCACCTACGACAAGCAGAACCTGACCCGCGCCGGCGTCGAATTCTTTGGCTATGACAATACGGCGCCCAACGCCGACGGCACCTACAACAGCCCGTTCGTCAACCGCGCCAGCGACGGCACGCTCAGCCTCAAGAGCCCCGGCGCGACGATCAACGGCGGCACCATCGCCGATCTCTACAAGGCGGCCTCGCCCTTCGGCATCAACTACGCCTATTTCCAGCAGCAGCGGCAGCGCAAGAGCGTGTCGGGCACGATGCAGTTCCGCCCGACCAGCGAGCTGACCTTCACGCTCAACGGCATCCATATCGACGGCAATTACAACAATTACAGCCAGTCGATGTACACGATCCCCGGCGCCTGGACCGGCGACGTGCTGCAGTCGGCGACGATCAGCAACGGCGTCGTCACCGCCGCGAGCTTCGGCGCCGCCAGGCAACAGGCGTCGCAGCTCGACACGCTCGTCCGCCGCACCAGCCTGAAGACCGACAATCTTAACCTGTTCGCCGACTGGGAAGGCGACGGCGGCGCCAAGGTGAGCTTCGCGGGCGGCTGGTCGAAGGCCAAGGGCGGCCGCAATCCCGAATATCTGTTCAACGTGCAGACCAGGCTGCCCTACAGCTATGCCTTCACCAGCGACAGCGCGACGGTGAATTACGTCGGCGATCCCACCAACCCGGCCAATTACTTCACCAACCCGAACAACAATCCGGCGACGATCGAGGGGCGGCCGGTCATCATAAACGGCACGGCGCTGACCGCGGCACAGATCGGCGGCCAGGATTACAGCGTCACCACCGACCGCGACATCTTCGGCGGCTATGACGCCACTATCCCGATCGGCTTCGGGCCGTTCACCGAGATCCTGCTCGGCAGCCGCGTCACCGATCACGTCAACCGGATCAACGCGCGCGGCATCAACACCTATCTCACCCAGTCGCTGACCGTACCGCAGCTCGGCGTGACCGCGCTCGCCACCCCCGATGGCGCATTCGACGGCAGCGGCGGCCTCGGCAACGCCACCCAATATCTCAACCTGCCGCAGCAGTCGGTGATCGACATCCTCGCCAACGCGATCAACACGCCGCTGGTGACCAAGGTCGCCGCCTCGACCAAGGTCGAGGAAACCGTGATCGCGTCCTATGCGCAGGCCAATTTCGATCAGGGCGGGGTGCGCGGCAACATCGGCGGCAGGCTCGTCTACACGCGCGACGTCTCCAATTTCGCCACCTCGATCAGCGGCGGCGACAATAGCCCGCCGGTACCGACCCGCACCGCGACCGATTACCTCAAGTTTCTGCCGAGCCTCAACATCGCCTATTCGATCACCCCCAAGGTGCTCGTCCGCGGTGCGGTCGCCAAGGTCATCTCGCGGCCCCGCTACGAAGATCTCGCCGCGTCGCTCACGCTCAACAACGTGACGAAAGACGGCGGCGGCGGCAATCCCAACCTCAAGCCATACGAATCGACCAATTACGAGCTGACTGCGGAATTCTATCCGCGCGCCGGCACGCTGCTCGCGGTCGAATTGTTCCGGCGCGAGATTGCCAACTACATCATCAACATCCGCAACAATGCGACCTTCTTCAACTCGCTGACCAATGCGCCGGCGGTCTACAACATCAATCAGCCGGTCAACGGCGGCAAGGCCAAGGTCAACGGTGCGCTGGTCTCCGCGCAAAGCGAGATATGGGGCGGCTTCGGCTTGCAGGCGAACTATTCCTATCAGGAAAGCACCACCTCCAACACCGACGTCACCGGCACGACGCTCAATCTGCCCTATCTGTCGAAGCACACCGTCAACGTGATCCCCTATTTCGAGAAGGGGCCGTTCCAGGCGCGCGTCAGCTACAATTACCGGTCGAGCTATTTCCGCACGATCGGCCGCCTCGGCTCGCGCGAGATGGTCGCGCCGTACAGCCAGCTCGACGCCTCGGCGTCGCTCAACCTCACCAAGGGCATCGTGCTGAGCGTCAACGCGCAGAACCTGCTCGACGAGACCTATCGCCAGTATAACGCGACGCCCGACCGGCCGACCGCTTTCTACAAGAACGGCCGCACCTTCGCCGCGGCGCTGTCCTTCAGAATGTAACCTTCGGCTGATACCACCGGTCCGGACCTGGTCCGGCTCCCCGGCTCGTTTCCCCGCAGAGCGCCCCTCCCCTGGGGGTGTTCCGGCCCTCGGCCCCGGCATCGCGTTTCGATCGCCGGGGTCTTTTTTTGCGCGTCAGGCATGGACGCCGCGGCATCGGTCCTGCAAGATACCATCAAATACCAAAACAGGACCAAGGGGTTGTCATGAGGGAGCATGTCGGTTTCGCGACCATCGTCGGCGGCGTTCTGGCGCTGCTGTCGCCGGCCGCGGCGACCGCCCGGACCGCTCCTGCTCCCGCTCCCTTGCCGCTCGTGCCGATGCCGCAGACCGTGACCCGTGGCAGCGGCAGCTTCACCGTCACCGATGGCGCCCGGCTCGCCGTCCCCGCCGGCGACGCGGGGGCGGAGGCCGCCGCCCGGCTGCTTGCCGCGCACGTCCGCGTCGAACGCGGCCTCACCCTCGCCCCGATCGCCGGCGACGCACCGATCCGCTTCGTCCGCGACGCGACGATCGCGGGCGACGAGGCCTATCGGCTCGACGTCGACGCCCGCGGCATCCGCATCGCCGCGTCCGGCGACCGCGGCCTCGTCCACGGCGCGATGACGCTGGCGCAATTGCTCAGCCCCGATCGCGCCTATGGCCGGTCGGTCGCGGTGCCCGCGCTCGCCATCACCGACGCGCCGCGCTTCGCGTGGCGCGGGCTGATGATCGACCCCGCGCGTCACTTCCAGCCGATCGGCTTCCTCCGCGGCATCGTCGACCAGATGGCGTCGGTGAAGCTTAACACGCTCCATCTCCACCTCACCGACGACCAGGGCTGGCGGTTCGAGGTCAAGCGCTATCCCCGGCTCACCGAAATCGGCGCATGGCGCACCCCGCCGTCGGCGGGCGGCGCGCCCGGCCCGCGTGTCGGCGGCTTCTACACGCAGGACGAATTGCGCGGCCTCGTCGCCTACGCCGCCGAGCGCGGCATCGTCATCGTCCCCGAGATCGACCTGCCCGGCCACGCCCAGGCGCTGGTCGCCGCCTATCCCGAACACGGCGTGCTCGGCGATCGTCCCGCGGTCGGCCACGATTGGGGCGTGAACCCCTATCTGCTCAACCCGCGGCCCGAGACGGTGCGCTTCGTCGAGGACATCCTCGACGAATTGCTCGCCGTCTTCCCCGGCCCGTACATCCACCTCGGCGGCGACGAGGCGGTCAAGGATCAATGGGAACGATCGCCGCAGGTGCAGGCGCAGATGGCGTCGCTCGGCCTCAAGACCGAGATGCAGATGCAGAGCTGGCTGATCGATCAGCTCGGCGCCTATCTCGCCAGGCACGACCGCCGCCTGATCGGCTGGGACGAGATCCTCGAGGGCGAATTGCCGCCGTCGGCCTCGGTGATGTCGTGGCGCGGCGACAAGGGCGCGGTCGAGGCGGCGTCGCGCGGCCACGACGTCGTGCTGTCGCCCGGCCCGACGCTCTACCTCGACAATTCGCAAAGCCGCGGCGACGACGAACCGCCCGGCCGGCTCGCCGTCCAGACGCTCGCCGATCTCTATCGCTACGATCCGATGCCGGCGGGCATCGCCCCCGACAAGGCGGGCCATGTCCTCGGCGCGCAGGGCAATGCGTTCAGCGAATATCTCATCACCGCGTCGCAGGTGCAGCACGCGATCTTCCCGCGCGCCGCCGCGCTTGCCGAGATCACCTGGTCCGCCAAGGCCGCGCGCGACTTCCCCGGCTTCGTGTCGCACGTCCAGCCGCAGCTCGCGCGCTGGCGCCGTTCCGGGCTGGAGGTCGCCGACAGCGCCTTCGCGGTCGGTTACACGATCCAGGGCCGCCGCGGCGATGCGCTGCGTGCCGGCCGGGTGACGGTGGCGCTGGCGACGCAGGCGCCGCTCGGCACGATCCGCTATACGCTCGACGGCAAGGACCCGACGCCGCGGTCGCGCGCCTATGCCGCGCCGCTGACGCTGGCCCCCGGCGCGACGATCCGCGCCGCCGCCTTTGATGCCAGCGGCACCGCGCTCGCCACCCCGCGCGCCTTCGCGACCGGCCGCGCCGCGCTGCTCGCCCGCGGCAACAGCGACCTGACCGCCTGCCCGACCGGGTCGCTCGCGCTGCGCGTGCCGCTGACCGCCGACGCCACCGCCGACGCGCCGGCGTATGACATCGACCTGTTCGACACCTGCTCGGTCTATCCCGCCGCGCCGCTCGACGTGGCGAGCGGCATCACGCTCGACATCGCCCGCCTGCCGCGCCCGTTCGGCCTCGCGCACGATTTCACCCAGCTGCGCGCGCATTATAACGTCACGCCGCATGGCGAGCTGGTCGTCACCGCCGGCTGCCCGGTCAAGGACGGCCCGCGCCCGCCGGTCGTCGCGACCTTCCCGCTGCCCGACCCGGCGACCGCGCCCAACCGCTTCCGCGTCACCGCGCCCGTCGCCCGGCGCAGCGGCGACCCCGACCTCTGCCTGCAATTCACCTCGCCGCTCTCCGACCCGCTCTATGCGGTCGAGCGCGTGCAACTGACGGAGCCCAATTCGTGAAGCCCCTCCGCCCCGCCCTGCTCACGCTGGCGCTGCTCGCGCTGACCCCCGCTTATGCCGCGCCGCGCGAGGCGGTGCCGCTGGATCGCGACTGGCAGGTCCGCCTCGACCCCGCCGACGCCGCCGCCGCCAAGGCGCACCCCAAGGAGACGCGCTGGCTGCCCGCCCGCGTCCCCGGCAGCGTCCAGCAGGACCTGATCGCCGCGAAACGCGTCCCCGATCCGTTCAAGGGCACCAACGAGGCGGCGATCCAATGGGTCGGCCTGTCCGACTGGCAGTTCCGCACCCGCCTGACGGTCACCCCGGCGATGCTGGCGCGCGACCATCTCGACCTCGTCTTCGACGGCCTCGACACCTTCGCTACCGTCCGCGTCAACGGAACGGTGCTGCTCTCCGCCGACAACGCCCACCGCCGCTGGCGCGCCGACGCCAAGCCGCTGCTCAAGGCCGGCGCCAACGAGATCCTCGTCACCATCGCCTCGCCGATCAAGCAGCTCGCGCCGCTCGTCCTCGCCGAAAAGCACCCGCTGCCCGGCGAATATGTCTCGGCGTTCAAGGACGATCCCGGCGACCGCCAGACCTCGCCCTATATCCGCAAGCCCAAATACCAATATGGCTGGGACTGGGGTCCGCGCATCGTCACCATCGGCCTGTGGCGCCCCGCCCGGCTCGAGGCATGGGACGAGGCGCGGCTCGACACGCTGCGCGTCGAGCAGGACGCGCTCAACGACGCCGAGGCGCGGCTCACCGCCCGCGCGACGATCGTCGCCGACCGCGCCAGGACCGTGACGCTGCGCACCCTCCTCACCGCCCCCGACGGCACCACGCAGACGATCGACCGCCCGGTCGCGGTCGCGCCCGGCAGCAACGCCGTCGCCATCCCGCTCACCGTCGCCACGCCGCAGCGCTGGCAGCCGGTCGGCTATGGCGCGCAGCCGCTCTACACCGTCGCCACCAGCCTCGTCGTCGACGGCGTCGAATCCGATCGCAGCCAGCGCCGCATCGGCCTGCGCACCGTCGCGCTCGACCGCCGCAACGGCGCGTTCGGCTTCATCGTCAACGGCACGTCGATCTTCGCCAAGGGCGCCAACCTCATCCCGTTCGACAGCTTCCCCGCCCGCGTCGATCGCGCCGAGATGCAGTCGCTGCTCACCGGCGCGCGCGACGCACACATGAACATGATCCGCATCTGGGGCGGCGGCTATTATCTCGACGACGCCTTCTACGAGATGGCGGACCGCATGGGCCTGATGATCTGGCAGGATTTCATGTTCGGCGGCTCGGTCACGCCCCCCGACGCGGCGTTCCGCGAGAACGTCCGCATCGAGGCCGACGAACAGGTCGCGCGCCTCGGCGACCATCCCTCGATCGTCATCTGGACCGGCAACAACGAAGTCCTGTCCGGCTGGGAGAATTGGGGCGACCGCAAGGCGTTCAAGACCGCGATCGGCCCCGACGAGCAGGAGCGGATCGGCACCGGCATGGCGGTGCTGTTCGACCGCGTGCTGCGCGACGCGGTGACCCGCAACAGCCCCGGCACGCCCTATATGCCCGGTTCGCCGTCGAGCGATTACGAAGGCCCCAACGACACCGACGCCAACGGCGACCGCCATTTCTGGGACGTCTGGTCGGGTTCCAAGCCGGTCGAGCAATATCTCGACCATTGCCCGCGCTTCATGTCCGAATATGGCTTCCAGTCGATGCCGACGATGGCGACGATCCGCGACTTCGCCGGGCCGGGGCCGCTCGCCGCCGACAGCGCAGTGATGAAGGCGCACCAGAAGTTCCTGTCCGGCGAAGGCAATGCACGCCTCCAGCTCTATCTCGACCAGCGGCTGCGCCCGGCGAAGGACTTCGCCGACTTCGTCTATCTGACGCAGGTCGATCAGGCACAGGCGATCAGCCTCGCCGCCCTCCACCATCGCGCCTGCCGGCCGGTGACGATGGGCTCGCTGTTCTGGCAGCTCAACGACGTCTGGCCGTCGGTCAGCTGGGCGAGCATCGACCATCTCGGCCAGTGGAAGCTGCTGCAATATGAGGCGAAGCGCTTCTTCGCCCCGCAGGCGATCGTCGCCGAGCACAAGGATGGCGCGACCCGCGTCGTGCTGCTCTCCGACGCGACCACGCCGCTGCCGGCCCGCTGGCGGCTCACCGTCCGCGACATGACCGGCGCGACGCTCTCGACCCGCGAGGCGGCGGCGACGCTCGCCCCGCTGTCCGCGGCGACGGTCGCGACGCTGCCCGACGCCGATCTGTTCGGCACCGCCGCGCCGGCGCAGAGCTACGCGGTCGCCGAACTGCTGGTCGACGGCCGCACCGTCAGCCGCACCATCGTCGAGCGTCTCGTGCCCAGGGACATGGCCTATCCCGACCCCGGCCTGACGCTGCGCCGCTCGGGCGACACCGCGACGATCACCGCCACCAACCTCGCGCGCGCGGTGATGATCGACATGGGCGACATGCCCGGACAGGCGTCCGACAACGGCTTCGACCTGCTCCCCGGCGAAAGCGTCACGGTGACGCTCACCGGCAAGCAGACCCCGACGCTCAGGACGCTTGCCCGCTGATGGCGGCGCGCGCCCGTCTCATCGCGTCCGTTGGATCGCGGTCACGCGAAACCGCGAAGCCGCGAAGAGATGCGCGCGCAGCAGTACGAAGCCCCCGCGGCGCAGCCACCCGCAAAATCCCCCCGGCAACAAGCGCCCCCGGCATAGAATCGCGGCCGGGCACCACCAAGCCCACCCCCTCCGCGCCTCCGCGCCTCCGCGCGAACCCCTTCTCGCTACTCTTCTCTTCGCGTCTTCGCGTCTTCGCGCGACCCCCCTCAAGTGTTCCCGCGAAGGCGGGAACCCAGAGCCAGGCAGAGCAACGTCTGATGGCGTCCGGGACCCTGGGCTCCCGCCTTCGCGGGAGCACTGGCCGCGACTTGTCTATGTCCAGCCCCCGCCGCGACACGACCGCACGCACAATCACGCCGCACCACCCCTCTGCGTCCTCCGCGCCTTCGCGCGCAAACCCCTCCCCAGGAGCGTCCGTATGATCCCCGCCCTCCTCCTGCTCGCGCAGGCCGCCGACCCGATCGCCGCGACGGTCGCCACCATGTCCCCCGAGCGCAAGGCGGCGCAGCTCCAGAGCACCGCACCTGCCGACCCCGCCGCCGGTCTGCCCGCCTACGACTGGTGGAGCGAAGGGCTGCACGGCCTCGCCCGCGACGGCTATGCCACCGTCTTCCCGCAGGCGATCGGCCTCGCCGCGACCTGGGACGTCGACGTGATGAACCGCGTCGGCACGATTGTCAGCACCGAGGCGCGCGCCAAGTTCAATGCCAGACCTGTCGCCGCCGATCGCCGCATCTACGAAGGGCTGACGATCTGGTCCCCCAACATCAACATCTTCCGCGATCCGCGCTGGGGCCGCGGGCAGGAGACCTATGGCGAGGACCCGTATCTCACCGGCTCGCTCGGCGTCGCCTTCATCCACGGCCTGCAGGGTCCCGACCCCAGCCACCCCCGCGTCGTCGCCACGCCCAAGCATTTCGCCGTCCACAGCGGTCCCGAAGCCGGCCGCGACAGCTTCGACGTCGATCCCAGCCCGCAGGATCTCGAGGCGACCTATCTCCCCGCCTTCCGCCGCGCGATCATCGAGGGCAAGGCGACCTCGCTGATGTGCGCTTACAACAGCATCCACGGCGTGCCGGCCTGCGCCGCCTCGTGGCTGATGAACGACCGGCTGCGCCACGATTGGGGCTTCACCGGCTTCACCGTCTCCGACTGCGACGCGGTCGGCAACATCAGCGTCTATCACCATTACCGCAAGGACAGCGCCGGCGCGGCGGCGGCGGCGATCCGCGGCGGCACCGACGTCAATTGCGGCAGCGCCTATGGCGCGCTGCCGCAGGCGCTCGCCGCAGGGCTGGTCAGCCAGGCGGAGGTCGATACCGCACTGACCCGCGCGCTGCGCGCCCGCCGCGCGCTCGGCATCGCCTTCGGCGGCACCAGCCCGTACAGCACGATCCCCGCCAGCGAGGTCGCCACCCCCGCGCACCGCGCCGCCGCGCTCGACGCCGCGCGCAAGTCGATCGTACTGCTCCAGAACAACGCCGACCGCCTGCCGCTCAAGGCCGGCGCGAAGATCGCGGTGATCGGCGCCAATGCCGACGACCTCGGCGTGTTGCAGGGCAATTACCACGGCACCGCGGTCGCCCCGGTCACCCCGCTCGACGGCCTGCGCACCCGCTTCGGCGCCGCCAACGTCACTTATGCGCAGGGCTCGCTGCTCGCCGAGACCGCGGCGATCGTCGTCCCTGAAACCGCCCTGCGCGCCGACGGCAAGCCCGGCCTGCGCGCCACCTATACGGGCGGCAGCGGCGCGCCGACCATCCGGCAGGACCGCCGCATCGACCTCGACGTCAATCGTGCGCCGCCCGCGCCCGGCCTGCCCGCGACCGGCTATACCGCGCGCTGGACGGGCGAGTTCGTTCCCCCCGCGCCCGGCCGCTACCATCTGATCCTCGATCAGACGCAATGCTGGAAGGATTGCACGGTTCACGATCGCGCCAGGCTGACGCTCGGCGGCAAGACGCTCCACGACGGCGGCCTGCCCAAGGGCCGCGTCGACCTCGTCATCGACAGCGACGGCACGCCGCAGCCGATCGACATCCTCCTCGATCACCGGTCGGAAGACGACAGCTTCCGCCTGCTGTGGCTGCCCCCCGCCGAACCGTTGCTGGCGCAGGCGGTCGCCGCGGCGAATCAGGCGGATGTCGCCGTCGTCGTCGCCGGCCTGTCGCCCGATCTGGAGGGCGAGGCGCTGTCCGTCTCCGTCCCCGGCTTCGTCGGCGGCGACCGCACCGACATCGCGCTGCCCGCGCCGCAGCTCCGTTTGCTCGCCGCGCTCAAGGCGACCGGCAAGCCGATTGTCCTCGTCCTGACCAGCGGCAGCGCGGTGTCGGTCGATCCCGCCGCCGCCGATGCGATCCTCGCCAATTGGTATGCGGGCGAGGCAGGCGGCACCGCGCTCGCCGACGTGCTGTCCGGCACGGTCAATCCCGCCGGTCGCCTGCCGGTGACGCTCTACCACGCGACCACCGATCTGCCCGCCTTCACCGATTACGGCATGAAGGAGCGCACCTATCGCTATTTCACCGGCAAGCCGCTGTGGGGCTTCGGCCATGGCATGAGCTACACCAGCTTCCGCTACGCCGCGCCGCGCGGCCCCGCCTCGGTGGCGGCGGGCGGCGACCTGCGCGTCGAGGCGAGCGTCACCAACACCGGCGCACGCGACGGCGAGGAGGTCGTCCAGGCCTATCTCGTCCCCCCGGCGGCCAAAGCGGCGGGCGGCAACGTGCCGGTCCTCCAGCGCCAGCTCGTCGGTTTCCGGCGCATCACCGTCGCCCGCGGCAAGAGCGCCAAGGTCGCCTTCACGCTCGATCCGCGCGCGATGAGCATCGTCGATCCCGACGGTCGCCGCCACGTCGTCCCCGGCGCCTACCGCCTCTACGTCGGCGGCGGCCAGCCGGGCGACGGCGCCGGCCAGTGGTTCGCCTTCACTGTCACCGGTGCCGACACGGAGCTGCCCAAGTGATGCGCCGCCTCTCCACACCCACTCCGTCACCCCGGACTTGTTCCGGGGTCCACCCGTCCGCAGGCGTCGGGCCTGAAGCTCATGCCGCGCTCCCCGCCGCAGAGTGGACCCCGGAACGAGTCCGGGGTGACGGAGGTGACTTGGCTGAGGAGTCGCGAAATCTCAACCGCCGCCACTTCCTCGCCGCGACCGCCGCGTCGGCGGCGACGCTGGCCACCCCCGCCTTCGCCGCGCCGCAGCTGCCCTCGAAGCGCCCCGCTCTGGCCGACCGCCGTTTCACCAGCCCGGCGGTCGAGCGCGAGCTTGCCCGCGTCTCGGCGCAGATCGGTGACGCCAAGCTGCGCTGGATGTTCGGCAATTGCTATCCGAACACGCTCGACACCACCGTCCGCATGGGCGGCACCGCGGCGGCGCCCGACGCCTTCGTCATCACCGGCGACATACCCTGCCTGTGGCTGCGCGATTCCTCGGCGCAGGTGAAACCCTATCTCCACCTCGCCAGACAGGCGCCCGAACTGCGCCGGCTGATCCGCGGCCTGATCGCGCGCCAATCGCGCTGCATCCTGCTCGATCCTTATGCCAATGCCTTCATGGAGGACCCGACCGCCAAATCGAACCTCGAATGGTCGCAGAAGGACGAGACCGAGATGAAGCCCGGCGTCGCCGAGCGGAAATGGGAGATCGACTCGCTCTGCTACCCGATGCGCCTCGCGCACGGCTATTGGCGCGCCACTGGCGACGCGGCGCCGTTCGACGCGACCTGGGCGGCGGCGGCCCGCGCCAGCATCCGCACCTTCCGCGAACAGCAGCGCAAGGACGGCCCCGGCCCCTACAGCTTCCGCCGCTCCGCGCCGCAGCCGACCGAGACGTTGCTCTGGGGCCACGGCAACCCGACGCGTCCGGTCGGCCTGATCCATTCGGGCTTCCGCCCCT
The DNA here is from genome assembly GCF_059420425.1 of Sphingomonas sp. GW821-FHT04B01. NCBI lineage: Bacteria > Pseudomonadati > Pseudomonadota > Alphaproteobacteria > Sphingomonadales > Sphingomonadaceae > Sphingomonas > Sphingomonas sp. GW821-FHT04B01. The sequence continues at coordinate 331,397 of NZ_JBWKTR010000004.1, read as the reverse complement.
CCGACGACGCCTGCCTCTACCCCTTCCTCATCCCCAGCAACCTGTTCGCCGTGACGGCGCTGCGCGAACTCGCCACCGTCGCCAAAGAAGCATGCAATGACAATGACTTAGTGCAATCCGCCATGGCTTTGGCGGCCGAGGTCGCGGCGGCGCTCAAGGCGCACGGCACGATGCGTCTGCGTGACGATAGTGAAGTTTGGGCCTATGAGGTCGACGGCTACGGCAACGCCGTCTTCATGGACGACGCCAACGTCCCCAGCCTCTCCGGCCTCGCCTATCTCGGCTGTGTCGACGCCGCCGACCCGCTGTGGCAGCGCACCCAGGCAGCCTGCTGGAGCGACGCCAACCCCTGGTTCTTCCGCGGCAAGGCCGGCGAGGGCATCGGCGGCCCGCACGTCGGCGCCGGCCAGATCTGGCCGATGTCGCTGACGATCCGCGCCCTCTCCGCGACCGACGACACCGCGATCCGCGGCGCCCTGCGCACCCTGCGCGACACCGACGGCGGCACCGGCTTCATCCACGAGAGCTTCGACCGGGACGATCCCGCCAAATTCACCCGCAGCTGGTTCGCCTGGGCGAACGGCCTGTTCGGCGAGCTGATCCTCCACCTCGCCGCCACCCGACCCGCATTGCTGAAGGCGCCCCTATGACCGAAGGCACGATCTCCCGCCGCACCCTCCTCGCCGGCACCGCCGCCGCCGGCCTGCCGCTGCCCGCGCTCGCCGCGGCGCCGACGCCCGCCGCCGCCAACCTCTTCATCGGCACCGGCGGCCACGGCCACACCTATCCCGGCGCGACCCTGCCCTTCGGGATGGTCCAGCTCAGCCCCGACACCGACGTCGAGCGCTGGGACGCCTGCTCGGGCTATCACCGCACCGACACGTCGATCATGGGCTTCAGCCACACGCATCTGTCGGGCACTGGCATCGGCGACATGCTCGACGTGCTGGTCGTGCCGACCCGCGGCCCGGTGCAGCTCCTCCCCGGCCCGCTCGACAACCCCGACGCCGGCTACCGCCAGCGCTTCACCGCCGAACATGCCGAGCCCGGCTATTATCGCGTCGCGCTGGAAAGCGGCGTCCGCGCCGAGCTGACCGTCACCGACCGCACCGGCTACCACCGCTACACCTTCCCCGCCGGCCCCGCCCACATCCTCGTCGACCTGTCGCACCTCGTGCTCGACAAGAGCGACCAGCCGCCGCTCGTCACCGACGCCAGCCTGACGCTCGGTCCCGACGGCACGCTCACCGGCAGCCGCACCGTCCACCGCTGGGCGAAGGGCCGCCACATCCACTTCGCGCTCCAGACCTCGCGCGCGCCGACCCGCGTCACCCTCTACGGCGACGGCGATGCGCAGCAGCCAGCGGGTGCCCGCGCGGTCAAGGGCATGCGTCTGAAGGCCGTGCTCCATTATGACGACGCCGGCGCCGCGCCGATCCTGATCCGCTGCGGCATCTCGGGCGTCGACGTCGCCGGCGCGCGTGCCAACCTCGCCGCCGAGGGCAGGAGCTGGGACTTCGACGCCGTCCGCCGCGCCGCGCAGACCACCTGGGCGCGCGAGTTCGACGCGATGCGCGTCGAGGGCGGCACCGCCGACCAGCGCACCATCTTCGCCTCCGCGCTCTACCACGCCCTGATCGCGCCGACGCTCTTCTCCGACGTCGACGGCCGCTACATCGGCCTCGACCGCAAGCCGCACGCGCTCGCCAGGGGCGAGGCCGCGTACAGCAGCTATTCGCTGTGGGACACCTATCGCGCGCTCCACCCGCTGCTCACCATCGTCGCCCCCGACAAGGCGCAAAGCCTCGTCGCCGACCTGATCCGCCAGACACAGCAGAGCCCCTATGGCCCGCCGGTCTGGCCGTTGCAGGGCGTCGAGACCGGCACGATGATCGGCTGGCACGCCGTCTCCGTCCTCGCCGAAGCGCAGGCGAAGGGCATCGAGGCGGATTACGCCGCCGCCTGGCCCGCGATCGCCAAGCGCAGCTTCGACTTCACCGCGCCCGATCGCGACAACAGCAAGGGTCGCGACGTCTACGACGCCAAGGGCTATGTCCCCGCCGACGTCTGGTTCGAGAGCGTCAGCCGGACGCAGGAATATGCCTATGACGACTGGGCCTCGGCGCATCTCGCCCGCGCCGCCGGCCGGACGGCGGAAGCGGATCGGCTGCTCAAGCGCTCGGGCAATTGGCGCAACGTCATCGACGGCAAGGCCGGCTTCGCCAAGCCGCGTTTCGCCGACGGCCGCTGGTGGAGCCCCTACGACCCCATCCAGCTCGGCCATATGCCCAAGCCGTGGTGGCGCGACTATACCGAGGCAAATGGCTGGCAGGCGACCTTCCTCAACCAGCACGACGTCTACGGCCTGATCGCGCACATGGGCGGCGATGCCGCGTTCGAGGCCCGACTCGACGCGCTGTTCACCGCGCCTTCGACGTTGCCCGCCAACGCGCCGCCCGACATCAGCGGCCTCGTCGGCCAGTATGCGCACGGTAACGAGCCCAACCACCACGTCGCCTATCTCTACGCCTACACCGGCGCGGCGTGGAAGACGCAGGCGATGGTCCGCCGGCTGTGCGTCGAGATGTACAAGAACGACCCCGACGGCATCATCGGCAACGACGATTGCGGCCAGATGAGCGCCTGGTTCGTGCTGTCGTCGCTCGGTTTCTACCCGGTCGATCCGGTCGAGGCGGTGTACGTCTTCGGCTCGCCGCTGTTCGAGCGTGCCGAGATCCGCCTGCCCGGCGGCAAGCGGCTGACGATCGAGGCGCCCGGCAACCGCGCCGACACGCCCTATGTCCGCGCAGTCAGCCGCAACGGCAAGCCGTGGACGAAGAACTGGATCAGCCACGCCGAGCTGATGCAGGGCGGCCGCCTCACCTTCACGATGAGCGCGACGCCGGTGAAGAGCTTCGGACAGGCCAAGGCGGATCGCCCGCCGTCGAACGGCCACGGCGCGGCGTGAGGCACGCGTCGCGATCGACCCGCTGTACCCCGGCGGAGGCCGGGGCCCAGTTGCGGGAAGCGCGGTAACGACGCGCCGCATCAAAACAGGAGCGTCTCCTGACTGGGCCCCGGCCTTCGCCGGGGTACAGCATCCAATACAGCCATACGGAGCCACGCCGTGACCGACCTCAGCCGCCGCACCCTCATCGCCTCCGGCCTCGCCGCGACGGCGACCGCCACCCCCGCCTTCGCCACGACCACCCCGGCGAATGCCCCCGTCCCCTATGGCGCCACCCCGTCGCCGCGCCAGCTCGCCTGGCACCGGCGCGAGCGCTACGCCTTCGTGCATTTCTCGATCAACACCTTCACCAATCGTGAATGGGGCTATGGCGACGAAAGCCCGGCGCTGTTCAACCCGACCGACTTTGCACCCGACCAGATCGTCGCCGCGGCCAAGGCGGGCGGCATGCGCGGCATCATCCTCACCGCCAAGCATCACGACGGCTTCTGCCTGTGGCCGACGCAGCTCACCGACCATTGCATCCGCAACAGCCCGTACAAGAACGGCAAGGGCGACATCGTCCGCGAGATGGAACAGGCGACGCGCCGCGCCGGCCTCGCCTTCGGCCTCTATCTCTCGCCGTGGGACCGCAACCACCCCGAATACGGCCGTCCGGCCTATGTCGATTACTATCGCAAGCAGGTGGTGGAACTCTGCACCCGTTATGGCGAATTGTTCGAATTCTGGTTCGACGGCGCCAATGGCGGCGACGGCTATTACGGCGGCGCCAAGGAAACCCGCAAGATCGATGCGCCGAAATACTACAACTGGCCGTCGATCATCGCGCTCGTCCACCAGCATCAGCCGATGGCCTGTACCTTCGACCCGCTCGGCGCCGACATCCGCTGGGTCGGCAACGAGGACGGCGTCGCCGGCGATCCCTGCTGGCCGACGATGCCCGACCACCCCTATGTCCAATCCGAGGGGAATAGCGGCGTCCGCAACGGGGCGCTGTGGTGGCCGGCGGAGACCGACGTGTCGATCCGCCCCGGCTGGTTCTACCACCCCGACGAGGACGCCAAGGTCAAGGACCCGCAGCGGCTGATCCGCCTGCACGACGAATCGATCGGCCGCGGCACCAACCTCAATCTCAACCTGCCGCCTGATCGCCGCGGCCGCATCCCCGATCACGACGTCGCCGTCCTCAAGAGCTTCGGCGCGGCGCTCGAGGCGAGCTTCGCCACCGATCTCGCGCAGGGCGCCATCGCTTCGGCGAGCGCCACCCGCGGTGCGGCGTTCGCACCGGCCAAAGTGCTCGACGGCAACCGCGACACCTATTGGTCGACCCCCGACCGCGTCACCACGCCGACGCTGACGCTCGACCTGCCGCCCAATCGCAGCTTCGACCTGATCCGCATCCGCGAACATCTGCCGCTCGGCGTCCGCGTCACCCGCTTCGCGATCGAGGCGGAGGTCGCCGGTCGCTGGCAGCGCCTCGCCGAGAAGACCGCGATCGGTGCGCAGCGCATCATCCGCCTCGACGCGCCGATCACCGCGCGCCGCATCCGGCTGGTGATCCTCGACGCCCCTGCCTGCCCGGCGATCAGCGAGGTCGCATTGTTCCGCAGCGTCGCACCGGTCCCGGTCGCCGCCCCGCGCAGCAGCGACGCGACGCTGATCTCGCCGCGCGACTGGAAGGTCGTCACCGCAACCGCGCCCGGCGCGGAGGCGCTGCTCGACGGCGACGGCGCGACGATCTGGTCGCAACCCGCGCCGACCACGACGCCGGCCAGCGTCACGCTCGACCTCGGCACCACGCAGACGGTCGCCGGCTTCAGCCTCACGCCCTGGCGCCACCCCGACAAGGTCAGCGCCCCGCCGCGCAACTATCGCGCCGAGACCAGTACCGACGGCAAGACCTGGACCGCGGCGGCGGATGGCGAGTTCCAGAACATCGCCTACGCGCTGGCGACGCAACGCATCCCCTTCACCACGCCGCGCCCGCTGCGCTACCTGCGCCTGACCTTCGCCGCGACCGCGGTGCCGGCCGAAAAACTGGCGATCGCGGACATCGGCGCCTTCACGCGCTGATCGAGAACGCCGCCACTACACGCCATTGTGCTCCTGCGAAAGCAGGAGCCCAGGGTCACAGGCGGCGGAGATTTCGGCTTTGGGCTCCTGCGTTCGCAGGAGCACTCGGCCAAACAGCGACCGTCAGATCCCGCCCGCGAAGACCTCGCGCCCGCCGGCCTGCAACTCGCGCGTCAGGTCCGCCAAGCACTGCGTCACCAGCGCCTCGTCCGCGCTGCGCACGACGAAATTCGCCCCCGTCCGCCCGTCGCGGAAGAACGGATAGGAGCCGATCGACACGCCCTCATGCGCCTTCTCGGCATCGCGCAGCAGGTCGGCGACCTCGCTCTCCGCGACCCAGCAGCCGATCGTCCCCGACACCACCGGCCGCCCGCCTTCCAGCGTGCCGGTCAGCGCATCGAGCATCCCGGCGGTGATATGCGGCACCCCCGCCATGATGAAGATATTGCCGATATGGATACCCGGCGCGCCCGACACGCGATTGGGGATCAGCCCCGCCCCCGCCGGCACCCGCGCCATCCGCGCGCGCGTCTCGGTCAGCCCGCCGCGCGTCGCATAATAGCTCTCCAGCACCGCCATCGCTTCGGGATGATGCTCGACCCCGACGCCCAGCGCCTCCGCGATCGCGTCGACGGTGATGTCGTCGTGCGTCGGCCCGATGCCGCCGGTGGTGAACAGATAGTCGTTGCGCGTCCGCAGGGTGTTGACCGCCTCGACGATCGCCGCGGTCCGATCGGGCACCACGCGCACCTCGGCGAGGCGGATGCCCTGCACGTTGAGCCAGCTCGCGAGCTGCGCGATGTTCTTGTCCTGCGTCCGGCCGGAGAGGATCTCATCCCCGATCACGACCAGCGCAGCGGTCCAGATACGTTCCTGCTCCATCGCCCGGTCATAGCCTCGCAAAATCGCCGCGACCACGCTATATCGCCGCGATGACCGAATACGTGACCGTCACCTCCGACGCGCCGGAAGGGCGCACCGGCGCCATCAAGCTCCATGGCCCCGCCGCTTTCGCCGGCATGCACAAGGCAGGCAAACTCGCCGCCGAGACGCTCGACATGCTGACGCCGCATATGGTGCCGGGCGTATCGACCGCCGAACTCGACAAGCTGATCTACGACTTTATCGTCGCGCGCGACGGCGTACCGGCGACGCTCGGCTATCGCGGTTATACGCATTCGACCTGCATCTCGATCAATCATGTCGTCTGCCACGGCATTCCGTCGGAGAAGACGCTGAAGTCGGGCGACATCGTCAATGTCGACGTCACCCCGATCGTCGACGGCTGGCACGGCGATTCGAGCCGCATGTATCTGATCGGCGACGTGCCGCTGAAGGCGAAGCGCCTCGTCGAGGTCACCTATGAATGTCTGATGCTCGGCATCGAGCAGGCCCGGCCCGGCAACCATATGGGCGACGTCGCCAACGCCATCCAGCGCCATGCCGAAAAGCATCGCTACGGCGTCGTCCGCGACTTCTGCGGCCACGGCCTCGGCCGCCTGTTCCACGACGCACCCGAAGTCGTCCACGTCGGCAAGCCCGGCACGGGTCCGGAACTCAAGCCCGGCATGATCTTCACGATCGAACCGATGATCAACATCGGCCGCCCCGACGTGAAGCTGCTCGACGACGGCTGGACCGCGGTGACGCGTGACCGCTCGCTGTCGGCGCAGTTCGAACATTCGATCGGCATCACCGAGGACGGCTGCGAGATCTTCACCACCTCCCCCGCCGGATACCACCAGCCGCCCTATCAGTGAGTCCCGCGCATCCGCTCGACGCGCCGGTCTGGCAGGCGCTGACCACGCGGCAGGCGCCGCTGGCGCGGGGCGATGACGACGCGCGGCGGATCGACCCCGATTACGGCCTGTTCGCGGCGGTGGCGGCGCATGACGTCCGTTATCACGCCGCGCTCGCCGATCTCGTCGCGCGCGGCGAGACGATCGGGCTGTTCGAGCCGGCACCGCCGGCCACCCTGCCCGGCTTTCGCAGCATTACGACGGCGCGCTGCGTGCAGATGGTCGCCGCCGATCCTCCGTCCGCCACGACCGACGCGGTCCCGCTCGGCGACTCCGACGCGGCGGAGATGGTCGCGCTCGCCGAACTGACGCGCCCCGGTCCCTTCTTCCGCCATACGCATCGCTTCGGCGGCTTCCTCGGCATCCGCATCGACGGCCGGCTCGCCGCGATGGCCGGCACGCGGCTTGCGCTCCCCGGCTATCGCGAGGTCAGCGGCGTCTGCACCCACCCCGATTTCCGCGGCCGCGGCCTCGCCGCCGGCCTGATCGCCGCGGTCGCCGCCGCGATCCACGCGGCCGGCGATAGGCCCTTCCTCACTAGCTACGCCGACAATGCGGATGCGATCGCGCTCTACCGCCGCCTCGGCTTCGCGCCCCGCCGCGACCTCGTCTTCAGCCTGTTCGAACGACGGTAATCCAATAAAGTCGGACCCTTGCGGCAGGGCCTGCGTTGGCAGCGTCTTACCGGAAAAGGCAGATACATGACCAAACACGCATTGATCGTCGGTGCGAGCGGCATCGTCGGCAGCGCGACCGCAGCGCTGCTCGTCGAACAGGGCTGGACCGTCCACGGTCTCGCCCGCCGCCCCGGCGACCAGCCGGGCGTCCAGCCGGTCGCCGCCGACCTGCTCGACGCCGCCGGCACCGCCGCCGCGCTCGCCGGCATCCGCCCCGACGCGGTGTTCATCACCACCTGGCTGCGGCAGGACAGCGAAGCGGAGAATATCCGCGTCAATTCGGCGATGGTCCGCAACCTGCTCGACGGCCTGCGCGCCAACGACGCCGCCGTGGGGCATGTCGCGCTCGTCACCGGCCTCAAACATTATCTCGGGCCGTTCGAGGCCTATGGCAAAGGCACGCTGCCGCAGACGCCGTTCCGCGAGGAACAAGGCCGGCTCGACGTGGAGAATTTCTATTACGCGCAGGAGGACGAGGTGTTCGCCGCAGCGGAGCGCGACGGTTTCACCTGGAGCGTCCACCGCCCGCATACCGTGATCGGCAAGGCGGTCGGCAATGCGATGAACATGGGCACGACGCTCGCCGTCTATGCGACCCTGTGCCGTGAGACCGGCCGGCCGTTCCGCTTCCCCGGCTCGGCGGCGCAATGGGACGGGCTCACCGACATGACCGACGCGGGCCAGCTCGCGCGGCATCTGCTATGGGCGGCGACCACCCCCGCCGCGGCGAACGAGGCGTTCAACGTCGTCAACGGCGACGTCTTCCGCTGGAGCTGGATGTGGAGCCGCATCGCGGAGTGGTTCGGCGTCGAGGCCGCCCCGTTCGACGGCAGCGTCCAGCCGCTGGAAACGCAGATGGCCGGCGACGCCGACCTCTGGCGGCGCATCGCCGAGCGCGAGGGGCTTGCCGAGCCCGATCTCGCCCGCCTCGCCTCGCCCTGGCATACCGACGCCGATCTCGGCCGCCCGATCGAGGTCGTCACCGACATGTCGAAGAGCCGCCGCCTCGGCTTCACCGCCTATCAGCCGACCGACGATGCGTTCTTCACATTGTTCGAGCGGCTGCGTGCCGATCGCCTGATCCCGGCATGAGCGATGAGCGCCCCGACAAGGGCCGCGCCGTTCCCAGCGGCCGGCTGTCGCGGCTCGGCGCCTTCGGGCGTCTCGCCGCGGGGGTCGGTGGCGGCGTCGTCGCCGAGGGTGCGCGTCGGCTGGCGGCGGGAGAGCGGCCGCGGATGGGCGACCTGCTGCTCACCCCCGCCAATGCGACGCGCGTCGCCGACCAGCTCGCGCATCTGCGCGGCGCGGCGATGAAGCTCGGCCAGATGATCTCGATGGACGCGGGCGACATGCTCCCGCCGGAACTGGCGACGATCCTCGCCCGGCTGCGCAACGACGCGCACCATATGCCGCCCGCGCAGCTCAACACCGTGCTCGCGCAGGAATGGGGCCGCGACTGGCGTGGCCGCTTCGCCCATTTTCAGGCGCATCCGATCGCGGCCGCCTCGATCGGGCAGGTGCATCGTGCGCGCCTGCCCGACGGGCGCGAATTGGCGATCAAGGTGCAATATCCCGGCGTGATGCAGAGCATCGACGCCGACGTCGACAATGTCGCCACCTTGCTGCGCGTCTCCGGCCTCCTCCCCAAGGACCTCGACATCGCGCCGCTGCTCGGCGAGGCGAAGCGCCAGCTCCACGAGGAGGCGGACTATCTGCGCGAAGGCGCGATGATGCGCCGCTATCGCGACTTGCTCGCCGACGATCCCGCCTTCGTCATCCCCGAGCTGCACCCCGAGCTGACCACCACCAACGTGCTGGCGATGACCTATGTCGCCGGCGTGCCGATCGAGACGCTCGAGGCCGCGGAACAGCCGGTGCGCGACGCCGCGATGCACAGCCTCATCGCCTTGGCGCTGCGCGAGCTGCTCGACTGGGGGCTGATGCAGACCGATCCCAATTTCGCCAATTACCGCTGGCAGCCCGAGACCGGGCGGATCGTCCTGCTCGACTTCGGCGCCGCCCGCGCGGTGCCGCCGGCGACCGCGGACGGCTATCGCCGCCTGCTCGCCGCCGGCCTGTCGGGAAACCGCGATGCGGTACGCGAAGCGGCGGTCGCGGCGGGCTTCCTCGGCGAGGCAGCGGCGGCGCGGCACCGCCCGCTGGTCGATGCGATGATCGACGTGATCCTCGGCGAGCTCAACCGCCCCGGCCCGTTCGACTTCGGCGATCGCGCCTTCGTCGGCGTCGTCCGCGAACAGGGGATGGAGATGGCACAGGATCGCGCCACCTGGCACGTCCCGCCCGCGGACACCTTGTTCGTCCAGCGCAAGATCAGCGGCACGGCTCTGTTGGCGGCGCGACTGAAGGCGCGCGTCGACATCCGCGCGATGGTGGACGGGCGGGTGTAACACGCAGACGATTGCGTCGCTTCATCGGTTGCCGTCACCCCGGCCTCGAGCCGGGGTCCCGCTACTTCGGACGAAGCGTGATGCCGGACTGAGCCCGGCATCACGGGGAATATAAGCGCCTTCGCAGCCTTCGACATCGGGGGCGACACCGCCGCCCCCTGCCCGTTCATCGGATGTCGAGGATCACCACCGATTTCGCCGGCAGCGTCACCGACAGCGTTCCACCGGACAGCGTCGCCCCGGTGAACGCCACCGGCTTGACCACGTCGGGCGCATTGAAGGTGTTGTGCGCGTCCATCGTCGTGCCCGTCAGGATACGCCCGGTCACGGTCCCCCCGGCGATCCCGGCGAGCTGCACGGTCACGTTCGCCGGCTGGTTCGGATCGACGTTGGTCAGCGCGACGTGCACCACGCCGTCGGTGCCCCGCACCGCGCTCGAACTGACCGCGCGCAACTCGTGCCCGCCGTTCTTATACCAATGCGAGCTGACCTCGGCGGGCAGGACGGTGCCGTCCTGATAGCCCTTGTACAGGTCGAACACCCAATAGGTCGGCGTCTTCACCATGCGGTTGCCGTCGGTCAGCAGCATCGCCTGCAGCACGTTGACCATCTGCGCGATATTGGCGCCGCGGACGCGATCGGCATGGCGCGCGAAGATATCGAGGTTGAGGCTCGCCACCACCGCGTCGCGCAGGCTGTTCTGCTGGTAGAGGAAGCCCGGATGCGACCCCGGCTCCTGATCGTACCAGGTGCCCCATTCGTCGACGAGCAGCGCCACCCGCTTCTTGGGATCGTATTTGTCCATGATCCGCGAATGGCCCTGGAGCAATTCCTCCATCTTCATCGTCTTGGCGAGCGTCCGCGCCCAGGCTTCCTCGTCGAAGCCGGTCGCCGCGCCCTTCTTCTCCCAGCTGCCGGGCACGGTGTAATAATGGACGCCGATCCCCGAGAAGGCGTTGCCCGCCTTCTGCATCATGACCTCGGTCCAGTTGTAATCCTCGGCATTGGCGCCGCTCGCCACCTTCATGATCGGCACGCCGTCGGGCGCCTTGACGAAGGTCGCGTAGCGGCGCGTCTCGTCGGCGGCATATTCGGGCGCCATATTGCCGCCGCAGCCCCACAATTCGTTGCCGATGCCGAACATCGGCACCTTCCACGGTTCCTTGCGGCCGTTGGCGGCGCGCTCCTTGGCGAGCGTCGAGCCGGTCGGCGAGGTCATATATTCGACCCATTCGGCCATCTCGCGCGGCGGCGCCGAGCCGACGTTGCCCGACACATAGGCCTCGGCACCGAGCAGCTCGGAATAATCCATGAATTCGTGCGTGCCGACCGCATTGTCCTCGGTCACGCCGCCCCAATTGGTGTTGACCTTGACCGGGCGCTTGCCGCGCGGGCCGATGCCTTCGCGCCAATGATATTCGTCGGCGAAACAGCCGCCGGGCCAGCGCACCACCGGCACCTTGATCGCCTTCAGCGCCTCGATCACGTCGCTGCGATAGCCGCGGACGTTGGGGATCTTGCTGTTCGGGCCGACCCAGATGCCGCCATAGATGCCGGTGCCGAGATGTTCGGCGAACTGGCCGAACAGCCGCTTGTCAAATTTCGGACCGGGACGATCGCCACGCACCGACACGATATCGGACGGCGCGGCCGCCGGCGTGGCCTGCTGCGCCGCTGCGCCGCCGGAGACCAGAACCGCCAGCGCGGAACAGAACAACAGCCTCGACATCACCTTCATCACTCTCCCCTGACGCGTCCCAGCGCGTGCCCGCCGATGCTATCCCGCGTTTCGCTATTCGTCAATTTGCCGGACAAATGGGTGGCGTCGCGCGACGAACCGCGGCAGGACGCGGCGAATGTTGCGTCGCACTACCAAGTCCATGCTAGGCCTGCCGGATATGCCGGTCTGCTCCGCCCCTTGCCGAACGCCGCCTGCGGCCATGTCTCGACCGGCGGCGGAGCGGGCGCGCGCATGACCGATCTTCGCGGCCGGCGCATCCTGATCGTCGAGGACGAATATCTCGTCGCGGACGACCTCGCACGCGATCTGCGCGGCCTCGGCGCGGAGATCGTCGGCCCGATCGGCACGCTCGCCGCCGCGGTGAAACTGCTCGCGATCGCTCCGCCGCTCGACGGTGCGGTGCTCGACATCAATCTGCACGGCGAGATGAGCTACCCCGTCGCGGCGCTGCTGGCCGCCGCCGGGACGAAGTTCCTGTTCGTCACCGGCTATGACGCCTGGACGATCGATGACCGGTTTCGCAACGTCCCGCGCCACGAAAAGCCGGTCCATTCCGCCGACGTGGTCGCGGCGCTGTTCGGTGAAGAGAGGCAGACGTCGGGCAAGGCATAGAGCCGCTACCCGCTGGACACTCCGACAAATACAAAGTCAACGGATGCTGCGAACCGTTCGCGGTCGTTGTCCGTCATCCCATCTGGAGGCAGAGGGCGAGACCTCCGAACAACCTTGCCAGTACTCCCGCGCAGGCGGGAGCCCAGGAGTCACTTACGCTATAAGACGTTGTTTTGCTTGACCCTGGGTTCCCGCTTTCGCGGGAACACTGAGGAGATGCGTCGCCTTTAGTGGAGGTCGTTCCCCCGTCGCAATACGTCGGACGTCTCGCGAAATCGGCGTTCAACCGAACAATGCAGCCGTATATCGCAACGGCCTACCAAATTGAGAAAATGGGACGCCGCAGCATCCCCCGAGCCTCACGCCCGCCCGCGCCGCGCTTCCGCCTGCCGGGCCGAGGCGATCGTATCGACCACCAGTTCGTAGAAGGCCGGCGAATAGCCCGATGCCAGGAACGCCTTCACCTCGGCCGACGCGATCGCATAGCCGCGCTTCCAGCTCAGCACCGCGATCCGGCGCAACGCCTCGAGCTTGGGGTCGGCGAGCTGCGGGCTGATCCGCACGCCGAACACGAGGCCGAGCCAACGGGTCAGCCGGCCCGGCTGGCGCAGCGTCGACAGGCCGTCCTGCCGCGCGATCCCGATCACCGAACGCTCAAGCTCCGTCAGCACCGGCCGTTCCTCCTCTGCAGCCTGCGCCAGCGGCGCTGTCTCCGACACCACGACCGGCCGCGCGACGGGCGCGCTCACCCGCGCATAACCGGCGTTGCCCGGTTCGGCAAAAGCAAGAAAAGCCATGGCGTCACTCCCTTCTCGACATCGCACGCCACCCTTCCGCATCCATGGCGATGCAGACCGATACGTGCGAATTGTTGCACCCCTTTTGCCGCCGCACTGCGAAGGGCATCCGGGTGTTTCCGTCCGATGCCCGCGATCCCTCGCCGCCATCTTCTATACTGTTCGGTATAGAAGCGGCTGCGGCGGTCGTCAACGGCTTTTATACCGTTCGGTAGAAAAGCTGCCGGCGGATACCGGTGGAGCGCGGGGCGTTGCCGTTTCGAGAGATCAGGAGGTCCCCATGTCCGACACGTCCCGCGATACCAAGGCCGATCCCGAGCGCGATCCCGCCGGCAATCCGTTCGACGACGCCGACGGCCATTCCGGTCAGGAGTATAACAAGGACCGCGAGGCGGCACTCGGCGCGCAACGCCCCGGTGGCACCGTCTCCGCCCGCCCCGGCGACCCGGCACCGCCGCACGATTCGGTGATCCCGCCCGACAACGGCCGCCGCGCCTCGTTCGACCCGCAGACCGGCGAGGTCCACGGCAGCGGCAGCGGCGCCGGCGGCGGCAACCCCGGCGAGGATTTCGACTCCGACGCCGCGACCGGCGACGGCTATCCGGTCACCGGCGGCGAAGGCCGACCGAAAGGCGGCGACGGCGATCTCGGCCCCGGCCACGTCAGCGAATGAAGCGCAATCCTCCCCGTGGCGGGAAGGACTATTTCGTACGACCGTTCGAATGTTACGATGGCAATTCTATTCCCCGTCATGCCGGACTTGATCCGGGGTCCTGCTTCTTCTTCGCAACGTCCGAAGAAGAAGCAGGACCCCGGCATCAGGCCGGGGTGACGGCGTGGGTCCAAACAGACGCGCATATGCGACTGACCACGCCGCCGACCAGGAAATAGACGATCACTTCAGCGGGACGATCACCTCGTCGGGATGCGCGACATTCAGTTCCTTGCGCACCATCTCGTCGACCATATCCGGATTGGCGTGATCCGGATCGAGCAGCGCCACGCGGTTCTTGAGCACCGCGCGCTTTTGGTCGAGTGCGGCGAACTGCTTCTCCCGCCGCACCAGCTGCTTCTTGTAATCGCCGTAAGCGAGGATGCCGTTGGGCCCGAGCACCGCATAGGCGCCGAAGAACGCCATGATCGTCAGCCCCAGCGCCGGCAGCGCGGCCCGGCGCATCGTCCGGGCAAAAGCCGATGGTCTCTGTCCGCGTGCCGCCATGCCCTGCATCCTCGCTTGCCGTTCGTGCCGGATCAAGCCTTCAGAACGTCGCGGCCGGCATAACGTGCCGAATCGCCCAGCTCTTCCTCGATACGGATCAGCTGGTTGTACTTGGCGAGCCGGTCCGAGCGCGCCAGCGAGCCGGTCTTGATCTGCCCGCAATTGGTCGCGACGGCGAGGTCGGCGATCGTCGCATCCTCGGTCTCGCCCGAACGGTGGCTCATCACCGCGGTGTAGCGCGCGCGCTGCGCCATCGTCACCGCTTCCAGCGTCTCGGTCAGCGTGCCGATCTGGTTGACCTTGACCAGCAGCGAATTGGCATAGCCGCCCTCGATGCCGCGCTTCAGGCGCTTCGGGTTGGTGACGAACAGATCGTCGCCGACGAGCTGCACCTTGTCGCCGATCAGGTCGGTGAGCGCCTTCCAGCCCTCCCAATCGTCCTCGCTCATGCCGTCCTCGATCGAGAAGATCGGATAGCGGCGGGTGAGGTCAGCGAGATATTCGGCCATCGCGCCGCTTTCGAGCACCTTGCCCTCGCCGGAGATATCGTAGCGGCCGTCCTTGTAGAATTCGGTCGCGGCGCAATCGAGCGCCAGCATCACGTCGTCGCCCGGCGTATAGCCCGCCTTCTCGATGCTCTGCATGATGAAGCCGAGCGCTTCCTCGGTGCTGGCGATGTTCGGCGCGAAGCCGCCCTCGTCGCCGACGCCGGTCGCCAGACCCTTGTCGTGCAGCGCCTTCTTCAGCGTGTGGAAGATCTCCGAGCCGCAGCGCACCGCCTCGACGATGTTCGCCGCGCCGACCGGCACGATCATGAATTCCTGAAAGTCGATCGGATTGTCGGCATGTTCGCCGCCGTTGATGATGTTCATCATCGGCACCGGCAGCACGTGCGCCGAGACGCCACCGACATATTTGTAGAGCGGCATGCCGCGCGCCTCCGCCGCGGCCTTGGCGGCGGCGAGACTGATGCCGAGGATCGCATTCGCGCCCAGCCGGCCCTTGTTCTCGGTGCCGTCGAGCTCGATCATCGCCGCGTCGAGATCCGCCTGATCCTCCGCGTCGAGCCCGAGCAGCGCCTCGACCAGTTCGCCGTTGACCGCCTCGATCGCCTCGTCGACGCCCTTGCCGCCCCAGCGGCTCTTGTCGCCGTCGCGCTTCTCGACCGCTTCGTGCGCGCCGGTCGAGGCGCCCGACGGCACCGCCGCGCGGCCGAAGCTGCCGTCCTCCAGCAGCACGTCGACTTCCACCGTCGGGTTGCCCCGGCTGTCGAGGATCTGGCGGCCATGGATGTCGATGATTGCGGTCACGTAACGATGCTCCTACCTCTGGGGCGTGATGCGCGCGCTCTACCGCGCCGGCCGGGTCGCGGCAATCTCCGCGACGACGAGGGAACCGGGCCGGTCGGGCCGGGGTTGAGCGTGCCGAACATAGGAAGGGTGAGCCATGGCCGATACCGATTTCACGACCGTCACCGACGGCGACACCACCGCTGCCGGCACCACCGACGCCGCCGCGAGCAAGACCGACCAGGCCAAGCAGACGGTGAAGGACTATTCGTCCAAATACGGCGCGCAGGCGACCGACCGCATCCGCACTCTCGCCGACACCGGCAAGGAACGCGCCGTGGGCGGTCTCGACCAGCTCTCGCAGCTCATCAACGACGCCGCGCAGCAGGTCGATGAGAAGCTCGGCGCGCAATATGGCGATTATGCCCGCACCGCCGCCGGCACGGTGTCCAACTTCGCCGAGCAGCTCAAGGGCAAGGACACCGAGGAGCTGATTGAAGAAGCGCGTGAGTTCGTCCGCAAGAGCCCCGGCGTCGCGGTCGGCGTGGCCGCCGCGCTGGGCTTCGCGGTCGCCCGCCTCGTCCAGTCGGGTATCGACGGCAACAAGGCCTGATCGACCCCATGGCGACGATCCAGCCGATGACCGAAGACGACAGCATCGCCACGCTCGTCACGCAACTCGTCGATGACGCGCGCGGCCTCGCCAGTGCCGAAGTGGCATTGGTCAAGGCCCGCGTCGGCGAGCGCACCAGCGCCTATAAGAACGCGGCGATCTTCTTCGTCGCCGCGGCGGTACTCGCGCTCGCCGGGCTGGTCGCGCTGCTCGTCGGGCTGATCCTCAGCCTCGCGACGCTGATCGGCCCCGGTCTCGCCACCGCCGCGGTGGTGATCGGCGTGTTCGCGATCGCGGCGGTGCTGGCGATCGTCGGCAAGGGCCGACTCGCGCCGGGGACGCCGCGATGAGCGCGCCGCTCCCGACGTTGCGCCTCGCCGAGGCGGAAGCCGAAGCGCTTGCCGCGCGCGAGCGCCTCAACGCGACGCTCGGCAAGCTTCAGGTGCGGCTCAACCCGCGTGCTTTGGCCTTGCAGGCGGCGCGCGAGCTCACCGACAAGGGCGGCGCAGCGGCGCAGGCGAGCCTCAACACCGCGGTGCGCAACCCCGGTGCGGTCGCCGGCGCCACCGCGGTCGCCGGCCTGTTCCTCGCCCGCCATCGCATCGTCGCGCTGTTCCGGCGCAAACCCAAGCACAAGCCCGGCCACCGCGACCACGAGCCAGGTCTCGGCCCGCAGGACTGACCCCGTACATCTGACCATAGCGCCCCCGCACGAAGGATAGACGCATGACCGACAATCACGACATCCACGCCCGTATCGACGACGCCAAGCATGTCGCGACCGACGCCGCCCGCCGCACCGCCGACGCGGTCGAGCACAATCCGCTCGCCATCGTCGCGGGCGGCCTCGCGATCGGCGCGCTCGCCGGCGCGCTGATCCCGCGGTCCGAGAAGGAGAAGGAGCTGCTCGCGCCGCTCGGCCGCACGCTCGGCGAACGCGCGCGCGGCGCGATCCAGGCCGCGCGCGAAGCCGGTGCCGGCGAGCTGCAGAATGCCGGCCTGTCGAAGGACGCGGCCAAGGATCAGGTCAAGTCGATGTTCCAGGGCATCGCCAAGGCGGCGACCACCGCCGGCTCGGCCGCGGTCAAGACCGCCGCCAACAAGGGCTGACGCCGCGTGCCGCTGCCGGAGGGTCCGGCGGCGGCTGATGGCGTCGGGGGTTCAATATCGCAGCGCAACACGCTAGGGCGCTGGGCTTGACCCTCACACCCGGGATACGCGCATGAGCAAGCTCCACCTCGTCTTCGGCGGCCGCGTCAAGGACCCCCGCACCCTCGAATTCGCCGATCCGTCGAAGCTCGAGGTCGTCGGCATCTTCGCCGACTATGCCAGCGCCGAAAAGGCCTGGCGCGCCAATGCGCAACGCACCGTCGACGACGCCGAGATGAAGTTCGTTGTGGTCCACCTGCACCGCCTGCTCGAGCCGGAACTGCTGACCCCGCCGGCGGCGTGAGGCACGGGACGGCGGGACAGGCCGCCGCTCCAGCCCCCACCATCGTCATCCCCGCGCAGGCGGGGATCCATAAACGCTGACGTCGCGATGGGGTCGCAAGGTCCGCGCGTCTGGATCCCCGCCTGCGCGGGGATGACGGCGTTTGGGAAGCAGAGGGATCTTTAACTCGTCATCCCGGCGAAAGCCGGGACCCATGGGGACGGAACGGGCGTGAGGCGCGCCTACACTTATGGAATCGTGTCCATGGGTCCCGGTTTTCGCCGGGATGACGAAGATAGCTTTGGCTACCCCAACAATGTCCTCCCCCGCCAAGGGAAGGTAGCAGGCCGCAGGCCTGACGGAGGGGAAGATACGGCGCGCGGGATAAAACGCGCCAACGCGCCTACGCTACGCCCTCGGCCCCACCCGCGCAAAACAGCTCAGATAAACTCGACCTTCGACACGACATAATAGCGATCGCCCGCCGGCACCGACACCTCGACCTCGTCGTCCACCCGGCGACCGATCAGCGCGCGCCCCAGCGGCGAATTGTACGAAATCCGGCCGGTCTTGGCATTCGCCTCGGTCTGGCCGACGATCTGATACTTCACCGGCTTGTCGTCGTCGTCGAGCAGCGTCACCGTCGCGCCGAACACCACCTTGTCGCCCGACAGTTCCAGCGGATCGATGATCTGCGCGCGGGACAGTTTGTCCTCGATGTCGCTGATCGTCGCCTCGTTCTGGCCCTGCTGTTCCTTCGCCGCGTGATATTCGGCGTTTTCGGACAGATCGCCGTGCGCACGCGCTTCCTCGATCGCATCCACGATCTGGGGACGCTCGGCTTTCAGACGCTTCAGGTCCGCGACGAGCGTGTCATAGCCCTCCTGGAGCATCGGCATCTTTTCGACGGTCGCCATATCTACGTCCCCAATTCACTCATTCCCCGCGGCGGACCTCATCGGCCCGCCCCGCACATCACGTCATTATGTCGGGATCAGTTGTGCGACTGCGAATAGTAGGATTGCAACGGCCGTACTTCAAGGGAGGTGACCCCGATTGCCGCCGCCGCCTGCACGCTGGCCGGCGCGGTGGTGAAATACGGGATCTTCTGCGCCAGCGCCGCCTGACGGATCGGCTTCGAGTCCTTCAGGCTTTGCCACCCCTCGGTGGTGTTGAAGATCAGCGTCACCTCGCCATCCATGATCCGGTCGAGGATATGCGGCCGCCCCTGCGCAACCTTGTTCACCTTCTCCACCGCCAGCCCGACGGTTTCGAGGTAATCGGCGGTGCCGCCGGTCGCGAGCACCTTGAAGCCATGCGCGAGCAACGACTTCACCGCCGGCACGATATGCGGCTTGTCGCCGCTCTTGACGCTGACGAACGCGGTGCCGCCGGTCGGCAGCACCGTGCCCGCGCCGAGCTGCGACTTGGCGAAGGCGGTGGTGAAATCGGGGTCGATCCCCATCACCTCGCCGGTGCTCTTCATCTCGGGCGACAGCACCGGGTCGATGCCGGGGAAGCGGTTGAACGGGAACACCGCTTCCTTGACCGCATAATAATCGATGTGGCGGTCGATCGGCGGCAGGTCCCTGAGCATCTCGCCCGCCATCACCCGGCTGGCGATCTTGGCGATCGGCACACCGATTGCCTTGGCGACGAACGGCACGGTGCGCGACGCGCGCGGGTTGACCTCGATGAGATAGACCTCGCCGTCCTTCACCGCGAATTGGATGTTCATCAGCCCCTTGACCGACAGCGCATGGGCCAGCGCCACCGTCTGCCGCTCGATCTCGGCGATCGTCTCGGGGGTCAGCGAATAAGGCGGGATCGAACAGGCGCTGTCGCCCGAATGAACGCCAGCCTCCTCGATATGCTGCAACAGGCCGGCGACGACGACATCCTCGCCGTCGCAGATCGCATCGACGTCGACCTCGATCGCGTCGCGCAGATACTGGTCGATCAGCACCGGGCTCTCGCCCGACACCTGCACCGCGGTCTGGATGTAATCGTCGAGCTGCTGGAGCGAATCGACGATCTCCATCGCCCGCCCGCCGAGCACGTAGCTCGGCCGCATCAGCACCGGGTAACCGATCCGCTCCGCCGCCGCGACCGCCTCGTCGCGGCTCCGCGCGAGGCCATTCGCCGGCTGCTTGAGGCGCAGCTTGTTGACCAATGCCGCGAACCGCTCGCGATCCTCGGCGAGGTCGATCGCATCCGGGCTGGTGCCGAGGATCGGGATCCCCGCCTTCTCCAGCGCGCGCGCGAGGTTGAGCGGCGTCTGCCCGCCGAACTGGACGATCACCCCGACCAATTCGCCGCGGCTCTGCTCGACGTGCAGGATCTCCAGCACGTCCTCGGCGGTCAGCGGTTCGAAATACAGGCGGTCGGACGTGTCGTAATCGGTGCTCACCGTCTCCGGATTGCAGTTGATCATGATCGTCTCATAACCCGCATCGGCGAGCGCGAAGCAGGCGTGGCAGCAGCAATAGTCGAACTCGATGCCCTGCCCGATCCGGTTCGGCCCGCCGCCGAGGATCACCACCTTGCGGCGATCCGACGGCATGCTCTCGTCCTCGGGCTCGCCGAAGCTCGGCGCCTCATAGGTCGAATACATATAGGGCGTCTTGGCGTCGAACTCCGCCGCGCAGGTGTCGATCCGCTTGAACACCGGGCGCACGCCGAGCCGGTGGCGCAGGCTGCGCACCTCGTCCTCGGTGACGCCGCCGGTCATCGCCACCACCGCATCGTGGATCAGCCCCGAGCCGCGCGCGATACCACGCGCATTGCCACGCAGATTGGCCGATTGCAGCGCCAGATAGGCGAGCCTCTTGTCGCTGAACCCCATCGCCTTGAGCCGGCGCATGCCGGCGGCCTCGATCGGCAGGCCGTTGGTGCTGACCTCCTCCTCGGCGGCGACGATCTCGGCGAGCCGTTCGAGGAACCACGGATCGAATTTGGCGATCGCGTGGATCTCGGCGACGGTGAAGCCCTCGCGCAGCGCCTGCGCGGCGACCAGCAGCCGGTCCGGCGTTGCCACCGCGAGCGCCGCCTCGATCTCCGCGCGCGGCGCGCCGACCAGCCGCTCGACCGCGTTGAAGCCCGACAGGCCGGTCTCCAGCCCGCGCAGCGCCTTCTGCATCGATTCGTGGATGTTGCGGCCGATCGCCATCACCTCGCCGACCGACTTCATCGCGGTGCCGAGCACCGATTCGGCACCCTTGAACTTCTCGAAGGCGAAGCGCGGGATCTTGGTGACGACATAGTCGATCGTCGGCTCGAACGATGCCGGCGTCGCGCCGGTGATGTCGTTCTCGATCTCGTCGAGCGTATAGCCGACCGCCAGCTTGGCGGCGACCTTGGCGATCGGGAAACCGGTCGCCTTGGACGCGAGCGCCGACGACCGCGACACGCGCGGGTTCATCTCGATGACGACGAGGCGGCCATCCCTGGGATTGACCGCGAACTGGACGTTGGAGCCGCCGGTCTCGACGCCGATCTCCCGGAGTACCGCGATCGATGCGTTGCGCATGATCTGATATTCCTTGTCGGTCAGCGTCAGCGCCGGCGCGACGGTGATCGAATCGCCGGTGTGGACGCCCATCGGATCGACATTCTCGATCGAGCAGATGATGATGGCGTTGTCGTTGCGATCGCGCACCACCTCCATCTCATATTCCTTCCAGCCGAGCAGCGATTCCTCGATCAGCACCTCGGTGGTCGGCGACGCGTCGAGGCCCTTGCGGACCATGTCGACGAATTCCGAGCGATTGTAGACGATGCCGCCGCCCGACCCGCCCATCGTGAAGCTCGGCCGGATGATCGCCGGCAAGCCGGTGATCTCGAGACCGGCGAGCGCCTCCTCGACGGTATGCGCAATCGCCGAGCGGGCGCTTTCCAGCCCGATCTTGGTCATCGCGTCCTTGAACTTGAGCCGGTCCTCCGCCTTGTCGATCGCCTCGGCGTCGGCACCGATCATCTGCACGCCGAACTTCTCCAGCGTGCCGTCGTGGAACAGCGCCAGCGCGGTGTTGAGCGCGGTCTGCCCGCCCATCGTCGGCAGGACCGCGTCGGGCCGCTCCTTCTCGATGATCTTGGCGACCACCGCGGGGGTGATCGGCTCGACATAGGTCGCGTCGGCCAGTTCGGGATCGGTCATGATCGTCGCCGGGTTCGAATTGACCAGGACGATGCGATAGCCCTCTTCCTTGAGGGCCTTGATCGCCTGCGTGCCCGAATAATCGAACTCGCACGCCTGTCCGATGACGATCGGCCCCGCGCCGATCACGAGGATGGAGGAGATGTCGGTGCGTTTGGGCATATTATGCGGGCTTCTTAAAGATGAACATGATCTCGCTGGTCGTACCCCCGGCTTCGTAGCTCGGGGTGCTCACCAGTTCCCAACCGTCCATGCCAAAATTTAGGAGAGCTTGATCCACCGTGATCTCGGCGGATTCACCCTTCCACGTGTAGCGCAGCAAGCCGGCTTGCAGTGTCGCGGTCTTGTAAAGCCAGCGACTGCTCACCGCAGCGACCCCACGAACCGCTCGAAGAGGTACAGGCTGTCCTGCGGCCCCGGCGACGCTTCCGGGTGATATTGCACCGAGAATGCCGGGCGGTCGGTCAGCTCCAGCCCCGCGTTCGAGCCGTCGAACAGCGACACGTGCGTCTCGCGGACGTTGGCGGGCAGACTGTCGCGTTCGACCGCGAAGCCGTGGTTCATGCTGGTGATCTCGACCGCGCCGTCGGACAGGCGCTTGACCGGATGGTTGGCGCCGCGATGGCCCTGGAACATCTTGGTCGTCGTCGCGCCGACCGCGAGGCCGAGCAGCTGATGGCCGAGGCAGATGCCGAACAGCGGCTTGCCGGTGTCGAGCAGCTGCCGGATCACCGGCACCGCATAATCCCCGGTCGCGGCGGGATCGCCGGGGCCGTTGGACAGGAAGATGCCGTCCGGGCCGAGCGCCATCACCTCGTCGAACGTCGCCGCGGCGGGCAGCACCGTGACCTTCGCGCCGGCATGGACCAGATTGCGGAAGATGTTGTGCTTGCTGCCGTAATCGATCGCGACGACATGCGGGCGCTCGCCCTCGTCGGCACCGGCGTAACCGAAGCCGAGCCGCCACGGCCCGCCCTCGCGGCCGTCGCCCCACGCATAATGCGTCGCGGTGGAGACGTCCTTGGCGAGGTCCATCCCCTCCAGCCCGGGCCAGCCCTGCGCCATCGCCAGCAACGCGTCGAGGTCGAACTCGCCGCTCGCCGAATGCGCGACGACGCCGTTGGGCGCGCCACCCGCGCGGATGCGGCGGGTCAGCGCGCGCGTGTCGATCCCGGCGAGGCCGATCCGTGCATGGCGCTGCATCCAGCCGTCGAGCCGCTCGACGCTGCGGAAGTTCGACGGCGCGGTCACGTCCTCGCGGACGATCATGCCGAGCGCGTGCGGCGCGTCCGCCTCGATATCGTCGGGGTTGGCGCCGACGTTGCCGATGTGCGGGAAGGTGAAGGTGATGATCTGCCCGGCGAAGCTGGGGTCGGTCATGATCTCCTGATAGCCGGTCATCGCGGTGTGGAAGCACACCTCGCCGACCGCGGCGCCTTCCGCCCCGAAACCGCGACCCCAGGCCACATCACCGTTGGCGAGGACCAGAACACCCGTCGCGCCGTCAGGCTTCGCAGGCATGGCAATGGGCTTGGCGTCGGCCATGGCTTGGCGGGCACTCCTACAGATTTCGTCTATGTCGCTAAGTGGCGCCCGCTAAACCCCTGCCCCCCTCAGGTCAACCGGTTCACGGGCGGCCGTTCCTCCGCTAGGCTCGGTCGCTTCCAGTGTTTCTTCGAGAGCTTCCCCATGATTCGCGACGACATCAAGGCCGCCCAGGTCACCGCCATGAAGGCCGGCGACAAGGAATCGCGCAATGCGATCAGCCTGATACAGGCCGCCATCAAGAACCGCGACATCGAGCTGCGGACCAGCGGCAACACGCCCGACGACGATGCGGTGGTGGTCGAGGTGTTGCAGAAGATGGTCAAGCAGCGCCGCGAATCGATCGCGATGTACGAGACCGGCGGCCGCCAGGAACTCGCCGATGCGGAAAAGGCCGAGGTCGCGGTGATCGAACGCTTCCTCCCGGCACAGATGAGCGAGGCGGACACCACCGCCGCGATCCTCGCGATCAAGGAGGAGCTAGGCGCTACGGGCATGAAGGACATGGGCCGGGTGATGGCCGAACTGAAGGCGCGCCACGCCGCCAGCCTCGACATGAGCAAGGCGAGCGGTTTGGTGAAGGCGGCGCTGTCCTAAGCATCCACGCGAAGCCGCGGCGAAGATCGGGTCACGCGGAGGCGCGGAGGGAAGAAGGGTTGGTTCGCGCAGAGGCGCAGAGGTGTCGCGCCTGTAGGACGCGACACCTCCCCCTATTCGTCACCCCGGCGAACGCCGGGGCCCATGGTTGCGGTGAGGCCCGAGGTTGCGCGCCGCCGCTCCACCAGCACGTCCATGGGTCCCGACGTGCGTCGGGATGACGAGTGGGGGAGCGGCAGCTCTCTCCCCCTCCCTCGTAGGGAGATCACGCCCCCTCCCCATACGCAACACCTCCGCGCCTCTGCGCCTCTGCGCCTCTGCGCCTCTGCGCCTCTGCGCCTCTGCGCGAACCAACCTTCTTCTTCTCTTCGCGCCTTCGCGTCTTCGCGCGAAACACCCCCAAACCGACTTGCCGAAAGCCGCCGCAGCGCGCATGGTAAAATCACGGCATGAGTCTCTCCCCTGCCTTTCTGGACGAACTGCGTGCCCGCACGTCGTTGTCCGCTTTGGTCGGCAAGACGACCAAGCTCCAGAAGGCCGGCCGCGAGATGCGCGGCTGCTGCCCGTTCCATAACGAGAAGACCCCGTCCTTCTACGTCAACGACGACAAGGGCTTCTATCACTGCTTCGGCTGTTCCGCGCACGGCGACGCGATCAAGTGGATGACCGACCAGCGCGGCCTGCCGTTCATCGACGCGGTCAAGGAGCTCGCGCAGGCCGCCGGCATGGAGATGCCCGCACAGGACCGCGCCTCCGCCGCCAAAGCCGAACGCGCGAAGGGCCTTCACGAGGCGATGACCGACGCCGCGACGTGGTTCACCGAGCAACTCAACGGCATCGGCGGCGCCGAGGCACGCGCGGTGCTCGCCAAACGCGGCATCACGCCCGAAACCGCCCGCGCCTTCGGCATGGGCTTCTCCCCCGACAGCCGCGGCAAGCTCAAGACCGCGCTCAAGGACTATGGCGACCCCGCGCTGGTCGAATGCGGCCTGCTGATCCAGGTCGACGGCAAGGAGCCCTATGACCGGTTCCGCGGCCGGCTGATGATCCCGATCCGCGACGCGCGCGGGCGGACGATCGCCTTCGGCGGCCGCGTCATCGGCGAGGGCGAACCCAAGTACCTCAATTCCCCTGATACGCCGCTCTTCGACAAGGGCCGCACGCTCTACAATCTCGACCGCGCCGCCCCCGCCGCGCGCAAGTCGGCGCGCATCCTCGTCGTCGAGGGCTATATGGACGTGATCGCGCTGGCGCAGGCGGGGATAAGCGACGCCGTCGCCCCGCTCGGCACCGCGCTCACCGAGGCGCAGCTCGAACGGCTGTGGCGGATCAGCGACGTGCCGATCCTCTGCCTCGACGGCGACAGCGCCGGGCAAAAGGCGGCGTTGCGTGCCGCCCACCGCGCGATGCCGATGCTCGGCAACGGCCGCAGCCTCGCCTTCGTCACTTTGCCCGAGGGGCAGGACCCCGACGACCTCGTCCGCGCCGGCGGCCGTCAGGCGATGGAGGCGCTGCTCCAGCAGCCGCAGCCCTTGGTGGAGCGCTTATGGCAGAGCGAGGTCGCCGCCGGCCCGCTCGACACGCCCGAGCAGCGCGCCGGGCTCAAGCAAAGGCTGCACGAACTCGCCGCGACGATCGCCGACCCGTCGGTGCGCAAGGAATATGAGAACGAGTTCAAGAACCGCTTCTACGAGCATTTCGCGCCCAAGCGCCGCACCTTCACCCCCGCCGCTCCGCGCGCGCAGGGCAAGCGCGGTCCCGACGGCCAGTGGAAACAGCCGATCGCCCCGCCGACCGACGACGTGAAGGCGTTCCACGCCGCCGGCATCGATCCGGTCATCGCCAAGGCGATCCTCGCCGGGCTGATCCGCCACCCGGTCGAGATCGCGCGGCATATGGAAGTGCTGGGCAGCCTCAAGCTGATCGGCGGCGCACTCGGCCGGCTGTTCGAGGCGGTGGTCGACGTCGCGCTGGAGGACCAGGCGCTTGATAGCGCGCGTCTGCGCACCATATTGGCGAAATCCGGTTTTGATGCGATCGCAAGCGATTTGTTGAGAGCCGATACGATGCCCTATTCGTTCACGCAAAGCGGCGGCGATCCCGCCCGCGCCCGTGCCGACCTCGACGAAGCGATCGCCATCATGGTGGCGCGCCCGGAAGTCGACATGGCACTCGGTGAAGCGACCGCCTCGATGCAGGCGCACTTCACCGCCGAGGCGTTCGAACGACAAGTGGCGTTGGTGAAAGAGAAACAGGGCTTGGAGCTTCGACTTGCAAATCTGGTGCAGTCGAACGAAGACGCCCGATCGTTTGGATCCGAGGGTAATTGATGGCGAAGGTTAACGGTAACGGTGGCGATGAGGGTGCGGACGTGACCGACGCGCCGCTGATCGACCTCAATGACGCCGATATCAAGAAGCTGGTCGCCCGCGCCAAGAAGCGCGGCTACATCACCTACGACCAGCTCAACGAGGCGCTGCCCCAGGATCAGATGTCGTCCGACCAGCTCGAGGACATCATGTCCGCGCTGAACGAGATGGGCGTCAACATCGTCGAGAACGAGGAAGCCGGCGAGGACGGCGACGAGAAGGAGCAGGCCGAGGACGACGAGGCCGAGCCCGTCGAGGCCGACGGCGACGGTTCCGCCGCGCCCGCGCTCGAGACCAAGAAGAAGGAGACCGTCGATCGTACCGACGATCCGGTCCGCATGTACCTGCGCGAGATGGGCGCGGTCGAGCTGCTCAGCCGCGAGGGCGAGATCGCCATCGCCAAGCGGATCGAGGCGGGTCGCGACACGATGATCCTCGGCCTGTGTGAATCGCCGATCACCTTCAACGCGATCATCGACTGGTCGACCGCGCTCAACGAGGGCACGATGCAGCTGCGCGAGATCCTCGATCTCGACGCGATGCTGTCCAAGGGTCCGTCGGCCGAGCAGGTCGAGGGCGCCGAGGACGACGAGTCGGGCGAGATCAGCGAGAAGACCGCCGGCGCCAGCTTCAAGGAAGAGGAAGAGCCCGAGGAGCCGTCGGCCGACGAGGACGACGAATCCGGCGAGGGCCGCGTGCCGCGTCCGTCGGACGACGAGGACGAGGACAATACGCTCAGCCTCGCGCAGATGGAGGAGACGCTCAAGCCGCAGGCGCTCGAGCGGTTCGCCAACATCACCGCGCTCTACAAGAAGTTCAGCAAGATCCAGCAGGCGCGCCTCGACGCGATGCAGGCCGGCGGCGAGCTGTCCGCCGCGGACGAGCGCAAATACCAGAAGCTGCGCGAGGACCTCACCGCCGAGGTCGAGAGCGTCCAGTTCCACAATGCCAAGATCGAATATCTCGTCGATCAGCTCTATGCCTTTAACCGGCGCCTGACCGCGCTGGGCGGCCAGATGCTGCGCCTCGCCGAGCGCCACAAGGTCAGCCGCAAGGACTTCCTCGACCGCTATGTCGGCCACGAGATGGACGACACGTGGCTGCAATCGGTCGGCAAGCTCGACAAGAAGTGGACCGCCTTCGCCACCAACGAGGCCGATGCGGTCGACCGCATCCGCGGCGAGATCAGCGAGATCTCGCAGCAGACCGGCATGGCGCTCACCGAATTCCGCCGCATCGTCAACATGGTGCAGAAGGCGGAGCGCGAGGCGCGCATCGCCAAGAAGGAGATGGTCGAGGCCAACCTGCGCCTCGTCATCTCGATCGCCAAGAAATACACCAACCGCGGGCTGCAATTCCTGGATCTCATCCAGGAGGGCAATATCGGCCTGATGAAGGCGGTCGATAAATTCGAATATCGCCGCGGCTACAAATTCTCGACCTATGCGACCTGGTGGATCCGGCAGGCGATCACCCGCTCGATCGCCGATCAGGCGCGGACGATCCGCATCCCGGTGCATATGATCGAGACGATCAACAAGCTGGTCCGCACCAGCCGCCAGTTCCTGCACGAGCAGGGCCGCGAGCCGACGCCGGAGGAGATGGCCGAACGGCTGTCGATGCCGCTCGAGAAGGTGCGCAAGGTGATGAAGATCGCCAAGGAGCCGATCAGCCTCGAAACGCCGATCGGCGACGAGGAGGATTCGCACCTCGGCGATTTCATCGAGGACAAGAATGCGGTGATCCCGGTCGATGCGGCGATCCAGGCGAATCTCAAGGAGACGGTCACCCGCGTCCTCGCCAGCCTGACGCCGCGCGAGGAGCGCGTGCTGCGCATGCGCTTCGGCATCGGCATGAACACCGACCATACGCTGGAGGAAGTCGGCCAGCAGTTCAGCGTGACGCGTGAACGCATCCGCCAGATCGAGGCGAAGGCGCTGCGCAAGCTCAAGCACCCGAGCCGCAGCCGCAAGATGCGCAGCTTCCTCGACCAGTAACGCCGCCGACGGTTGCGATTGCGAAGGGGCCGCCGGAGACGATCCGGCGGCCCCTTCCATTTGGATCGACGGACGCGGCCGAGGCCGGGACCGCGCCACCATCCGACACAACCGACGCTAGGCTGGCCTGAGCGCCGCCAGCGCGGGCGCCAACAGCGACTCCAATTCGACGCGCGATGCACCGTCCCGCGCCTGGAACGAGATCGCCTGCATGATCCCATGATAGAAAGCGGCGAGTTGCGCCGGATCGCTATCCGGCGCGAGTTCGCCGTCATCGATCCCGCGCGTCAACCGCGCCTGCAGCAACGCCACCGTCCGCCGCCGGGCGACCCGCAGATAGTCGCATGCGCCGGATACGCCGGGCTGGCCATGAACCACGCCGAGGATCAGCAGGCACCCCGCCGCCCCGTTGGACAACGCGACATCGATGCTTTCGGCGAGCACGCCGGCAATCGCGGCATGCACGGCAGGCGCCGCGAGCGCGATCATCGGCCCCGACCCGATCGTGGCGATATATAGATCGACCGCCTCGCGGAATGCCGCCTCCTTCGATCCGAACGCGGCGTAAAAGCTCGGCGGCGTCACCCCGATCGCGGCGGTCAGGTCGTTGAGCTGCGCACCGTCATATCCCTTCGCCCAGAACACCTCCATCACGCGGCGTAGCGCGATGTCCCGGTCGAAACTGCGCGGGCGTCCCCTCGTCGCCATACAAATCCTTTCTGTAGCGTAGTTTATATAATCTCTTGACGCTTTGCCGCAAGCGCCATAGCTTTTCTATAAATTTCGTTACAGAAGTAGGTGTCTTGTCATGACCGGGACCATGTCGACCATCGCTGTCGCCGCCCCCTCGCCCGCCTCATCGCGCGCGATTCCGCCTGCGGTGTGGCTGCTGGCGATGACGACCTTTGCGATCACCAGTTCGGAATTCATGGTCGCGGGGATGCTGCCGATGCTCGCGCGGGCGTTCGACGTTTCGATCGGATCGATCGGTTATCTCATCTCGCTCACGCGCTCGGCATGGCGGTCGGCGGACCGTTGGTCACCGCACTGCTCCTCCACCTCAAGGTACCGCACCGACGCGGGCTGATATGGCTGCTGGCCTTGTTTCTCGGCGGCAGCCTGATCGCGGCGACCGCGCTGGGCTATCCGGCGATGGCGATCGGCCGGGTCATCCAGGGTGTGGCGAGCGCCGGATATTTCGGGGTCGCCCTGACGATCTGCGCCGAACTGGTCGCCCCCGATCTGCGCGGCCGCGCGGCGTCCTATGTGCTGGCGGGGCTGATGCTCTCTCCGGTGGCGGGCGTGCCGACGCTTGCGCTGATCGCAGGGGCGGCGGGGTGGCAGGCCGCGTTCTGGACGATCGTGGCGGTCACGCTCGTCTGCATCGCGTTGATCGCCACCGGCCTGCCCGCCTCGCCCCCCGACGCGGATATCGATCTGGGACGAAGCGCCGCCGCATTGCTGTCCGCGCGACTGTGGGCGGTCTATGCGACGAGCGGGCTCGTCATCGGCGCGACCTTCGCGGCATTCAGTTATGTCGCGCCGATCTTCACCACCGTGACTGGACTGTCGCCACGCTCGATCCCGTTGCTGCTTGCCGGCTATGGCGTGGCCAACATCCTCGGCAATATCGTCATCGGACGGTTCGCCGATCGCTTCACCATCCTCATACTGGCGTCCGGACTCGCCACGCTGGCCGCGGCGCTGGCGGTCTTGGCGCTGTGCGCCACGGTACCGGCGGTGGCGATCGCGGCGTTCCTCGTCATCGGCCTCGTCGGCGTGGCCCTCAATCCGGCGATGGTCGCGCGGGTGATGCGCGCCGCGCATCCGGGGCCGCTGGTCAACAGCCTGCACACGTCGGTCATCACCGCGGGGCTGGCGCTCGGCACCTGGGCGGGCGGCGCGGCGATC
The DNA here is from genome assembly GCF_059420425.1 of Sphingomonas sp. GW821-FHT04B01. Classification (NCBI taxonomy): domain Bacteria; kingdom Pseudomonadati; phylum Pseudomonadota; class Alphaproteobacteria; order Sphingomonadales; family Sphingomonadaceae; genus Sphingomonas; species Sphingomonas sp. GW821-FHT04B01. The sequence continues at coordinate 301,194 of NZ_JBWKTR010000004.1, read as the reverse complement.
GATCGCGGTTATGGCCTCACCGCGCCGCTCTGGGTCGGAGTCGCGCTGGCGATACTGGGTCTGCTCAGTCTCGCCCCGCCCTCGCTCCGCCGCGCATGACGGTCACCGATCCACGTCGTGGAACGGTATCTTTTCATTGAGATGTCGGACGCGGCGGCTGCGGTACGGAAGAAGGAAATGCGCTGTCCTACAGGACGCCGCCTTGCTACCATTAAGCCGCTCTTTCCCATCGCCGCATCATCGTGTTCCCGAGCACAAGCGATCCAGCCGTTGCTCGACTTACACATCAAAATGGAAACGATAAGACTGCATCGTTTCCGTTAAGGTGTCCATCTTGTCCACGTTGCCGCAATTCGGCCACATTCTTGGATGGCGCAACTTCGCTATTGATAGGCGTTCGCAAGACCGTCTATAGAGGCCGCCATGGCCGCTCCGACGACCCCCCGATGCTGATGCAGGCGAGCCCGCCCTGCCCGACCCCGACGCCGGCCGCGACGGCCCGCTGGTCGATGGTCGCGCGCTGCTTCACCGCATTGGTCGGCGGTTACGGCGCCGCCGCGGCGCTCGCCACGCTCCTTGCCCGGCTGCTGCCGATCGACCGGGCCGAGGCGACCGCGCTCGGCATGATCCTCTCCGTCCTGCTCTACGCGCTCATCGGGCTGTGGTGCTTCCACGAACCCCGACTCGGCCGGGTCGCCGCCTGGACATGGGGCCTGGCGATCGGCGGCGGCGCGCTGGTCTGGCTGCTCGGGTTGCGGCCGTGAACGGCAATCTGCGGCAGAATATGGCGTGGATCCACGGCTGGCTCGGGCTCGTCGCCGGCTGGATCCTGTTCGCGATGTTCCTGACCGGCACCGCGAGCTATTTCCGCCCGGAGATCACCCGCTGGATGCAGCCCGAGATTGCGGCGGCCCCGGTCCCGGCCGCCACCGCCGCACGCAGCGCAGTCGCCTATCTGCAAACCGTCGGCGCCGACGATGCGGCCTGGTACATCCTGCTGCCCAACGAGCGCGACGTCGTCACCCGCGTCTACGCCCAGCCCAACGCCAAAGCGGTCGCCAAGCCGCGCCGCCGCGAGGAACTCGTGCTCGACGGCGCCACTGGCCGGCCCGTTGAGGGGCGCGACACTCGCGGCGGCGAGCATTTCTACCGCTTCCACTTCCAGCTGCAATTGCCTTACCCCTGGGGGCGCTTTCTTGCCGGCCTGTGCGGGCTGTTCATGCTCGGCGCGATCATCTCGGGCGTGGTGACGCACAAGCGCATCTTCGCGGACTTCTTCACCCTGCGCTGGAACAAGGGGCAGCGCAGCTGGCTCGACGCGCACAACGTCTCCGCCGTGCTGGCCCTGCCCTATCATGCGGTCATCACCTATACCGGCATCATCACGCTGATCGCGATGTACATGCCATGGCCGGTCACCGCCAATTACGCCAAGCCCGAAGACTTCTATAACGCCGCTTACGGCATACCGGCGGAACAGCCCGCCACCGGGCGCGCCGCGCCGCTGGTCGCCGTCGCGCCGCTCGTCGCCGATGCCGAGCGCCGCTGGAGGGCACCGGCGGCACGGATCGTCGTCAGCAACCCCAATGATGCCGCCGCCACCGTCACCGTCTATCGAACGCCCCGCGCCTCGCTCAACGCCCGCGGCCCCTCGCTGATCTATGCGGGCAGCACGGGCGAGCTGATCGCACAGCGCGGCGATCCCGGGCCGGCGCTCGCCACCGCCGGGGTGATGCTCGGGCTGCACGTCGCGCAATTCGCCGGGCCGGCACTGCGCTGGACGCTGTTCGGGCTCGGCCTGACCGGCGCGGCGATGGTCGGCACCGGCCTGTTGCTGTGGACCGCGGCGCGGCGCCGGCCGAACGCCAGGCCGTTCTTCGGCCTGAAGCTGGTCGAGCGGCTCAACATCGGTACGATCGTCGGCCTACCGGTCGGAATGGCCGCGTTCCTGCTCGCCAACCGCTTGATTCCAGCCGATATGGCCGCGCGCGCCGATTGGGAGGTCAAGGCGATGTTCTGGACCTGGGCGGCGGTGGCGGTCGGCCAGTTCGCCCGCCCCGCCCGCCGCGCCTGGCCCGAGGGCTTCGCCATGGCGGCGCTGGTCTTCCTCGCGATCCCAATTGCCGACGCGATCACCACCAGCCGCGGTCTGCCCGGCTCGCTGCTCGCCGGCGACTCGCTGTTCGCCGCCTTCGACCTCGCGATGCTCGCCATCGCGCTGCTGCTCGGCGTCGCGAGCTGGCGCGCCGGCAAACCGCCGCGTCAGGTCCCCCGCCGCACCCGCCAAGCCGAGACGATCCATGCCTGAGACCATCCTGCTCTCCGCCACCGCCTGGCTGCTGTTCGCCGGCGCCTCGTTCCGCTTCCGGCGTGAGGCCGGGACGAACGGGCGCGGCGACGTCCGCCTGCTCCGCGTCGTCGCATCGGCGTTGCTCGCGGTCGCGCTGCTCCATTGCGGCGCGCCGCTGACCGGCGAACGCTGGGTCCACCTGCTGACGGGCGCGTCGATCGGCGCGGTGCTGGTGGTGCTGGCGCTGTCGGCGCAGCCGGTCCACGCGATGGCGCCGGTGCGCTGGCTGCTGCTCGCCAAGCGCCGCGCGATCGCCCCGGTCAAGGCGCTGCTGCGGCCGCAGACCACCGCCAACGGCTGACGCAAAAAGGGCGCGGGAGGAAGCCTCCCGCGCCCTGTCTGTCACCGGTAGCGGCGGATCACTCCGCGGCGACGCTGCCCTTGGCGGGACGCGTGTCGCGACGCTCGGCGATACGCGCCGACTTGCCGGTGCGGCCACGCAGATAGTAAAGCTTCGCACGACGCACGGCGCCCTTGCGGACGACGTCGATCGAATCAATGTTCGGCGAGTACAGCGGGAAGACGCGCTCGACGCCCTCGCCGAAGCTGATCTTGCGCACGGTGAACGACGAGCCCATGCCCTTGTTCGACCGCGCGATGCACACGCCTTCGTAATTCTGGACGCGGGTGCGCTCGCCTTCGACCACCTTCACGCCGACCTTCAGCGTATCGCCGGGACGGAATTCGGGGATCGCGCGCTTCGCGGTCAGCTTTTCGATCTGCTCGGCTTCGAGCTGCTGAATGAGGTTCATGTCTTCAGTCCTTCGTTCGCCGCGCGCCAGAGGGAGGCTGGACCCGAGCACCCTCATGGCGCTCCCACAGGTCCGGCCTCCGTAGCCGTGTATCGGTCTCGGCCTTCGACTTGCGCCAGGCCGCGATCCTCGCATGATCCCCCGATCGCAGCACTTCGGGGATCGTGCGCCCTTCCCAATCGAATGGTCGGGTATATTGCGGGTATTCGAGCAGCCCCGTTTCGAAGCTCTCGTCCACACCGCTTGAAGCCGCGCCCATTACGCCGGGGAGCAGGCGAATGCAAGCATCGAGCAGCACCAGCGCGCCCATCTCGCCGCCCGACAGGATATAGTCGCCGATCGACACCTCCTCTATGTCGCGGCCCTCGAAGATGCGCTCGTCGAACCCCTCGAACCGGCCGCACAGCACGATCACGCCTGGGCCGGCGGCGATCTCACGCACGCGCGCCTGCGACAGCGGCCGGCCGCGCGGCGTCATCGCGAGGATCGGGCGATCGTCGGCGACGCTGTCGACCGCGGCGGCGAGCACGTCGGCGCGCAGCACCATCCCCGCGCCGCCACCCGCGGGCGTATCGTCGACCGAGCGATGTTTGTCGGTGGCGAAGTCGCGGATCTGGACCGGCTCACAGCGCCACCCCCCTTCCCGCAACGCACGGCCTGCGAGCGACACGCCGAGCGGACCGGGGAACATCTCCGGGTAAAGCGTCAGGATCGTCGCGGTGAAGGTCATCGGGTCCAGTTTTCCACGCGCAGGCCGGGGATATCGGCGAAGTGACGGGTGTTGTTCGTGACGAGCGTCAAATCGAGGGCGAGCGCATGCGCTGCGATCAGTCGATCGAAACTATGGCGCTGGAAGGGCATGGTTCCGGCCAATCTGGCATAGCTTTCTGCCGCGGCACGACCAAAGTCATGGACGGCGAGCACACTGACAAAGATATCCAGCCTTGCCTCGTCGCTAGGATCGGCCTCCGGTCGAGCGGCTCCGTAGCGCAACTCGGCAAGCGTGATGGCGGACAGGCTCATACCCTGCCCATTTCTCGCACGAATACGCGCGCGCAGCACGTCGCTGCGCGCCTTCGCGAAATCGATACAGACGTTGGTGTCGAGCAGGTACATACGTCAGGCTGCCGCGCCTCGCGTCGGGCCGACGCTCCAGTCACGTTCACCCTGCTCGATATCGCCGCGCCCGTCGGCCATGAAGCCCGGCGAGAAGGCGCCGTACAGGCTGTCCAGGACCGCGGCGGCATTGCTATGCCGCCAGAACGTGCACGATCCGTCGCCATGGGTCACCAGCGTGACGTCATCGCCTTCGCTCAACCCCACGCCCTTCGGCAGGCGCAAGGCCATCGAGTTGCCGGATTTGAACACCTTGGCGCGATATTCGTTACTCATGACGGCCTCCGTATACACGGGATGTATATACATGACGATACAGGTGCAAGATTGATCGACGATTGCATCATCATCGGCGCCGGCCCCGCGGGGTTGACCGCCGCCATCTATCTGGCGCGCTTCCATCTTTCGATCCGTCTGTTCGACAGCGGGTCGAGCCGGGCGGCGATGATTCCGTGTACGCACAACCATGCCGGCTACCCCGAGGGTATCGCCGGCAAGGATTTGCTCGGCCTGATGCTCGCGCAGGCGGAGAAATATGGCGCGCGGCGTGAGGAAAAGAAGGTCACCGCGATCGAGCCCGACGGCGAGACGTTCGCCGTGGTCACCGATCACGGCCGCTATCGCGCGCGGACGGTGCTGCTGGCGACGGGAGTGGTCAACCATCGCCCGAACATCCCGCCGGCGGTGCACGATCCGGCGCTGGAACGCGGCCTGTTCCGCTATTGCCCGATCTGCGACGGCTATGAGGTCACCGACAAGCGTGTCGGCGTGATCGGCACCGGCGACCATGGCATGCGCGAGGCGTTGTTCCTGCGCGGCTATACGCGCGATGTCACGCTGATCTCGCCCGAGGCGGAGCATCTGCTCGACGACGCCTGCGCGGCGAAGCTGGACGAGGCCGGCATCGCCCGCGTCCAGGGGCCGTGCGGCGGCTGGGCGATCGAGGGCGAACAATTGGCGGTCGACACCGCGCGTGGGCGGATGGCGTTCGACAGCGTCTATCCGGCGCTGGGATCGCGTATCCGGTCGCGGCTCGCGGTCGCGGCCGGTGCCCGTGCGACCGCCGAAGGCTGCCTGGAGGTCGACGATCACCAGCGCACCACCATCCCCGGCCTGTTCGCCGCCGGCGACGTCGTGAAAGGGCTCGATCAGATCAGCCATGCGATGGGCGAGGCCGGGGTCGCGGCGACGACGATCCGCAATCTGCTCAGCGAGCGCCAGCCGATCCGGCGCTGATGTTGGACGACATGGACAAGATGGACACCTTAATGGAAACGATCCACTCCGATCGTTTCCATTACTGTGGTGATCGCGATCGTTCGATGAGAAAGAGCATTGGGGGTATAGCAGAATAGGGAGTGTAGGACAGCGTGGGGGGCGGCGCCGCCCCATCGAGGGGGCGATATCGCATGAGCTGCGGTGGAGACGCACACTCGGCCGTCATGGGAGATTCGTCACCCCGGACTGGTTCCGGGGTCTACGCTGCGGCGAGGAGCAAGGCCTGAGATCCAGCCGTTCTCTTGCGGCCCGGTGGACCCCGGAACAAGTCCGGGGTGACGGCTATCGTGAGAAACCCGGGCGGATCTCACCGCCGTGAAAAGAGGTCGCGCGTCACTCGACGAAGTCGGCGTTCACCACCAGCCGGTCGGCGTCCCATTCGGGCACCGCGTCGGCGTTCATCGGGACCATGAAGCGTTTGCCGTCGGGCCGTTCGATCTCGAGCACGTCGCCCGCGCCGAAATTCTCGATCAGCACGACCTGACCCAGCGCGCTGCCGTCGGTGGAGACGGCGGGCAGGTCGAGGAGATCGGCGTGATAATATTCGCCCTCGGCCAGCGGCGGCAGCGCCGAACGCGGCACGGTCAGTTCGGTGCCGCGCAACGCCTCTGCGGCGTTGCGGTCGGCGACCTCGGCGAAGCGCACGATCAGGCCGTTGTTGCCGGCCTGCGCCGACTTGAGCGTCAGCGCGCCATGGTTGAAGCTCTTGTAGCTGCCGAAATCCTCGGCGAAAACCTTGAGGCGCACCTGGCCGTTCACGCCATGTGCGCCGATCACCACCGCGAGCGTGACGCTGGGCTCAGCCCGGCGATCCGCCGTCTCCTGCTGGGGCATCGTCGTTTCCCTCTGCGGGTTCGGTCGCCGACACGCCCTGGTTGGTGGCGTCGTCGGTGGCAGCGTCGTCGAGGTCGTCGGCGGCGGTGCGGGGATCGGGTGGAACGGCCATGATGCGTCAACTCCTTCGGATTGGAAGGGATCAACGCATCATGGCCGGCTTTCGATGCTTACGCCTCGGTGGTCTCGGCGTCGGCGGCCGGAGCCTCCTCGGCGGCCGGGGCGGCGGCGGCGGCCGCTGCGGCCTCTTCCTGCGCCTTCAGCTTCTCGGCACGCTCCTCGGCGCGCTCGGTCGCCTTCTCGCCCGGCTTGCCCTTGTTCGGGTTCGAGCGGGCGGCGCGCTCACGCACGCCGGCGACGTCGAGGAAGCGGGCGACGCGGTCGGTCGGCTGCGCGCCGTTCGACAGCCAGTACTTGGCACGCTCGGCGTCGAGCACGATGCGGTTCTCGGCGTCCTTGGCGAGGAGCGGATTGTAGTTGCCGATCTTCTCGATGAACTTGCCGTCGCGGGGCGAGCGCGCATCGGCGACGACGATGCGGTAGTACGGACGCTTCTTGGAGCCACCGCGCGACAGGCGAATGCTGAGTGCCATTGTAGATATTCCTTCGTTCTAAGTCGGTTACGTTGATCTGTTATTTCTTCTTGAGAAGATTTTCGAAGCCGGGGGGCAATTTGGGCATGCCGTCCTGGCCACCGCCGAGGCCGGGGAGCCCCTTGGGCAGCCCGCCGCCGGCTTTCTCCATCATGTCGCCGAGGCCGGCGCCGCCGAGGGCGTTGCCGAGGCCGGACATGCCGCCCCCCGGGCCACCCTTGCCGAGCATCGCCATCATGCCCTTGAGGCCGCCCATCTTCTTGATCTTCTTCATGGCGGTCGACATTTCCTGATGCATCTTCAGGACCTTGTTGACCTCCTGCACCGTCGTTCCGGAGCCTTTGGCGATGCGGATCTTGCGCTTGGCGTTGATGAGTTCGGGCTTGGCGCGCTCTTTCAGCGTCATCGAGCCGATCATCGCTTCCATATGGATGAGCATCTTGTCGCCGCCAGCGGTGGCGAGCGCGCCTTGCGCCTTCTTCATCCCCGGCATCATGCCGGCGAGCGCGCCGAGGCCACCCATGCGGCGCATCTGCTGGAGCTGGCCGCGCAGGTCGTTCATGTCGAACTGACCCTTGGCGAGCCGCGCGGTCATCCGCTCGGCGTCTTCCTGCTGGATCGATTCGGCGGCACGCTCAACGAGGCTGACGACGTCGCCCATGCCGAGGATGCGGCCGGCGACGCGGCTGGGGTGGAAGGCTTCGAGCGCATCGAGCTTTTCACCGGTGCCGGCGAATTTGATCGGCTTGCCGGTGACGGCGCGCATCGACAATGCGGCACCGCCGCGCGCGTCGCCGTCCATCCGGGTCAGCACGACGCCGGTCAGCGGCACCTGTTCGGAGAAGTTCTGCGCGACATTGACCGCGTCCTGACCGGTCAGCGAGTCGACGACGAGCAGGATTTCCTGCGGCGTGGCGATCTCCGCCACGGCCTTCATCTCGTCCATCAGCGCCTGGTCGACGTGCAGGCGCCCCGCGGTGTCGAGCATCAGCACGTCGAAGCCCTGGAGCTTCGCGGCCTGGAGCGCGCGGCGGGCGATATCGACCGGCTGCTGGCCGGCGATGATCGGCAGCGTCGCCACCTCTATTTGCGTACCGAGCGTCGCGAGCTGTTCCTGCGCGTTGGGGCGATTGACGTCGAGCGACGCCATCAGCACCTTCTTGCGTTCGCGGGCGACAAGGCGCTTGGCGATCTTGGCGGTGGTCGTCGTCTTGCCCGAACCCTGCAGGCCGACCATCATCACCACCGCGGGCGGGGTGACGGACAGTTCGAGCTCCGACGCGTCGGCGCCGAGCATCTCGACCAGCGCGTCGTTGACGATCTTGACGACCTGCTGCCCCGGCGTGACCGAGCGGAGCACGTTCTGGCCGACCGCCTGTTCGGTGACCTTGTCGACGAAGCTGCGCGCCACCGGCAGCGCGACGTCGGCCTCGAGCAGCGCGACGCGCACTTCGCGCATCGCGGTCCGCACATCGGCCTCGGTCAGCGCGCCACGGCCACGCAGACGGTCGAATACTCCGCCTAGCCGGTCGCTCAGACTGTCGAACATCGCCTCGAAACCCTCATCAAGCCACGCAACGCAAAAGACGCCGGCGGGCGAAACCTCGCCGGCCAGCGTGCACCCGTGGGCGCTTCATCGATCGCATTCCGTGGAGGAACGTGCGGGGGCCTTAGGGGAAATCGCGGCGGGGTGCAAGGTTGGTGGATTTTGAGGCGGGTGGCGACGCGAGGATGTGGGCTTGCCTCTCGACCCCTGCCTCTTTTCGTCATCCCGGCGGACGCCGGGACCCATGGATGCGGTGAAGCAGGACGTTGCGCGGAACCGCCGCCACATCGTGCCCATGGGTCCCGGCTTTCGCCGGGATGACGAGGGAGGGAAACGCGTTACCAGCCGGCGTCGGGCTGCGCGAGATACGCCTCCTCCGCGCCGGTCGACTCGCGTCCCAGCGCGGCGTTGCGACTGGGGAAGCGCCCGTACTTTACGATGACATCGCGATGGTCGCGGGCGAAGGCGAGGTTCTCCGCAATCCCCAGCGCCTCGAACTTCGCCACCGACAGATCCTGCATCGCGAGGTCTTCGGCGTGCATCAGCGGCATGTAGAGGAACACCCGCCGCTCGGGGGGATAGCGATCCTCCCAGCCGTTGCCGATCGCGAGCCGGGTCAGTTCGAGCGCGAGGCCGTCGGCGGCGAACGCCTCGGCCGATCCGCGGTGCAGGTTGCGCGAGAATTGGTCGAGCAGGATGATCGCCGCGAGCAAAGCGTCGGGATCGTCGCGCCACCCCTCCGCCCGCGCGCGCAGCACGCCGTCGCGCATCGCGCCGAACCGGTCGGCGATCGTCCGGTCGAGCGCGTCATCCTTCGCGAATTGCTGTTCGCCGGTCAGCCCGAACCAGAAGTCGAGCACCGCCGCCGCCATGTCATGGACTTGACCGCCTTCGTTGACTAAATCGCCCGCCATGTCTGCTCCCGCGCCAGAGGTGATCTCCCTCGGCTGCCGCCTCAACATCGCCGAGAGCGAAACGATCCGGACGCTCCTCGCCGGGCGGGATACCGTGATCGTCAACTCCTGCGCGGTGACCAATGCCGCGGTCAAGGCGACGCGGGTCGCGATCCGCCGCGCCCGCCGCGCGCGGCCCGGCGCCGAGCTGGTCGTCACCGGCTGTGCCGCGCAGCTCGATCCCGCGGGCTTCGCGGCGATGCCCGAGGTCGACCGGGTGATCGGCAATGGCGAGAAGCTGCTGCCCGCCGCCTGGGACAGCCTTGCCCCCGTCATCGTCGGCGACATCATGCAGCTGCGCGAGACCGCGCCGCATCTCGCCGCGAGCTTCACCGGCCATGCCCGCGCCTTCGTCGAGGTGCAGAATGGCTGCGATCATCGCTGCACCTTCTGCGCAATCCCGTTCGGGCGCGGCCCGAGCCGGTCGGTGCCGGCGGGCGCGGTGGTCGAGCGGATCGCCGGGCTGGTCGACGCCGGCCATGCGGAAGTGGTGCTGACCGGGGTCGATCTGACCAGTTACGGCCACGACCTGCCCGGCGCGCCGACACTCGGGATGCTGGTCGAGCGGATCCTGCGCCATGTGCCGAAGCTGGCGCGGCTGCGGCTGTCGTCGCTCGATTCGATCGAGATCGACGAACGCCTGTTCGAGCTGGTCACCGGCGAGGCGCGGGTGATGCCGCACCTCCATCTCTCCTTCCAGGCGGGCAACGACCTGATCCTCAAGCGGATGAAGCGACGGCACAGCCGCGCGCAGGCGGTGGCGACGGTGGCGCGGCTCAAGGCGGCACGGCCGGATATCGCGATCGGCGCCGACCTGATCGCCGGCTTCCCGACCGAGGACGAGGCGATGTTCGCCGATACGCTGGCGCTGATCGACGATGCCGATATCGTCCACGGCCATATCTTCCCCTATTCGCCGCGTGCCGGCACGCCCGCGGCGCGGATGCCGCAGGTCGCGGCGGCGGCGATCAGGGCGCGCGCCGAGCGGTTGCGCGACGCGGCGGCGCAGCGCAAGGCGGCGTGGCTGGCGGCGCACGTCGGATCGGTGCAGCAGGTGCTGCTCGAACGCCCCGGCGACCGCGGCCATGCCGGCAATTTCGCGGAAGTACGGCTCTCCCCCTCCCCCGTTCGGGCTGAGCCCGTCGAAGCCCTGCTCTCCACGAGCGTGACGCCCGCGGATGGCAGCCCTTCGACAGGCTCAGGGCGAACGGGAACGATCGCAGGGTTGCGCATCACCGCCGCCACCGACTCCCACCTTCTAGGTACGATGATATGAGCACCACACCGACATGGCACGAGCGGCTGCTCGGCGGCTTCAGGAAGACCTCCGACCGGCTCGTCGGCAACCTCGCCGGCCTCGGCGGCGCGCGGCTCGACGACGATACGCTCGACGAGGTCGAGGAGGCGCTGATCGCCTCCGACCTCGGTCCCGATACCGCCGGCAAGATCCGCACGCGGCTCGCCGAGGGGACGTTCGAGCGCAACATGGAAGAGCTCGGCATCCGCCTCGTCGTCGCCGAGGAGGTCGAGAAGACGTTGGCGCGCGTCGCCACCCCGATCGAGGTGACCGCCTTCCCGCGGCCGCAGGTGATCCTCGTCATCGGCGTCAACGGATCGGGCAAGACGACGACGATCGCCAAGCTCGCGCATCTGCTGATGGAACAGGATTACGGCGTGATGCTCGCGGCGGGCGACACCTTCCGCGCCGCGGCGATCGGCCAGTTGCGCACCTGGGCGGAGCGGGTCGGCGTGCCGATCGTCACCGGCCCGGAGGGCGGCGATGCCGCCGGCGTCGTCTGGGACGCGGTCAAGAAGGCGACCGAGACCGGCATCGACGTGCTGATCGTCGACACCGCGGGCCGCCTGCAGAACAAGCGCGAGCTGATGGACGAGCTCGCCAAGATCCGCCGCGTGCTCGGGCGGATCAACCCGGCGAGCCCGCACGACGTCGTCCTCGTCCTCGATGCGACGACGGGCCAGAATGCGCTCAGCCAGATCGAGGTGTTCAAGGAGGTCGCCGGGGTCACCGGCCTCGTGATGACCAAGCTCGATGGCACCGCGCGCGGCGGCGTGCTGGTCGCGGCGGCGGAGAAATACGGGCTGCCGATCCACGCGATCGGCGTCGGCGAAGGGATGACCGACCTCAGGCCGTTCGACGCCAACGAGGTGGCGCGGATCATCGCCGGCGTCGATCAGGGGGTGCGCAAGTGAGCGGCAGCACGATGCAGCAATCCTCCCCCGGCCTGCGGATGGGGGTCGAATACGGGCCGCTGCTCGTCTTCTTCGCGGTCAATTTCCTGTTCCCAGCGAGCCTTGCGATGCGGATCGTCGCGTCGGGAACGGGCTTCCTCTCCGATCTCGACCGCGCCGGCGCACTGGTGATCGCCAAGGTGATCGTCGCGACCACCGCCTTCGTCATCGCCACCGTGATCGCGATGGTGGTGTCCAAGTCGAAGCTCGGCACGATCTCGCCGATGCTGTGGATTTCGGGCGGGTTCGTTGTGGTGTTCGGCGGGCTCACCGTCTGGTTCCACGATCCCAAGTTCATCCAGATGAAGCCGAGCTTCGTCTACGGCATGTTCGCCGCCGTACTCGCCTTCGGACTCATCACCGGGCGGCCGCTGTTGCAGGGCCTGCTCGGCACCGCCTATCCGGGGCTGGATGCGCAAGGGTGGCGCAAGCTGACGCGCAACTGGGCGCTGTTCTTCGTCGCCATGGCCGCGCTCAACGAGGCGGTGTGGCGGAACACCAACTGGGACTTCTGGGTGGGATTTAAATTGTGGGGCGCGATCCCGCTCACCCTGCTGTTCGCCTTCGCGAATATCCCGATGCTGCTGCGGCACGGGTTGAACATGGAAGACCCGCAGGCGGGCATCCCGCCGGAGTGAAAATCCTCCCCGGCACGGGGAGGGGGACCGCCGGCGAAGCCGGTGGTGGAGGGGGATCGCCACGCAGCACACCGTTTGCGGACCCCCCCTCCACCAGCCTGCGGCTGGTCCCCCTCCCCGCCAAGCGGGGAGGAGCTGAAGGTTACGCCGCGTCGAAGCGCTTGCCGACCTCATCCCAGTTCACCACGTCCCACCACGCCTTGAGATAGCCCGGCCGGTCGTTCTTGTAGGTGAGGTAATAAGCGTGTTCCCACACGTCGTTGCCGAGGATGGGCGTACCCTTGTCCTTGGCGTCGTCCATCAGCGGATTGTCCTGATTGGGCGTCGAGGTGACCTTGAGCGCGCCGCTCGAATCCTTGATGACCCAGGCCCAACCCGAACCGAACTGGCCCGCACCCTTGGTGTTGAAGTCGTCCTTCAGCTTGTCGAGCCCGCCATAGGCGTCGATCGCCTCCTTGAGCGCGCCCGACGGCTGCGTCGAGCCCTTGGGGCCCATGATCTTCCAGAAGAAATCGTGGTTCCAATAGCCGCCGCCATTGTTGCGGACGAGCGGCGGCAGCGACGAGATGCGGCCGAGGATGTCCTCGATCGACAGGCCTTCGAGGCTGGAGTCGGCGGCGACGCCCTCGTTGAGCTTCGCGGTATAGGCTGCGTGATGCTTGTCGTGGTGGAAGGTCATCGTTTCCTTGGAGATGACCGGTTCCAGCGCGTCATAGTCATACGGCAGCGGCGGCAGTTCGAATGCCATGGGAAAGGCTCCTCTTGGATAGGGACGATGTCGTCCCCGCGTTAACGCAAAAGCCGGCCTAACGCTCCCGCCCCGTTACGCAAGCGTCACGAACCCGTCGCGTTGATAAGTTCGTGTCGCCGCAGCGCGTGGCGGAGCTGGTCGTAGCTGAGGCCGAGCGCCTCGGCGGTGACGCGCTGGTTGAAGCGATGCTCAGCGAGCGCACGGGCGAGCAATTCGCGCTCGAAGCTGGCGACGCGCGACTTGAAGTCGGACGGGCCGGCGTCGCAGGCGGCGACAGGGCTGTCCTCGGGCTCCTGCCGGGTGGGCGCGGGTGCGTCGGCGGCGGGTGCCTTGCTCGGGCCGCCGCCGGGGCCGCCCTGCGGCCGGAACGGCGAGGCGAAGGGGTCGATCTCGATCCCGTCGACCGGCCCGTCGCTCTCCCAGCGATAGACCGCGCGCTCGACGACGTTGCGCAGCTCGCGGACGTTGCCGGGCCAGCGGTAATTGTGGAGCTGGTCGAGCGCGCGCGGGCCGAAGCCGGGCCAGCGGTCCCAGCCGATCTCCGACGCCATCCGCCGGCCAAAATGGTCGGCGAGCACCGCGATATCGCCCGACCGCGCGCGCAGCGGCGGCAGCGTCACCACCTCGAACGAAAGACGGTCGAGCAGATCGGCGCGGAACTCGTGGCGATCGACCTTGTCGGGCAGATGCTCGTTGGTCGCGGCGACGATGCGGACGTCGACGCGCAGCGGTCGCGACGACCCGATGCGCGTCACCTCGCCATATTCGACCGCACGCAGCAGCCGGTCCTGCGCCGCCATCGACAGCGTCCCCAGTTCGTCGAGGAACAAGGTGCCGCGATGCGCCTCCTCGAAGCGACCGGTGCGCGCCTTGGTCGCGCCGGTGAAGGCGCCCGCCTCATGGCCGAACAATTCCGCCTCGATCAGCGACTCGGGAAGCGCCGCGCAGTTCATCACGACGAGCGGCTGGTCCCAGCGCGGCGACAGGCGGTGGAGACGCTCGGCGACCAGCTCCTTGCCGGTGCCGCGCTCGCCGATCACCAGTACCGGCCGGTCGAGCGCGGCCGCGCGGCTGGCCCGTTCCAGCGCATCGAGAAAGGCGCCCGACTGGCCGATGACTTGCGACGTTCGTTCCATCGCCAACATCTGGCGGGAATTGCCAACGTTACGCAAGCGTTCATATGTGTCTTGCGTTTATATGACACCGGAAACCCACGCATTTCTGCCGTTTCCGCAACTGGCACGCTCCCTGCAACGCTGCTGGCATACCGCCACACGGTGGTGACAAGGTTCAGAATTCAGGAGGTTTCCATGTTCAATTCCGAGATCAGCCGCAAGCTCGCCGCCATCGTCTGCACCGTCCTGTTCAGCGCGACCTGCGTCGCCGGAGCGGTCGGCCCGGCGACCGGCGGCGGCCAGGCCGTGACGACCGCCCGCCTGACGGCGTAAGGTGGTCGCAAACCGGAGCGGCATCGCTCCGGCCCGTTTTCAGGAGCACCGATACCGATGGGCATTTTCTCCCGCACCCGTGACATCGTCGCCGCAAACTTCGCCGACCTGCTCGAAAAGGCCGAAGATCCGGCGAAGATGATCCGGATGATCATCCTCGAAATGGAGGAAACCCTGGTCGAGGTTCGCGCCTCCGCGGCGCGCACGATCGCCGACCAGAAGGAGATGCGGCGCCATATCAGCAAGCTGGAACAGCTGCAGGACAGCTGGACCGAAAAGGCCGAACTGGCGCTGAGCAAGGACCGCGAGGACCTCGCCAAGGCGGCGCTGGTCGAGAAGCAGAAGGCCGCCGACATGGCCGAGCAGCTCAAGATCGAGGTCAAGGTGCTCGACGATGCACTGCGCGCGTCGGAAGAGGATATCGCCAAGCTGCAGAAGAAGCTGACCGAGGCGCGCACCAAGCAGTCGAACGTCCAGACCCGGCTGGAGAGCGCCAACAACCGCTACCGCCTGCGCGAAATGTATTCGGGGCCGAAGACGCACGAGGCGTTCAGCCGCTTCGACATCCTCGAACGCCGCGTCGACGACGCGGAGGGCCGTGCAGAAGCGCTGGGCCTGGGCGCGCCGAAGAGCCTCGAGGATGAGATCGCCGAGCTGCGCGCCAGCGACAAGGTCGACGCCGAGCTCGCCGCGCTCAAGGCGCGTATGAAGAAGGAGGATTGAGATGGACTTCGAAGGAGTTCTGGCGATCTTCCTAGCGCTGATCGGCCTGCCGTGGCTGATCTTCCACTACATCACCAAGTGGAAGCAGGCGCCGAAGATCACCGACGAGGACGAGAAGCTGCTCGACGAGATGTTCAATCTCGCCCGCCGCCTCGAAGACCGCCTCAACACCGTCGAGCGGATCGTCGCCGCCGACAATCCGGACTTCAAGCCGGGCCTCAATGCCCCGCACCAGTCCACCCCTTACCAGATCGACCGGAGGAACTGAGATGTCCGCCCGCACCAAATTCTACGTCGACAAGCAAGAAGGCAAGTGGCTCGGCGTCTGTGCCGGGATCGCGGACTACACCGGCTTCGACATCACGCTCGTCCGGGTCGCGATGATCGTGCTGACGCTGGCGACCTCGGGCTGGGTGTTCGTCGCTTATGTCGCGGCGGGCTGGCTGGCGCCGAAGAAGCCGCTCGGCCTCTACGAGACACAGGAAGACGCCAAATTCTGGCAGGGCGTCCGAACCAATCCCAAGCGCTCCACCGCGGAAGTGCGCAGCAAGTTCCGCGACATCGATCGCCGGCTCGCCGACATCGAGTTGCATTACACCAGCCGCAACAGCCGGCTGGCCGAGGAAATCGACAGCCTGCGCTGAGCAACGACTCGACGCGGCAGGTTCAGGGAGAATCACGATGGACATGGGTTGGATGGTGCCGGTCGGCGTCGTCTGTGCGATCAGTGCGCGCCACGCCTTCACCACCTGGGTCAAGGCCAAGCATGGCTACCCGATCGAAGACGACAACCGGCGCAGCCGCCGTCGCTGGCGCGGCGCCACCGGGGCCGAGGATATCGAGGCGGAGCGCAAGATCATGCTGCTCAGCAACGAGAACGACAAGCTGACCGGGCAGGTCAGCCGGCTGGAGGAACGGATCGCCGTCCTCGAACGCATCGCCACCGATCCCGCCGAGCGTACCGCCCGCGAGATCGAAGCGCTCCGCGACAAATAGAAGGAACCGGCATCATGGGTCCCGATCACGTCTTCTGCATGGTCCTCGGCGCGGCGATCACGCTCGCCATCCAGTGGTACGGCCGCCGCAAGGTGCGGCAGGCGACCGTCGCCCCCGATCTGGAGGCGCGCCAAAACATCGACCTGCTCGACGCCGAGAACGCCCGCCGCATCGGCCAGATCGACCGGCTGCAGGAACGGCTGGCGACGGTCGAGAGCATCGTTACCGACCGGGCGCATCGGCTCGGCCACGAAATCGAACAATTGCGCGCCGGCTGAAAGGACTGACCGATGAACCCCATGATGATCCCGATCCTCGGCATCTGCTGCGGCCTGCTCGCGATCTTCGGCGGCGTCTTCGTCAAGCCGTGGTTCGCGCTCCAGCACCGCCGGATGGAGATCGAGGCGGACAAGGTCGCCGAAAAGGCAGCGCAATATGCCGCGCAGACCGAGCGGCTGGAGGAGCGCGTCCGCGTGCTCGAACGCATCGTCACCGATCGCGGCGTCGATCTGGCGCAGGAGATCGAGGGGCTGCGCGATCCGCACGTCACGCGCCTGCCGATCAACTGACCGACGCTACCCGCAACCACGATATTAACCGCCTCGCCCGCGGGGCACCGACCGACCGACGCGTCCATATTGGCGCGCGTCATCATCCACATCCGCAGCACCGCCGATCCCGACTCATGCGATCGAAGGCTGCGCGACCGCTAACGGAGGCCGATCATGACCGATCCCAACGTCTATCTCACCCTTTCGCTGGTGGCGCTGGCCGGGCTGGCGATGCTCGTCACCGCTTGCCTCTCGGGCTGGCGCGGCTGGCTGGCGCTCAAGCACCAGCAGCTCGACGCACAGGCGCCGATCGCGGCCGGCCCCTCCGCTGGCTCGCGGATCGAGATCGCCGATCTGAAGGAGCGTATCCGCAAGCTGGAGGCGATCGCGGCGGGGGTGGATCTGTAACGGGAAGTCCTCCCCCCACCCACCGTCGTCATCCCCGCGAAGGCGGGGATCGATATACGCTGACGCTGGTGGGTCTCATGCCCCTCAGCGTTTATGAATCCCCGCCTTCGCGGGGATGACGAAGAGGGAATAGGCGGGACTTACGGCCCAACGGTTGCCCCTCCCCGTCCCCGCCTGTACCGCGCACGGCATGACCAGCATCGCCGACATCCGCGACGAATACGACTTCCTCGATCCCGACGATCGCTATCGCCTGCTGATCGATCTCGGCCGCTCGCTGGAGCCGATGCCCGAGGCGTTGAAGACCGAGGCGACGCTGGTACGCGGCTGTTCGGCGTCGGTCTGGGTCTATCCGACGCGGCGCGACGACGGCACGCTCCACTTCCTCGCCGACAGCAACGCCGCGATCACCAAGGGCATCATCGCGCTGGTGCTGCTCACCGTGCAGGATGGCACGCCGGCGGCGATCGCCGGCGCGGATATCGAGGGCGAGCTCGCGCCGTTCGATCTGAAGAACCAGCTCAGCTCGAACCGCACGCAGGGCATTCCCAACATGATCGCGCTGATCCGGGAGACCGCGGCGCGCTACGTCTGATTGCGGGCGGCGGGGGCCGGCCCTGCCGCCAGCCGCGCCGCCAGTTCCGCGACATCGGCGTCCTTCGGCACCACCAGCCACGTGCCCGGAGCGCGGCCGTCGATCATCGCGACGGCGTCGCGCGGGCACAGGCCGAGGCAGCGCGTCTCGACCACGCCGAGCGTCGCCTTGCGCCCCTTGCCGACGCCGAGGATCTTGCGCAGCACCTTGGCGAGCGGCGTGCGCCGCTCCTTGCCGAAACCGCCGTCGAGCTTCTTCGAACATTTGCCGCAGACGAGGATCGCGCCCTGCCAGGCGCTGGGAACCTGTTTCAGCGGGGGCGCCACTCGCGCCGCTCCTCCGCCGACCGCAGCACCTCATAGGCCGCCTGCACCGCCTGGAAGCGGACCGCGGCGTTGCTGTCGCCGGGACGGATGTCCGGATGATTCTCCTTGGCGAGCTTGCGCCACGCCGTCTTCACCGCATCGAAGTCCGCGTCGGTGTCGAGGCCCAGCGCTTCGAGCGCATGCATCTCGTCGCGCGAGCGGCTGCCGTCGCCCGAGCCGCCCCAGGCGTAATGGCTGGCATTGGCATAGCCCGATGCGGCGCTGGTTTCCGACGCCTCGCGGCGCGCCGCCTCTTCCGCCGAAAGCCCCTCGAAATAATTCCAGCCGCGATTGTATTCGGCCGCGTGCGTCGCGCAGAAATACCAGCGATCCGGGCTGTTGGGCGACTTCGGCGCGGGGCAGTTGCCCGGCTCGTCGCAGCCGTGGCGGTCGCAGATCCGCACCGTCGTCGTCTCGCGGCCCGAGCCATAGCCGCGCCAGCGCGGAAACCCCCAATCGTTCGAACGAGATGTGCTGCGCGCCATCGGGACCACATAAGCCTTGGACGGCGCGGCGCAACGGGGGCATGATGTCAGAGGGTCTGTAAGCCGGGTTCTGTCCACCCCCTTGCGGAGGATAGGCGACCATTCCTCTAGGACGACGCTCGCGCGCCGCCTCAAGCAACCAACCCGGGCGACGAGCTGAAACGAAGCCCATGTGCCGCCCCTATTCGGTCTTGCTCCCGGTGGGGTTTGCCTTGCCGCCCCTGTTACCAGGCGCGCGGTGCGCTCTTACCGCACCCTTTCACCGTGGCGTGGCCGAAGCCGGCGCCGTCTGCTCTCTGTGGCACTTTCCCTGGGGTCGCCCCCGCCGGGCGTTACCCGGCACCGTCGTTCCGCGGAGCCCGGACTTTCCTCGCGTATCTCAAGAGATACCCGCGGCCGCCCGACCCTCTGACGCTGGTCGCCCTAGCGCGTGAATACGCGCTAGGGAAGCGGTGCCGGCCCGCGCCCCCTCCCGGCCACCCATCAAGATACCGTGTGGGTGGCCGGGAAAGGGTGCGGGCCGGCACCGCCCTGAACGCTGCTTTACCGCAGCGTTCAGCAAAATCAGTCATCCCCCTGCGGTTTGGGAAGCAATAGCGCGAGCAGGATCATGCGGCATTCGGCGTCGATCTCGCCATCGACCAGTTCGGGGCGGTAGCGGCGCTGGAACGCCATGATCGCCGCCATCGGATCGCTGACGTCATAGCCGAAGCGTTCGAGCGCGAGCAGGAAGCCGCCCTGCGGCCACATCGGATCCATCAGGTTGCGCGTCGGCCGCGGCAGCGCGAGGCGCAGCTTGGCGAGGCGATACCAGGGGAACAGCTCGCCGGGATCGCGCTTGCGCGCGGGTGCGATGTCCGAATGGCCGACGATATTGCCGCGGGTGATGCTGTGGCGAGCCTTGATCGCCGCGACCAGCGGGATCAGCGCGTCGATCTGCTCCTCGGTGAAGGGACGATAACCCCATTCGTGGCCGGGATTGACGATCTCGATCCCGACGCTCGCCGAATTGATGTCGGTGATGCCGCGCCAATGCGAGCGACCGGCATGCCAGGCGCGCATCGCCTCGTCGACCAGCCGGCAGACGGTGCCGTCTTCCTCGACCAGATAATGCGCGGACACCTTCGCCTCGGGATCGCGCAACCGTGCCAGCGCCGACGGCCCGTCCTGCATGCCGGTATAATGCAGCACGATCATGGTGATCGGCAGCGACCGCTCGTCGAAGTTCGGCGAGGGCGTCTCGAGGATTGTCATCCGCGCAGCCTAGCGAAGGCCGAACGGACGCGTAAGGGGGATCAGGCGGCGGCGCGGGCGGCGGTGCGTTGGTACAGCCCGCGCAGGGCCCGGCTCGGCTCGAACGCGCTCGTCTGGCCGATCACCGTCTCGCCCGCGCCGAGCGCCAGCGTGCCGCCCGGCCGGATCGCCGCCGCGAAGCGCGCGAACACCTCGCTCTTGGCGGCCACGGAGAGGTAGAGCAGCACGTTGCGGCACAGGATCACGTCGAACGCGCCGGGCGGCGGCGGTTCGGCGACGAGATTGTGGCGGCGCACCGTCACCAGCCGGGTCAGTTCGGGCTTGGCGACCCAGTCGCCGCCATCGGCATAGAACCAGCGGACCATCCGCCGGATCGGCAGGCCGCGCTGGATCTCGAATTGCGTGTAGCGGCCGGCGCGGGCGCGGGTGACCGCCGCCTCCGACACGTCGGTCGCGACGATCTCGGGCACCGCGGCGCCGCCTTCCGCCCGTTCGGCGAACAGCATCGCCAGCGACAAGGGCTCCTGCCCGGTCGAACAGCCGGCACACCAGATACGCGGCCGGCGCCCCGCCGCCTCGGCAGCGGCGACCGCCTCCAGCACCAGATCGAAGATCGGCGCGTCGCGGAAGAAGGAGGTCTCCTGATTGACCAGCGCATTGACGATCTGGTCGCCGACCCGCGCATCCTGGCCGTCGAGCAGCAAGGTGACGAGCTGGTCGAGCGTGTCGAGCCGGCGGTCGCGCAGCAAGGGCTTGAGCGCGGTATCGATCCGCCACGAGCGATAGCTGGCGATCTGCTGGCCGGTGCGGGCCTCGAGCAAGGCGCTGAAGACGTTGAGGGCGACCTGGGAGATTGCGGGCGGAGCGGCGGGGCGCGGCGCGGCGGTCATGGCCGCCGCCGCGCCGCGGCGAGGCGGCCGATCGCGTCGGGGGGCAGCACCGCATCGGCGCTGCCGCCGTCGGCGACCGCGCCCGGCATGCCCCAGATCACCGAACTCGCCTGGTCCTGCACCAGCACGCATCCGCCGGCCTGACGGACCAGCCGTGCGCCCTCGGCGCCGTCGCGGCCCATGCCGCTCAACACCACCGCCAGCATGCGCGCGCCGAAGACCTCGGCCAGCGAGGCGAACATCGGATCGACCGAGGGCGTGCAGCCGCTCGCGGCGGCATCGTGGGTCAGGCGGATCGCCGCCGATCCGTCGCCGAGCGCCACGCAGCGCATATGCGCGTCGCCGGGCGCGACGATGATCCGGCCGGGCCGCAGCCGCAACCGGTCAATCGCGACCTCGCACGGGCGGTTACCGATCACCGCGAGCTGCGCTGCGAAATAGGGCATGAACGAGGCCGGCAGATGCTGCGTGATAAGGATCGGCAGGCGAAAGGTCGCCGGGATCTGCGCGAGCAGCGCGCTGAGCGCATGGATGCCGCCGGTCGACGCGCCGATCGCCATCACGTCATATTCGTCGGCCGCCGGCGCGGCGCGTGGGACCGGCGTGGCGGCGGTGCGCAGCGGCACCACGGCAGGCGCCGTCCGGCCGGCGCAGGCGACGCTGGCAAGCCGGTCGAGCTTGTCGATCAGGATCTCACCGAACTGGCCCAGCCGCTCGCCGCTCGCCGGCTTGAAGACGGTGTCGGTCGCGCCGAGCGCCAGCGCCTGAACGGTGGTCGCGGCGCCCTCGGCGGCCTGGCCGGAGACGACGAGGACGTTCGCCCCCTGCCCCGCCGCGATCAGGCCGGGCAAGGCGGTGAGGCCGTCGACGCCGGGCATCTGCACGTCGAGCAGCACGAACTGGACGCGCTCGCGGGCGAGCACCGCCAGCGCCGCGGAGGCGGTGCTGACGCTGGCGACCACGACATAGCGGTCGGTCGCGGCGATGATCCGCTCCATCACCGCACGCGCCACCGCCGAATCGTCGACGATGAGCACGCGCGCGGGCGAGCGGCGGCCCGTTGCGGCGTCCGGCTGGTGGAGGGGATGGGCGGCGGTGGCCATGGCAGGGCTCCCGCCCGTCAGGCCATGCCGACGATCTGGAGCTTCGATTCGAGCGTGTCGCGGTCGAACGGCTTCATCACATATTCGTCCGCCCCCGCCTCGATCGCGGCGCGGATATAGGCCATGCCGTTCTCGGTGGTGCAGAACACCACCTTGGGGCGCGAGGCGATCGGTGCCTCGCGGAGCGCGCGCAGGAAATCCATGCCGCTCATCACCGGCATGTTCCAGTCGAGCAGGATTACGTCCGGCGGCGAGGCGAGGCAGGCGTCCAGCGCCTCACGGCCGTCGCACGCCTCCGCCACGGTGAAATCGAGCGTCTCCAAAATGTGGCGCGCGACCTTCCGGATCACCTTCGAATCGTCGACTACGAGGCACGTCTTCATGGATAAGCCTTTTTACCAGCGATGACCGCTGCTTGGCATGATGGCAGCGAAGCGTAAGCGTCGCGTTAAGCGGCCAGCACCTGTTGCGGGACGAGAGCGGCGAGATCGACGATCAGCAACGGTTCGCCGTCCCGCTCTACCAGCCCGACGCCGACCTGCGCCCAGCCGCGATCGAGCGCGAGGCCGGGCGACAGCGGCTGGCGATCGAAGACGGACACGTCCTCCAGCTCGTCGACCAGAACCGCATAATGATGGCCGTCGATCCGCGTGATCACCGCGCGCCGCGCCGAATCGGGGGTCGGATCGAGGCCGAGCGCGGTGCCGGTGTCGATGACGGTGACCACCCGGCTGCGCAGCGCGACCAGCCCGCGCACCGCGGCCTCCGCACGGGGCACCGCGACGATCTCGGCGATGTCGACCACCGAATCGACTTGGCTGGTCTCGATGGCGACGCCGCGGCCGGCGATCTGCGCGATCAGGAACAAGCCCATCAGCGGCCTCCCACGGCATGGGCCAGCGCGTCGAGCAGCGCCGGCCGGTCGTAACGATAGATGCTCGCGGGATCGCCGGCATCGTGACGCTCCTGACGCAGCCGCACGACGTTGCGCGCGGCGGCAGGGGCGATCGCGACGTCGTCCATGACGAGTGCGACATCGGCCGGCCCGTCCGGCGGCGGCTGCATCACGCAGCGATAGCCGAGCGCCTCCAGCATCGGCCGCAGGAACGTCTCCATCCAGCCGCCGGCATCGGGTTGCAGCCAGCACAGACGATCACCGGCGAGCGGTTGCAGCGCGCCGGCGAACAGCGCATGCGCGTCGAGCAATTCGACCTGCTCGCCGTCGATCATCACCACCCCGGCGACCGGCCCGACACCGCGGGCGGGCGCAACCTCGGTCGGTAGCTGGACGATCTCGACCGGTTCGTGGATCGCATAGGCGATCTCGGTGACGCCATCGGTGAGGCGCAGCACCGGCACGTCGCGGCGATCGCCGATCGGCGCGACGGAATAAAGCGGTACCAGACTGCCGCCGATCGCCAGCCGCAACTGGCCGCCGGTACGACGGATCGTCTCGGTCGAAACCGGCTCGACGCGGTCGATCGCGGCGAGCGGCAGCACGCGGCGCTGGCCGTCGAGATCCTCGAACATCAGCGCGAGCACGCCGGGCGCCGCCGCGGCGACCGCAGCGTCCTGCTCGGCGGCGAGGCCGTGCAGGAAGCGCAGGCCGGCGACCGCGGCGATACCGGATGCGTCGAGCAGCAGCATCGGCAGGCCCGAATCGGGCAACGTATGGCCGGCATAGACGCCGGTCGCCATCACCGCCGGCGCGGCGGGCTTCACCACCAGTTCCTCGGTATCGATGACGTGATCGATCGCCAGCGCGTAATCGCCGTCGCGGGTGGAGACGATCGCCAGCGTCGTCTCGCCGCCGTCGCCGATGCCGAGCAGCCGGCCGAGCGACACCAAAGGCAGCCGCCGGCCGCGGACCGTCGCCACCTCGGCATCGCCGACCGTGTCGATCCGCACCGATTCGCCGCGCACGCGCAGGATCTCGTCGACCGACTGGCGCGCGATAGCGAAGCGCTGGTCGCCGACGCCGACGACGATCGTCGACATGATCGACAGCGTCAGCGGCACCGCGATGACGATCGTCAGCCCCTGCCCCGGCCGGCTGGCGAGCTGGATACGCCCGCCGATATGTTCGATGTTGGACCGCACCACGTCCATGCCGACGCCGCGGCCGGAGATGGCGGTGACCGTGTCGCGGCTCGACAGGCCGGCGTGGAAGACGAGATCGAGCCGCGCCGCGGCGTCCATGCCGGCGAGCGCGGCATCGGTGACCAGCCCCTGCGCCCGCGCCTTGGCGGCGAGGCGGTCGACGTCGATGCCACGGCCGTCGTCGGCGATCTCGACCAGGATCTGGTTGCCCGACTGGCGCGCCGAGACGAACAGCCGGCCGATGTCGGGCTTCCCCGCGGCACGCCGCTCGGCGGGGCGCTCGATGCCGTGATCGACCGCGTTGCGGATAATATGGACGAGGGGATCGCGCATCAGCTCGATCATCTCGCGGTCGAGCTCGACGTCGGCGCCGTCGATGCTGAGCGCCACCTGCTTGCCGAGTTCGCCGGCGGTATCGCGCACCATCCGCGGCAGCGCCGAGAAGAGCGCGTCGATCCGCTGCATCCGCGTCCGCGTGACGGTGTCGCGCATGTCGGAAACGGTCAGCGACAGCCGTTCCAGCGCCGCCTCGACCAGGGGATCGACCTGTTCGTCGCGCAGCCGGCGGGCGAGTTCGTTGCGCGCCAGCACCATCTCCGACATGCCGCTCATCATCCGGTCGAGCAGGTCGACGTTGAGGCGGACCGAACGGCTGCTGGCGCGGACCATCGCGGCGGGCTGGACCTGCGCGACGGGCCGTGCATCCTCGGCGAGCGCGGCGATCAGCAGATCCTCGCTGGAATCGTCGAGCGCCGTGCCCGAATCGATCGCCTCGACCAGTTCGCCGATGCGATCGACGATCGCGAGCACCGCATCGACCAGCAACGTGTCGGGCACGCGCTTGCCGTCGCGGACCGCGGCAAGCACGTCCTCGGCGGCGTGGCTGAGCCGCGCCAGCCGCGGCAGATCGAGAAATCCGCAGCTACCCTTCACCGTATGGACGAAGCGGAAGATCGCATCGAGCCGCGCCCGATCGGTCGGCGCCGCCTCCCACGCGACGATCTCCCCCGAGAGCGCCTCGAGCGTCTCGCGGGTCTCGGCGATGAATTCCTGTAAAAGGTCGTCCATGGGTCCCCGGCAGTTCGTTACGGCTCATGGGGGGAGACAGGTTAAGGCGGCGTTTAGTCGTCGGGGGCGTGTATCGCGGAGGACGCGGGGCCTCGTCGAAAATCGGCAATGTCGGCGGATCAACACCGTGTTCCTCCGAAAGCAGGAACCCAGGGCCAAGCAACACAACGGCTTGCGGCATTCGGAACCCTGGGCTCCTGCGTTCGCGGGAGCACTGGTTGAGCTTTGCAGACGTCCCGCGGGGAAATTGCAGAGATCATGCGATGCAACGGCGCTTACACAAAAGGCACACAGAGGCCGGCTATCCTGCGCGGATGGGGACCACGCCAGCTTGTGATGGCCGGACGCGATCGGCGCTGGCGGCGGCAGTCTCGCCCTATCTGCTCGCGCATTTCGCCAAGAGCCAATTGTGGCATGCCAGCACCTTGCTGTTCGGCTTCTTCCTCACCGAGGCCTGTGGCCTGAACGCTTCGGCGATGAGCCTGGTGATGGCCGCGACGCTCGCGCTCAACGGCTTGGTCGATGCGGCGCTGGGGGTGCATTGGCGCGGGCGGATGAGCGGTCTCGCCGGCGCGGCGCGGTTGCAGCTTGGCGCCACGCCGGCGACCTGCCTGTTCTTCCTGTCGTTTTGCGCGACGCCGTTGATCGAAGCGGAACTGCGGCTGCCGTGGGCGCTGGCGACGTTGCTGGGGTTCCGCGTCGCCTATCCGTTCATCGACGTGCCGCAGAATGCGATGGTCGCGCTGGCGCCGCTCGACGAGGACGGACGCTGCACGCTGCTCGCGCGGCGCAACGTCGCTTCGGGGCTTGCCAGCATCGCGGTCGGTGGCTGCGGCGGGCCGCTGCTGATCCACGGCCATGCCGATCTGCCGTGGCTGGCCTGGGCGGCGACCCTGTCACTGCTGGTCTGCGCGACCGGCTGGTGGCTGGGACGCGCGCCGGTCACCGGGGTCGCAGGGCCGCCGTCGCGGCGCGACGGGGACGGTAACGGGGCGGCCCTGCGCTTCACGACGATCCTCGCCGCGTTGACGGTGATGGTGGCGGCGAGTTCGTTGTTCCGCGCGCTCGAGCCGTATTATGCCGCTTATGCCGCGGGGGGTGTCGGGCTGCTGCTGTGGGCGGGGATCGGCGGGCTCGTCAGCCAGCCGGCGTGGCTCGCCTGCCGGCGCCGGGTGCGGACCAGCGGCGCCTTGGGCGCGGCGGCGCTGGCGTTGCTGCTCGCCGCGCTGATCCTGCTCGGTCCGCTGCGGACCACGGCGGCGGGCGTGATCCTCGCCGGGCTCGGCTTCGGTGCGGGGACGAGCGGCTTGTGGCTGATGCTATGGGCGGCGATGATGCACCGCGCCGCGGCGGGCGGCGCGACCGGCTATGTCGGCGTCTTCACCTGCGTGTCGAAGCTGGCGCAGGCGGCGGCGATGCTGCTGCTCGGCCATGTCCTCGCCGGCTCCGCCTATCGCGATACGCTCGCCGATCCGCACTCGCCGCCGTCGCTGTTGATCGTCGCGGCGCTGGCGACGCTGGCGGCGACGTGCGTCGCGCTGGCGCTCGCCTGCCGACACCGCGCGGCGTCCGGCGCGAGACTGCGGGCGGCGGTCAGCGGCAGCTAGGCGATTCGGTGCCGTCGGTCCCGAACCGCCAGATCGTCGTCTGCCGATAGGTCTGGCCCGGTCGCAGGATCGTCGTCGGGAATTCCGAATGATGCGGACTGTCGGAGACGTGCTGCATCTCCAGCGCGACGCCATCGCCGGGCTGGTAGACGTGGCCGCTCGGGCCGGCGTCGCTGCCGTCGATATAGCCGCCGGTATAGACCTGCACCGACAGCTCGGTCGTCTCGATCGTCAGCGTCCGGCCCGACGCCGGGTCGATCAGCCGCGCCACCGGCGCGAGCGTCCCGACGGGCTTGTCGAACAGCCAGGCGTGATTGTAGCCGCGACCCTTGAGCACCGGGCTGGCGATCCGCTCGCCGATGCGGCGCGGGCAGCGGAAGTCCATCGGCGTATCGGCGACCGGCGCCAGCGCGCCGGTCGGTATGCCGCCGGCATCGGTGACGATCGCTTGCGCCGCCTTGAGCTGCAGCCACTGGCCGAACACGCTGCCGCTACCCTCGCCCGCGAGATTGAAATAGCTGTGATTGGTGATGTTGAGCGCGGTCGGCCGGGTGGTGCGCGCGGTATAGTCGATGTGCAGCGCATTGTCGGCGGCGAGCCGGTAGCGCACCGTCACCGTCAGGCGACCCGGGAAATTCTGGAAGCCGTCGGGGCTGACCAACATAAAGGTCGCGCGGTCGCCGCCCGATCGGCGGCTCACGCGCCAGTCCGCGGTGTCGAAGCCGAACGGGCCGCCGCCATGCAGCGCGTTGGCGCCGTCGTTGGCCACCAGCTTCACTGGCCGGCCATCGATCGCGAAGCGCGCGCCGGCGATCCGCCCGGCATAGCGCCCGATCGTCGCGCCGAACCCGTTCTTGCGGATCTTGGTCCGATAATCGGCAGCTCTGGGATAGCCGAGCACGACATTGGCGACGCGGCCGGTCCGGTCGGGCACCTCGATCGCGGTCACGATCGCACCCTGCGGGATCAGGCGGACCGCCATCCCCTTGCCGTTGCGCAGCGTGATCGTCGGATCGGCCGGGGTCGGCGCGGTGGCAGCGGCGAGGAGCAGGAGAAGCATCACTGGCCGGTTCTATGGCAGCGCTTCCATCGGCGCGAGCTTCTTTTCACGTTGCACGGCGCGCCGGCAGGGTACGATTCTTGAACATCGGATACAGCCAAGGTTCAGCGCTTATGCTTAATACCGCCGTCATGATTGACTCCGATCTGCCAGCAACCGGGCCGCAAACGCCGCAGGCGACGCCCAAGATCAAAGGCGTGGCCGACGACATGGCCGCGATCTTCGGGCGCGAAGTGCGCAGCGCGCCCGCAGTACTGCCGGTCCTCGCCCACCCGGAACGACTGCGTCGCAGGCGTCGCCCGTGGCTGGCGATGCTCGCCGCCGGCGGCGTGCTGACGATGCTGACCGCGGGAATCGTCGGCGGCAGCAACGTCATGGAGGCACCGGTTGCCGCGCCGGCGAAGCGCGTCGCGACGAAGCGACCGCAACCGCTGCCGCAACCGGCCGCCGTGCCGGTGGTCGCGCCGCAGCCGGTCCAGATCGCCGACGCCACTTCCGCTTTGCCGCCCTCGCCCAACGCCGGCACGGAAGACGCGCCGGTGACGCCCGAGGCCCCCGCCGCCCGTCCTTATACGCCGGCGCGGGAGATGAGTGTCGACGCGCCGCCGCGCCCGGTTGCGCCCCGCGTCGAACGGCCGAGCTATGCACCCGAGCGTGCCGCCGTACTGGCCACCGCACCGGTCCGCAGCGCCTGTTTCGACGAGGCGAGCTGCCTTGCGCCACAATTGCGCAGCGCGGAGCGCACCGTCGCGATCGCCTACGACCAGGCGACGATGGCGCAAGTTCGTGCGGGCACGCTGCGCGACTATCGCGACGAATGGCTCCGCGCCCGCCGCGTCGCCGTCCGGCGGCCGCGCGAGGCGTTGCGCATCTATGGCATGATCGCCGCCGACCTGCGCGTCTTCGCCGAGGACGCGCCGGCGGGGGATCGCGTGGCGCTGCAATGATCGGCTTCCGGCGCGAGCGGCTCGCGCCGGCGGACGGCGTGCGGGCGGGCGTGCAGCCGCTCTATGCGATCGGCGACGTCCACGGCCGCTACGATCTGCTGCATGCGCTGCTCGCCGAGATCAATCGCGATGCGGCGGAGCGCTATCCGGGCGTGACGCCGCTGCTGGTGCTGTGCGGCGATTATGTTGATCGCGGGCCGGCGTCCGCCGAGGTGCTCGCCGCGCTGACCTGGCTGCTGCGCTCGACCGCCGTGGAAGCGCGGCTGCTCGAAGGCAATCACGAAGCGATGCTGCGCGACTTCCTCGAACGGCCGACCGATCATGGCCGCTGGCTGGCGGTCGGCGGCGCCGCGACGGTGCGCTCGTACGGCGTCGACCTGCCCGAGCCGGCCGAGCTGGAACGGCCGGCGGCGCTGACCGCGCTGCGTGACAGCCTGCTCGATGCGATGCCGACCTCGCATTATCATCTGCTTCTCCGGCTCGAACTGCTGATCGAGATCGGCGATTATGCCTTCGTGCACGCCGGTGTCGTGCCCGGCGTCGCGCTGCACGCCCAGCGCCGCGACGACCTGCTGTGGATCCGCGAGGGGTTCCTCGACCATCCGAAACCCGCCGCGTCGATCATCGTCCACGGCCACACCTGGACGGGCGACCGCCCGACGGTATTGCCGCACCGTATCGGCATCGACACCGGCGCCTACAAGACCGGCGTACTCACCGCATTGCACCTTTGCGAGGATCGCGCCGAGATCATCCAGGCGATCGACGGTAGCACCGCGCGCTGACCGGATTCAGGAATAGCGTTCCTCCGTCCACGGATCGCCGCGCATGTGATAGCCGTTGATCTCCCAGAAGCCGGGCGCGTCGGCGCCGAGAATGTCGATGGCACGCAACCATTTGGCGCTTTTCCACAGATAGAGGTGCGGGACAAGCAACCGCGCCGGGCCGCCATGCGCGCGCGTCAGCGGCGCGCCGTCCCAGCTGTGCGCCACCATCGCCTGCTCCGCCGCGAAATCGGCGAGCGGCAGGTTGGTGGTGTAACCGTCATAGCCGTGCAGCATGACGAACGCCGCCGCGGCGCTCGGCTGCACCACGTCGAGCAGGTCGCGCGTCGCGACACCGGCCCATTCATTGTCGTAGCGCGACCAGGTCGTGACGCAGTGGATGTCCGACCGGTCCTGCGTCTGCGGCAGCGCCATGAACGCCGCCCAGTCGAGCGTCACCGGCCGCTCGACCAGACCGCCGATGCGCAATTCCCATCGGTCGGTGGCGATATCCGGCTGGCGACCGAGATCGAGCACCGGCCAGTCGCGCACCAGATGCTGCCCGGGCGGCAAGCGCTCGCCCTCGGGTCGCGCGCCATGGCCGGTCAGGAACTTGTGCTCGCTCGCCCAGCGCCGCTTCGAGCGGGTCAGCTTGCTGTCGGGCGGCGTCGCATCGTCGGCCATGTCGATCTCCGTTGTGCCGTACATCCCGCATCATCGCCCCCGATGGCAAGCGGGATGACGGGCAGGTGAATTCCGCGTCACGATGACGCCTCGGGGGCAAGGCGAGGTTGAACGCGGCGGGTCGGCGACCGATCTCCGCCGCCGTTCACTGCGAGGACGAAGCATGACACCCGACGAACGCACCCTTCTGACGAATTTCCTCAACGAGCTGGTCGCGACGCGCGGCGTCGCCAAGGACAATGAGGCGGACGCGCTGATCCGGCAGGCGCTCGCCGCCAATCCCGACGCGGGCTACGTGCTGGTCCAGCATGCGATCGTCGCCGACCAGTCGCTGCACGCCGCGCAGGCCCGGATCGCGGAGCTGGAGCGGCAGGTCGCCCCGCCGGCACCATCACCCAGCTTTTTGCCGACCGACCGCGGACCATGGGGCGGGTCGCATCCCGCTTATGCGCCCCCGGCACCGGAGGCGCGGCCCGGCATCCTGTCGGGGGGCGGCGGCCTCGGCAGTTTCCTGCGGTCGGCCGGCACCACGGCGGCGGGCGTCGCCGGCGGCGAGATGCTGTTCAGCGGGCTTTCCGACCTGTTCGGCGGCCACCACGGCGGTGGCTTCGGCGGCGGTGGCCAGGGCTTTCTCGGCGCGCCGGAAGAGAATGTCGTGATCAACAATTACGGCGACGACGACGACAGCAACGACAGCAGCGACTGGTAGGTGCCGGCGCGGGCCGTGCCGCGCCGGACCATCGTCACTTCCCGCTCGGCGTGGCCAGCGTGCTGGTGTAGCGAAGCGCACGACACCGCCCCTGTAGGCGACCGATCGAGGCAGACGCATGGCCCGCAAGCACGGCAAATTCCGGTACGACGACGACCTCCCCGCCGAGGAGGAGGCGGCACCCGTGCCCCCCTGCTGGCTGTGCGGCCGGCCGACGGGCAAGACGATCGTCTGGCATCATCCGGTGCCCAAGAGCCGCGGCGGGCGCGACGTCGTGCCGATGCATCCGATCTGCCAGCAGACGGTGACCGCCAATTTCACCAATTCCGAGTTGCAGCGCCACGGCATGAACGCCGAGGGGCTGCTCGCCGACCCGGCGACGCGCAAATTCGTCGACTGGGTGGCGAACAAGGACCCGGACTTCACCGCGACCATCACCAAGAAGCAGCGCTGACCCGGCGTCTATCGTGACGCGAGCGGGACCCCCTGCCGCGCCGGCAGCTCGGCGATGTCGGACGAATCCGACCAGATATTGATCCCGCCATCGACCGCGGCCGCGTCGATCGCGGCCAGTTCGTCCGTCGAGAATACCGGATTGTTCAGCGCGTTCAGCGAATCGTCGAGCTGGGCGACCGATCGCGCGCCGATCAGTGCGGAGGTGACGCGGGGATCGCGCAGCACCCAGGCGATCGCCATCTGCGCCAGCGTCTGGCCTCGTGTCCGCGCGATCCCGTCGAGCGCGCGGATCGCCGCCACGTTCGCCTCGCTGAGCAAGGTCTGCGACAGCGAACCGTCGCGGCTGGCCCGCGCATCCCGCGGCACGCCATCGAGGTATTTTGCGGTGAGCATACCTTGTGCGAGCGGCGAAAAGGCGATGCAGCCGGTACCCAGATCCGCCAGCGTCGCGAGCAGCTCGCGTTCGATCCAGCGGTTGAGGATCGAATAGCTCGGCTGGTGGATGAACAATGGCACCTTCTCCTCGGCGAGGATCGCCGCCGCCTGCCGGGTCAGCCCCGGCTCGTAGGAGGAGATGCCGACGTATAGCGCCTTGCCCTGGCGGTGGAGCTGCACCAGCGCGCCCATCGTCTCCTCCAGCGGCGTCGTCGCGTCGACGCGGTGGGAGTAGAAGATGTCGACGTAATCGACGCCCATACGCTTGAGGCTCTGGTCGCAACTGGCGATCAGATACTTTTTCGAGGAGCCGATGTCGCCATAGGGACCGGGCCACATGTCCCACCCCGCCTTGGTCGACAGGATCAGCTCGTCGCGATGCGCCCTGAAGTCGGTCGCGAGGACGCGGCCGAAATTCTCTTCCGCCGATCCGTAGGGCGGGCCGTAATTGTTGGCGAGATCGAAATGGGTGACGCCGCGATCGAAGGCGCGACGCAGCACCGCGCGGCCGGTCTCGAAGACGTCGGTGCCGCCGAAATTCTGCCACAGCCCGAGGCTGATCGCCGGCAGGCGCAAGCCGCTGCGGCCGGTGCGGCGATAGGACATGCCGGCATCGTAGCGGCCGGCAGCGGCGGTATAGGGTTCGGGAAAGGCCATGAAAAATCCTCGATCACGCAGCTGGGGAGACAGCGACCAAAGCCATCGCCCGGGCAAAAGGTTGCCGGATCGCCGGCGACTACATCGCGAGCGGCTTGTCGTAGCCGGTCAGTTCCAGATAGCCGCGGCCGCCGGGCGTGCGCACCGCCCCCTCCCAATAGACCGGCAGGCCGCCGCGCCGCGCGTCGAGTTCCTGCGCGGCGAACAGCGGCGTCAGCCGGTGCGTCGTGACCTTGCCGTCGACGCGGATGCTGAGATCCTGCATCACCGGATAGACCGCCCCGGTCGCGCGGCTGCGCCAGGTGGCGACCGGCCGGAAGGCGACGTCCCCCGGCGCCAGCACCGTCGTCCGTCCGTCGGGCCGGCGCAAGGATCCGCCCGTCCAGAGCGTTCCCCCGCCCTTACGCCGAATGCGGAACGCCATCAACGCCGATCCGTCGTCGAGGTTGAGCCCGGTCCAGTCCCAGCCCTGCGCCGCGGGTGCAAGATAGTTGGACGACCATTCGCGATCGAGCCACGCCTCGCCGGTCACGGCGACCGCGCGCCCGCCGATCTGCACCTGCCCGGCGACCCGCAGATGCGGGATCGAATAATAATAGCTCGCCTCGTCGGGGAGCGGTCCCTTGCGGCTGTAGCCACCGCGTCCCTGCGGCAGCGGCGGCTGCGTCGGCCGGAACGCCAGCGCCAGCCGGAAGCCGTCCGCCGTCACCGCGGTCTGCCAGCGCCCGTCGGAGGCGCGCCGCAACCGCCAGTCGCGGATCGCCACGTCGGCGTCGCCGGTCCGCGCCGCGGCGAGACCGAAGCCCTGCCGCGCGGAGCGCTCGCCGTGCAGCAGCCGCCCGGTGGCCGGATCGGACAGCGCGGCATGCGCGAACAGCACCTGCCCGGCGGCGAACCGGCTGGGGTTGCGCGGATCGACCGGCGGACGCGTGCGGAAGAAGGTGACCTGGAAGCCGAGATCGCGTCCCTCCGCGGTCTTCAGCCAGCCGGTGACGTACCACCATTCGGTCCGGAACGCGGGGTGCGCGCCATGATCGGCGGGAAAGCGCAGCACGATGCCGGGTCGCACCTGCGGATAGGGCGCCGCCGCCGGGGCCGCCACCGCGACCGCCGCCAGCCAGCCCGTCATCAACGCCAGCGGCTTCATCACCAATCCTCCCGTACCGAGGTGATCGCGCTACGTGCCGTCGCGCGCCGCCCGGCGAGCACCGCCGTCACCGCCGCCGCCCCGGTCAGCGCCGCGGCGACGCCGACCAGCGTGCCGAACGGGATGCGGGTCGTCATCGTCCAGTTGAACGACTGCGGATTGATGACGTGGATCAGCACCTGCGCCAGCAGCAGGCCGAGGCCGATGCCGGCGAGCGCCCCGGTCAAGCCGACGATCGCGCCCTCGATCCCGAGCATCGCGGTCAACTGGCGGCGCGTCAGGCCGAGGTGGCGGAGCATGCCGAATTCGCGCTCGCGGGCGATCGTCTGTGCCGACATCGTCGCCGCCACCCCCGCCAGCCCGACGAGGATCGCTACGGCCTCGAGCAGATAGGTCACCGCAAAGCTGCGGTCGAACAATGTCAGCGCCAATTGCCGCAGCGTCGCCGGCCGGGTGATCTCGACCTGCCCGCGCAGGCTCGCGGGCAGCCGTGCGGTGAGCGCGGCGGCGACGCGGCCGGCGTCCTGCCCCGGCGTCAGCATCACCGATATCTCGTCGCGGCCCTCGTCGCCGGTCAGCCGCTGATAGTCGCGCTCGTCGATCAGCACCGCGCCCGCCTGCCGGCCGTAGTCGCGCCACACGCCGGCGACGACGAAGCGGGTGCGGCCGGCGATCGGCAGTTCGATCGTTTCGCCGGGATCCCAGCCGTACAGACGCTGCGCCGGCTCCGACACCCAGACCGGCAAGGCGCCGGGCGGCAGCGACGGCGCACGATCGATCAGCACAAGCAGCGGATCGCGGCCGCCCCGTTCGGGCCGCGCGATCAGGCTGACCGGTGGGCGGTCGGCGGTGATCGTCAGCGGCAATTGCCGGCTGAATGCCACCGTCGCGATGCCCGGCGTCGCCGCCAGCCGCGCGCGCGTCGCGGGATCGAACGACGCCCCAGCGGTGGTGCGCGCGTAGAGATCGGCGCCGAGCACGTCGCCGAGCCAATCGTCCACCGCGCCGCGGAAGCTCGTCACCATCGTCGCCATCGCGATCATCAGCGCGGTCGACGCGACGATGCCGCACAGCGCAGTCGCCGCCTCGCCCGGCGCGCCATGCAGGTGCCGCACCGCCAGCAGGCGCGGCACGTCGCCACCGCCGCGACGGGCGAGCGGCGCCAGCAAGGTCCGGGCGAACCACGGCACGCCCGCCACCCCGCCCGCCAGCATCAGCGCCATGCCGACGAAGCCGAACAGCGGCAGGCCGGCGACCGCGGGCAGCAGCGCCGCCGCCGCGCCGGCGGCGAGCAGGATCGCGGCGGGCCACCAGGCGACCGGCCGGCGAGGATCGAGCACGTCGCCGGCGTTCTTCAGCGCCGCCGCCGGCGCCGCCCGCGCCGCGACGCGCGCCGGCAGCGCGCTGCCGAGGATCGCCGCGGCCAGACCGAGCGCGAAGAAGCCGAACGCCGCCGCGGGCTGGAAAACGACCTGCGCACGACCGCCACCGAAATAGCCCGCGCCGAGATCGCCGCCGAACCAGTGCAGCGCCGCCCAGGCGAGGCCATAGCCGGCGAGAAGACCCGCGGCGGCCCCGACCAGCCCGATCGCGACGCCCTCCACCACCACCGCGGCGATCACCCCGCCGCGCGGCATGCCGAGCGTCCGCAGCAAGGCGAAGGCGCGCTGCCGGCGGACCACCGACAAGGATTGCGCCGAATAGACGAGGAAACCGCCGGTCAGCAGCGCGACCAGCGCCAGCATGTCGAGATTGACGCGATAGGCGCGCGACAGCGCATCGCCCTGCGCGTTCTGCGACGCCGGAGAGGACAGCACGGCATCGGCGGGCAGCAGCGCACGCAACGCCGGCTCGGCCGCGTCGCGATCGGACATGGCGAGATCGAGCCGGTCGATCCGCCCCAGCCGGCCGAACCGCCATTGCGCCGCGGCGATGTCGATCACGCCGACCGCGGTCTCGTCCGCACCCGGCAGCGTCCCCGCGATCCGCAGCGGCACCGTCCGGCCGTTGGCGGTCGCCTGCACGATTTCCCCGACCCGCGCCTTCGTCTGGGCGAGCGCGCGGCGGGAGAGGAACAGCGCCGCCTCGTCGAACACGCCGTCGTTGCCGGTATCGGGGCCGGCGGGGCGGATGCCGATCAGCGACGGCGTCACCGCCGCGGCGCGGATCACGTCGATGCCGAGCAGCGTCAGGCGCGTGCCGCCGATCCGCGCGTCGAGGCTGACGACCGGGCTGGCATCGGCGACGCCGCGCGCCGTCGCCACGCGCGGATACAGCGCCTCGTCGAAGCCGAGCGGACTGGTCGCGCGCACCGACAGTTCGGCCGCGCCGCTGATGCCGCGCATCGCGCCGTCGAACGACGCCAGCGCCGATCCGTTGACGAGATGCACCGCGAACCCCAGCGCCACGCCGACCGCGATCGCCACCGCCGTGGTCAGGAAGCGCGCCGGATGGAACCGCCATTCGCCGCCGATCAGCCAGCCGAGCGCCAGCCGTCCCCGGATCGGCCCGGCGCGCTCAGCCACGCCGATCGACCAGTCCGTCCGCGCCGAGCGTCAGCACGCGGTCGGCGATCGCCGCGCTCGCCTCGGAATGCGTCACCATCACGCCGGCGGCGCCATGACCGCGCACCGCGGTGGCGAACAGCGCCAGTACCCGCGCGGCGGTATCGGGGTCGAGATTGCCCGTCGGTTCGTCGGCGAGGATCAGCGCCGGGCGATGGACCAGCGCCCGCGCGATCGCGACTCGCTGCAACTCGCCGCCCGACAGGTCGCGGGCATAGCCGGCGCCGCGCCCGTCCAGCCCGACCGCATCGAGCATCGCATCGGCCCGACGGTCGGCCTCCGCCGCGTCCGGCGAGACCAGCGCCAGCGGCAGGGCGACATTCTGCCGCAGCGTCAGATAGGGCAGGATATGGAAGGCTTGGAAGACGAAGCCGACCCGCTCGCGACGCAGCCGCGTGCGCGCCGCCTCGTCGAGCGTGCCGAGATCGATGCCGTCGATCGCGACTTGGCCCTCGTCGGCGTCGTCGAGCCCGGCAAGGATGTTGAGCAGCGTCGATTTGCCGACGCCGGATTCGCCAATGATCGCGACCAATTCACCCGCCGCGACCGACAGGTCGAGATTGCGGAACAGCCGTCGCGGTCCGGGCACCGATTTGCCGAGCGCGCGTACCGCGAGCAACGACCGCTCGCCGTGTCCATCGCTCGTCCCAGCGTCCATGCTCATCGTCCCGCCCCCCGCTGCGCGCACCGCAGGCTGCGCCGGCACCTAGTCGGTACATCTGGTCGCCCATTCGGTTCCCGCCACTGTCGGGCGCGTAACGCGAGGGTATTGCGAACCCGCAAGTAACGCAGGTCGCAGGCGATGATGAGGCTCGGCCGGTTTCCCCGACAAATCCGTCACCCCGGAACCAGTCCGGGGTGACGGAGTGGGCTTGGATAGCGCCGGGCCCATGTGAACGGCCATACGCGATAGCGCCGCGATGTACCCCGGCAGAGGTCGCCCTCTTCAGCGTTCCCGTGGAGGCGGAACCTTGGCAAACCCAAGCCAGTGCTCCCGCGAAGGCGGGAGCCCAGGGCCAAGCAAAACGATATCCTATAGCGTGCGTGACTCCTGGGCTCCCGCCTGCGCGGGAGCACTGATGGTGTTTTCGAAGGTTTCACCCCCGGCAGGTAACACACCAATTTTCCAAGAGGTCTCGCAACGCGGCCCTTGCACTCCACCGGCAACCTCCCGCACCACAAGCGCATGGTCAGCACCGCCCCCGCCCCGTGAACCGGCATCATACCCCAAGGCCGGCGCTGGCGCCCGGGCGGATGGCCGCACCGGCGGCCCTGCGCCCGGTGCGACCGCGCTTCTATCGCGCCGGGCGGCTCGGCCCGCTCACCACTTTGGCGATCCGCGCCGCCGCGGTGCTGCTGCTCGTCGGCATCGCGCTCGGCGGTCACTGGATCGACCGGGCGGGCCTGCGCGACAATACCGACGGCGCGGTCAGCTTCCTCGACATCGTCTATTTCACCGTCATCACCGTGACGACGGTCGGCTATGGCGACATCGTCCCGGTCAGCGATTCGGCGCGGATGTTCGATACGTTCGTCGTCACGCCGATCCGCATCTTCGTGTTCCTCATCTTCCTGGGAAGCGCCTACAGCTTCATGCTTCGGCAGGGATGGGAGCGGTGGCGTATGGGACTGGTCAGGCACGAACTGAAGGATCACGTCATCGTCTGCGGCTTCGGCCGCTCGGGCTCGGCCGCGGTCGGCGAATTGATCGAACGCGGCCATCAGCCGGAGCGGATCGTCGTGGTCGACGCCGCCGCCGACCGACTGCGCCTCGCCGAGGCATGGGGCGTCGCCACCGTCGAAGGCGATGCGACCCACAACAAGGTGCTCGGAACCGCCAAGGTCGCTGCCGCGCGCAACGTCATCATCTGCCCCGGCCGCGACGACACCGCGGTGCTGATCATCCTCACCTGCCGTCGCCTCGCGCCGCATGCCGGCATCGCCGTCTCGATCGCGGCGATCGAGAACGAGCTGCTGGCGCGCGACGCCGGTGCCAGCATCATCGTCAACCCGGTGAGCTTCGGCGGCCAGTTGCTCGCGCAATGCACCGCCGGCCCGCACGTCGCCGACTATGTCGCCGACCTCGTCACCCGCGGCGGCCAGATCGAATTGCGCGAACGCCCGGTCCGCGCCGACGAGATCGGTACCGCGCCGCGCGACGGCACCGACGGCCAGATCGTCCGCATCTATCGCGACGACCGGGCGATCGGCGTCCTGCATTCCGAGGCGCGCGAGCTGCGCGCCGGCGATTGGGTGATCGAGCTGGTCGAGGCCGTCGATGCGACCAAGACCTGAACCGCGGCGATGCAGGAACTGACCCTCGCCGTCGTCGGCATCGACTTCGCCAATGCCGACGGCAGCAACCGCCGCTCCGAAACGATGATGACCTTGCCCGGCGAGCCGGTCGCCCTGGTGCCGGAACCGAAGAACAAGCACGACGGCAATGCCATTGCGGTCATCGGCCCGCGCGGCGTGCAGCTCGGCTATCTCAGCGCCGAGCGGGCGCCTTATGTCGGCATGCGGCTGGGTCGCGGCGAAGTGGCGGCAGCGATCTTCCAGGGCATGGATGGCAATGCGGCCTTTATCCGGCTGCGCTTCGGCGGCGGCCAGCCGACCTTGCCGACGCCCTCCGCGCCGGCGCGACGGTCCGCACCTTATGACCCCGACGCCTTATATCCCGATGACGACGGGCCGGAATGGGGCGCCTGACCGCCTAGCGCAGGCCGAAACCGGCGGCACTGCTCTCGCCGTCATCGGTCCGCTCGCGTCCGGCGAGGATATTCTCCAGTTCGCCGAGCGTATGCGGCACGTCGAGATGCTGCGCCCCCAGGAACAGTCGGCTGCCCTCGCCCTCCGGCACCGCATGGGTCAGTTTGTCGATATCGACCAGCGCCTTGCCCGTGGGCAGTATCTCGATCTGAACGAACCGCATCGTCTTCTCCAAGTCGCACCGCATCGGCGCGTGGCAGGAAACGAACCACCGCCGCGAAAGACGCGTGGGCGGAAACCATCATCGGGCGTTATACCCGTCCGACCCGTGCAGGAGCCTCCATGCCAAGACCCGAAATCCTCCGACCGCGCCATGCCGGCGAGCCGCGCTGATCCATGGCAGAGGTGGTAATCAGCCCGAGCGGGCCCGGCGCGATGGAAGCCGGCCTGATGATCGACGAGACCGGCACCCGCTTCGTGGTGCTGACCTTCAACGAGCCCGATGCCGATCCGGTGCTCGTCACCTTCACGGTGCCGATCTTTCAGGATTACGTCCGCCATCTCGTCAAGACCGCCGAGGCGGCGGCGGACGAGCTCAACTGGGTGGTGCCGGACTGATCCGCCACGCCGCCGACCACCCGTGTCTGTCCGAGGAGACCAAAGATCGCCCATGCCAGCAACGTCGTCTATTGCGACGGCCCCAACAGCCCGCATGCCTTCGACATCATCGCGCTGCAGCCGCGCAACGGCACGCTCGATGCGAAATGCCCGATCTGCCACGGCTACGGCCAATGGAACGTCGAGATCGACCTGGTCAGCTTCCGCTGCAAGCGCGCGATCTGCGACACCTGTCACGGCGCCGGCTGGATCGAGACGGGCAACGACCCCGTCGGCCATGCCGACATCGTGATGGCACCCGACGGCTATCCGCAATGGGTGGTCACCTTCGACCGCCCGCAGGAAGCCGGACCGGCGCCGAGCGACCCCGCCGCACCGCTGTCGCCGGAATGATGCTGGAACTCTGCGAATGCCGTCACCAGCGGCATGCCGACCATGGCCGGTTGCGCTGCTGGTGACCCCTACGGGAATCGAACCCGTGCTTCAGCCGTGAAAGGGCCGCGTCCTAACCGCTAGACGAAGGGGCCAGCGAGGGGTGCTGCTAGAGGGGGGTCGGCGATCGGTCAAGGGGTTGTGATGCATCAATTCGCCCAGGCGGCGTCTTCCAGGTGCATTTCCGCCGCCGGGCGGCTGCCCCAATCGTCGATCCTGGCGCGGCCGGCGAGCCATAGCCGGCGGTGCGGCGCGGCGGCGAGCAGCGCCTGCCCCAGCGCGGTGTCGGCGGCGCGAAACGCCACCGCCTTGAAGCTGCGGCCGTCGTCGCCCGCCACCACCGCACGGACGTGGCCGTTGCCGACGACGTCCGCCTTGATGATCCGCACCGGCCCGGCGGCGATCCGCGGCGCCGGCCAACCCATCCCATAGGGTCCGCCGACATCGAGCGACTCGACCAGCAGCGGGTTGATCCCGCCCGGCGCGAGCACCGCGTCGACCAGCAACGCCCGCTCACCGATCGCGCGGTCGACGCCGGCGGCCAGCCGCTCCTCGAGGAAATCGGCGAAGGCGGCGATGCCGTCGGCGGCGATCGTCAGCCCCGCCGCCATCGCATGGCCGCCGCCGGCGACGAGCAGGCCCTGCTCCTTCGCGGCGAGCACCGCCGCGCCGAGGTCGACCCCGGCGATCGACCGGCCCGAGCCCTTGCCGAGCCCGTCCTCTCCGATCGCGATGACGATCGCCGGCCGGCCGAACTTCTCCTTCAGCCGTCCGGCGACGATGCCGATCACGCCGGGATGCCAGCCCTCGCCGGCGACGACGACGACGCGGCGGCCGTCGCTGGCGAGCAGCTCGGCGGCCTGTTGCACCCCCGCCTCGATCAGCCGGCGCTCCTCGTTGAGCCGGTCGAGTTCCTCGGCGATCGTGCGCGCCTCGTCGGGATCGCGGGTGGTGAGCAGCCGCACGCCTAGATCCGCGCGGCCCACCCGCCCACCGGCGTTGATCCGCGGCCCGAGTGCGAAGCCGAGGTCGCTGCACGTCGGCGCCCGCGTCAGCCGCGACGCCTCGATCAACGCGGCGAGGCCGATATTGCGGCGCTGCGCCATCACCTTCAGCCCCTGCGCGACGAAGGCGCGGTTGAGGCCGCGCAATTGCGCGACGTCCGCGACGGTGCCGAGCGCGACGATGTCGAGATGGTGGATCAGATTGGGCTTGGGCCGATCGGCGAAGAAGCCGCGTGCCTCCAGCGTGCGCAGCAGCGCTGCGGCGAGCAGGAAGCAGACGCCGACCGCGGCGAGATGGCCGTGCGCCGCGCCTTCGTCCTCGTCGAGCCGGTTGGGATTGACCAGCGCATGCGCCAGCGGCAGCGCGGCGGCGCATTTGTGGTGGTCGACGACGACAACGTCGACCGGGTGCGCGTGCGCCATCGCCAGCGCCTCGAACGCCTGTGCGCCGCAATCGACGGTGACGATCAGCGACGCCCCCTCCCCCGCGAGCCGGACCAGCGCGTCGCCCGACGGGCCATAGCCTTCGAGCAACCGGTCGGGGATGTATGGCCGCGCCTCGAGCCCGAGATCGCGCAGCACGAGGATCATCAGCGCCGCCGAGGTCGCGCCGTCGACGTCGTAATCGCCGAACACCGCGACGCTCTCGCCCGCCTGCACCGCATCGGCGAGGCGGATCGCGGCGCGGTCCATGTCGCGGAACACCGA
Organism: Sphingomonas sp. GW821-FHT04B01; assembly: GCF_059420425.1. Lineage (NCBI taxonomy): Bacteria > Pseudomonadati > Pseudomonadota > Alphaproteobacteria > Sphingomonadales > Sphingomonadaceae > Sphingomonas > Sphingomonas sp. GW821-FHT04B01. The sequence goes on along the minus strand of NZ_JBWKTR010000004.1, from coordinate 259,646 downwards.
CGGGTCGGGCATGAAGGCGCGGATCGACGGCGCGCGATGCTGGTCGAGCGTCTCGCGCTCGGCGCCGCGGGCGAGCAGCAATTGCGTGACGAGATCGTCTGCACCGAAACCGTCGCGCGCGTCGGCGGCGAGGCTGCGCCAATGCCAGGGCTGGCCGAGAATCGAATGCGATACGCCGAGAACGGGGGTCATGGGTGTCGAGGGGTTCCGGGATGGGTGCCACGATCAGGCACCCTCATGCCTTAGGGCAGAACGGGCGTTATCGTAACCATATTGCCCGAGGTAACCCTAGCCATTTGCTTCCTCGCTCGCATGCGCGTTTCGGAACCACCAGGCCCAAAGCAGCGTCAGCGCCGATAGCGTCCCGATCGCCCGGACGAGCAAGGGCATCGCCGCCCAGGGCGGCGCCGACCCGCTATACCGGGCGAGGGCATAGCCGATCGCCAAGGTGAAGGCGCCGAACCGCGCCGGAGCGAGCGGCGCCAGCCACCGTATTCCCCAGAAGGCCACCGCGGCGACCAATAGCGTCGATCCGAAGGCGTTCAGCAGGTGCGACAGCAAATCCATCGCCACAGGCTATGCCGCTCCGCGACCAATGGCCAGATCGAATAGCGCGCGCGACGGAGTGCCGACCCTATGCACCTTCGACACCGGCCCCCCGCCGCCCTATATGCAAGCCAATGGCCGATTCCTTCGATCTGGGCGAACCGCCGCAGCCCGCGGCCAAGGCCGCCCCCTATCGCGTGCTCGCGCGCAAATACCGTCCGCAGACCTTTTCCGAGCTGATCGGGCAGGATGCGATGGTCACCACGCTCGGCAATGCGATCAAGCGCGACCGGCTGGCACATGCCTTTCTGATGACCGGCGTGCGCGGCGTCGGCAAGACCTCGACCGCGCGGCTGATCGCCAAGGCGCTCAATTGCGTCGGTCCGGACGGCACCGGCGGGCCGACGATCGATCCGTGCGGCGTCTGCGAACCGTGCCGCGCGATCGCGGAAGGGCGCCATATCGACGTGATCGAGATGGACGCCGCCAGCCATACCGGCGTCGACGACGTGCGCGAGATCATCGACGCGGCGCGCTATGCGGCAGTGTCGGCGCGGTACAAGATCTACATCGTGGACGAGGTCCACATGCTTTCCAAGAACGCCTTCAATGCGCTGTTGAAGACGCTCGAAGAGCCGCCCGGGCACGTTAAATTTCTGTTCGCCACCACCGAGGTGAACAAGGTGCCGATCACCGTATTGTCGCGCTGCCAGCGCTTCGACCTGCGGCGCATCTCGGCGGAGCAGCTCGCCGCGCATTTCGCCTTCGTCTGCAGGCAAGAGGGCGTCGAAGCCGAGCCCGAGGCGCTGATGCTGATCGCCCGCGCGGCGGAAGGCTCGGCGCGCGACGGCCTGTCGATCCTCGACCAGGGCATCGCGCATGCCGGGCTCGAGGGCGGCGGCGTGACCGCGGCGGCGGTGCGGCAGATGCTCGGCCTGTCCGATCGCGGCGCGGTGCGCGACCTGCTCGCCCTCGTGCTCGCCGGCGATGCGGCGGGGGCGCTCGCCAGCCTGCGTCGGCAGTATGATTACGGCGTCGATCCGCAGTCGGTGCTGCGCGCGATGCTGGAGAGCGTCCACGGCATCACGCTCGCCAAGGTCGGCACCGCCGAAGACCCGGCGCAACCGGTCGAGGAGCGCAACGCGCGCGCCGAATGGGCGGAAAAGCTGTCCTTCCCTGCCCTGCACCGGCTCTGGCAGCTCTTCCTCAAGGGGCATGACGAGGTCGCCAGGGCGGCACTGCCGATCGAGGCGGCGGAAATGGCGCTGCTGCGCGCGATCCACGCCTCGACCTTGCCCGATCCCGGCGAGCTGGCGAAGCAGATCGCCAGCGGCAAACTCGGCGCGCTGGCGGCCCCTGCGGCGGCTGCCCCAGCAGCACCGGCCGCGCCGGTCGCTGCCGAACGGCCCGGGGCGCCCGCCGATTTCGAGGGCCTCGTCACCCTGCTCGAGGACAAGGGCCATTTCGCCGTCGCCGCGCAGCTCAGCCACGGCGCACGCGTCGTCCGCTACGAGGCGCCCGAGCTGGTGCTCAGCGGATCGCGGCCGATGTCGGCGGACACGCTGCGCGACGTCGCCGAGGCGCTCAAGGCGGCGACGGGGCAGGTATGGAAGATCGTCTTGGAGGATGCGCCCGGCGCGCCTACCTTGCGCGAGAAGGCCAAGGCGGATGAAGAGGCGACACGGCAGGCGATCCTCGCCACGCCGCTGGTGAGGGCGGCCTTCGCGGCCTTTCCCGAAGCCGAACTGGAAGCCTGGCCGGGCAAACGGAGCAACGCATGAAGAATATCGACGAAATCCTCGCCATGGCGCAGAACGTCCAGAACGAGTTGCAGAAGGCGCAGGACCAGCTCGACGCGATCGAGGTCGAGGGCGTCTCGGGCGGCGGCCTCGTCAAGGTCAAAGCGAGCGCCAAGGGCCGGATCATCAACATCGCGATCGACGATTCGCTGATCGAAGTGTCGGAAAAGCAGATGCTCGAGGATCTGCTCGCCGCGGCGTTCAACGACGCGCGGACCAAGGCAGACGCGGTGTCGGGCGCCGAAATGTCGAAGATGACCAGCGGCCTGCCCCTCCCGCCGGGCTTCAAACTGCCGTTCTGACCTTTCCTCACCAAAGACCGTCATCCCCGGGGAAGGCGGGGATCCAGACGCGCGGATTTCTCCTGAGCCGCAACGCCAGCGTTTATGGATCCCCGCCTGCGCGGGGATGACGATGATTTGGGAGGAGCGGGAAGCCCCTTATCTCAAACAGCTATCCAGCCCGCTCCGCCGCACCACGCCGACGTAGCGCGACAGTGCGTTGCCATGCCGGCGCACGAAGCCATGCGGGTCGATCGCCGCGCGCTTCTTGGGCAGCGGCAGCACCGCGGCGATCCGTCCCGCCTCGGTCGGCGACAGGTGCGACGCGTCGTGGTGGAAATAGCGCAGCGCCGCGGCATTGGCGCCATAGGTGCCGATCCCCGTCTCGGCGACGTTGAGATAGACCTCCATGATCCGCCGCTTGCCCCACAAGGTCTCGATCAGGACGGTGAAATAGGCCTCGAACGCCTTGCGGACATAGCCGCCGCCCTGGAACAGGAAGACGTTCTTCGCGGTCTGCTGGCTGATCGTCGAGCCGCCGCGCAGCCGCTTGCCCTGCGCGTTGCTATAGGCGGCGTTGGCGATCCCCTTCCAGTCGAAGCCGTGATGCTCGCAGAAGCGCGCATCCTCGCCGGCGATCGCCGCGCGCGGCATGTCGGGGTCCATCTGCGACAACGGCATCCAGTCCTTGGTGACGCTGCGCCCGCCGAGCAGGTCGCCCGCCATCGTCCAGGTGAACGGCACCGGCACGAACCGGTAGATGCCGACCCACAGCAGGCTGATCGCGACGAAGACCAGACCGGCCTTGAACAGGAGGAGGAGGATGCGGATCATCCCCGCTCCTTACGGGGACGGCGCAGCCCCCTTCAAGTGGAGGATCGCGGCGGCGGCGGCGGTGCCGGTCCGATACGCGCCGTGCGCGGTGGAGAAATCATGCGGCGAGCACGCCTCGCCGGCGAAGAACAGCCGGTCGTCGACCGGCGCAGCGAGGATCGCGCGGGCGCCGGCCTGACCGACGCGGGCATGGCTGTAGCTGCCGTGGATATACGCCTGCCCGCGCCAGTGCGTCGCGTGCAGTGGGACGAGCCGCTTGCGCCAATCGGCGCCGAGCAGGCGGACCAGTTCCTCGATCGCGAAGTCGCTCGCGGCACGTCCGTCGGGCATCGCCTCGGCGCAGGCGCCGCCGAAGAAGCTCTCGACGATCGGCAGGCCGAAAGGCGACAGCCGGTGGCTCGCGGTGCAGGCGTTAAGCGGATCGCCGATCAGATGCGCCTGCGCCGGCCATTCGGGGCGATCGACCGCGAGGAACACCTTGTCGGCGAGCCCCAGCGGCAGTCCCGCCGCAGCCGCCTGCTTCTCGGGCAGCGGCGGATCGAAGTCGATCTCCGCATAACCGGTGGTCGGGATGGCGAGGACGACGCGGTCGGCTGCGATCGTCCCGGCGGGGGTGTCGAGACGGATCGTCCGGCCGGCATGATCGATCCGCGTCACCGGCGTGTTCAGCCGCACCGGCACATCGCCGGCGTGTTGGACGACCAGCGTGCCATAGCCCGCCGGCAACGCCCAATTGTCCTCGGTCGCCGCATCCTCATACGCCGCCCAGTCGTGCAGCGAGACGCGGTCGAGCGGCGCACCATTGGCATAGCCGGAGATCGCATCGATCATCGGCCGCCATGGCGCGTCCCCGGCGCTGACGAAATCGGACAAGGGCCGGTCGGGACCGTCGAGCGCCGCATGGGCGGACTCGTCCCATCGTTCGTAAGCCGCGCGGAACGCCGCCTGTTCCTCGGGCTGATAGTCGAGGCTGCGCCATTGCACGCCCCAATTTGGCGACGAGCGGTCGATCGTGAACCCCTCACGCTCGGCGATCGCGGTCCACGGATTGCGTCCGGCGGAATGGAGCCAGCCGCAGCCGGCGTCGAGGACCGCCTCCCGGTCCGTTCGGGCTGAGCCTGTCGAAGCCCCGGTCTGCGGCGGAGAAAGGCCCTTCGACAGGCTCAGGGCGAACGGGATAGGGGAAGCGGCGCGCTGCAAGTCCGACAGGCGGAGACTATGCGCTCGCCCGCCGAGCCGGTTCCCGGCCTCGACCAGCAGCACGTCCTCGCCGGCATCGTGGAGCCGCCGCGCCGCCGCAATTCCGGCCGCACCGCCGCCAACCACGACGGTGCCGGCCATCTTACGCCGCGAGCAGCCGCTTCTCGCCGGCGATGCGCATCATCGCCTTCTGGAGCTTCTCGAACGCGCGCACCTCGATCTGCCGGACGCGCTCGCGCGACACGCCATAGACCTGCGACAACTCTTCGAGCGTCTTCGGGTCGTCGGTCAGCCGCCGCTCGGTCAGGATGTGCTTCTCGCGATCGTTGAGGTCGTCCATCGCCGACACGAGCATGCCGTGGCGGACGTCCGCCTCCTGCGCCTCGGCGACGACGCTGTCCTGCAACGGCGCGTCATCCTGCAGCCAATCCTGCCACTGGCCTTCGCCATCCTCGCGCATCGAGACGTTGAGCGACGTGTCGCCGCCCATCGCCATGCGGCGGTTCATGCTGATCACGTCGCTTTCGGCGACGCCGAGATCGGTGGCGATCTTGGTGATATGCTCGGGCCGCAGGTCGCCGTCCTCGAACGCATCGAGCTTCGACTTCATCCGCCGCAGGTTGAAGAACAATTTCTTCTGTGCCGCGGTGGTGCCCATCTTCACCAGGCTCCACGAGCGCAGGATATATTCCTGGATCGACGCGCGGATCCACCACATCGCATAGGTGGCGAGGCGGAAGCCGCGATCGGGCTCGAACTTCTTTACGCCCTGCATCAGGCCGATATTGCCCTCGGAGATCAGCTCCGACGTCGGCAGGCCATAGCCGCGATAGCCCATCGCGATCTTGGCGACGAGCCGCAGATGAGAGGTGACGAGCTGCGCCGCCGCATCGGTATCGCCATGCTCCTGGAAGCGCTTGGCGAGCATGAACTCCTGCTCGGGCGCGAGGATGGGAAATTTCTTGATCTCGGACAGGTAGCGGTTGAGGCTCTGCTCCCCGCCGAGGGCAGGAATCGTCGCGGGGACGTTGCTGCGGGCTGCCATGATCTGATCTCCCTTTCTTGCGGAGGCATTCGTCCCGCACTGCGGCGACGAACGGCTCGAACCTATACGTGAAGCTCGGTGAACAGTTCCTGCATATCGGCAGGCATAACGCTATCGAACGCCAAAGCGGTGGTTTTCACCGGATGGATGAACCCCAGATGCGCCGCATGCAAGGCCTGACGGCGGAAACCGAGGGTTTCGAGCAGCGCCTTTTGAGCACCCTTTGTTCTACCATAGACCGGGTCGCCCAGCAAGGCGTGGCCGATCGAGGCCATGTGCACGCGGACCTGATGCGTCCGCCCCGTCTCCAGCCGGCATTCGACCAATGCCGCGTCGCGCAGCACCTGCATCGTGGTAAAATGCGTCACCGCACGCTTGCCGCCCTGGACGATCGCGATCTTCTTGCGGTTGGTCGCCGAGCGCGCGAGCGGTGCGTCGACCTTGCCCGCCGGCGGCCGCGGCACGCCGCCGACGATCGCGCGATAGCGGCGGTCGATACTGTGGTCGTGGAACTGGCGCGCCAGCCCCTCATGCGCACGGTCGGTCTTGGCGGCGACCATCAGCCCCGACGTGTCCTTGTCGATGCGATGGACGATCCCCGGCCGCGCGACCCCGCCGATCCCCGACAGCGAGCCCTGGCAATGATGGAGCAGCGCGTTGACCAGGGTTCCGTCGAGATTGCCCGCGGCGGGATGGACGACCAGCCCGGCGGGCTTGTCGATGACGATGAGATGCTCGTCCTCATAGGCGACGACGAGCGGGATATCCTGCGCTTCGTTATGCGGCAGCGTCGGCACCGGCACCGCGACCGCAAACGTATCGCCCGCCGCCGCCTTCTTCGCGGCATCGCGGACCATCAGCCCGTCGCGGGTCACCGCGCCGCTGGCGATAAGCACCTTGAGCCGCTCGCGCGACAGCGTCGGCACCGCGTCGGCGAGCGCGCGATCCAGCCGCCAGCCGTTCGCCGCCGGTGCGATCGTCGCGTCGATGATGGAAACCCCCCGGTCCATGGGGTAGGGATGTGGGCATGACGGTGGCGATTACAAGCGATCTTGTCGGACAGATCCTGCGCGACGCCGCCGCTACGCCCCAAGCCGAGGTCTGCGGCCTGCTGTTCGGCACCGCGACCGCGATCACCGCGATCCAGCCGTGCCGCAACGTCGCGGCCGATCCGGCTTGCTGGTTCGAGATCGACCCCGCCGCGCTGATCGCCGCGCATCGCGCGCAGCGCAGCGGCGGTCCGGCGATCGTCGGCCATTATCATTCGCACCCCAACGGCGATCCCCGCCCCTCCCCGCGCGACGCGGCGAGCGCCGCGCCGGACGGCGCCTTGTGGCTGATCGCCGCGGGTGGCGTGCTGCGCGGCTGGCGTGCCGGCGCTGGCGGTGCCGTCGAGGGACGGTTCGATCCCGTCGCGCTCGGCGACGACCCTTGCGCACCGGAGCCGGCTCGGCCACATCGGTCGTCGCTTTTTCGAGGAACCTGAATGTCCGTCAGCCCGGTCGATTTCGCCAGCCTGCTCTGTTCGCGGCTGTGCCATGACCTGCTATCGCCGGTCGGCGCGCTCAACAACGGGCTGGAACTGCTGACCGACGAGACCGACGAGGAGATGCGCGCGCGCGTCTTCCAGTTGCTCAGCGAGAGTGCCCGCGCCTCGGCCAACAAGCTCAAATTCTTCCGCCTCGCCTTCGGCGGCGCCGGCGGCTTCGGCGAGCAGGTCGACAGCCGCGAGGCGAAGGCGGCGATCGAGGGGCTGCTGATCGACAACAAGCGCACCACCTTCAACTGGTGGGTCGAGGCGGAGACGCTGCCCAAGGCGGCGCTCAAGGTGATGCTCAACCTGACGCTGATCGCCAGCGAATCGCTGGTGCGCGGCGGCACGCTCGACGTCGGCGGCGAGGAGAACAACGGCCAGCTCGAGATCGTCGTCAAGATCGAGGGGCCGCGCATCATCCTCGCGCCCGAATTGCGCACCGCGCTCAACCACGGCGAAGGCCCCGAGGGCGTCACCCCGCGCACCGCCGCCGCCTATCTCGTCCACAGCTTGGTGACGCAGGCCGGCGGCACGATCCAGATCAGCGAACCCACCGAGACGATCATGATCTTCGGCGCGGTATTCCGCGGGAAGTAGGCGGGGGGCGCCGCTGATCTCCCAATGCGCGACCGCGGTCGCACAGGGCGATCACATCTGGCGACGGCGATGAGGCTCGATCAATATCCCCAAAGGATCCGTCACCCCGGACTCGTTCCGGGGTCCACCGGGCCGCAAGAGCGCGATTTCGCCTCGAGCCTTTCTCCTCGCCGCAGGGTGGACCCCGGAACGAGTCCGGGGTGACGGTGTGGGTTGGGAAAGCGTAGGGCCGACCTGAACGCCCGTTTTCGCGGGCATACAATTCAGCAGCCTCCAACCACCCCGATCAGTCCGCCAGCATCGCCTCCAACGCCGGGGTGAGGGTCTCGCCCCCACCCTCCACCACGATCCGCGCCGCGACGCCCTGCCCGGCCGCCAGCGCGCGACCCGCTTCCGGCCCGAGCACGGTCAGCGCGGTCGCCCAGGCATCCGCGCTCAGCGCATCCGCTGCGATCACGCTCACCGACACCACGCCGTTATCCGTCGACCGCCCCGTCCGCGGATCGATCGTATGCCCCCCGCGCCGATAATCCCCCGAGGTCGCCACCGCGAGCCCGTGCAGCGCGATGCGCAGCGGCGCGACATCCACCCCCGGCGGCGCCTCCAGATCGACCCACCACGGCTGGCCGTCCGGCCGCACCCCGCGCCCGACCAGTTCGCCCCCGATCTCGGCCAGGGTATGGACAACACCGAGCCGTGCCACCGTCGCCGCCACCGCATCGACCGCGAAGCCCTTGGCGATCCCCGACAGATCGAGCGCCACCCCGCCCGGCTGCGACAGCCGCCGATCGCCGGCGCTCCAGCCGAGCCGCCGCCAGCCGGAGGCGGCCCGCGCCGCGTCGAGCGCAGCCGCATCCGGCCCCGCCGCCACCGGCACCGGCCCGAAACCCCACAGGTCGACCAGCCGTCCGATCGCCGGGTCGAAGGCGCCGCCGGTCGCCGCGGCGATCGCCAGCCCGCGCGCCATGACCTCCGCAAAGTCGGGTGGCAGCACCATCGCGCTCCCCGCCGCCGCGCGATTGAAGCGCGACAGCAACGACGTAGGCAGCCAGTGGCTCATCTCCGCGACGATAGCGTCGAGCCGCGCGACCACCGCCGCGTGCACCGCGCTCGCGTCCAGCCCGGCCGGCAGGACGGCGCGCACGCTCCACCGCGTCCCCATCGTCTCGCCGCCGAGGTCGGTCACCACCGCCGCCGGATCGCACGCCGCGATCGCTGCCGCGGAGATCGCCGCGGGAAGCGCGATCCTCACCGCGCCGCCGTCACGGCGTCAGCACTTCCAGCGTCGTGACGTAGCTCATCCGCCGCTCGGTCGCGCGCGGCGTCGTGGTCTTCGCGTCCGTCGCGGTGGCGTTGAGCCAATACATGCCCGCCGCCGGCCAGGTCACGCTGACCACGCCATCGGCGCCGGTGGTCAGGGTCATGGCGTTTTCGTCGTTGCGATAGCGCTTGCCGCCCGGAATGACGGTGACCTTGAGCCCCGCCGCCGGCTTGCCGTCGATCAGGAATCGGAATTTCGCCGCCTCGCCGGCGATCAGCTCGTCCGGATGCGTCACCGGCGCGAATTCGAGGCCCTTGCCAGTCGGCGCGAACACCGTCGTCGTCGGTGCGCCCGCGGTCAGGAACACCTCGTTGCGCGACGACATTTCGGTGAGCGTCACGTCGGTGGCGTTGGCCGGGATGTCGGCGACGGTCAGCGGCGCCGGCTGGCCGGGACGCGGCGGGCCGCCGCGACCGCCGACTCGCTTCTCGACGCCGTCGACCTTGAAGCTGCCCATCACCCCCGACATGGCGGTGCCAACCTTCCACGTCCCCGGCTTGTCGAGCTGGACGTCGAATACCGAGCGATAGCGCCCGGTCGCGCCATTCTGGAGCTGCCCCGGCGTGCCGTCGGGCTGCCAGACCTTCATCCCGTCGAGGCGCAGCGGCTGGTGATCGAAGAAGAACAGATCGTTCGACACCGCGGCGTCGATCGTCACCCAGCTGTCGGTGCCGGAAAAGACCGTGCCCGAGGGCAGCAGCCACATGCGATGCGCGGAGAGCATCGCCGGCGTGGCGAGCAGCGCCGCGGCGGCGAGCAGGCGGACGGTGAAGGGCTTCATGATATGCGCTCCTCTCAGCGGGCGGATACGGTGACGGCGCCGAGTTCGGTCTTGCCCGATCCGCGCGCGCTGGGATTGGGGACGGTCAGCGGCAGCGTCACCAGCTCGCGCCCCCCGGTCTCGCGCGCGGCCTCGACGGTGAGTACATAGGCGCCGGGCTTCAGCCCGTCGGGCAGCTTGACGCTATATTGGCCGGGCGCGCGCGTCGCGCCGCTGATGCCGTCGGCGGGGACGGTCATCGACCGCCCGCCCTTGCGCCACCAGGCGCGCAGGTCGGCGAGATATTTGGTGCCCGCATCCTTGCCGGTCTTCTTGGTCTCGTACCACAGGGCCACCGTCCGCGCCGTGCCGCCGCCGGCGGGCTCCAGCCAGATCGCGACATAGGGCCGGTGATATTCGGCGACGTCCTGTTTGGGGATCGTCACGGTGACGGTCGCGGCACCCGCCGGCGCGGCGATCACGCCGCCGAGCAGGGCAAAGGTCGTTGGGCGCATGGTTCGTTCCCCTTTCAAATCAATCAATTCTCGTCGGATATCGGCGGCACGGCATCAGTGGATGAAGACGAGGATCAGCACGACCGGGACGATCACGCCGAGCGCCACGATCGGCCAGGTCGCCGGGCGGTGCTTGCCGTGCATCTGCAGCAGCAGCAGTCCGGTCAGCGTGAACAGGATGCAGGCGACCGCGAACACGTCGAGGAACCAGCCCCACGCTGCTCCGGCATTGCGGCCTTTGTGCAGGTCGTTGAGATAGGCGATCCAGCCGCGACTGGTCACCTCGGCGGTGATCCTGCCGTTCGTCCGGTCGATGCTGACCCAGGCGTCGCCGCCGGGCCGCGGCAGCGCGACATAGACGTCGCTGTCCGACCATTCGCCCGGCCTGCCCGCCGCATCGAGCTCCACCGCGCGCGCCACCGCCGCCGCGACCCGCGGCGGCAAGGCCGCATCGGCCGCCGCCGGTGCCTCGAGGTCGCGCAGCAGCGGCGGCGGCAGCGTCCCCGCCCGGTCGGTCACCACCGGCGTCGCGCCGATCGACGCGGCATGGTTGAGCGTGATCCCGGTCGCCGCGAACAGCAGCATGCCGACCAGCGACACCGCCGCGCTCATCCAGTGCCAACTGTGCAATTGCTTGAGCCACCAGCCGCGCCATTTGCGCTTGGCCTGACGCGCCGGAGCGGCGGAAACGGATCGGACGGTGCTCACCGCTCCCGGCTAGCGGGCAAAGCCGCTTATTTCAACCGTCTTGCGAATGAGTATCATCCGCATGGCCCACCCTGTGCTTGCCCTGCCCTACCGTCAGGCGGTAACCGCCGCGCACGCCTTACCGGAGCCTGCCCCATGAAGACCCGCGCCGCCGTCGCCTTCGAAGCCAAGAAGCCGCTCGAGATCGTCGAACTCGACCTCGAAGGGCCAAAGCCCGGCGAAGTGCTGGTCGAGATCATGGCGACCGGCATCTGCCACACCGACGCCTATACGCTCGACGGGCTCGACAGCGAGGGGCTGTTCCCCAGCGTGCTCGGCCACGAGGGCGCCGGCATCGTCCGCGAGGTCGGTGCGGGCGTGACCAGCGTCGCGGTCGGCGATCACGTCATCCCGCTCTACACGCCCGAATGCCGCCAGTGTAAGTCGTGCCTCAGCCAGAAGACCAATCTGTGCACCGCGATCCGCGCGACGCAGGGCAAGGGGCTGATGCCCGACGGCACCACCCGGTTCAGCTACAAGGGCCAGCCGATCTTCCATTACATGGGCTGTTCGACCTTCTCGAACTTCACCGTGCTGCCCGAGATCGCGGTCGCGAAGATCCGCCCCGACGCGCCGTTCGACACGAGCTGCTACGTCGGCTGCGGCGTCACCACCGGGGTGGGCGCGGTCGTCCACACCGCGAAGGTGCAGCCGGGCGACACCGTCGTCGTCTTCGGTCTCGGCGGCATCGGCCTCAACGTCATCCAGGGCGCGAAGCTCGCCGGGGCGAAGATGATCGTCGGCGTCGACATCAATCCCGACCGCGAGGACTGGGGCCGCCGCTTCGGCATGACCCATTTCGCCAACCCGCGCGACGTCGGCGACATCGTCGCGCATATCATCCAGCTCACCGACGGCGGCGCCGATTACAGCTTCGACGCGACCGGTAACACCGACGTGATGCGCCAGGCGCTGGAATGCTGCCACCGCGGCTGGGGCACGTCGATCGTCATCGGCGTCGCCGAGGCGGGCAAGGAAATCAGCACCCGCCCCTTCCAGCTCGTCACCGGGCGCAACTGGCGCGGCACCGCCTTCGGCGGCGCGCGCGGGCGGACCGATACGCCGAAGATCGTCGACTGGTATATGGACGGGATGATCCAGATCGACCCGATGATCACGCATCGCCTGACGTTCGACGAGATCAACAAGGGCTTCGACCTGATGCACGCCGGCGAAAGCATCCGCAGCGTCGTGATCTACTGACCCGCCCGTTCGGCGCTACAAGGACAAACCCGATGTTTTCCCACGTCATGCTCGGCACCGACGATATGGCTGCCTCGAAAGCCTTCTACGATGCAGCGCTGGGCGCGCTCGGCGCGCCTACCGGGATCAGCGATCCCAAGGGCCGCACCGCCTATATGCATGCCGGTGGCCGGCTGCTGCTGAGCAAGCCGATCAACGGCGAGCCCGCCTGCCACGCCAATGGCGGCACGATCGGCTTCGCCGCCGGCTCGCCCGAGGCGGTCGAGGCATGGCATGCCGCAGGCCTCGCCAACGGCGGCACCGCGATCGAGGATGCGCCCGGCCCGCGCGAATCGCCCTTCGGCAAGATCTATCTCGCCTATCTGCGCGATCCCGCCGGCAACAAGGTCTGCGCCGTCCATCGCATGGCGGCCTGAGCGATGACGTTCGAGACCGTCTCGACCGCCAGGGCCTTCGGCGGCACGCAGGGCGTCTACCACCACGACTCGACCGCGACCGGCACGCCGATGACGTTTTCGGTCTACGTGCCGCCGCATGACGAAGGGCAGAGGCTGCCGGTCGTCTGGTATCTGTCGGGACTGACCTGCACGCACGCCAACGTCACCGACAAGGGCGAATACCGCCGCGCCTGCGCCGACCTCGGGCTGATCTTCGTCGCGCCCGACACCTCGCCGCGCGGCGAGGGGGTCGCGGACGATCCCGCCTATGACATGGGTCAGGGCGCGGGCTTCTACGTCGATGCGACGCAGGCACCGTGGGCGCCGCATTTCGCCATGTGGTCCTATGTCACCGAGGAACTGCCGGCGCTGGTCGCCACGCATTTCCCTGCCGACATGGATCGCCAGTCGATCATGGGCCATTCGATGGGCGGCCACGGCGCGCTGACCATCGGCCTGACCTTGCCCGAGCGGTTCAGGGCGATCTCCGCCTTCGCGCCGATCGTCGCGCCGAGCCAAGTGCCGTGGGGCGAGAAGGCGCTCGGTGGCTATCTCGGCGACGATCGCGCCGCGTGGCGTCGCCACGATGCGGTTGCGCTGATCGAGGACGGTGCGCGCGTGCCCGCGCTGCTCGTCGATCAGGGCGATGCCGACCAGTTCCTCGAAGAACAGCTCAAGCCGCAGTTGCTGACGACGGCATGTGAAGCGGCGGGCATCGACCTGACGCTGCGCATGCAGCCGGGCTACGACCACAGTTATTATTTCATCTCGACCTTCATGGCCGACCACCTCGCGTGGCACGCCGGGCGGTTGCGGTAGCAACCGGGAACACCGTTATACTGGACAAACCTCCTTCATCCCCCCGGACTTGATCGAAACCTCTGCGAAACCCCACCAGTGCTCCTGCGAACGCAGGAGCCCAGGAGTCCGGAATGCCGTCAACCGTTGCTCTGCTTGGCCCTGGGTTCCTGCGTTCGCAGGAACACTGCACAGCAACCGTGGCCGGGTCGACTTTCACGAAGGTCTCGAACTGGCGAGGGCGAGGCAAACCTTCCGCTACGCCCCCTTCGCCAGCATCTTCTCCGCACTCGTCTTCACGAATTCGGCGATCGGGCCGGACATCATCGCCAGCATCATCGGCACCTTGACCGTGCCGCTGACGTTGCTCTCGCCCACCGCCATGTCGACGGCGACCTTCTGCCCCATCGCGACGATCGCCAGCGCGAGCGCATCCGGCCCGGTCCATTCGGCATCGACCGTGCCGCCGCCGGGAATATGCTGCGCCAGTTTCGGCAGCCCCGCCTCGATCCGCCGCCGCGCTTCCGCGCGACCGAGGCTGTGGGGAATGTCGAACGGAATCGCGGCCATCATCGTCTCCAGAATTCAAGTGCCGCGCGCCCTGCCCGTGTCCGTCGTACAGCGTCAACCGATCAGCGATGGTGACGAACCCGCCCCGCCCCGCTAAGGCCCCGCGCATGACCGAGATCACGCCCCAGATCGTCGCCGACCACGGCCTGTCCACGGAAGAATATGAGCGCGTCCTGCACGCGCTGGGCCGCGAGCCCAATCTCGTCGAGCTCGGCATCTTCTCGGTGATGTGGTCCGAGCATTGCAGCTACAAGTCGAGCCGCATCCACCTCAAGAAGCTCCCCACCGAAGGCCCGCAGGTGATCTGCGGCCCCGGCGAGAATGCCGGCGTGATCGACATCGGCGACGGCCAGGCCGCGATCTTCAAGATGGAGAGCCACAACCACCCGTCGTATATCGAGCCCTATCAGGGCGCGGCGACCGGCGTCGGCGGCATCCTGCGCGACGTCTTCACGATGGGCGCGCGGCCGGTCGCCAATATGAACGCGCTGCGCTTCGGCTCGCCGGCGCACCCCAAGATGCGCCATCTGATCGCCGGCGTCGTTCACGGCATCGGCGGCTACGGCAATTGCGTCGGCGTCCCGACGGTCGGCGGCGAGGTCAATTTCCACCCCGCCTATGACGGCAACATCCTCGTCAACGCGATGACCGTCGGCGTCGCCGATCAGGACAAGATCTTCTATTCGGCCGCCAGCGGCATCGGCAATCCGATCGTCTACGTCGGCAGCAAGACCGGCCGCGACGGCATCCACGGCGCGACGATGGCGTCGGCCGATTTCGGCGAGGACGCCGACGCCAAGCGCCCGACCGTGCAGGTCGGCGATCCCTTCACCGAAAAACTGCTGATCGAGGCGTGCCTCGAACTGATGGCGACCGACGTGATCGTCGCGATCCAGGACATGGGCGCCGCCGGCCTGACCTCCTCCAGCGTCGAGATGGCGTCGAAGGGCGGCGTCGGCATCGAGCTCGTGATGGACGACGTCCCCCAGCGCGAAACCGGCATGACGCCGTACGAGATGATGCTCTCCGAATCGCAGGAGCGCATGCTGATGGTGCTGAAGCCCGGCCGCGAGGCCGAGGCGGAGACGATCTTCCGCAAATGGGAGCTCGACTTCGCGGTCATCGGCCGCGTCACCGACACCGGCCGCATGGTGCTGACCTTCAAGGGCGAAACCGTCTGCGACATCCCGCTCGGCCCGCTCGCCGACGAGGCGCCGCTGTACGATCGTCCGCACGTCCCGACGCCCAAGCCCGCGCCGCTTACCAACGTGCCGGAAAGCAAGGACATCGCTGCCGACCTGCTGACGCTGATGGGCTCGCCCGACGTCGCCAGCCGCCGCTGGATCTGGGAGCAATACGACCACATGGTCGGCGCCGACACGGTGCAGGCCCCCGGCGGCGACTCCGCGGTGGTGCGCGTCCACGGCACCGACAAGGCGCTGGCGATCACCACCGATTGCACGCCGCGCTATTGCTTCGCCGACCCGGTCGAGGGCGGCAAGCAGGCGGTCGCCGAGGCGTGGCGCAACCTGACCGCGGTCGGCGCGACGCCGCTCGCGATCACCAACTGCCTCAACTTCGCCAATCCGCAGCGCCCGGAGATCATGGGCCAGATCGTCGGCTGTCTCGACGGCATGGCGCAGGCGTGCCGCGCGCTCGACTTCCCGATCGTCTCGGGCAACGTCAGCCTCTACAACGAATCGAAGGCGACCGGCGGCGGCAGCGCGATCCTGCCGACCCCGGCGATCGGCGGCGTCGGCCTGCTCAAGGACTGGACGAAGAACGCGACGATCGCCTTCAAGGGCACCGGCGACATCATCCTGACCGTCGGCAAGCGCGGCGGCCATCTCGGCCAGTCGCTCTATTTGCGCGAATGCCACGGCCGCGAGGAAGGCCCGCCGCCGCCGGTCGACCTCGCCGCCGAGCGCAAGGCCGGCGACCTGATCCGAACAGCGATCGCCGACGGCCAGCTCTCCGCCGTCCACGACGTTTCCGACGGCGGCATCGCGGTGACGCTCGCCGAGATGGCGCTCGCGGGCAACATCGGCGCGATGATCGACCGCAAGCAGCCGTTCGACTGCGCCCGCGCCTTCTTCGCCGAGGATCAAGGCGTCTACGTCGTCACCGTCCACGACCATGCTTTGCTCGACTTCCTCGGCGCCGCGCACGCCGCGGGCGTCGAGGCCGAGCCGCTCGGCCGCACCGGCGGCAAGCGCCTGATCTTCGAACGCCCCGACCGCGACGACGTCGTCACGATCGAGGCGCTGCGCAGCGCCCACGAGGGCTTCTTCCCGAAACTGATGGGTACCGACTCGGCGCTGGCTTGATCTTCTGGTTCCTCCCCCGCCAGGGGGAGGTGGCGCGCCGAAGGCGTGACGGAGGGGGAGGACAGGTGGGCGTTCCGTTACGGAGCTCCCACCTGTCCTCCCCCTCCACCATTCGGCGAACGCCGAACGGTCCCCCTCCCCTGGCGGGGGAGGATTTTCGCAGTTGCGACGAACCGTGCGTTAGCGACTGCGAATTAGTCGCAAATCCACTTGCGAACGTCTCGCAGTATCCGCATACAGGCGGCGAAGCGAGGAGCATCCATGGTTGTCTGCGTTTGCAATGCCATACGAGAATCCCAGGTCCGTGCCGCCGCACGCAGCGGCTGCCAGACGGCCTGCCAGGCCTATCAATCGCTCGGCTGCCGGGCGAAATGCGGCCAGTGCGTCATGGTAGCGAGAGCCATTATCGACACCGAACGCGCTGCTGCCTGACGTTCGCAACGTAAAAAACGGCAGATTTCTGCGGTTTTTTTCTTGCAGCCCTACCCTTCCGAAGCCTAGATCGTCCGCAACACGGACAATCTAGGGTGGACATATGGCGATCAAGGGCGACCCGCGGGTCATCGAATATCTCAACGAAGCGCTCAAGAACGAGCTGACCGCGATCAACCAATATTGGCTGCACTATCGCGTCCTCGACCATTGGGGCGTCTACAAGCTCGCCCAGTATGAGCGGATGGAATCGATCGACGAGATGAAGCACGCCGACTGGCTGTCGGAGCGCATCCTCTTCCTCGACGGCCTGCCCAATTTCCAGCTGCTCGGCCGCTTGCGCATCGGCGAAACGGTGGAGGAGATCCTCCGCGCCGATCTCGCGATGGAGGAAGAAGCCGTCGTCCAGCTCAAGGGCGCGATCGCTTATTGCGAGGAGGTCAAGGACTTCATCAGCCGCGACCTGTTCACGCGGATCCTCGCCAGCGAGGAAGAACATGTCGACACGCTCGAGCGCCAGTTCGAGATGATCGAGCGGATGGGTATCCACAATTACGTGCAGCTCAACTCGATCAGCGAGCATGATTCGCCGAAAGCCGGCGCTGCGCCGCATCTCAACGGCTGATCCCCAATGCAAAACGGCCCCGCGTGATCGCGGGGCCGTCGCACGTTCAGCTTAGCGGCACTTGACCTTGCCGCGATCGACCGACCGGCCGAGCAACGCGCCGCCGCCCGCGCCGAGCAGCGTGCCCAGCGTGCCGCCGCCGACGAGATTGCCGAGCACGCCGCCGCCGACCGCACCGACCACCAGACCCGTCGTGCCATCGTTGCGCTTGCAATAGGCGCGGCCGTCGCGGCCACGATAGATCCGGTCGTCGCGGCCGAGGCGGCGCTCGCGATAGCGGCCGTCGCGATAGGAATTGGCGGGGTCCCAATTGCCGTCATTGTCGCCCTGCCAGCGATTGTCGCGCCGCTGATCCTGATACCGATCACCGCGCTGCGCGGAGGCCGGCTCCATGGCGATCGGCGATACCATCGCCACGGTCGCCAGTACGGCTAGAAATCCGGTCTTCATCGCTGCTCTCCTGAAAGATAGCGTGATAACCGGGCCGGCGAGCAATGGTTGCACCAACCCCTTGATATGGCTCAATTCGCTTTGCGGTCCGTGGTCTTCACCAGCCACGGCTTGACCAGCCCCGTGGGGTGCGGCGTGCCGGTCAGCCGGCGTGCAGCGACCAGCCGGATCGGCTTCAGCAGCAACTGCCCGCCCATCCCGCCCCCGGTCGGCAGCGCCAGGATACGCTTCACCACCGGCATGCCCGACACGACATGACCGAAGGCTGCATAGCCGGGATAGTCGCCCTTGGCGTCCATGCTCGGCATCGCGCCGACGGTGATGAAGAAATTGCCGCCCGCCGACCCGGCCTCGGCCCGCCGCGCCATCGAAATCGTGCCGTCGACGTGGCGCAGCCCCGTCATCGCCGTCATTTCGAGCGGGAACGACGGCAGGATGCGCCGCGCATCGGTGCGGATACCGCCCTGGATGAAGCCATAGGTCGGCGCGCTGCGGTTGCGAGCGGACCGATAGAAGCTCATCCCGTCGAACCGCCCGTCATCGACATAGCCCATGAAGTTGGCGACCGTCCGCGGCGCATGGCGGGCATCCAGCGCCAGCACGATCGGGCCATAAGGCGTGTCGAGCCGCACCCGGACGACGGCGGGCTCGCGCGGTGCCGCCGCCGGCGTGGCGCTGGACAGAGCGATGGTGGCAAGCAGGATCAGGGGCAGACGCATGCCACCCCGCTATGCCGATCCCGACGCGGGCACAACCGCCGCGGTCGCCGGGACGGCATGACGATTGTCATTAACGAAAGCGTGATTGCGCCTTTTGCAATTGCACAGATCCTTGCTGCGATGCACAAAGACCGTGCCTTTCAGGCATCCTCTCCTAAAAACTTTTCGGCCGGTCGCAAGACCGGCCTTTTTTTTGGCCGCGGACTACGCTATTCGATCCTTGCCCAGAACGCGCCGTCAACGAAATATACGGAGCGGAGCCAGCCGGTAAAAGCCGGCACCGGCACGTTTCGGGACGCGGGGGATCGAGTGTACCGGCTGACGGACTCTCCCCCGCGGTACCGCTCCTGATGTGTGTTGAGGCTTATTGGCGAGACATGAAGCTTCGCTGGATCATCGATCGCAGTAGGCCATGTTTACGATTCTCGCGATAAAACCGCCAGTGAGCCGAACGTCGTCATAGGGGTGAATGGCGCGCCTCAGATCTTCCGCCCGAAGCCCCCCGGCACCGGCCGCCGCGGGACGAGCGGATTGGCTTCGCGTTCGAGCAGGCCGAGCGTCTCGAAGAACAGCGGCCGCAGTTGTACCACCAGTTCCAGCGCCTCCTCGCAGGTGTCCTGCCGCTCGACGCAGCCGCGGGCGAGTTCCTCGATCGATTCGGCCAGCGTCGCCAGCGGCTCGGCGCCGAACTGGCGCGCCTCGCCCTTCAGCGTATGGGCGGGGATGACGATCGCCGCGGCGCTGCTGGTGCGCATCGCCTGTTCGATCGCGACCACCGACTTGACGCCGTCTTCGCGGAAATAGCCGAGGATGCGCACGAAACCGGCGCCGAGGTCGCTGCGCGCCTGCGCGAACACGGCCCAGTCCACCAACGTGCTGCCTGCGAACGACACTGCCTTCTCCCCTCGGCCGTGGGGACATCCCACATCGGTTCGCCGGCGATCCTAAGCCCAAGCGGTAAACACGACGTTGCCAAGTCTTGCCGCTTATTCCTTGTTGTCGAACGGATTCTTCGGCGCGCGAAAGGTCATGCGCACCGGAACGGCGCCGAAGCCCAGTTCCTTGCGCATCGAATTGACGAGATAGCGTTCGTAGCTTGCCGGCAATTGGTCGACGCGGGTGCCGAACACCACGAAGCTCGGCGGCCGCGTCTTGACCTGCGTGACATAGCGCATCTTGATCCGCTTGCCGCCGGGCGCGGGCGGCGGGTTCGCCTCGATCGCGCGCTCGAACCAGCGGTTCATCTCGCCGGTGCCGACGCGCTTCGACCACGCCTCGCGCGTATCGAACGCCGCCTGGATCAGCTGGTCGATGCCCTTGCCGGTCGCCGCCGATACCGTCATCACGGTGACGCCCTTCACCTGTGACAGGCCGTCCTCCAGCGCACGCTTGACGCCGTTGAACAGCGACGAGGCATTCTCCGCCACGTCCCATTTGTTGAGCGCGATCACCAGCGCGCGCCCCTCTTCGAGCACCTTGTCGGCGATGCGCAGGTCCTGCGCCTCCAGCCCCAGCGTCGCATCGAGCAGCAGCACCACGACCTCGGCGAAATCGACCGCGTGCAGCGCGTCGGCGACCGACATCTTCTCGAGCTTGTCCTGCACCTTGGCGCGCTTGCGCATGCCGGCGGTGTCGATCAGCCGCACCGGGCGCGGTTCGCCCTTCGGGTCTTGCCACAGCCAGTCGACCGCGATCGAATCGCGCGTGATGCCCGCTTCGGGGCCGGTGATCATCCGGTCCTCGCCGAGCATGCGGTTGATCAGCGTCGACTTGCCCGCGTTGGGCCGACCGACGATCGCGAGCTTGAGCGGCGCGTCGGGCCGATCGTCCTCATCCTCCTCGGGGATTGCGGCGAGCGCCTTCTCGATATGCGGCAGCAGCGCCTCGAACAGGTCGCCCATCCCCTCGCCATGTTCGGCGGACAATTGCACCGGATCGCCGAAGCCGAGGCTGAGCGACTCGAGGATACCCTGTTCACCCGCCCTGCCCTCGGCCTTGTTGGCGGCGAGGATCACCGGCGTGGTCGAGGACCGCAGCCAGCGGCCGATTTCCTCGTCGAGCGGCACGATGCCGGCGCGCGCGTCGAACAGGAACAGCGCGACGTCCGCCTGACCGATCGCCGCCTCGGTCTGGATGCGCATCCGCCCGGGCAGCGTCTGGGCGTCGTGATCCTCATAGCCCGCGGTGTCGATGACGCGGAAGTCGAGGCCGATCAGATGCGCATCGCCCTCGCGCCGGTCGCGGGTGACGCCGGGCCGGTCGTCGACGAGCGCGAGTTTCTTGCCGACCAGACGGTTGAACAGCGTCGACTTGCCGACGTTGGGACGGCCGACGATCGCGACGGTGGGAATACGGGACATGCCCCGGCTCTTAGAAGAGGTGGCGGGAAATACCAATCCTCCCCGGCACGAGCACCTAAGTCCTCCCCCGCAAGGGGAAGGTGGCAGCGCGTAGCGCTGACGGAGGGGGAGGACAGGGCGGGAGCCTTGTTGCCGACTCCCGCCCTGTCCTCCCCCCCCACCACTCGGCTGGCGCCGAGCGGTCCCCCTCCCCCTGGCGGGGGAGGATTTTGCAATCATCGATAGGCGGTGATCTTGCCCGATTGTCCCAGCGTGTACAGCGTCGACTTCACCACGATCGGCGGCAGCGCGAAACTGTCCTTCGCCTCGACCGTCGTCGCGATGCTGCCGTCGGTCGGCGAGGCGAACACCACCTGCCCCAGCGAATTGGTCAGCACCAGCCGCCCGCCCGCCAGCACCGGGCCGAACCAGGTGACCTGCGGCCCCTTGTTCTTCTTGGCGTTCTTGAACCGCTGCAATTGCGCGATCCAGCGTGCCTTGCCGTTCGACCGCGCGAGGCAGACGAGGCGCGCATCGTCGGTGACGACGAACAGCCACTCGCCCGCGATCCACGGCGTCGAGATGCCGGCGAAATTCTGCTCCCACAGCCGCTGGCCGGTGGCGAGGTCGAGGCTGACCATGCGCCCGCCCTGGCCGACCGCGAAGACGCGACCGTTGTCGACCACCGGCGCCGCGTCGATGTCCGACAGGCTCGACACCGAGGTGGTGATCGAGGTGCGCGACAATGCATCGCCCCACAGCACGCGGCCGTTCTCGTAGCGATAGGCGTTGAGCTCGCCGCTCGAGAAACCGGCGACCACCGTCCCCTGGCTGGCGGCGGGTGCGGCGACGCCGAACACGCCCTGCGTCTCGAGCGTGCCCGACTGCGCCCACTGGACCTTGCCGTCGCTCTGATCGAGCGCGAAGATCTGATTGTCCTGGCTCAGCACATAGACCGAGCCGTTGGCGACGGTCGGCGCGCCGCGCAGCGGCCCGCCCGGCTTGGCACGCCAGATCTCCTTGCCGTCCGCGGCATTGAGCGCGACGACGTCGCCGACGCCGTCGGTCGCGAAGACGCGGCCCTCGTCATAGCTCGCGCCGCCGCCGAAGCGCGCCGGGCGGTTCTCGTCGCCGCTGCTGACCGAGGCATCCCACAATTTCGCGCCGGTATCGGCGGCGAAGGCATGGACCTGCGCGGCGACGTCGACGACGAACAATTTGTTGTCCGCGACAACCGGCGCCGCGCCGAGCCGCTCGCGGTTCGAGCCGCCGGCGATCGACGCCTGCCACGCGCGCGACGGCGTCGCGGCGAGTGCGAGTTGACCCATCGACTTGGCGGCATTGCCGCCCGGCTGCGTCCAGGCATCGTTCGCCTCGGCAGCGGGCAGCGTCACCTGGATGTCGGCGATCGTGCTGTCCGCCTCGATCGCGTTTTCGGAGGCGAGGATCGGAACGCGCTCGCCGACCGTCGGGGTCTTCTTGGCGCCGCCCTTGAAGATGCCGCAGGAAGACAGCGCGATCAGCGCGGCGACGGCCACCGAGGCCCGATATCTGGTCGTCATTGCGCAGGTGCTTCCTTCGATTGTGCCGCGGCCGCGCTGGCGGGGGAGACGATGCGCACGGTCGCGCCGCCGTCGGCACCCGCGGTGTCGACCCCCATCGTGCCGGCCATCTGAACCGCGCGTTGACGGATCGAGTCGGGGACGGCGTCGCTCTGCGCGAGCTGGCCGAACAGCCGGCCGGCGAGGTCCTTGCGGCCGCTGTCGAGATAGGCGATCGCGACCAGCTCGCCGGCGCTGCCGAAATAGGCGTTGCCCGGCACCGCCAGCGGCCGCAGCCGCTCGATGACGACCTGCGGTTTCAGCGTGTCGAATTCGGCGGTGGTCTGGCGGATCAGCGCGATGTCGCGGAACGGCTGCGCGAGGCTCGTGTCGGCGGCGATCTTGGCGAAGAGCGCGGCGGCGGCCTTGTCCTGCTTCTTGCCGAGCAGGATGTCGGCCTGCGTCATCAGCGCGAGCGCGCGATAGCCCTCGCGGCCCGAGCCGGCGATCGGCGCGAGCGCCTTGTTCGCCTGATCGGCCTGCCCCGCGCCGAGCGAGTCATAGGCCGCCTGCAATTGCTCGCCCTCGACGCCCGCCGCCTCGGTCTGGCGATGCTGCCAGTAGAGGACGGCGGCGAAGGCCGCGAGCGCCACCACGATTCCCGCGATCGTCCAGCGCCCGTAGCGCTCCCAGAAGCTGGTCAACTGATCGCGGCGCAGCTCGTCGTCGACTTCGCGCAGGAACGCTTGGTTGTTTTGCGGCGTGAGGGCCAAGGAGGGCTCCGGAACAGACAGAGGAAGTGGCGCGCACTCTTAGCGGCGACGTCGGCGAAACGAAAGCACGGGAAATGTGGCGGGTTGAGGGCGTCGCCGACCTAGTCCTTCGCGGGATAGATCTGCTCGGGTCCCGGAAAGACGCGCGCGCGGACTTCGCCGGCATAGGCTTCGGCGGCGGCGGAGATCCGTCCGGCCATGTCGTCGTAGCGCTTCACGAAGCGCGCGGTGCGCTCGAACAGGCCGAGCATGTCTTCCGCCACCAGCACCTGCCCGTCGCATTGCGCCGACGCGCCGATGCCGATCGTCGGACAGGCGATCGCCTGCGTGATGCGGATCGCGATCGGCTCCATCACCCCCTCGATCACCACCGCGAACGCGCCCGCCTCGGCGACCGCGGTGGCGTCGGCGACGATCTTCGCCGCCTCCGCTTCGCTCTTGCCGCGTGCGCCATAGCCGCCGAGCACGTTGACCGCCTGCGGCGTCAGCCCGACATGACCCATCGCCGGAACGCCGCGTTCGCTGAGGAAGCGCACCGTCGGCGCCATCGCCTCGCCGCCCTCCAGCTTCACCGCCGCCGCGCCGGTTTCCTTGAGCAGGAACGCCGCGCTTTCGAACGCCTGCTGCGGCGAGGCCTCGTAGCTGCCGAACGGCATGTCGATGACGACGACGGCATGATAGCTGCCGCGCACCACCGCCGCGCCATGCGCCGCCATCATCTGCAGCGTCACCGGCACCGTCGACGGCAGGCCGTAGATCACCTGCCCCAGGCTGTCGCCGACCAGCAGCATGTCGCAATGCGGATCGAGCAATTGCGCGGTACGCACGGTATAAGCGGTGAGCATCACCAGCGGCTCGCCGCCGCCCTCCCGGCTCGACTTGCGCCGGCGGATCGCCGGCACGGTCAAGCGCTTGCGCGGCGCCGGGGTGGGATTGGCGCGGCTGGTGGCGGTATCGATGGTATAAGTGGTGGACATCGCGCGGCTGTACCGCGCGGCGCGGACGCGATCCAGAGCCGACGATCGGCGCCCTGCTCACCCTGTCGCGGCGCCGCCTTCCACCAACGCCTGTTGCCATTCGGCCGGCTTGAACCCCACGAGCAGCGTCTCGCCCGCCTCGACCACCGGTCGCTTGATCATCGACGGCTGCGCGCACATCAGCGCGACCGCGCGCGCCGCGTCGAGGTCGGCCTTGTCCGCCTCGGCCAAGTTGCGGAACGTCGTCCCGGCGCGATTGAGCAGCACCTCCCAGCCGCGCCGCTCCACCCAGCCTTCCAGCTGCGCCTGATCGACGCCCTGCGTCTTATAGTCGTGGAAGCCATAGGCGATCCCCGCCCCGTCCAGCCACGCCCGTGCCTTCTTCACCGTGTCGCAATTGCGGATGCCATAAACGATCGTGCTCATGCGTCACCCTTACCACGCCGTGAGCAGGACGCCACGCGCGCACCATCGGCACCGCGCCCCAAGGGTTCGGGTTGCGCCGGAATGACGGTTGGGAGAGAGCGCATCCCCCACCCCAAAACCGTCATCCCCGCGCAGGCGGGGATCCATACGCGCGGACCTGACCGCTCCATCGCGACACCTGCGCGTCTGGATCCCCGCCTGCGCGGGGATGACGACGGAAGGGGTGTCCCCGTATGACCCTCCGCCTGCCACGAGGTGATCGGACGTACGCCCCATCGTCATCCTGGCGAACGCCGGGACCCATGGACACGATGCAACCAGCGTCGGCCCCACCTTCGGCGTTCCGCATCCATGGGTCCCGGCCTGCGCCGGGATGACGATAGGAGAAGGCGAATCCTGCACCGCCTGTCCGATCGCACGGGGCACACGCGATCCGCGGCCCCCTTCCCGGATCATCCCCCCCAACCCGCTCGTTGCACGGGTAGAACCCGCATCCCATCACGGCTACCACCGCCCCATGACCGACGCCTTTCCCTCGATCCACCGCCATCAGTTCGCCCGCGTCGCCGCCGCGACGCCGCTCGCCAGCGTCGGCGACGTCGCCGCCAACGTCGCCGCGACCGTCGCCATGGCGCGTGAGGCGCACGATCGCGGCGTCGATCTCGTCGTCTTCCCCGAGCTCAACCTCACCTCCTACGCGATCGACGATCTCCATCTGCAATCCGCGCAGCAGCGCGCCAGCGAGGCCGCGGTCCTCGCGGTCGCCGAGCAGACCGCCGGCCTAGCGCCGCTGCTGCTCGTCGGCGCCGCGCTGGTCCGCAACGGCCGGCTCTACAACACCGCGGTCGCGCTCCACCGCGGCCGCATCCTCGGCGTTGTACCCAAGACCTTCCTCCCCAATTACCGCGAATATTACGAAAAGCGCTGGTTCGCCTCCGGCCTCGGCCTGCACGGCCTGACGATCCGTCTCGGCGACGCCGACGTGCCGTTCGGCACCGACCTGCTCTTCGCCGCCGACGATCTGCCCGGCTTCGTCGTCCATGCTGAAATCTGCGAGGATTATTGGGCGCCCACCCCGCCCTCGACCGCCGGCGCGCTCGCCGGGGCGACGATCTGCTGCAATTTGAGCGCCTCCAACATCGTCATCGGCAAGGGGCGCGAGCGGATGCTGCTCGCCGCCGCGCAATCGGCGCGCACGTCTTCCGCCTACGTCTATTCTGCCGCCGGACCGGGGGAGAGCACCACCGACGTCGCGTGGGACGGTCAGGGCTTCGTCTACGAATGCGGCGATTTGATGGTCGAATCGAAGCGCTTCGTGCAGGCGCCCGAACTCGCCGTCGTCGACGTCGATCTCGAACGGATCGTGCAGGAGCGGCTGCGCAACGGCACGTTCAACGATTCGGCCGCCGCCGCCGGTCATCCCGAGACGCGCGTCCGCCGCATCGGCTTCGCACATCAGCCGAGCCTCACCGACATCGGTCTCGAACGGCCGATCCGCCGCTTCCCCTTCGTCCCCAACGATCCCGCCCGCCGCGACGAGGATTGTTACGAAGCCTTCAACATCCAGGTCGAGGCGCTGTCCAAGCGGCTCGCCGCCACGAAATCGAAGACGTTGGTCATCGGCGTGTCCGGCGGCCTCGACTCGACGCATGCGCTGATCGTCGCGGCCAAGGCGATGGACCGGCTCGGCCGGCCGCGCGCCGACATCCTCGGCTTCACCATGCCCGGCTTCGCCACCGGCGACGCCACCAAGAGCAACGCCTGGGCGCTGATGCGCGCGCTCGGCTGCACCGCCGACGAGATCGACATCCGTCCCGCCGCGCGCCAGATGCTCGCCGACATGGGTCACCCCTTCGCCAACGGCGAGGCGGTCTATGACGTCACCTTCGAAAACGTGCAGGCGGGGCTGCGCACCGATTACCTGTTCCGCCTCGCCAACCAGCGCGGCGGCATCGTGCTCGGCACCGGCGACCTCAGCGAGCTGGCGCTGGGCTGGTGCACCTATGGCGTCGGCGACCAGATGAGCCATTATGCGGTCAACAGCGGCGTCCCCAAGACGCTGATCCAGTTCCTGATCCGCTGGTGCATCCGCACCGGCCAATATGACGAGGCCACCAACGGGGTGCTGTCGACGATCCTCGGCCAGGAAATCTCGCCCGAGCTCGTCCCGGCCGGGGCCGACGGCACGATGCAGAGCACCGAGTCGATGATCGGCCCCTATCCGCTCAACGACTTCTTCGCGCATTACGTCGTCCGTCACGGGCTCGCCCCGTCGAAGGTCGCTTTCCTCGCCTGGCATGCATGGCGCGACGCGGCGTCAGGGCATTGGCCGGCGGATTTCCCCGCCGAGGCGCGCACCGCCTACGATCTGCCGACGATCAAACATTGGCTGGAGCGGTTCGTCGTCCGTTTCTTCCAGCTCAGCCAGTTCAAACGTTCCGCCATTCCCAACGGGCCGAAGGTGTCGGGCGGCGGCGCGTTGAGCCCGCGCGGCGACTGGCGCGCCCCCTCGGACGGCACGGCGGCCGTGTGGCTCGACGAGTTGCGCCGAAACGTTCCATAGAATCTTGCCTTTATAAGGGGGCGGGCGCATTATGAAGATCTGATGACACCGCCTCCCCGGGATGGCTCGCGCGATCGCCGGATCGAGGACCCATCGAATCTCTACCTGATTCACCCAGCGTCGCACGCCCTGCTCCCCCTTGCCCTGCGGCACGGTGTCTCGGCCAATATGGTCTCGCTGATCGGCCTCGCCTGCGGCACGGTCGCGGCGGTCGCCTATGCGCATTGGCGCGATCCGGCGATGGCGCTGGTCGGTCTGGTGTTCTCGGTCGCCTGGCTGGTCGCCGACGGACTCGACGGCATGATCGCGCGCGCGACCAAGACCGCGAGCGCGCTCGGCCGCACGCTCGACGGGCTGTGCGACCACGGTGTCTTCGCGCTGATTTATCTGTCGCTCGCCTGGACGATCGGCACGACCGGCGGCTGGATGCTCGCCATCGCCGCGGGCGGCTGCCACGCGGTCCAGTCGAGCCTTTACGAAGGCGAGCGCGCTCGCTTCCACCGCCGCACCCGCGGCACGCCGCTCGCCACGGTGCCGGTGCCGACCGGCATGGTCCTCGTCCGCCTGTACGACAGCGTCGCGGGGTCGGTCGACCGCATCTCGATGCCGTTCGAGCGCCGCTTCGGCGCCGCCGAAGACCCGTCCGCCTTCGCCGCCGCTTATGCCGCCGCTGCCGTTCCGGTGATGCGGCTGCAGTCGCTGCTCACCGCCAACGTCCGCGTCTGGGCGGTGTGCGCCGCGTGCCTGCTCGGCAGCCCGCGCCTCTTTTTCTGGTTCGAGATCGTCCCGCTGACGCTGGTCTGCGCGGTCGGTCTTTACCGCCACCGGCGCGTCGAGCGCCGTTTCGTTCACGGCGCCACGCCGCAGTCCATTCTTTATCCAAGCGAACAGGGTCATTCATGAAGAGCATCAACATCGCCATCGTCGGCATCGGCAACTGCGCGAGCTCGCTCGTCCAGGGGCTGGAGCATTATCGCGAAGGCGCCAACGATCTCGTCGGCCTGATGCACTGGGAACTCGGCGGCTATAAGCCTTCCGACATCAAGGTCGTCGCCGCCTGGGACGTCGACACGCGCAAGGTCGGCAAGGACGTCGCCGAGGCGATCTTCGCCAAGCCGAACTGCACCGCCGTCTTCGCCGCCAACGTGCCGGCGACCGGCACCGTCGTGAAGATGGGCGCGGTGCTCGACGGCGTCGCCGACCATATGGCCGACTATAAGGACGACCGCACCTTCATCGTCGCCAACGACACGCAGCCGAGCAAGGCCGACGTCGTCGCCGAGCTGAAGGCGAGCGGCACCGACGTGCTGATGAACTACCTGCCCGTGGGCAGCCAGCAGGCGACCGAATTCTACGCCGAATGCGCGCTCGAGGCAGGTGTCGCCTTCGTCAACAACATCCCGGTGTTCATCGCGTCGAACCCGGAATGGGCGAAGAAGTTCGAGGATGCCGGCGTCGCGATCATCGGCGACGACATCAAGGCACAGCTCGGCGCGACGATCGTCCACCGCGTGCTGACCGATTTGTTCGCCAAGCGCGGCGTCAAGCTCGACCGGACCTATCAGCTCAACACCGGCGGCAACACCGACTTCCTCAACATGTCGAACCACCGCCGGCTCGAATCGAAGAAGATCTCGAAGACCGAGGCGGTCCAATCGGTCGCGGCGGAGCGGCTCGACGACGACAACGTCCACATCGGCCCGTCGGATTACGTGCCGTGGCAGAACGACAACAAGGTCTGCTTCCTGCGCATGGAAGGCCAGTTGTTCGGCGGCGTGCCGATGAACCTCGAACTGCGCCTCTCGGTCGAGGATTCGCCCAATTCCGCGGGTGTCGCGATCGACATGATCCGCTGCGCGGCGATCGCCAAGGACCGCGGCATCGCCGGCGTCATCGATCCCGCCAGCGCCTATTTCTGCAAGCATCCGCGCACGCAGATGACCGACGACCTCGCCCAGACCGCGGTCGAAGCGTTCATCAAGGCCGCCTGATGATCACCACGGGCCTGCTGCTCGCCGCCGGACAGGGCAGCCGGCTCCGTGCGGTGACGCCGTTCAAGCCGCTCTGCCCGGTGGCGGGGCGCGCCTTGATCGACCATGCGCTCGACGGCATGGCGGCGGCGGGGCTGACCCGCGCGATCGTCTCGCTCGGCTATGGCGCCGACGCGATCGCCGCCCACCTCGCCGGCCGGCAATGGCCGCTCGAGGTGGTGACGGTGATGACCGACTATCATCAGCCCAACGGCGTGTCGGCACTGGCGGCGCGCGCGCTGATCGGGCCGCAGGGCGCGGTGCTCGCGATGTGCGATCACCTCGTCCAGCCGCGCCACTATCGCCGTCTCGCGAGGGCGGGCGCCGGCGAGGGCCTGCGGCTCGGCATCGACCGCCGTCTCGGCCATGCCTGGGTCGACCCGCTCGACGTCACCTGCGTCGCGACGCGCGGCGATGCGATCGTCGCGATCGGCAAGGGCCTCGAACCGCACGATTGCTACGACACCGGCATCTTCGCGGTTTCGCAACGCTTCTTCGAGGTGCTGGCGACGCTCGACAGCCCGTCGCTCACCGAAGGCGTCCGCCTGCTCGCCGCCGAAGGCAGCGCGAAGATCGTCGATTGCAGCGATCTCGACTGGCTGGACGTGGATGACGCGCCTGCGTTCGCGCATGCCGAAGGCTGGATGACCAAGCTCGCGGCCTGACCCGGCGTTCCCCTCGCGGGAAAAGATTGTTTCAGAAGACGCGGCAACTGGCGAAGTCAGTAAGACGTCTTCGCCGCGCACGTCAGCGGCCAGCACCATCCTGTCGCTGCGAAGATGTGATCCGCGTGGCTTCGCGCTTCCACTCCTCCTTGGTCATACAGACCGTTCGGCCGGTCTTGCGCTCCGTCAGGCAGTGCCTTTCCGCAGCACGATTGCCGGAACCGTAAAAAGCATCGCCCTGCATACGGCCAATAGCACCCTGCCCTGCGGCACGGATCTCCGCACTGGAAGGATATGGCACGCCCTGCCGTATCTGGGCCGTAGCCGTTCCACATGCGGCTAAACAGACCGCGACAGATATGGCAACTTTCATGTCAATCGCCTTTCACGCCGAAGATTTATAACGATCTAGCATCACTGCCGTTCCTTGCAACGTCGTCTGTCCCCGCCCCGTCGCTGTCACCACCTTGACCCCCGCCGCCCGATCCCCGACACCGCGCCGCGTGACGCACCTCCCCCCGCCCCCCGCCGACCTGCTCCGCGACGCCGCTTTGTTCCTCGACTTCGACGGCACGCTCGTCGAACTCGCCGAGCATCCGGAGGCGGTCGCGGTCGACGCGCGCCTCGCCGCATTGATAGAGCGGCTGTCGGATCGGCTCGACGGCCGCGTCGCGATCATCTCCGGCCGCCCGGTCAGCGGCATCCGCGCCCTGTTCGGCGATCCGCATTTCGCCATCTCGGGCAGCCACGGGCTTGAGGTGCGCTGGCCCGACGGACGGCACGAACGCGCGGAACGCCCGGCCGCCCTCGACCGTATAGTGACCGAGATGAAAGCCTTCGCAACTGCAACATCGGGTGTGCTGGTCGAGGCGAAGCCGCTCGGCGCCGCGCTCCACTATCGCGCCGTGCCGGCCGCCGAAACCGCGGCGCACGCCCTCGCCACCCGCCTCGCCGCCGACGCCGGCCTGCACCTCCAGACCGGCAAGATGATGGTCGAGGTGCGCGTCCCCGGCGCCGACAAGGGCACGGCGCTCCACGCGCTCATGCAGAGTCCCGCGATGGCCGGCCGCCGCCCCGTCTTCCTCGGCGACGACGATACCGACGAGCCGGCGATGGTCGCCGCGCGCACGCTTGGCGGCGCCGGCGTGTTGATCGGCGCGCCGCGTGACACCGCCGCCGCTTATCGTCTCGATACCGTCGCCCAGACCCTCCATTGGCTCGAAGCCGCAACCGAAAGCCTCGCCGCATGACCCCTGAGCCCGATGCGTCCGCGATGAGCGTCGACCTCTGGCCGATCGGCAATTGCCAGGTCAGCGCGTTGATCGATCGTGCCGGCCGCTTCGTCTGGGCGTGCGTGCCGCGCGTCGACGGCGATCCGCTCTTCTCGGCGCTGGTCGGCGGCGCGGAGCCGGACAGCGGCTATTGGTCGATCGGCATCGAAAATTCGGTCAAGGTCGAGCAGCACTACATCCGCAACACGCCGATCCTCGTCAGCACGCATACCGACGATGCCGGCAACGTGCTGGAGGTCACCGACTTCTGCCCGCGCTTCGTGCGGACGGGACGCACCTATCGCCCGGTCGCCTTCGCGCGCATCGTCCGCCCGATCGCCGGCAGCCCGCGCGTCACCGTCAAGCTGCGCACCACCTGCGGCTGGGGCGGCACCTGCCGCGAGCAGATCGGCGGCTCCAACCATCTGCGCATCCTGCTCGATTCGATGCAGCTGCGTCTCACCACCACCGCGCCGATCGGCATGGTGCAGGAAGAACGCGCCTTCCGCCTCGAACGGCCGCTGCATTTCTTCCTCGGGCCGGACGAAAGCTTCAGCGGCGACCTCGCCGAGACGCTCGAGGCGATGCTCGCGCAGACGATCACCGAATGGCAGGAATGGGTGCGCGGCCTCGCCATCCCGCTCGAATGGCAGGACGTCGTGATCCGCTCGGCGATCACGCTGAAGCTATGCCAGCACGAGGAAACCGGCGCGATCGTCGCCGCGCTCACCACCTCGATCCCCGAACACGCCGGATCGGAGCGCAACTGGGACTATCGCTATTGCTGGGTGCGCGACGCCTATTACACCGTACAGGCGCTCAACCGGCTCGGCGCGCTCGACGTGCTGGAGGGCTATCTCGGCTATCTGCGCAACATCGTCGACAGCGCCGCGGGCGGCCATATCCAGCCGCTATACGGCGTGCTCGGCGAACCGACGCTCGAGGAGCGCTTTGCCCCCGGCCTCACCGGCTATCGCGGCATGGGGCCGGTGCGCGTCGGCAATCAGGCCTATGAGCAGATCCAGCACGACGCCTACGGCCAGATCGTGCTGTGCAGCGTCCACGCCTTCTTCGACCAACGGCTGTTCCGCCAGTCGGGCCGCGAGGATTTCGAGAGCCTCGAACATGTCGGCGAGCGGGCGTGGCAGTTCCACGACCAGCCCGACGCCGGATTGTGGGAGCTGCGCACGCGGCAGAGCGTCCACACCTATTCGTCGGCGATGTGCTGGGCGGCGTGCGACCGGCTCGCCAATGCCGCGCACGTCCTGGGCCTCGAAGATCGTCGCGCCTTCTGGCAGGATCGCGCCGACACGATCCGCGCCGAGATCGAGACGCGCGCATGGCGGCCCGAGACCAACCGCATGTCGGCGACCTTCTCGGGCGACGACCTCGACGCCAGCCTGATCCAGCTGCTCGACCTGCGCTTCTTCGAGCCCGACGATCCCCGCTTCATCGGCACGCTGGAGGCGGTGGAAAAGGGCCTGCGCCGCGGCAGCCACATGCTGCGCTACGATACCGAGGACGATTTCGGCCTGCCCGAGACCGCGTTCAACGTCTGCACCTTCTGGCTGATCGAGGCGCTGCATTTCACCGGCCGCCACGCCGATGCGCGCGCGCTGTTCGACGAGATGCTGGCACGGCGCACCGCAGCGGGGCTTCTCTCCGAGGATATCGACCCGACATCGGGGGAATTGTGGGGCAATTACCCGCAGACCTATTCGCTGGTCGGCATGATCAATTGTGCCGCCCTGTTGTCTAAACCATGGAGTTCGATCCGCTGAGCCGCCTGATCATCATATCCAATCGCGTTTCTGCCCCGAAGGGCTCCGACTCCGGTGCACAGGGCGGCCTTGCGGTCGCGCTCGCCTCCGCATTGCGCGAATATAAGGGGATCTGGTTCGGCTGGTCGGGCGATCAAACCGACGAATATACCGGCCAGATCACCTTCCAGCGCAACGAAGGCGTCACCACCGCGACCGTCGATCTCGAAGAGCAGGATATCGACGAATATTACAACGGCTATGCCAATCGCACGCTCTGGCCGCTGTTCCATTACCGCGTCGATCTTGCCGAATACGAACGCGAATTCGCCGGCGGCTATCAGCGCGTCAACGAACGCTTCGCCGATACCGTCCAGCCGCTGATCGAAGAGGATGACGCGGTCTGGATCCAGGACTATCACCTGTTCCCGCTCGGCGAGGAATTGCGCAAGCGCGGCGCGACGAACAGGCTCGGCTTCTTCCTGCACATTCCATGGCCGCCGCGCCGGCTGCTGTCGATCCTGCCCGAGGCGCAGGCGCTGGTGCGCAGCCTGTTCGCCTATGACGTCATCGGCTTCCACACCGACGAATGGCTGCATTCGTTCCGCGACTATGCGCTCGCCGAACTGGGCGCGCGGATGGAGGGCGACGAGCTGGTCCTCGACGATCGCCGGGTGAAGGTGATGGCCTGCCCGATCGGCATCGACGCCAAGGAATTCGCCGGCCTCGCCACCAGCACGCGCGGGCGCCTCGCCTTCCGCCAGATGCGCGACGCCGCGGTCGGCCGCGATATGATCGTCGGCGTCGACCGGCTCGATTATTCCAAGGGGCTGGAGGAGCGGTTCCTCGGCTACGAACGCTTCCTTAACGAGCATCCGGAAGAGCGCAAGGAAGTCACCCTGCTCCAGATCGCGCCGCCGAGCCGCGCGACCGTCGGCAGCTATCAGAAGATCCGCAGCACGCTCGAAGGTCTCGCGGGGCGGATCAACGGCGGCTATGCCGATATCGACTGGGTGCCGATCCGCTACGTCAACCAGGGCTATCCGCGCGACGTGCTCGCGGGCATCTATCGCGCCGCCAAGATCGGCCTCGTCACGCCGCTGCGCGACGGCATGAACCTCGTCGCCAAGGAATATGTCGCGGCGCAGAATCCGGAGGACCCCGGCGTGCTGATCCTGTCGCGCTTCGCCGGTGCCGCCTGCCAGCTCACCGACGCCGTGCTGATCAATCCCTATTCCGCCGAGGAGATGTCCGACGCGATCATGCTCGCGCTGCGCATGCCGCGCGAGGAACGGATCGAGCGCTGGACCAAGATGATGGACGTCATCACCCGCGAGGATATCGGCTGGTGGCGCAAGACCTTCACCGATGCGCTGATGGGTCCGACGGTGGAGACGGAGCAGGAGCAGACGGAGCCCGCATGAGACGTTCCCGGGGCAGCGCCTCGGGCATTTCGGCGCGGATGAAGGCATAGATCGCTTCGCGCACGTCGCAGCGCAGGTCGAAAGCGGTCGAGGCGTCCTTGGCGGTCATCAGCCCGCGCAGCTCCATCGTCCCGTCCGGCTTCGAATCGGTCACCTGCAGGTTGAAGAAGCGCTGGTCCCAGCGCGGATTGGCGCGGACGACCTCCTCCAGTTTGGCACGGATGCGCGGCACGTCGGCGGCGGGATCGAGATACCAGAACACCGAGCCGAGCAACGCGCTCGTCTCGCGGGTCCAGTTCTGGAAGCTGTTCTCGAGGAACTTGGAGACCGGCACCACCAGCCGCCGGTCGTCCCAGATCCGCACGACGACATAGGTCAGGCGGATGTCCTCTATCCGCCCCCATTCGTTGTCGATGATGACGACGTCGTCGATGCGGATCGGCTCGGTGAACGCCATCTGGATGCCGGCGATCAGGTTCTTGAGCGCGGGCTGCGCCGCGGCACCGATCGCGAGGCCGGCGACGCCCGCCGAGGCCGCCAGCGTCACGCCGATCGTGCGGACGCTGGGGATGCTCATCAGCATCATCATCACGGTCAGCAGGATCAGCACGAACACGCCGATCCGGTGGAGGATGCTGATGCGCGTCCGCCGCCGCCGCGCGCGCAGATTGTCGGTGGCGGTGATGTCGAACCGCACCTCGCTGAGGTCGCGATAGGCGGTGAGCGCGGCGAGCAGCATCCAGCCGAACATCGCCGGGGTGAGCAATCCGATCACCCGCTGCCAGATCGTCTCCCAATAGCGCGGCAGGTCGAGCCCCGGCCCCGACGCGGCGAGCGCGACGCCGATCATCAGCCAGAAGGTCGGCCGCCCGAGCCGCGCGATCAGGATATCGTCGGTCTTGGTCGCGGTGCGGCTGGCGACCTTGCGCAGCACCGCGAACAGGATGCGATGCACCACCGCCAGGATCAGTACGAAGACCAGCACCCCGGCCAGCCGGGCCTGCCATTCGGGCAACGTCACGTCGAGATAGGGGATACGCATCGGGCTAACACGCACGACCGCGGTTAAGGCTCCCTTGCTTGCGATGGTTCATGCTGCGGCTGCGAAGAAGGGTGGTCACGCGGAGGCGTGAGACGAATGATTTACGCTGAAGCGTTGAGACTTTGAGATTGAGGGTCGGGTCCGTGGGTCGCCCCGGATCCCTTCACCACCGTTCGTACTGAGCTTGTCGAAGTACGGTGGGACTCACCTGCCCTTCGACAAGCTCAGGGCGAACGGACCGGGGGTGGGTCAGCGAGATCAGGCGTGTCTTCTAAAACACGAAAGTCTTCTCCGCGCCTCCGCGCCTTCGCGTGAACACCTCCTCAGCCAGCCGCGGAACGAGCCCGCACCCGCCACCGCCACACCCCCGTGACGAAGAGCATGGCCGGCAGCAGCCCCGACACGAACACCAGCCAGCGCCCGAACAGCCCGAACGCCTCTCCGTCATGCAGCGGATGCAGCCACGTCAGCAGCACATCGCCGCCGCTGTCGCGCCGCGCGTCGCGCACCGCCAGCACCCGCCCGTCGTAGGGATCGAGCCACACGTTGCTGCGCGGGAAGCGCCGGCTCGGCTCACCGGGCAGCGCGAAATTGACCCGCACCACGCCGCGCGCATCCGTCGGCGTCTCGATCCACGCCAGCGCGCCGCCCGGCAGCGCCCGCTCCGCCCGCCGCACCAGATCGTCGAGCGGCAAAGCTCCCGCCGCCCGCGGCACGCTCGCCAGTCGCGGCGGCACGAACAGCGGCGAAGTTCGCGCCACCACGGGACGCACCTGATCGGGCAGGTCGAGCATCGCCCCCGTCACCGTCACGACGATCAGCACCAAGGCCCCGCCGATCCCCGTCCATTTGTGCCAGTCGTACAGGCGCCGCGACCGCACCGCACCGCGCTTCCACGCCAGCGAACGGCGCCATCCGCCCGGCCGCGGCCACCACGCCCACAAACCGCTGACCAGCATCGCGAGCATGACGATCCCGGCGATCCCCATCACGATCGCCCCCGGTTCCTCGAGCAGCAGCCGGTAATGGAGATCGTAGATCCACGTAGTCCAATAATCGCCCCAATGGCCGTGCCGCACCACCCGCAGGCTGACCGGATCGAGCCACAGCATCAGCGGCGCGAACGCCCGCCCCCGCGTCTCGACGGGCTGGTAATAGCGCACCGGGATCGGCCCGCCGTCGGGCGTCACCTCAATCCGCCACGCGCCCGTCCGCCCCGGCTCGACATGGCGCAAGGCGTCATAGACCGCCTGCCACGACGTGGGCCGCGCCCCCGCCGCCACCCGCGCGAGGCCCGGATGCAGCGCGCCGTCGATCGCGGTGTAGAAGACCAGCACGCTCCCGGTCAGCCCGGTGAGCGCGAACAGCGCGCCCACGCTCAGCCCCAGCCATAGATGGATGCGCCGGACGACGACCCGCGCCCTCACAGCGTCAGCCGCACGCTGCCATAAAGCGCGCGGCTGTCGGCCGGCGAGTGCAGCACCTGCGTCCCGTCATACCAGACATATTCGTAACGACGGTTGCCGATGTTCTTCAGCTGCGCCGCCACCTCGAGCTGCGGCAGCACCCGCCACGCCACCTCGCCGGTCACCACCAGATAGGCGCCGTAGCGCGGCAACGTATTGGCCGGCGTCAGCTCGTAGCTCGACTGGCCATTGCCCCACAGCGATACGCGCCACCGCTCGACGGGAACGACATCGACCCCGCCGGAGAACAAATTCTGCGGCACATGGTCGATCCAATTGCCCGCCTGCGACGGCGTCGCCGGATCGGGCGTGACGATCCGTGCCCGCTGATAGGAGTAAGCGCCCCACAGATTGGCCCCCTTCACCGGTGTCACGCTGACCTGCACGTCGAGCCCGCGCCGCCGCGTCGCGCCGAGATTGTCGCTGTCGCCCGAGGGATCGTTGAGCCGCCGCTTGATCTCGCCGCTCGCGGTCTGCTCCCACAGCGCAACACGCGCCTCCAGCCAGCGGCCGCGCGAAAGCTTGACCCCCGCCTCCCAGCCCTCGTTGATCGACGGCGCGAGATCGGTGGTGCGCGGCGGCACCTTATAGGCTCCCGCGCCGACGCCGATCTGGAACGTCCGGCCGTAATTGGCGTAAGCGGTGACGCCCGCCAGCGGGGTGATCGCGACGCTCAATTTGGGCTGGCTGATCGTGCCATAGTCGTTGATCGGATAGCGCTGCCCGTTCAACCGGTTGCGCAGGGATCCGGAGACGGTGTCGAACCGCCAGCCCGGAGTGATGCTCAGCCATGCGGTGGGCTCGATCACTGCCTGCGCATAGCCGCCCGCGACGGTCAGCCCGAACGCCTGGTCGCGCGTCTGGCTGGTGGTGATGCGGCTTGCGGTCAGCCAGCGCAGGCTTTCGTTATCCTGCACCTGCACGTCGCCGCCGACCTCCAGCATCAGCCGGTGCAGGAAGGCGACCCTGGGGTGATAATGGAGTGTCGCCAGCGCGCCATATTGGTCCTCGCGCGCCAGCCGCCGCTGCTGCGCCACCGTGGCGGAAAAGCGCACATAACGGTCGTCGTGCAGCCCGTTGGCATAGCCCTTGGCGCTCAGCGCGAGCGTATCGGTGAGATCGGCGTCGAGGTGCAGGCTGTACTGGCTCATCTGCCGCCGCCCGCCATCGCTCGCAGACACTGGATAGGAGCGCCGCCGGTCGACATAAGCGTCGGCGTCGGTGAGATAGCCGGGCTCCTGCGCCTCGACCTGCGCGTAGCGCGCGATCCCGCCGAGCCGCACCGCACCCCAGTCGTAGAACCATTTGCCCGCGAGGCTCACCCGGTCGAGCCCGGCGTGATCGCGGAAACCATCGCTATGGCGATAGCCGACGAAGTAATTCTGGCTAAGCTTGCCCGTCTCGACACCCGCCGAAAGCTGTCCCTCCGCGGTGCCGAACGCCCCGCCGAGACCCCGTGCGTCGAGATAATTGCCGCCGATCCGCGTCGCGATATCGGCGCTGCCGGCGATCGCATGCAGGCCGTAGCGCGGATCGGCGGTGCCGCGCACCAGCTCGACCTGCGCGATGTCGAGCGGCATCACCGCGTCGATGAACGGCATGCCGCCGTCGTTGGCGTTGCTCGGCACGCCGTCGATCAGCAATTTGACCGCATTGATCTCGCCCTCGCCGTTGAAGCCGCGGATCGAGAAGCGGCCCGAGGTCGTCCCCTGGTTGAAGTCGGTCAGCGAGACGCCGGGCAGCCGCGCGAACAGCTCCCACGTATTGTCGACGCTCTGCCGCTGCGCGACGTCGCCGCCGAGCCGGTCGATCGAGGTGACGATATTGCTGGTCGAGCGCGCCATGTCGCGCGCGGTGACGACGATGTCGCCGACCGAGAAACTGGTGTCGTTGGTATCGGCATCATGGTCGTGGCGCTGCGCCCATGCCGGCGTCGCGAGGACGGGGGCGAGGGCGAGCGCGACGCCCGCCGCCGCCGTGGCGGTTCGTAGGAAGATCATTGCAGGCAATTCCCGATCCTGGCGCGTGCCCTCTCCCGGGCCGCACCGTCAGTGTCGTTGTGGATGGATCAGGAAAGGCGCGGCGGTCCGCGCATCGGCGGCCGCACATGCGCGCGGTCGCGCAACGCCGGCCAGCGCGTCGCGCGCACGCCGAGCGCCATGACGAAGGCGATCGCGAGCACCAGCAACACCGGATCGACCGGCGTCGTCGCCGCCTGCGCCAGCGCGCCAAAGGGACAGGGCATGTCGGTGGCGGGATGATCCGCCTCGCGATGGCCGCCCGAACCGTGATGGCCGCCATGCACCATCGCCATCGGCGCGACCGGACCGTAGCCGCTGCACACTTGCAGCACCGGCCGCCCATCGACGCTGCCGACCATGAACCCCGCCGGCACCAGCAGCCGCACCGCAAGCGCCAGCGCCGCCAGCCACAAAGCGAGCGTGCGATGATCCAGCAACAGGCGGCGGAGCGACGTCACGGCTGCGTCTTAGGCGAGGCCGCGGCCCCTGTCATCGACCTGGATCAGGTAGGATAATCGTAATGTCCGCGGGCTAAACTTCCGTCTAGTATGAACACCATGCACCGGTCCCTGCTCCGCCCGCTCCTCGCTACGCTGTTGCTGCTCGGCACGCTGTTCGGGTCGGCCCCGGCGTGGGCGGCGGTGACGATCACCTTCTGGAGCCATGAGCTGGGCAACAGCTTCCCGCACGCCTTTTTCACGCTGCGCGGCGTGCAGGATGCCGGCGGGCCACTGGTCGACGTCAATTACGGCTTCACCGCCAAGTCGGTCTCGCCCGCGCTGCTGATGGGCAGCGTCGCCGGTCGGCTCGACATCTCGCGCCCCTTCTACATCGGCACCAGCGACGCCCAATTCTCGGTGGTGCTGAGCGACGCACAATATGCGCAGATGCTAACGCTGATCGCCGCCTGGGACGAGAAGACCGGCGACGGACGCTACAATCTCAACGATCGCAACTGCATCCACTTCGTCAAGGAAGCCGCCCGCATCGCCGGCCTGACCGGTCTCGATCATCCCAAATTGATGAAGAAGCCGCGATCCTATCTGCAGGCGGTCGCGGCGGCCAATCCCGACCGCGTCGCGGTGATCCACATGCACGGCAAGGCCTATCTCGCCTCGCTGCCGCCGTTGACGGCGGCGCCGGTGAGCGCGGCGGCGACCGGCCCGGTGCCACCGGTTGCGGCGCCGGTAGCGATGATCCAGCCGCTACCGGCACACTGACCGTACCCCCTCCCCGTTCGTGCTGAACCTGTCGAAGCACGGTGAGGCTACCGCGTTGGTAGAGGCTAGGATCGATCGACATTCAACTCGTGGAAGGTGACAAATCCTCCCCCGCCAGGGGGAGGTGGCGCGGCGAAGCCGTGACGGAGGGGGAGGACACGGAACGGGCGTGTCGCTTACCTCCCCCTCCGTCATGCCTGCGGCATGCCACCTCCCCCTGGCGGGGGAGGAACTATGCTAAGACGATGAAGGTCGATCCCGCCTAGATCCCCCGCCTAGCCCCGCACGATCTCCATCACGTCGAGCGTCGAATGGAAGCCCGGGAACGGCAGCACCAGCCGCCAGCGCGCGGTGCCGATCCGCTCGACCAGCCCCGCCATGTCGCGCTGCCGGTCGCGGCCGTAGCGCATCGGCCGATCCTCGTCGCCGAGCGCCAGCGTCCCGAGGAAGATCGTCCGCGAATCGGTGCTGTCGAACAGATTGCCGCTCGCCCTCTGGTCGCCGTCGGTGACGAACTGGCGGACGATCCCCGTCTCGCTCACCCGGCAGCTGGTCCAGCCGCCGCTCAGCAGCGGTCGCGCGCCCGGTCCGATCCCGCCGAGCCGGTGCACCCGGCAGCGATAGACGCCGGGCAGCAGCGCCGCGCCCTCGATCACCCGGTCGGGGTCGAACAGGTCCGCGTCGGCGGCGAGCCGCTCGCGTCCCTCGGGCGTCGCACGCACCTTGGTCAGCGCCTGTATCCAGGCGTCGCGCCAGCCGCGCAGGCGTTCGCGGTCCTGCCGCGTCGCGACCTTGCGCCAGTCGCTGTCGCCCGTGTCCTGCGCGCGCACCGCGGCGGTGGCGAGCATCGCGCCGGCGAGCGTCACCGCCAGAAAACGCCCCACCCTCATGCCGCGGTCCAGCCGCCGTCGACCGACAGATTGGCGCCGGTGATCGCCTTCGCTTCGTCGCGGCACAGGAACAGCGCCAGCGCCGCCACCTGCTCGGGCGTCACGAACTCCTTGGTCGGCTGCGCGGCGAGCAGCACGTCGTTCATCACCTGCTCGCGCGTGAGCCCGCGTGCGGTCATCGTATCTGGGATCTGCGCCTCGACCAGCGGCGTCCAGACATAGCCCGGCGAGATGCAA
Source organism: Sphingomonas sp. GW821-FHT04B01 (assembly GCF_059420425.1). Taxonomy (NCBI): domain Bacteria; kingdom Pseudomonadati; phylum Pseudomonadota; class Alphaproteobacteria; order Sphingomonadales; family Sphingomonadaceae; genus Sphingomonas; species Sphingomonas sp. GW821-FHT04B01. The sequence continues at coordinate 218,261 of NZ_JBWKTR010000004.1, read as the reverse complement.
TTGACCGTTACGCCATGCTGCGCCGTCTCCAGTGCGATCGTCTTGGTCAGTCCGACCAGCCCGTGCTTGGCCATCACATAGGCCGATTTGTTGGGGCTCGCGACGAGGCTGTGCGCCGAGGCGGTCGAGATGATCCGCCCCCAGCGCTGCGCCTTCATGTGCGGGACGGCGGCGCGCATCGCATACCAGGCGCTGGTCAGGTTGATCGCCAGGATCGCCTCCATCCGCTCGGGCGGAAACGATTCGATCGGCGCGACATGCTGGACGCCGGCATTGTTGACGAGGATGTCGACGCGGCCGGTCTCGCGCACCGCGCGCTCGACCAGCGCGGCGATCTCGTCGGGCTTGGTCATGTCGGCGGCATCGTACAGCGCCGCCGCGCCACTCGTCGCGGCGAGCTCGGCGCGGATCGTCTCGATCGCCTCCGCCTCGCCGAAGCCGTTGATGACCAACGCCGCGCCTTCCGCGGCGAACGCCCGCGCATAGGCGAGGCCGATGCCTGACGTGGACCCGGTGACAATCGCGGTCTTGCCCTTGAGGACCATAGTCGTGCTCTCCTGCTATGCCTCCCGTCTGCGTCGATGCGCGCGCTGTTGCAACCGGGGGCGGGGTTCGGGCATTCGTAACGCAAGCTAAACGGAGCCTTGCATGCGCCTCGACGATTTCGATCCCAATATTGACGTCGGCGATCAGGGGAACCGCGGCGGCGGTTTCGGTGGCGGCGGTGGCGGCGGCGGCCTTTTGTTCGGCCTGCTGCCGCTGATCGGCAGCCGCTTCGGCTGCGGCGGCATCATCGTCGTGCTGCTGCTGATGGCGGTGTTCGGCGGGCTCGGCAATCTCGGCAGCCTCGTCGGCGGCGGTGGCGGCAGCGGCACGCAGGTGACGCGGAGCGCGCCGTCCGAAGGCGGCTCGGCCACCGCGGTCTGCACCTCAGATCCCGCCAAGAAAGCGGCCTGCGACGCGTTCAGCTCGGCGCAGAAGACCTGGACCGCGCTGTTCGCGCAGAGCGGCCAGCGTTTCGCCGCGCCCGGCCTGCGCTTCTTCTCGCAGAACGGCCAGTCGGGCTGCGGCGCCGCGCAATCGGCGATGGGGCCGTTCTATTGCCCGACCGACCAGCGCATCTATCTCGACACCAGCTTCTTCGACGAACTCGCCAACCGCTTCGGCGCCAAGGGCGATTTCGCGCAGGATTACGTGATCGCGCACGAATTCGGCCATCACATCCAGAATCTGCTCGGCACGTCGGACAAGGTGCAGAACGTCCAGCGCAGCGGCAGCGAGACCGAAGGCAATGCCGCCTCGGTCCGCCTCGAACTGCAGGCGGATTGCTATGCCGGCGTCTGGGCCGCGCAGAACCGCAGCCGCATGGAGCCGGGCGATCTCGAAGAGGGACTGACCGCCGCGCAGGCGATCGGCGACGACACGCTCCAGAAGGAATCGACCGGCCGCGTCGTCCCCGACAGCTTCACGCACGGCACCTCGGCGCAGCGCATGCACTGGCTGCAACGCGGCATCCAGACCGGCGACCCCGCCCAGTGCGACACGTTCAGCGGCGCGATCTGACGGCCGCCCCGCCCTCGCGAGGGAGGGGCGCGTATCGCAGCGGTGTCGAGGCGCGATTGCCCTGACCCAAAAGCTCCGTCACCCCGGACTCGTTCCGGGGTCCACCGGGCCACGAGGGAACGGTACCGCCTCCAGCCCTCCTCCCAGCCGCAGAGTGGACCCCGGAACGAGTCCGGGGTGACGATGTGAGCTGGGACAGCGATCGACCTACGCTGACGGTCATATGGACCCTCCCCCGACCGGGGGCGAACTAACGCCCCGCCAGCTGCCGGGCGAAATGCACCTCGACCGCCTTGGTCACGCTGTCCGCGATCCGTTCGCGGCCCGCCGGGCTGTCGAGGAACGCCGCATCGACCGGGTTGGAGATATAGCCCGTCTCGAACAGGATCGACGGCATATCCGGCGCCTTGAGCACCATCAGCGACGCCATGCGGTGGAACACCGGCTTGGTCGGAATGCGCGGCTTCGCCTCGCGGCCGAGCAGCCGGGCGAAGCTCGCCGAACTGTTCATCGTCTCGCGCTGCGCGAGATCGATCAGGATCGACGAGACGTCCGCCCCGGCGTCGCCCAGATTGACCCCGGCGATCACGTCCGCCTTGTTCTCGCGCAGCGCCAGCCGCGCCGCTTCCTTGTCCGACGCCACTTCGGACAAGGTATAGACCGAGGCACCGCTCGCATCGCCGCTGCCGACGCTGTCGCAATGGACCGAGATGAACAGGCTCGCCTTCAGCCGCCGCGCGATGCCATAGCGTTCGCGCAGCACCAGATAGCGGTCGTCGTCGCGGGTCAGCGCCACCCGCACCCGCCCGCTCGCCAGCAACGCGTCGCGGATCGAGCGCGCGATGCGCAACGTCACGTCCTTCTCGCGCAGCCCGGTGACCACGTTGATCGCACCCGGATCGACCCCGCCATGACCGGCGTCGATCACCACCAGCGGCCGGCTGTCGTCGCCACGCACGCGTGGCAGCGCCGCGGCGCGCGCCGGCGGCGGCACGGGGATCGACAGCTTGTACTTGGGCCGCGCGCCCCATTCGCCGAGATCGACCGCGAAGAAGCGCACCGGCCCCGCCGCAGCCGCCGCGGCGACTCGCGCCGCGGTCGCCGGTGCGATCGACAGCGCCAGATTGCCGTCGGCATCGAAGCCGCCGTCGGCGATCACCGCCGGCCGTGCGAGATCGAGCAGCAACCGCGTGCCGTCGCCCTGCCGCACCTGCCTGATGCTCCGCACCAGCCCGCCGGTGACCATCTCCGCACCAGGGATTGCCTGTGCGACGTCGACCGCGATCTGGCGGCTGCCGCGCAGTACCATGCCCGTGGCGTCGATCACCGGCCCGTCGAACCGCACGACGATGCGGCCGCCGTCGACCACGACGCTGCGGATCGCCGTCGCGGCATGCGCCGGCACGCTCGCGCACCAGCCGAGGATCAGGGCAACGATCGCGATCATCGGGCGACCTTGCCGCGCCGCGGGGGCGCCGGTCCAGCGAAAAGCCATGGCACGTTCCTTGGGCGCCGACGTCTGGCCGGCGCCTGAACGAGCATCATGACCGGCAGGCGCCAACGCCCGGTTGCGCGGCGCGGTTAATGCACGATTCGGCATGAATTTGCCGCCGCTCCGGCAGATTCGTGCCAGTTGCGATACGAGAAGCGCAATGCTACCAACGGACTGCACCCGTGCGTCGCGCTTCATTCGTGCAAGCGACGCATCGGTCCCCGCGCCGTCCTGGCGCGGTTCTAACCAGGTTGACGCTCGCATGACGCACTTATCCAACGCTCGACACCGCCCGGCCTCGGCCGGCGGCGTGGCGAGCGTGTGGGAGGGCCGTGCCCCCCGACGTGCGCGGCGAGCAGACGCATTCTCACCATCCCGCGCCGGTCCGCCCGGCGCCATCTATCAACGCGCATGCGCGCCCTGCGACCCGGTTGCAGGAGCGCCACGCGCGCGGAGACCATTCAATGACCACGCGTATGCTGATCGACGCACGCCACCGGGAAGAGACCCGGGTCGCCGTCGTCAAGAATAACCGGATCGAGGAATTCGATTTCGAAAGCGCCGAGCGCAAGCAGCTCAAGGGCAATATCTATCTCGCCAAGGTGACCCGCGTCGAACCGTCGCTGCAGGCGGCGTTCGTCGATTACGGCGGCAATCGCCACGGCTTCCTCGCGTTCAGCGAAATCCACCCCGATTACTATCAGATCCCCAAGGAGGATCGCGACGCGCTGCTGCGCGAGGAGGCGGAGCATGCCGCCGAGGAAGCCGCGCTGCGCGCCGAACATGACGGCGACGACGACGATCACGACGGCGACGAGCACGGCGACGACGACCACGACGATTTCGACGACGCCGACCATCACGACGACGGCGAGCACGACGAGGGCGAAGGCGCGGCCGAGGGCACGTCGAAGAAGCCGCGCAGCGCCAATGACGAGGAGGTCGAGGCGCTGCGCCAGCGTCGCATGAACCTGCGCCGCCGCTACAAGATCCAGGACGTCATCCGCCGCCGTCAGGTGCTGCTGGTCCAGGTCGTCAAGGAAGAGCGCGGCAACAAGGGTGCGGCGTTGACCACCTATCTGTCGCTCGCCGGCCGCTATTGCGTGCTGATGCCCAACACGTCGCATGGCGGCGGCATCAGCCGCAAGATCAGCAACGCGTCGGACCGCAAGCGCCTGAAATCGATCATGGCCGACATGCAATTGCCGCCGTCGATGGGCTGCATCGTCCGCACCGCGGGCCTCCAGCGCACCAAGGTCGAGATCAAGCGCGACTTCGACTATCTCGCGCGGCTGTGGGACGGTATCCGCGAGGCGACGCTGAGCTCGGCGGCGCCGGCGCTCGTCTATGGCGACAGCGATCTCATCAAGCGCGCGATCCGCGACATCTACAACAAGGATATCGACGAGGTCATCGTCGAGGGCGAGGAGGGCTTCCGCCAGGCGAAGGACTTCATGAAGCTGCTGATGCCCAGCCACGCACGCCGCGTCCGGCAATATGCCGACGCCGTGCCGCTGTTCCAGCGCGCGCATGTCGAGGACCAGCTCGCCGCGATGTATCATCCGGTCGTGCAGCTGAAGTCGGGCGGCTATCTCGTCATCAACCCGACCGAGGCGCTGGTGTCGATCGACATCAACTCCGGCCGCTCGACCCGCGAGCACAATATCGAGCAGACCGCGACCGCGACCAATTTGGAAGCCGCGCAGGAGATCGCGCGGCAGCTCCGCCTGCGCGACATGGCCGGGCTCGTCGTCATCGACTTCATCGACATGGACAACAATTCCAATGTCCGGAAGGTCGAGAAGGCGATGAAGGACGCGCTCAAGGACGATCGCGCCCGCATCCAGGTCGGCCGCATCTCGTCCTTCGGCCTGATGGAGATGAGCCGTCAGCGGCTGCGCACCGGCGTGCTCGAAGCCTCCACCCGCGCCTGCCCGCATTGCGAGGGCACCGGCCTCGTCCGCACCGCCTCGTCGGCGGGCCTGTCGGCACTGCGCCTGATCGAGGAAGAGGCCGCCCGCGGCCGCGGCTCGCTGCTGACGCTGCGCGCCAGCCAGGAAGCGACGATCTACGTCCTCAACCGCAAGCGTGCTGATATCGCCGAGATCGAGGATCGCTACGGCGTCCAGGTCGAGATCATCCCCGATCGCGAGGAAGAGGGCGCGCGCATGTCGGTCGAGGCCTCCGGCCCGCCGCCCGCTTACGCCCCCAAGATCGAGGCGCTCGTCGAAGAGGAATATGACGACGTCCCCGAGGAGATCGAGGAGGAAGAGGAGGACGAGGAGATCGTCGAGGCGGAGGAAGAGCCGCGTCGCGAGGGCGGTCGTCGTCCCGAGCGTGAGGAGCGCGGCGAGGACGAGGGCGAGGGCCGCGGTCGTGGCCGCCGTCGTCGCCGTCGCGGTCGTCGCGGCCGCAAGGACGAGAATGGCGAGGCGTCGCAGGACGAAACCGGCGGCGAGACCGAAGGCGAGGCTGAGGACGGCATCGAGGCCGAGGCGATTGCCGGCGACGCCGAGACGACGAATGCCGAGACCGGCGAGCGTCCCGAAGGCGAAGGCCGTCGTCGCCGTGGCCGTCGCGGTCGCCGTGGTGGCCGTCGTCAGGAGGGCGGCGCCGATGCCGCGCAGACCGTCGACGCCGGTGGCGACACCGCCGAGGACGATCTGCCGCCCGCCGACCTCGAGCCGATCGTCGAAGCCGGCGATGCCGGTCCGGTGATCACCGGCCTCAACGCCCCCGAACCGGCGACGGTCGAGGACGCGGCCCCGGTCGAGGCGCCCAAGACGCGCCGCCGTCCCCGCGCCCGCAGCGCCGCCGCGCCGGCGACCGAAGCCGCTGTCGAGACGGTGGCCGAGGAAGCCGCCCCCGCGGCGGTCGCCGAACCGGTCGCCGAGGAACCCGCCGCCAAGCCGAAGCGCACCCGCAAGAAGAAGGCGGACGTCGAGGCGGTGACCGAGGCGCCCGCCCCGGAAGCACCGCAGGAGGCCCCCGTCGCCGAGGACAAGCCGAAGCGTCGCCGCACCCGCAAGGCCGCGACGACCGAGGCGGCGCCGGCGGACACGATCGAGGCCCCCGCGCCGGTCGAGCCGACGCCCGCCCCGACGCAGGAGGAAGCCACCCCGGCAGCCGAGGTCGACACCGACGCCGCCGCCGACGAGGCCGGCGACACGCCGCGCCGCGGCTGGTGGCAGCGCACCTTCGGCGCCTGATCCCCACTCCCCCTCCCTCCATGGGAGGGGGATCGCAGATGACCATTTGGAGTTGCGCGACGGCATTTGGAGCCCCGTCATGCCGGACTTGATCCGGCATCCCGCTTCTTCGCACTGTCGGAAGAAGCGGGACCCCGGCGCAAGGCCGGGTTGGCGGGGTGGCGGGGTGGCTTTGGAAAGCCGTCCGAAGCCTACAGACGGCCATAGGCGATGGCCCTGCTTAGGGGAGGATCGGATAGGGACGTAAGTGTAAGTCCCTCGCGTTCCAAACCGCCCCCGTCACCCCGGACTTGTTCCGGGGTCCACTCGGCGGCGAGGAAAAAGGCTCGATTTGACCATTCCCTCGCGGCCCGGTGGACCCCGGAACGAGTCCGGGGTGACGAACCTAGTGAGGAAAGCGATCGAGCCTCATCACCGTCGCCATAGGCGATAGCCCCGCCCTCCGTGGGAGGGGGAACCACGCAGGATAACCTCCAACCCTCCCGTCACCCCGGCCTTGCGCCGGGGTCCCGCTTCTTCCCGCCACCACGACAGGAACGGGACCCCGCACCAAGGCCCCGTGACGACCGCTAAACGGCCTGCCAGAGCCTCCAAACCACACCGCACCCGTACCGGACCAAATTGGACGTTTGACGAACACCGTCCGTCCCCCGATAGCGACCCTTCCACTCCGCTGAGGTCCGTGTCATTTCCGCCGTCGCTCCAGAACAGTCGGCGTCTCGCTGGCAGAGCCTGCTCCTCCTCACCCTCGCCGCCTTCGCCATCCGGGGATGGCAGTTCGGCAATCCGGTCATCCAGATCGACGAGCAATTCTATCTGCTGGTCGGCGATCGGCTCTGGCATGGCCTCGGCCTGCCCTTCATCGACTTCTGGGATCGCAAGCCGTTCGGCCTGTTCCTGATCTATGCCGCGATCCGCGCCTTCGGCGGTGACGGCATCCTCGCCTATCAGGTCGTCGCCACGATCTTCGCTGCACTGACCGCATGGTGCGTCGCCCGTATCGCGCGCCACGTCGCGCCGCCCGGCGCGGCGATGCTCGCCGGCCTCGTCTATATCGTCTACCTCTCGGTCAACGCCGGCGACGGCGGCCAGAGCCCGGTCTTCTACAACCTGCCCGTCGCGCTCGCGGCGTGGTGCGTCGTCGGCGCCTATCGCCGCCGCCCCTTCGACCGCAGCGCCTACGCCCGGTCGTGCCTCGTCATGGCCCTGTTCGGCCTCGCCTTGCAGATCAAATATTCGGTGCTGTTCGAAGGCACGTTCTTCGGCCTCGCGCTCGTCGTCCGCGCGCTGCGTACCGGCGCAAGCCTGCCGGCCACGGCAATCGCGGCGCTGTCATGGTGCCTGATCGCCTTGCTGCCGACCGCCGCCGTCGTCGCCTTCTACTGGCATATCGGCGCGCTCGACACGCTGGTGTTCGCCAATTTCCAATCGGTGTTCCTCCGCCAGCCCCCCGACGCCGCGCTGATGATCGCGCGGCTCGCGCTGATCGGCGCGCATCTCCTGCCGATCGCGATCGTCGCGGCGTTCGCGGTTCCGGGGTTATGCAGGATACGGCCGATCGGTCCGCTACTCGTCGGCTGGGCCGCCGCGGCGATCGTCGGTCTGCTCGTGTTCGGGACCTATTTCGATCATTACGCGCTCCCGCTCGTCCTGCCGCTGTCGATCCTCGCCGCGCCGCTGCTCGCGCATCGGATCGGCAGGGTGCCGGTCGTCGTTCCCGTGCTGCTGATCGGTCTCGCCTATGTCGCGGTCAACACCGCGATCCTGCGCACCACCCGCGGCGATGGCGTGGGCGTCCGCCGCCTCGCGGCGCGGATCGGCCAGTCACCCGCGGGGTGCCTGTTCGTCTTCCAGGGCGATCCGATCCTCTACCAGCTCACCCGCTCCTGCGTCCCGACCGCTTATGCCTTCCCGACCTTCCTTAGCGAGCGGGGCGACAACCGGACGACCGGCATCGACCCGTACGCCGAGCTGCGGCGGGTGATGGCGCGACGCCCGGCCTATGTCGTGATCAGCAGCGTCGATCCCGCCGCCACCGATCGCGCCGCCTATGACTTCGTGCAGCGCGAACTCGATCGGCATTATCGGCTGGTCGACCGCTCGGTGCTGAGCGAGCGCGTCGACCGCCTCTATGCCCGCGCCATGGATTAGAGACGCACCAGCATTTTCCCCATGTTCCCGCCCGAGAACAGGCCGAGGAACGCCTCGGGCATCGTCTCCAGCCCCTCGAACACCGTCTCGTTGCGCTTGAGCTTGCCGTCCTTCAGCCAGCCGCCCATGTCGCGATAGAAGTCGCCGGCACGGTCATAATAATCACGCACAAGAAACCCCTGGATACGAATGCGATTGCCGATCAGCCGCGCGAGGTAGCGCAATTCGGTCGGCTTGCTGCTGTTGTAGACGTCGATCATGCCGCACACCGCGAACCGCGCGTGCAGATTGGCATGCGCCAGCGCCGCATCGAGATGCTCGCCACCGACATTGTCGAAATAGACGTCGATCCCGTTCCGCGCGACCTCGCCGAGCGCCTTCACCACCGGCGTACCGCTCTTGTAATCGATCACCGCATCGGCGCCGAGCGACTCCACCCAGGCGCATTTCTCCGCGCCGCCCGCCGAGCCGATCACCCGCAGCCCCTTGACCTTGGCGATCTGCACCACGGTCGATCCGACCGCACCCGCCGCGGCGGAGACGAACACCGTATCGCCCTCCTTCGCGCCGGCGACCTCGAGCAAGCCGAAATAGGCGGTCATCCCCGGCATGCCGAGCTGGCCGAGATAGGCCTGCGGATCGACGTCGAGTTCGGGCAGGGGCTGGACTTGGTCGGCGGGCAGCACCGCCTCGTCGCGCCAGCCGGCGAAATGCTGGACGGTGTCGCCTTCCTTGAACCGGTCCGAGCGGCTCTCGACCACCGTGCCGATCGCGCCGCCGTCCATCGGCTTGCCGATCTCGAACGGCGGCGTGTAGCTCTTCACGTCGTTCATCCGCCCGCGCATATACGGATCGACCGACAGCCAGCTATTGGCGATCCGCACCTCGCCCTCGCCAAGGTCGCGGCGATCGAGATCGATCAGCGCGAAATTGTCGCTGGTCGGCAGGCCCTGCGGCCGCGACGTCAGGCTCCACGCTCGTGCCATCGTTTCATTCTCCTCAAAATCCGGCCGACCAGTCTGGGCCGATCCGTTGCAGATCGCAACGCAAAAGGCCCGGGACAAGCCAGGGCCTCCGCGTGGGTCTTCGATCGGGCTCAATAGGTGCCCGAGAAGCTCCGGTTCAGCGTCTTGTCGCCATCGGTGCCGGTCGTGCCGCTGCTGCTGGCGCTTGCCGACGAGGTCGAGCGGGTGCCGTCCGCCTGCGTCTGCGTCGTGGCCGAACGGCCCGTCGCATAGGGTTCGCGGCGCCCACCGTCGTCATCGTCGCCGAACAGCGCCTGGTTGCGCTCCTCGTCGCGCCACGCCTTCTTGGCGTCCGCCGCAGTCTTGCCCAGCGTCACCTTGCCGTCGACCGACTGCAGCCAGCTCGACGGGATCGAGTGATGGCGACCGCCGGCGTCGGCGTCGTTCTTGGTCAGCAGGATGCGGTCACCACGCACCTTGTCGACGGTGCCGACATGCTCGCCGTCCGAGCCGACGACATCCGCATGCTCCTCGACCTTGTTGAGCAGGTCGCGCTGCGACTGGCGGTTGGTGCGCCACGAGCTGAACTCATTCTCGAACTTCGAGCGATGCTCGCGGCGATATTCGTCATAGTCGCGATCGAGCGACTGGATCTGACCGCGACGCCAGCTGTGATAATCGTTGTCGCGATCGTTATAGGCGCGCTCGTCGAGCCGCGAATCGAAGTCGCGACGGCGCTCCGCTTCCTCGTCGCCGAACCACGAGCGCACCTCGTCGCCGGCGCGTGCGAAGAAGCCGCGGTCCTCATAGTCATAGCCCTGCGGCTGACGGCCATAGCCCTGCCGGCCCTGACCCTGATCCCGGCCGCCGCGGGCGCGATTGCGATAATCGTCGTCGTCGGCATAACGAGACGGGCCGAAATCCTCGAACCGGTGACCGCCCGACCCGTAGCTGCCGTGATATTCGCGTTCGCCACGATCGCGGCCGGCGTCGGCGCCGTAGCGGCTGCGCTCGCCATAGCGATAGTCGGACTGCCGGTCCTGATCGTACCGGCCGTGGCTGTCGCGCCCGTCATTGGCGTAGCGATCGTAGCCGCCGCGCGTCGCGCCGTAATCGTCGCGTCCGCGGCTCTGGTCGTAGCGATCGTAGCGCTGGTTGCCATAGTCGCGCGCGCCATAGCCCTGGCGGTCGCCATCGAGCCGGCCAGCCGCCTGATATTCGCGTGCGCTCGAATAGCTATAGTCCCGGCCCGAGCCATAGTCGCGGCCGTAGCCCTGACCGTCGTCGCGCCCGTACGTGTCACCCGGTGCGTTGCTGCGGGGATTGCGTTCGTAGACCATGATCGTCTCCTTGTAGGATAGCTCCTGCGGGTGCCGGTCGCGTCGTTGCTGCGCGGCCGTGCTCCTGATCCAGATAAAGATCAGGTCCCGCCTTCGTTCCTGAAGTTACGGCAGGGCAACGATTTTGCGTCGCACGCAGCTATCGGTCCGTCGCATGGGAATTTTCGGATCGGTCGATCGGGCCTGTTGCATCGCCCGCAAGGGGCGGCTAATGGCGTCGCTCTCGGGCTCGCCCGAGCCGGGGTGCGGGGCTGTAGCTCAGATGGGAGAGCGCTGCAATCGCACTGCAGAGGTCAGGGGTTCGATTCCCCTCAGCTCCACCACCACCCCGCTATTTCCCCACCGATCCCCGACAGTGCCGGCGCTACCAACGGCCCGCTGCCGCGTTACACCGGTCTATGGCCAGTGCACCGATCCCCGCCGCGACGCTCGTCGTCTTCCGTGACCGTCGCGATGCGCCGCCGGACCTGCTGATGGTCGAGCGGGCCAAGGCGATGGTCTTCGCCGGCGGCGCGATGGTGTTTCCCGGCGGCCGGATCGATCCCGGCGACCACGCGCTCGCCGCGACGATCGGTGCGGCGGGCAACGGCGCCGCGCGCATCGCCGCGATCCGCGAGACGATCGAGGAAGCCGGCCTCGCCATCGGCCTCCACCCCGTTCCCCCGGCGGCGACGCTGGCGGCGATCCGCGCGCGGCTGCACGGCGGCGCGCCATTCGCCGCGATCCTCGCCGACGCGGGGCTGACGCTCGACCTCGACGCCTTGGTGCCGTTCGCGCGCTGGCTGCCCGATCATCGGACGACGCGGATTTTCGATACGTTGTTCTTCCTCGCCGGCGCACCGGAAGGCGCCGCGGCGACCGTCGACGCGACCGAGAACGTCCGCCTCGTCTGGACCGGCGCCGCCGCTTTGCTCGCCGAGGCGGATGCCGGCCGCGCGACGATCATCTACCCCACGCGCCGCACGCTCGAACGGCTCGCGCTGTTCGCCGATCACGACGCCGCGGTCGCGCAGGCGCGCGCCTATCCGATCCGTACCATCACGCCCTTCGTCGAGACGCGCGACGGCGTGCCGCACCTCTGCATCCCCGACGACCTCGGTTATCCCGTCACCGGCGAGGCGATGACGCGGGCGCAGCGCGGCTAATGCGTGCCTTGCGTCGGGCAATCGGCTGGATCGCGGCACTGCTCGCGCTCGGCGCGGCGGCGCTGCTGCTCTGGGCGATCGCGCGCGGGCGGCCGCAGGACATGCCGTGGACCCCGCTCGACCTCGGCGCGCCGACCGGATTGTTCACCGGCCGCAAGCTCACCGCGCTCACCCGCGACTTTCCGCAATGCCGCGCGCTGCTCGACCACGCCGGCGTCCGCTATACCGTGCTGCCGCCGCGTCGCGGCGCGGGGGATTGCGGGTATGACGACGGCATCCGCCTGACCGCGGGCGGCGCGCGGACGATCGGCTTCAGCCCCGCCGGCCTCGGCGTCGCCTGTCCGGTCGCCGCCGCGCTCGCCACGTGGGAATGGAACGTCGTCCAGCCCGCCGCACAACGCCATTTCGGTAGCCGCGTCGTGACGATCGACCATTTCGGCAGCTATTCCTGCCGCCGCATCTACGGCCGCGATGCCGGCACGTGGAGCGAACACGCGACTGCCGACGCGGTCGACGTCGCCGGCTTCCGCCTCGCCGACGGCCGCCGCATCACCGTCGTCGGCGACTGGCGCGGCGCGGGCGCAAAGGCGGCCTTCCTGCACGAGGTCCGCGACGGCGCCTGTCAGCTGTTCGCGACGACGCTGTCCCCCGATTACAATGCCGCCCACCGCGATCACCTCCACCTCGACCAGGCGGACCGGGCCGCGGGGTGGCGCGCCTGCCGATGACGCTGCGTCCCCCGCTCAGTGCGGCAGGGCCGCCCCGGTATCGACCTTCTCCACCCAATGCGGAAAGAACACCGGCTGCCGGTTCGACCAGCCCGACGCGGTCGCCGCCGCCTCGCTGATCGACTGGAGCAACTTGCGCCGTACCTCGGGGTGCAGGTGCGGCAGCGCCGCCGCCGCGCAGAACGCGCTCGGCAGCCACGGCCGCGCCGACGCGCCGATCAGCCGTTCGTACAGGAAGCGGAACGCCGAGAAGCTGGTCAGCCGCCCCTGCCCCAGATCGAACCCCACCAATGTCACCAGCGGCGCCAGAAACGGCTCGACCGCGGCGAGATCGGCATCGTCGGGCACCAATTGGCGCAGTTCGGGCAGCGCGCGATACAGCCGCGCCTGCGCGCGGATGCTCGCCGCCTCGACGATGTCGCGCGACCAGCGCGTCATCGCATCGTCGCGGTCGAGCCCGATATCGAGGCTGCGCCGGATGTACCGCTGCGTCGAACTCGGAAACCCCGCGAACTCCTTCATTTCCGCCAGCGTCATCGCGCCTTCGGCCGGTCTGTTCTTGGCACCCATGATCGTCACCCACCCCGCCAGAGAAGTCGGGCCGATCCTGCGCCACGATGGTTAACAGCATCCTTAACACGGGACCGTCCGACGTAACAAAAGCATCACGAAAGCTGTTGCAGCGCAACATCCGTTGCGACGAGCGGAGTGCATTTGGTCGCAAAGGCGCTCGCGGGGGTCATAAGCCCGACCGTCCACCACCCACCCGTCACCCCGGACTCGTTCCGGGGTCCACCCCGTGGCGAGGAGAAAGGCTTGAGGCGAGACCGCGCGCCTGCGGCCCCCTGGACCCCGGAACAAGTCCGGGGTGACGGATCGTTCTAGGAACCGGAACGCCCGCATCCAGTCTCCGCATAGCAAAACGGCGGCCCCTCGCGGGACCGCCGTTCGCTCCATTCCGCGCGAAGCCTCAACCCTGCCGGCTGCGCTCCGCATCCTCGTCATAGCCCGACGAGGGCGCCGGATCGTGATCGTGACCCGGCTGCGTCAGCGACGGCGGATCGCTCGCATCCATCGATTCGTCCAGACCGGCATCGAGCCGCGCATCCGCGCTGCCGGGGTTCTTCTCGAGACGCTTGTTGATCGACTTGTCCTGTCCGGCATCCTGGCGCGGGTCGCGCTCCTGGTTGCTGGCCGACGACGCGACCGACAGGCTGTCCAGAGCCTTTTCGTCGATTCCGGTCATGTGACACCCTCCTGAGTTTACCAAGGAGCAACGATTGCCGGATCGTTTCCGTTCCTGCCGGTCAGGCGATCAGCCCGCGGTCACCTGCACCCGCTGGTTGACGAACTGGGCGATGCCGAACACCGTCATGAAGGCGATGTCGGTCGCATCGCGGCCGACGCAGACGCGCGCGATCGTCTCGGCCGGCGCCATCCGCGTCGCGTCGATCATCCGCCACGCGCCGTCGAGCCACAATTCGGCGACCGCATGGAAATCGGGCGGATCGACGCCCGGCGCATAGGCAGCGACGCAGCGCGCCGGAATCTCCCCCGCCCGCGCCAGCGCGACCAGCAGATGCGCGTAATCGCGGCACACGCCCGAGCGGCTGGCGAAGGTATCGATCGCCGTCGTCTCGCCGCTGCTGGTATTGGCGCGATACTCCAGCGCATCCGCCACCCAGTCGGTCAGCGCCACCGCCAGCGCGCCGCCGCCCATGCCGCCGAATTCGCGGCGCACGAAGCCCTCCAGCCGGTCCGACTGGCAATAGCGGCTCGGCAACAGATAGGGCACCAGCGCGCCGTCGAGCGCCCGCGCCGGCGTCGCCGGCAGGCGCGCGAGATCGACCGGCTGCCGGTCGATTTCGACGACCGCGCGATATTCCGCCTTCAGCCAGTTCTCGGCGCGGATCCAGCAGCGTTGGCCGATGCCCTCCTCGCCACGGACCGCGACCACCGGCGTGTCGCTCCACACCGTCAGCGCCTCCGAGACGATACGCTGGTCGGCCATCGCCGCCGCCTCGATCTGCAGCAAGACGTCGGTCGGCGGCCCCATGATGGCATAATCGAGGTCGACTTCGATCGAGATCCGCATCGGCCATTCCTTCGGGACAAACGAAAGAGCCCGGCGGCATCGGCCACCGGGCTCCCGACATGACGATCGAACGTCGGTCTTAGTTGCGCTGTGCGCCGAACAGGCGAAGCACGAACAGGAACATGTTGATGAAGTCGAGGTACAGCGACAGTGCCGACATGATCACGGCCTTGCCGACCATGTCCGACCCTGCGACCTGGAAGTACAGGCTCTTGGTGCGCTGCGTGTCATAAGCGGTGAGGCCCGCGAACAGCAGGACGCCGACGATGCTGATGACCAGCTCCATCACGCTCGACTGCAGGAACAGGTTGATCAGGCTCGCGACGATCAGGCCGACGAGGCCGATCAGCAGGAAGGTGCCGAACGCCGACAGGTCCTTCTTGGTCGTATAGCCGTAGAGACTGAGACCGGCGAAGCCAGCCGCGGTCGAGAAGAACGCACCGGCGATCGACGTACCGCTATAGACCAGGAAGATGGTCGACAGCGACAGGCCCATCAGCACCGCGAACGCCCAGAACAGCATCTGCAACGTCGACGTCTGCATGCGCCCCTGTCCGAAGCTCATCGCGAAGACGACGCCGAGCGGCGCGAACATCAGCACGTAACGCAGGATGCCGCCACCCATGAACACCTGTGCGGCCGGCGACGACCCCCCGCCCCAGGCGAACAGCAGCGCGACGATGCCCGTCAGCAGCACGCCCGATCCCATATAATTGTAGACCGACAGCATGTACGAGCGCAGACCCGCGTCATAGGCACCGCTGCGCGCTGCGTCGGTGCGCGAGGCCCCGAACGGCGCGGCGCTCGGCCGGGGGTCAGACCAGTTAGCCATGGTATCCAAAACTCCTTTACCGACCAGATGTCGGATGACCGAAATATCGGCGTGCCGCGGTCCCTTTTCAAGCGAAACCGGCTAAGCCTCGGTTCCGAAGCAACAGAACTTTACAAAGAGCCGCCGGTCCCGCCATGCGCCTGTTCGTCGCCCTGCGTCCGCCCCCCGCGATCCGCGAATCGCTGCTCGCCGCGACCGGCGGGGTGCCGCACGCCCGCTGGCAGGACGACGCGCAACTCCACTGCACCCTGCGTTTCATCGGCGACGTCGACCGGCCGCAGGCGGAGGATGTCGCGGCCGCGCTCGCCGGCCTGTACGCCCCCGCGCCGCAGGTCAGGATCGCCGGCGTCGGCCGCTTCGCGCACAAGGGCCGCACCGACACCTTGTGGGCCGGGCTCGCGCCGGGCGACTCGCTCTACCATCTCGCCCGCAAGGTCGATCACGCCTGCGTCCGCGCCGGTCTGCCGCCCGAACGGCGCGCCTATCGGCCGCACGTCACGCTCGCCCGCCTGCCGCGCAGCGCCGGTGCCGCGCCGGAGATCGATGGCTGGCTCGCGGTCCATGCCGGCCTCGCCAGCCCCGCCTTCACCATGCCGCATCTGATCCTCTACGAAAGCCATCTCGGCGGCGAGGGCGCCAGCTATGCGCCGGTGATGCGCTGGCCCCTTGCGCCGCCCGCGGAACCGCCGCAGGTCATGCCGGGTTCGTAAGGAAACCTCGGGAGACCTTTGATGCGCGCTATCCTCATCCTCGCCGGCCTGTCCTCGCTGGCACTGGCCGCCTGTACCCAGAAGGAGGAGGTCGCGGTCGGCAGCCCCACCGCCGGCGGCGCCCGCGCCACCGCATCGCTGCGCACCGCCACCGGCCTCGACGCCGGCCGCGCCACCGCCACCGAAGTCGCCGGCGGCATCCGCTACACCGTCGACGTCAAGGGCCTCCCCGCCGGTACGCATGGCGCGCACATCCACACCACCGGCCGCTGCGACGCGCCCGACTTCACCACCGCCGGCGGCCATTGGAACCCGACGACGATGAAGCATGGCAGCATGAACCCGCAGGGTCCGCACGAGGGCGACCTGCCCAATCTGATCGTCGGCACCGACGGCCGCGGCACGCTCGGCGTGACGGTGCCCGGCGCGACGATGGCCGGTCTGCTCGACACCGACGGCGCCGCGATCGTCATCCACGCCGGCCCCGACGACCTGATGACCGACCCCGCCGGCAACAGCGGCGGCCGCATCGCCTGCGGCGTCTTCGGCGCCGCCTAAGCCGCGCCGTAACGGACGACCGGAGTGGGGAACGCCCACTCCGGCACCGCCAGCAGGGTCCCCCTAAACCACTTCCCCCACCGCCCGCGCCCGTGCCTCGCGCGAGGCTTCCGCCGCCGGCACCAACCTGTATGCCGCCACCGCGCAGCCCAAGGTCAGCGGCACCACCGCGAGCAGCGACAGCATCCCGACCGACAAACTCCCCGACAGCGTCGAGATCCGCCCCGCCAGATACGGCCCCATCGCCAGCCCGAGCAACGTCGTCCCGATGAAGAAGGTCGCGGTCGCCGTCCCCCGCATCCGCGGCAGCACCAGATCCTGCGTCGTCGCCGCCGCCGAGCCCAGCGCACCGCTGGCGGTGATCCCGGCGAGGAACAGGCACGGATAGAAGACCCAGACATCGCTCGCGGTGAACGCCGCGATGAGGAACGGCACCGGCACGCAGGCGCCGACCATCACCACGATCAGCCGCCCCGCCGGATTGCCCCGCCGCAGCCGGTCGGCGACCACCCCGCCGATCGTCACCCCCAGGAAGCCGGCGAGCGCGCCGCTGCTGCCGAGCAACAGCCCCGCCCGCGCCGGCGTCTCGCCGAGCGTACGCAAGGCATAAGGCGCCGCCCAGAAGTTCGCCGCATAGCTCAGGAAGGCGTTGAGCCCATAAGCCACCACCGTGCACAGGAACGCCGGCGTCCCGACGATCAGCGCGAAGGTCGCCGGATCGCGCCGCCGCAACGCGCACCCCCACGAGAACACCGCATAGACGCCCGTCCCCACCGCCAGCCATTGCGGCTTCGGCTCGCCCAGCGCGATCAGCAGCGCCACCACGCCGCTCACCACCGCCAGCCCGGCAAGATTGACGAGCAGCGCCCGCACCCCGCCCCGCGCCGCACCGATCAGCGTCAGCGGCGGGATGATCGTCAGCAACTCCGCGAAGAAGGCTTGGAACGGCGCCGGATGCCGCTCCGGCTCGGGCAGCCCCTCGACCAGCCCGCGGACCGGCTCGCGCAGCGTCGCGATCCACCCGGCGACGACCAGCCCCGGCAGCCCGACGGCGAGGAACGCCGCCTGCCAGCCGACCAGTCCCAGCGGCCCGCCGCCCGGCCATGCCCGGTTCCAGCCCTGGACGATCAACCCGCCGATGAACAGCGACACGCCGCCACCGACGTACAGCCCCGCGGAATAGATCGACAGCGCCGTCGCGCGCAGCCGCTTGGGGAAATAGTCCGAGATCAGCGAATAGGCCGACGGCGACGCGGTCGCCTCCCCGACTCCGACGCCGATCCGCGCCAGCGCCAATTGCCCGCCGGTACGCGAGAAGCCCGACAGCGCGGTCATCGTCGACCACAGGGCCAGCCCGACCGTCATCAGCCGCACCCGATGCCAGCTGTCCGCCAGCCGCCCGAGCGGGATTCCGAACAGCGCATAGAAGACGCCGAACGCGGTCCCGTAGAGGAAGCCGAGGTCCTCGTCCTTGAGGTGGAGATCGCGCTTGATGTCCTCGGCGAGGATCGAGATCACCTGCCGATCGATGAAGTTGAGCACGTAGACGACGAACAGGATACCGAGCACGTACCAGGCGTAGCGCGACGCCTGCTGTTCCCCACCGCCCGCTTCCGCCACCGTCCCGCCCATCGCCCTCTCCCGCGCGTTTCGCCGGAGGCTAACAGAGCCGCTGGAAAGCGATAGCCTGACTTTCGATCGAGTTACCGTACCAACATCGCTACCGATGCGATCGTAACATTCGTAACCATTATGTGACAAAATAGCGACATTCTACGCACCTTCTGTACGCCGAACCAATATCTGCATTGAGTTCATGTCCATAACGATCATTCTCTTATATCGGATACGATATCCGAAAACAGGGTGAAAGAGGGGCATGACAATGATGAATGACGGAAAGGGGCTGCGCACGAAGCTCCTCGCATCGGTGGCAATTGGAATGATGGCAGTCGCTAATGTTGGCGGTGGCCTGATGCCCGCCGCAGAGGCGCAGGGATTCTCTAGTTTCAGTGCGAGTGGAACGGTGCTTGATTCGTCGGGCCGCCCGATTCCCAAGGCGCGCGTCACGATCCGATCCGTCGATCAGGGCTTCACGCGCACCGTCACGACCAACGACAACGGCGTCTACGGCATCCCCGAATTACGCCAAGGCAACTATCAATTCACCGTGGATGCCGATGGCTACGATACCTATGTCGAGACGAACATCCGTCTCGCGCCCGGCTCCGCGTCCAATCAGTTCCGGCTCGCCAAGGCTGGTAGCAGCGATACCGCCGGCACGGATATCGTCGTGACGAGCAAGCGTATCGCGACCGCGGATTTTGATATGACGACGACCGGCCAGGTCATCAACGTCGCGGACGTTGCGGCACGGCTACCCGTTGCGCGCGATCTCACCTCGGTACTGCTGCTGGCGCCGGGGACGGCGAGCGGATCAGGCGCGTTCGGTGGTCTCGCCTCTACTAACGGCGGTGCGGTGTCGGAGAACGCTTTCTTCGTCAACGGCCTCAACATCACCGACTTCCGCAAGGGCCTCAGCCCTGCGGGCGTGCCGTTTGACTTCTATCAAACGATCGAAGTCAAATCCGGGGGCTATGCTGCGGAGTTCGGCCGGTCGACCGGCGGCTTCACCAGCGCGACCACTAAGTCCGGCTCGAACGAGTTCCACGGCGGTCTGCTCTTCTCCTGGAACCCCGACGGATTGCGCACGCGGACCCACGACACCTTCTATTCCGATAATGACGGGGGGAGGATCGAGTCGCGATCCACAACATTCCAGTTGTCAGGCCCGATCATCAAGGACCATCTGTTCTTCTACGGCCTCTACCAGGCGCGCAACAATACGAGCGTGACCGCGTCCCGTCAGTTCCTCGGCGATCCGCGTACCGCCGACGTCAATGATCCCTCGAAGTATCTCGGCACGTCGCGGACGTATTTCGGTACGTCGTCCCCTTTCTACGGCGGCAAGATCGATGCGGTGATCGTCAATGGCCAGCGCCTGGAGTTCACCTACTGGAGCACCAAGGGCGACCAGTTCTTCAACACCTACGGTAGTGCGGCGCCGGGTTACGGACGCTACAACTATCTCACGAACAAGGATGGCCCCTACGCCGGGCGGACGCTTGCCTCCTACGGCGGTGAAAATTATGTCGGACGCTACACGGGGGTCTTCAGCAAGTGGTTGACCGTCTCGGCGGCATATGGCCGCAATGAGAACAATTATTTCTCCCAGTCCTTTAACGAGAGCAATGCCAACACTCCCTCCGTCAGCGACGCCCGCAATCCTTTAGCCGTGGTGCCGTTGACGCGCTCCAGCGGCGGTCGCAGTGACGATAACGACGTCCGCAAATTCTATCGTGCTGATGCGGATATCTATTTCAATTTTCTGGGATCGCACCATTTCAAGGGCGGCTATGATCGCGAGGAACTGACCTCGGTCACCGCATCCCGCGGCGGCGGTGGCGGCCTGTTCTACACCGTGTACACCGCGCAGACCGGCAATCCTTACAACCTCGCCGTCGGCACGAATTATGTGCGTCGCACGACCTATTTCAACGAAGGCCGCTTCACGTCGCTCAATGAAGCCTATTATCTGCAGGACAGTTGGTCCCTGTTCAGCGATCGGCTGACGGTCAATCTCGGAATTCGCAACGACCGCTTCACCAACGACAATGCGTTGAAGCAGACGTTCTACAAATCCGGCAACCAATGGGGGCCGCGCCTTGGCTTCACCTTCGATCCCGTCGGCGACCGCCGTGACAAGATCTACGGCAGCTTCGGTCGCTTGTTTGTTCCCGTCGCCTCCAACACCAATATCCGGCTGACAGGAGGCGAAACCTACTACACGCGTACTGCCCTCTTCAACGGACTGACCAATGCCAATGTGCCGATCCTCGGAAACCCGATCAATTATACCAATGCGGCCGCATGCCCTGACGATGGTGCGTTGGCGTGCAGCGTGACCGGCAACGGTCAGCCGAAGTCGGCCGAGACGACGGTGGCCCGGCAGCTAAAGCCTCAGTCCGCTGACGAATATATCCTCGGTTATGAAAAGCGGCTCGGAACGCGCTGGCGCGTAGGCGCTTACTTCACCTACACCAAGCTCAATGAAGTGCTGGAAGACTCGTCGATCGACCAAGCGGTCAATGCTTATTGTGTGAAGCAGAAGGTCAGCGGTTGCAACACGATCTGGGACGGCTTCCATCAATATGTCCTGATCAATCCGGGCAGCGCGTCACGGATTACGCTGTCCGACCCGATTAACGGCGAGACGACATTGCGAACGGTGGATTTCTCTGCGGCGGACCTCGGCTACCCCAAAGCCCGTCGGACTTACAAGGGCATGACCTTCGAGGCGCATCGGGAATTCGACGGCGTCTGGAGCCTCGATGCTTCGTACACCTATTCAAAGACCATTGGTAACTATGAGGGTGGCGTGAAGACCGACAACGGTCAGAGTGACACCGGACTGACCACCGACTTCGATCAACCCGGCCTTACTCTGGGCACTTACGGCTATTCGCCGAATGACAAGCGTCACGTCATCAAATTGGCGGGCAGCTATCTGCTCTTTGATCGACTGAACATTGGCGGCAAGCTGCAGGCCTATTCACCGCGTCGCTATGGTTGCATCGGCCGTGTGCCCGAGGCTATCGATCCGTATTCGGCGGCTTACGGCGCAGCGGGTCTGTTCTGCCAGGTCAATGCGGATGGCTCGATCAATACCGATCCGACCGTGTCGCGTCCGGTGCAACTCATCCCTCGTGGCTCGGTGTTCAAGAGCGACTGGCTGTTCGTCAACGACCTCGACGTCAGTTATAAGTTCGACGTGGGCTCGGCAGCGATGACGTTGCGGGCAACGGTGTTTAACGTTTTCAATCGTCAACCCAAGCTCAACCTGAACGAGAACGGCACCGACGGTGAGGGGAAGGCCTCGCCTTATTATCGCACCGTAACCCAATATCAGGATGGCCGCAGCGCACGTCTGCAACTCTCCTTCGACTTCTAAACGGCTCGACCAACCGATCACCGGCTTCGCGCGTCGCGCGGAGCCGGTTTTCTTATGCCCGCGCTTTCCGGCGCGTGCTGCGTTCCAACCGGTCGATCAGCGCCTCGATTGACGGCACCTCCGATGGCCCCGCTGGGTCCGTCGGTGCGACGGGCTGAGGCGGTTCCGACGGCGCGGGCAGAACTTCCGCCACAACGGTGGCGGGCGGCCGCAGCGGCAGTACCGGGCGCACCGGCTCGCGCGGCACTTCAGGCAAGGCGTCGGGGTGGAAGGCGGCGAGCGGCAGGTCGAGATCGGCCGGGATCGAGCGCTCCTCGGGCAACGCCGCGTCGCTCGTCGACGCACCCTCCTGCGCCACCGCCGCCGCGTCGCTCGCCGGCGGTGCCGGCGGCGGCAGCGGCGTACCGAGGTCGGCGGCGGACATCGGCCGGCGTGCCGGCGCGTCGGGATGCGCGTCGGCCCGGCGCAGCACCGGTACGCCGCCGTCCGCCGCCGGCCTCGGTGCGAACAGTCCGCCTGCACCGAACAGCAGGAACAAGGCCGACCACGTCACCGCCGCCGCCAGCCCGCCGCCGGCCAGCGCGAGCACCGCACGCGCCGTGTCGCCGAGCGGCGGCGCCGCCACCGCGATCAGCGCGGGCAAGCCGCTCTGCCATACCCAATCCTCCAGCGTCGTCTGCGGCAGCAGCAGGAACAGCGCCGCTACGGCGAGCCCGGCGAGCGCGCCGCCCGCGGGCGCGATCCATGCGGTGACGTGAGACCGCTTCATATACCGGCCGGGGAACGCTGCCATGATCCATCCACTGTCGCGGCCGCCGTCAGCCGCTGGTAAATCGGTTCGTAACGACAAATGTTTGACGACCAGTTACGCTCCTGCTCGACGAACGCCCGCGCCACCGCGCGCCGCCGGTCCCAGCCGCTGCGGTCGGCGAGCAGCCCGGCGAGCGCGCCGGCGAGCGCCGCCGGATCGTCGGGCGCGAACAAGGTGCCCGTCTCGCCGTCGCGGATCAACTCGCGATGTCCGCCGACGTCCGAGGCGGCGACCAATTTGCCCTGCGCCATCGCCTCCAGCGGCTTGAGCGGCGTCACCAGCTCGGTCAGGCGCATCGCCTTGCGCGGATAGGCGAGCACGTCGACCAGCGCGTAATAGCGCTCCACCTCGGTATGCGGCACGCGCCCGACGAAGCGGATCGCCGCCGCCGCGGGCGACGCCGCCGCCTGCGCGCGCAGTGTTGCCTCCATCGGCCCGCCGCCGACCAGCAGCAGCCGCGCACGGGGCCGTGCGGCGACCAGCGCCGGCATCGCCGCGATCAGATCGTCGAGGCCCTCGTAATCGTAGAAGCTGCCGATGAAGCCGATCGTCTCCGCGTCGTCCAGCCCCAGTTCCGCCGCCAGCGCCGGATCGCGCGCCACCGGTGCGCCGAACACCGTCAGGTCGACGCCATTGGGCGATACGACGATCTTGTCGCCGTCGATGCCGCGCGCGATCAGATCGCCGCGCAGCCCCTCGCAGATCACCGCCACCGCATCGGCGCGCCGCACCGCCCAGGTCTCCAGCGCCCGCGTCGCGCGATAGCGCGCCGATCCGTCGCGCCCGGTGCCGTTGCCGACCGCGGCATCCTCCCAGAAGGCGCGAATCTCATAGACCAAAGGCAATCCCCGCCGCCGCGCGACGCGCAGCGCCGCGAGCGCGTCGAGCACCGGCGAATGCGCGTGGAGCACGTCGGGCCGGAACGAATCGACCGCCGCCGCGATCCGCCGCGCGAAGGCGGCGATCCCCGCCAGCTCGCCGACGACACCGCCTTTCAAAGCCGCCTGCGTGCGATGGAAGGTGAGCCCGTCGACCGCCTCGACCGCATCCGCCACCGCACCCTGCCGCGGCCCGGTCACCGCCGCCACCTGCCAGCCGCGCTGCTCCTGCGCCTTCAGGATCGCGCGCGTACGGAAGGTATAACCGCTCTGGAGCGGCAGACCGTGATCGAGGACGTGGAGGATACGCATCACCCGCGCTTATGCCACAGCGGCTTAAGGACGCGTCAATCCGCGTGCCGCCCCTTTGGGTTCGGGCGACCCCGCCGACACCTTCATGTAAGAAGAAGATATGTTCGCGCAGAGGCGCAGAGGCGCGGAGATGGAGCGCATGGTGAAGCGTGGCCCGCTCTCTCGTCTGAATGGAGATCGCCACGGCGCCGACAAACGCAACACCTCCGCGCCTCCGCGCCTCCGCGCGAACCACCCTTCTTAGCCTCGCCCGAAACGGGTCACTGCCGCTCTGCCGCATACCCCGGCGCAGGCGAACTCTTGGGAAAGCCTTGACGGGCCTTCACAGTGTTCCTGCGAAAGCAGGAACCCAGGGCCAAGCACAACAACGGCTTACAGCGTCCGGAACTCCTGGGCTCCTGCGTCCGCAGGAGCACTGGCAGAGTGTCGCATCGGGAACGCCGGACCTCCCCGCCTCCCCCCGTCACCCCGGACTTGTTCCGGGGTCCACGCCGCGGCGAGGAGAAAGGCTTGAGCCTCATGCCGTTTCCCTGCGGACCGGTGGACCCCGGAACGAGTCCGGGGTGACGAATGCGATGGGGAAGCGGCTCGCACGCCATCATTGCAGCGATACAAAGCACCCCCGGCCGGCCGCCTCCACCCCCCGACCCGCAACGCACTTAACGTGGCATCAACCCCCACCATCCCATAGGCTTGGCGGATGACCGCAGACGCCCCGACCCGATGATCGACAATCTGTCGCTGGCGCTCACCCATGGGCTGATGCTGCTCGCCGCATGGCTGCTGCTCAAGCGCACCGATCTCGATTCGGAAGCGCCGCCGCCCCGCCACTGGCGCGCCCGCGGCAATCCCCCCCAAAACCCGCCAGAGGACGACCGGCCCGGTGCGTGACCTCGTCTTCGTCGCCTTCCTCGCCGCGATCTTCGGCATGGGGCTGCGGCGGCCGTTCATCCTCGTCCTCGCCTACGTCTATATCGACATCGTCTCGCCGCAGCGACTGACCTACATCCTGCTCAACACCGTGCCGATCTCGCTGATCGCGGTGGCGCTGGCGGTCGGCGGCTGGCTGCTGATGGACGACAAAAGCGACAGCCGCTTCACGCCCCGGCAAGGATTGATCGTCGCGCTGCTGCTCTATTGCTGGGCGACCACGCTCGGCGCCGACTTTCCGCTCGATGCGAAGGACAAATGGGACTGGGTGTGGAAATGCCTCGCCTTCGCCGCCTTCCTGCCGCTGACGCTGCGCACGCGGCTCCGGATCGAGGCGCTGCTGCTGTTCATGATCCTGTCCGCCGCCTCGATCATCATCGTCGGCGGCATCAAGACCGCGGCGGGCGGCGGCGGCTATGGCCAGCTCGACCTCATGGTGAACAACAATTCGGGCCTCTACGAAGGCAGCACCATTTCCACCGTCGCGATCGCGATCGTGCCGCTGATCGCGTGGTTCATGCGCTACGGCACGATCTTCCGCCCCGACTGGAAGGTGAAGGGCTTCTGCCTGTGCCTGATCTTCGCCTGCCTGCTGATCCCGATCGGCACCTCGACGCGCACCGGGCTGCTCTGCATCGTGCTCGTCGCATTGCTGTCGCTGCGCAACGCGCGCCGCAAGTTACTCTATCTGACGATGATCGCCGCCGCCGCGGTGATCGCGGTGCCGTTCCTGCCGGCGAGCTTCACCGACCGGATGAGCACGATCAAGAGCCACGACGCCGACGAATCCGCCTCGACCCGGCTCGCGGTGTGGCAATGGACGATCGACTACGCCAAGGCGCATCCGTTCGGCGGCGGCTTCGAGGCCTATCGCGGCAACCACATCCGCTATGAGATCAAGAAGACCGACGGCGCCGGCCCCGCGCCCGCGGTGTCCGACCAGGCGGTCACCGACAAGGCGCGCGGCTATCACAGCGCCTATTTCGAGATGCTCGGCGAACAGGGCTATCTCGGCCTCGCCTTGTGGCTGGGCATCAGCCTGATCGGCATCGTCCGCATGGAGGTGCTGCGCCGCCGCTACGGCGACCCCGCCGGGCCGTTCGGCTGGGCGGGACCGCTGGCGGCGGCCTTGCAGACCGCGCACCTCGTCTATCTGCTCGGCGCCGCCTTCATCGCGATCGCCTTCCAGCCCTTCGTCTACATGCTGATCGGCGCGCAGATCGGCCTCGATTCCTATCTGGCACGGCGCCGCGCGGAGACGGCGCAGGCACCGATGCGGCGGCCGCGCGCGGCAGGGTCGGTGACGGCGTGAACCGCCCCCTGCGCTGGCCGGACCGAGCCCAATCCGCCATCCCGGACCCGTGCGAGACGTCGGCGAACGTCCCGACTACCGGCAAACCAACCCAGTGCTCCTGCGAAAGCAGGAGCCCAGGAGTCCCGAACGCCATAAGACGTTTCTTTGCTTGGCTCTGGGCTCCTGCCTTCGCAGGAGCACTGGGCGACTTTCACAGAGGCCTCGATCATCTCCGGGGTGACGAACCCCGTGTCGCACCCGTCCCCACCCCATCCCACCGATGACCGAATTGCGCGCGCTCACCAGTATCCGCGGCATCGCGGCGTGGCTGGTCGTCCTCTACCACATCCGCGGCGGCATCGCCGGCCTGCCGCCCGCCGTCGAGGCGGTACTCGCCAAAGGCTATCTCGCGGTCGATGTCTTCTTCCTGCTGTCGGGCTTCGTCATCTGGCTGAGCTGGCACGCGCGGCTGCGCGATCCCGCCGCCATCCCGCGCTTCCTGCAAAAGCGCATCGCCCGCATCTGGCCACTGCACGCGGTGATGCTCGCCGCCGCGGTGGCGCTCGCGCTGCTGCTCCGCGCGACCGGCCGCACCGACCCCGCCTTTCCCTTCGCCGAACTGCCGCTGCACCTGCTGCTCGTCCAGAATTGGGGGGTCACCGACGCGCTGCGCTGGAACGACCCCGCCTGGTCGATCAGCTGCGAACTCGCCGCCTATCTGCTATTTCCGCTGCTCGCGCTGGCGATCGACTGGCGCAAGCTGCCGAGCGTCGCGCTGCTTGCGCTGGCCACCGCGCTCCTGCTCGCTCTCCACGCCGCCATGCACGGCGCCGCATCCTTGGGCGAGGACATTCCCCGCCACGGCCTCACCCGCTGCCTGACGGAATTCGGCACCGGCACGCTGCTCGCCGCGCTCTACCTGCGCCAGCCACGCGCGATCTGGCCGGCATTGGCGGCTCTCACGACCGCCGCCGCATGGGTGCTCGGGACGCCGGAAACGCTCGTCGCGCCCGCGACCTTCGCCGCGCTCCTGCTGCTGCTGGCCCTCACCGCCGGCCGCCCCGGCCATCCGCTCGAGGGCCGCCGCCTCCACTGGCTCGGCGAGATCAGCTACGCGACCTATCTGTCGCATTTCCTGCTGTGGAAGGCGTTCAAGCTCCCGCTCGCCGCCGCCACGCTCGCCCCGCCGCTGATCGCGCTCTACCTGCTGCTGGTACTGATCGTGTCGGCCGCCTTGTACCGCTTGGTCGAACGCCCCGCGCAACACCACGTCAACCGCCTGTTCCTCCCCCTTGCGGGGGAGGAATCGCGCTGACTCACGCCTCTTCGCTCTCCTCGGCCAGCTCTTCCGCCAGCGCATCGAGGATCGCCTGGTTGAACGCGGGGATATCGTCCGGCTTGCGGCTGGTGATCAGATTGCCGTCGACCACCACCTGCTCGTCGACCACGTCGGCGCCGGCATTCTCCAAATCGGTGCGCACCGACGGCCAGCTCGTCACCCGGCGTCCGTCGACCACGTCCGCCTCGACCAGCAGCCACGGCGCGTGGCAGATCGCCGCGACGATCTTGTCGTCCTCCATGAATTCCGTGACGATCTCGATCGCCCGGTCCTGCAACCGCATCTTGTCGGGATTGCCTACGCCGCCCGGCAGCAGCAGTGCGTCGTAATCGTCGGTGTCGACGTCGTCGAGCGTCAGGTCGGGGGTGATGCTCTCCCCCTTCTCGCTGTCGTTGACGACGCCCTGGATCAGATCGGTCTTGATCGAAGCGAGGCTGATCTGCACCCCCGCGTCGAGCAGCGCCTCGCGCGGCTTGAAGAGTTCGTCCTGCTCGAAACCGTCGGTGGCGAGGATCAGCACGCGCGCTTGGGCAAGGTCGGCCATGTCATGTCTCCTGTGGGGATGCGACGCACCAACAGTCGCGCCCGCCGCACGTTCCGGAACAGACGGCGACCCCCGCGCATTTTCGGACGACCCGCACACAAGGAGCAAAGGGTGGCAGCGCGAATAGTCTATTGCGACGACTCGAAACCCGGCATCACCCGCAAGAAGGTGCGCAACGGCTGGGCCTATTTCGCCCCCGACGGCACCCGCATCACCGACCGCGACGAGATCGACCGGCTCAACGCCGTCGGCCTGCCCCCCGCCTATCGCAACGCCTGGTATTGCCCGCGCGCCAACGGCCATATCCAGGGGATCGGCTGGGACGAAAAGGGTCGCAAGCAATATCGCTACCACACCGGCTTCCGCGAGGCGCAGGAGGCGGCGAAATACGAGAAATGCGCCGATTTCGGCCTTTGCCTGCCGAAAATCCGCAAGCGGGTGGAAGCCGATTTGTCCGCGCGCGGCCTGGGCAAGGACCGCGCGATCGCCGCGGTCGTCCGCCTGCTCGACATCGGCCATATCCGCGTCGGCAACGAAGCCTATGCCGAGGCGAACGAGAGCTACGGCGCGACCACGCTGCGCAAGGATCACGGCAGCGTCCGCGGCGACACGCTGAAGCTGCGCTACAAGGGCAAGTCGGGCAAGGAGCGCGACATGCAGGTGACCGACAAGCGTCTCGCCGCCACCGTCAAGAAGATGCAGGATCTCGACGAACAGCATTTGTTCGCCTGGGTCGACGATGCCGGCGAGGCGCATCCGGTGACCTCGTCCGACGTCAACGACTATATCCGCCGCGCCGGCGG
The DNA here is from genome assembly GCF_059420425.1 of Sphingomonas sp. GW821-FHT04B01. Lineage (NCBI taxonomy): Bacteria > Pseudomonadati > Pseudomonadota > Alphaproteobacteria > Sphingomonadales > Sphingomonadaceae > Sphingomonas > Sphingomonas sp. GW821-FHT04B01. The sequence goes on along the minus strand of NZ_JBWKTR010000004.1, from coordinate 189,551 downwards.
CGGCGACTTCACCGCCAAGCATTTCCGCACCTGGGGCGCCAGCGTCACCGCATTCGAGGCGCTCGCCTCGGCCGAGGCCGATCTCAGCCTCAAGGCGTTGCTCGAACCCGTCGTCGCGCGGCTCGGCAACACGCCGGCGATCGCGCGCAAGAGCTACGTTCACCCCTCGCTCATCGACCTCGTGAAAAAGGGTCAGAGCGCCTTCCGCAAGGCGCTCCGCCTGCCGCGCTCGGCGCGTTATCTCAGCCGCGAGGAACGCGGCCTCATCGCGTTCCTCGAAGCGGGAACTCCGGCCGCGCTGCCCGTCCTCAAGGCCGCCGCCTGAAAAGGTCCGTCATGTCTGCCAACACCACCGCCGCGGCCAAGGCGCCGATCTTCGACGCCGACACCGTCCAGAACCAGATCGGCGAATTCTACACCGCCAGCGAGATCTGGCTGCACACCCACTGGCTGCAGATCCTCATCGCCTTCGCGATCGGCGCGGTGATCGTCATCGCGCTGCACGGCCTGCGCCGGCTCGGCAGGAAATTGTGCGGCAAGGACGTCGGCCGCCGCGGCTGGGGCACGATCCTCGGCCGCGCGATCACCCGCACCAGCAATTTCTTCATCGTGATGCTCGCCGCCAAACTGGTCGTCGGCTACGCCGGCGCGCCGAGCCAGGTCGCCACCACGGTCAATTTCCTGTGGACCGTCGCCTCGGTCTTCCAGGCGGCGATCTGGGCACGCGAGCTGATCCTCGGCGCGATCGAGCATCGCACCAGCAGCGAACATTACAGCGGCGAGGCGCTGCTCAGCGCGATGGGTCTCATCCGCCTGCTCGTCACCGTCGCTTTGTTCGCCGTGGCGCTGGTCGTCGTGCTCGACAATCTCGGCGTCAACGTCACCGGCCTCGTCGCGGGTCTCGGCGTCGGCGGCATCGCCATCGGCCTCGCCGCGCAGGGCATCTTCGGCGACCTGTTCGCGGCGCTGGCGATCATCTTCGACCGTCCGTTCCGCCGCGGCGACAAGATCAGCTACGGCACCACCAGCGGCGTCATCGAATCGATCGGCCTCAAGAGCACCCGCATCCGCGCCTTCACCGGCGAGCTGCGCGTCATCAGCAACAAGCAATTGCTCGACAAGGAGATCCAGAACACCAGCGTGCGCGACCACATCCGCATCGGCTTTACCATCGGCGCCGCCTACGAAACCCCGCCCGAGACGCTCGCGCGCATCCCGGCCCTGCTCCGCGAGATCGTCGAGGCGGAGGGCGGCACCGTCGCCCGCTCCGGCTTCGAGACGTTCGGCGCCTCCAGCCTCGACTTCGCGCTGCAATTCGACATCCCCGGCGACGATTGGGCCACCGCCCACCCGATGCGCGACCGCATCATGGTCGGCATCATGACCCGCTTCGCCGCAGAGGGGATCTCCATCCCCTATCCGACGCAAACCAACTACACCGCCGCCCCCGACGGCACATTGGTGATGCCCTATGCGGCGGTGACGGAGCGACCGCCGGCTTGACCTTCAGGCACCCGACCCGAGCCGCCGCCCTCGCATTGCCGTGATCCGGGTGACCGCATCGTTGATATTGTGGCGGCGAAACTGCTCCGGGACACGCGGATCATCCGCGAAGTGCCGCAAGATCTGCAGCGGATCGTTGACCATGAACTGATCGGCCCGGCGCCCGGTGATGTGACGTTCGAGATATTCGCCCAGTGCGTCCAGCGTCTTGAACGCCATGCGCGCCTCCGGCGCGCGATGGTCGCCCGCCGCCCCGTCGAGCATGTCGGCGATGAAGCAGCGGAGGATGGCGGCGCTCGATTCGAGTTGCGCCAGCGCCGATATCCCCCTGCGATCCAACGTCACGGTGTTCTCGAGCTTGCTTTGCAGGCAATGGAACGGATGCATGATCCGGATCAATATCGGTGATGCCTCCGGCTCTGCGAGCAGCGGCACCATCAATTCGATCGCTTGATCAGCTACACGGTCACCCGGCCCGGCCACATAGGCGAGAAAGTCGATGCGCTCGTCCGGGCTGTTCTCATGCCCGAGATCGAGCATCGCGCTACTCGGGGTTGCATCGCCCGCCGTTGGAAACACGACACGCGCTCGAAGGGCCGCCGCCATCTCGGCCGCGCGACGCCCCGATCCGAGAAAATCGATATCCTGCGTGGTGGCCGCAGACGCCTCCGGCCCGAAGTCCGGACTGTCGGCGTAATAGGCCGTCCAGACCGCGATCGCCTGCCCTCCCACCAGAATGACGTCCGCCTTGCCGGCTGCCGCACGCATGACCGCATCGATCGATGCCGCCAGCATCAGAGCGGTCCGTCAGCCTTTCCGATCGTCATCTGCGCAGCGGAGAAGTCGAGATGACCAAAGGCAAAATTCCGGCGCGACAACGCCTCCGCCGTGATCCGCCCCGACGATAGCGCCGCATCGTCCGATTGCCGGGCAGCATCCTTGTCCCTGCTGCGTTGCCGGGGATCGAAATACGACGCCTGCATCCTTGCCTCCACGATCCGGTCAGCTCGTGATTGTCGTAGCACGTCAGCGCAGGAAGGTTAATCGCACGTCCCCGCGCCGCCGGTCGACAAGCCCCTGCCTAGCTTCCGTACACCCTCTGCAAACGGCCGATCCTCCCGGAAGTGAAACCGCTGCAACTCCACCAGTGCTCCTGCGAACGCAGGAGCCCAGAGTCCCGAACGCTGCAAGCTGTTGTTCTGCTGGGCCCTGGGTTCCTGCTTCCGCAGGAACACTACACTCAACCAGTGGTCGAATGGACTGCCGCAGAGGTTTCGGAAAGCCGGGGTAACGAGTCTCAGGAACGATCGCCCGCCCCGAACACCCCGCCCCTCAAATCCCCCCTTCGTCCAGCGACAGCAGCGTCGCATTCCCGCCGGCCGAGGTGGTGTCCACCGACACCGCCCGCTCGGCGCAGAAGCGGTAGAGGTAATGCGGCCCGCCCGCCTTCGGCCCGGTACCCGACAGCCCCTCGCCGCCGAACGGCTGCGACCCCACCACGGCGCCGATCATCGAGCGGTTGATGTACAGGTTGCCGACCGCCGCCGCCGCCTCGGTCACCTCGGCGGCGCGGGCGATGCGGCTGTGCAGGCCCATCGTCAGGCCATAGCCCTTGGCGTTGACCCGCGCGATCGTCTCCTCCAGCTTGCCCGCCTCCCAGGTCGCGACGTGCAGGATCGGCCCGAACCACTCGCGATCCAGATCCTCGATCGCATCGAGCCGCACCAGCGTCGGCGGCACGAACAGCCCGTCGGCCGGCGCCGCCAGCGTCTTGACCGTCCGCTCGGTCACGCTCGCCCGATAGGCCATCAATTTGTCGTAGGAGGCGCGATCGATCACCGGCCCGACATCCGTCGCGGGGTCGGCAGGATCGCCCAGCCGCAGCGTGTCCATCGCGCCGCTCAGCATCTCGATCACCGCCTCGGCGACATCCGCCTGCACCAGCAGCAGCCGCAGCGCCGAACAGCGCTGTCCCGCCGAGCGGAACGACGAGGTGACGACATCCGCCACCACCTGTTCGGGCAAGGCGGTGCTGTCGACGATCATCGCGTTGATCCCGCCCGTCTCGGCGATCAGCGGCACGATCGGCCGGTCGTCGTCCGCCACCAGCGTCCGCGCGATCCGCTTGGCGGTCGCGGTCGATCCGGTGAAGGCGACGCCGGCGACGCGCACGTCCGCGGTCAGCGCCGCGCCGACCTCCGGCCCGCCGGTCACCAGCACCAGCGCATCCTGGGGCACCCCGGCGCGATGCGCCAGCTCGACCGCGAAGCGCGCGATCTCGGGCGTCTGCGGCGCGGGCTTGGCGACGACGGTGTTGCCGGCGACCAGCGCCGCCACCGTCTGGCCGAGGAAGATCGCCAGCGGGAAGTTCCACGGCGCCACCGTCGCCCACACGCCCCGTCCTTCGATGTGCAGCGTATTGCGCTCGCCGGTCGGCCCGGGCAGGTCGACCGCGCGCAGCCGGCTGCGCGCCTCGCCCGCATAATAGCGGCAGAAATCGGCGGCTTCGCGCACCTCGCCGATCGCATCGGGAATCGTCTTGAACGCCTCCTGCACGCAGATCGCCATCAACCGGTCGCGATTCTCCTCGAGCAAATCGGCGAGCCGTTCGAGGCAGGCGGCACGTGCGTCCACCGGGGTCCGCGACCATATCGGGAACGCCGCCTGCGCGCGTCCGACCGCTGCCGCTACCGCGGCACCCGCCTCCGCCGCGATCGCGGCCGGCGTATCGCCGAGCGCGAGCGGCTGCCTGACCGCCCGCACCGTCGCGTCCAGCGTCGCGACGTCGCTCAGGTCCAGCCCGCGCGAATTGCGATGCCCCGGCGCGAACAGGTCCTTGGGCAGTGGAATGCTCGGATGCCGCGCGCCGCCCACCGCGGCGATCTTCGCCACCGGATCGGCGAGGATCTCGTCCTCGCTCAGCCGCGCATCGGCGAGCTGGTGGACGAAGCTCGAATTCGCGCCATTCTCCAGCAGCCGTCGCACCAGATAGGCCAGCAGGTCGCGATGCCCGCCGACCGGCGCATAGATGCGGCAGTGATAGCCGTTCTCGCGCACCAGCCGCTCGTACAGGCCGTCGCCCATGCCGTGCAGCCGCTGGAACTCGAAATCGCGCGAATTGCCCGCCCATTCGAGGATCGTCGCGACGGTCAGCGCATTGTGGCTGGCGAAGGCGGGACGGATGTTTTCCGCCGCCAGCATGTCCTTGGCCACCGCCAGATACGATACGTCGGTCGCCGCCTTGCGGGTGAACAATGGATAGTCGGCCAGCCCCTCGACCTGGGTGCGCTTGATCTCGCTGTCCCAATAGGCGCCCTTGACCAGCCGTACGTTCATCACCCGGTCGAGCGCGTTCGCCCAGGCGACCACCGGTCGCGCGCGCTTGCCATAGGCCTGCACCGCCATGCCGAATCCGTCCCAGCCCTTCAGGCTCGGCAGCGCCGCGACCGACCCGATGATGTCGAGGCTCATCTCCAGCCGCTCGGATTCCTCGGCGTCGACGGTCAGCGCGATGCCCTTGCCCGCCGCCTGCACCGCCAGCGCCTCCAGCATCTCGGTCAGCGCCGGTACGCATTCGCTCCACCGCGCCACTTCGTAGCGGGGATGCAGCGCCGACAGCTTCACCGAGATCGAATGGCCCGCCGCCGGATCGTTGCCGACCGCGTCGATCGCGCCGACATAGGCGTCGAAATAGCGCCGGCCGTCGGCGAAAGTGCGCGCCGCCTCGCCGAGCATGTCGAAGCTGGCGGTGAAGCCCTTGTTGTCGGGCTTGCGCATCCGCCGCATCGCCTCGTCGATGGTCCGGCCCATCACGAAGATCTCGCCCATCTTCTTCATCGCCGTGCCCACCGCCTGACGGACGAACGGCTCGCCCGCCCGGCTGATCAGCCGGCGCAGCGGCCCCGACGGCCCCTCGCCGACCAGCACGCGGCCGACGACGAGACCCCAGGTCGCGGTATTGACCAACTTGCTGTTCGACTGGCCCGCGTGGGCGCGCCAGTCGGCGTCGCCCAGTTTGTCCGCGATCAGCAGATCGGCGGTCTCCGGATCGGGCACGCGCAGGAACGCCTCGGCGAGGCTGAGCAGCGCGACGCCCTCCGACGAATTGAGCCGATATTCCTGCAGGAACTGGTTCACCCAGCCACGGTTCTGCGCCGCGCGCAGGTCGGCGAGCAGGCCCGAAGCGTGGTCGATGATCCGCCCACGCGAATCAGGCGAGGTCGCGGCCCGGTCGAGCAGCGGTTTTAGAACATCGGGTTCGCTCGCCCGATACAGTTGCGACATGGTTTTGCGGGCATCGGACGTTACGGCAGAGGACATGTTCAAGCTTTCGGTCGGCCAAGGCTTGCGAGAGACACCCTCCCGCGCCTAGAGAATGCGTCGCATCTAGCGCCAAATGTCGGGCGCCAAAAGGCGGCGCCGGAAACCAACGGAGGAATTGCCGTGACGACGATCAGCGCCGACCAGATGCGGGACCGGATCGGCACCGAGACCGTCTCCGACTGGGTCGAGGTCAGCCAGGCGATGATCGACCGGTTCGCCGAGGCGACCGGCGATCGCCAGTTCATCCACGTCGATCCCGTCGCCGCCGCCGCGACACCGTTCGGCGGCACCATCGCGCACGGCTTCCTGACGCTGTCGCTGATGCCGCTGCTCGCCGCGAGCGTGCCCGACGCGCCGCAGCTCGCGGGCGTGAAGATGGGCGTCAATTACGGGGGCAACAAGGTCCGCTTCCTCACCCCCGTCCGCTCGGGCAGCCGCGTACGCGGCCGCTTCCGCCTGCTCGCCTTCGACGAAAAGCGACCCGGCCAATATCAACAGACGACCGAATTCACCGTCGAGATCGAAGGCGCGGACAAGCCCGCGCTGATCGCCGAATGGATCAGCCAAGCCTTTGTTTAATATCAGTTTTCTGGATATCCACCCCACGCTTTATGCGTGAAGTTAGGGAAGTTAGCCCATGCGCTCCGCCGTCATCGTCTCCACCGCCCGCACCCCGATCGGTCGCGCCTATCGCGGCGCCTTCAACGACACCACGCCGCAGGCGCTCGCCGCCCATGCGATCAGCCACGCGGTCCAGCGCGCCGGCCTCGACGGCGCCGAGGTGGAGGACGTGGTGATCGGCGCCGCGCTCCAGCAGGGCCATCAGGCCGGCAACATCGCCCGCCAATCGGCCTTGCGCGCCGGCCTGCCGATCTCGGTGCCGGGCATGTCGCTCGACCGCCAATGCGCCAGCGGCCTGATGGCGATCGCCACCGCCGCCAAGCAGATCGTGCTCGACGGCATGGACATCGCGGTCGGCGGCGGCGTCGAAAGCGTCAGCCTCGTCCAGACCCCGCAGATGCGCGTCGCCCCCGACAAGCAGCTGATCGCGATGCACGGCGACATCTACATGCCGATGCTCCAGACCGCCGAGGTCGTCGCCAAGCGCTACGGCATCAGCCGCGAGTCGCAGGACGCCTATGGCCTCCAGTCGCAGCAGCGCACCGCCGCCGCGCAGGCCGCCGGCCGCTTCGACGCCGAGATCGTACCGCTGTCGGCGACGATGAACGTGGTCGACAAGGCGACCAAGGCGGTCAGCACCAAGGACGTCACTTTGTCGAAGGACGAGGGCAACCGCGCCGACACGACGCTGGAAGGCTTGCAGGCGCTGCAACCCGTCGTCGGCCCCGACGGCGTCATCACCGCCGGCAACGCCAGCCAGCTTTCCGACGGCGCCTCGGCCGCGGTGCTGATGGAGGAGAGCGTCGCCGCCGCGCGCGGCCTCACCCCGCTCGGCCGCTATGTCGGCATGGCGGTCGCCGGCACCAAGCCCGACGAAATGGGCATCGGCCCGGTCTATGCCGTCCCCAAGCTGCTCGAAAAGAACGGCCTGACGATGGCCGACATCGGCCTGTGGGAACTCAACGAGGCGTTCGCGGTGCAGGTCCTCTACTGCCGCGATACGCTCGGCATCCCCGACGAGCTGCTCAACGTCAACGGCGGCGCGATCTCGATCGGCCATCCCTACGGCATGTCGGGCGCGCGCATGACCGGCCATGCGCTGATCGAAGGCAAGCGCCGCGGCGCGAAGTATGTCGTCGTGACGATGTGCGTCGGCGGCGGCATGGGCGCGGCGGGCCTGTTCGAGGTGCTGTGAGGTTGAAAATCGGCAGCCGAAACGGTAAATAGGCGTCGGCAACTTCATGGGCTGCCCTCTGTTGGAGCCCCGGCCGCTGCTACGGTCGGGGCTCAATCGTTTGGGGTCCGGGCTGCCACCCGAACCCCGCCCGGCACCCTACCTTTGGCGTGCCACTTCGATGATCTTCAGGACCAAGGTCCCGAAGCTGAAGAGCACGCCCAGGATCAGGCACAGATCGGCAAGCTTCATGGGCTTACTCCTCTGTCGTGACGGCAGGAGCGCCGCCGCGAGCGATCATGACCACACCGGCCCTATCGCGCAACCAACCCCAGCGATGCTCGTTCTCCCGCCGACCCCATAGGAGAAGACGCATGGCCGATCAGCACAGCCCGCAGGAAATCGCTGCCAAGTTCCTCGAGAAGCTGCGCAGCAGCCCGTTCGTGATGATCGGCCTGATCGATGGCGAGCATTCCGAACCGATGACCGCACAGATCGACGACGATCAGCCCAATACACTGTTCTTCTTCGCCGGTCGCGACAATCGCATTGCCAAGGGCGGCGACGCCATGGCGCAGTTCGTCGGCAAGGGGCATGACTTCTTCGCCTGCCTCGCCGGCTCGGTGACCACCGACAACGATCCCGCACAGATCGACAAGCTCTGGAACAACCAGGTCGAGGCGTGGTTTCCCGGCGGCAAGCAGGACCCGAACCTGACGCTGCTGCGCTTCGACATCGACAGCGCCGAATTGTGGGAGACCGACATCTCGATCTCCGGCCGCGTCAAGATGCTCTTCGGCGGCACCATTCATGGCGACGAATCGAGCAGCCACGCCGTGGTCGGCTCGGTCGCCTGATCGAAACCGGGGCGGCCGCGCGCCGCCCCGTCATCGCGGTCAGCCGTTGGCCGCGATCCATTCCTCGACCACCGGCGCCACCCGGTTGCGCCACTTCGAACCGTTGAAGATGCCGTAATGGCCGGCACCTTCCGCCATGTAATACCGCTTCTTCTCGTCCGACAGGTTGGTCGCCAACGTCAGCGCCGCCTTGGTCTGTCCCAGACCGGAAATGTCGTCGCGCTCTCCCTCAATCGCCAGGATCCCGACGTCGGTGATCGCCGCCGGATCGACCCGCCGCCCCCGATGCATCATCTCGCCCTTCGGCAAGGCATGCTTCTGGAACACCAGCTCGACCGTCTGCAGGTAGAATTCCGCGGTCATGTCGCAAACCGAGCGATATTCCTCGTAAAAGCCTTTGGTGGCGTCGGCGCTTTCCTCGTCGCCTTGGACGAGATGTTTGAACATCTCCCAATGCGACATCATGTGGTTGCCGAGGTTCATCGACATGAAGCCGGCAAGCTGGAGAAAGCCGGGATAGACCTTCCGTCCGCCGCCCGGATACATCATCGGCACGGTCACCACCGCATTCTGCTCGAACCAGGCATGCGGCCGTTCGGTGGCCAGCGTGTTGACCGCGGTCGGCGCCTCGCGCGTGTCGACCGGACCGCCCATCATCGTCAGCGTGCGCGGACGGCTCGGGTTCCGGTCGGCGCTCATCAGCGCGACGGCGGCATAGCAGGGCACGGACGGCTGGCAGACCGCGAGCATATGCGTGCCGCCCTGTCCGTCGTTGGCCCCCATCGTCTCCAGGAACGCGATGAGATAATCGATATAATCGTCGAGATCGAAGCGGCCTTCGCTCAACGGCACCAGCTTCGCATCGCGCCAATCGGTGATGTAGACGTCGGCGCTCGGCAGCATCCGTTCCACCGTACCGCGCAGCAACGTCGCGAAATGGCCCGACATCGGCGCGACGATCAGGAGCTTCGGTCCACCCTCGACGCCTTCGCGACGGAAACGCTTGAGCTGACCGAACGGCTTCTGCAGCACGATCTCCTCGGTCACCGCGACCTCGCCGCCGTCGACGGTCGTGTGCGTCAATCCGAACGCCGGCTTGCCGCGCGTCGCCGAGGCATGGGCGAACACCTCGAGCGCCGAACTGACCACCGATCCGCCATCCATATACGACCACGGATTGGCGGGATTGCGCATCCAGTCGGCACCGAAGCTGGCCATTGCACTCGCCCCGGCCAGCATCGAGCGCTGCATTTCATAGGCATCATAGAGCATGCTGATATCTTCGCCCAAAAAGGTTGCCGTATACGTAATCCGTATCACGTTCGATGCAATCGGACCAACGATACGCTCCGATCAGTCTGAACGCCCGAGATCGCCGACGAGGCCCCTGCCCGCATCGGCCGGTGCCGTTGAGCCGCTCCCCCACGCCTGCTAGGCGCGGTAAGGATGGCCAAATCTCCGCTACCGACCACCCGCCGCCTCGGCGACCTGCGCCTCGTGTGGGATCGCGTCCTCGCCTATCCGCGCCAGCTCGCCATCGCGCTCGCCGCGCTCACCACCACGTCGGCGGCGACGATCGGCATCCCTTATGGCTTCAAGCGGGTGATCGACCGCGGCTTCACGCCCGGCGGCGAGGGCTCGGTGGCGTCCTCGTTCCATTATCTGCTGATGATCGTCGCGGTGCTCGCCATCGCCACCGCGATCCGCTTCTATTTCGTCTCCTGGCTCGGCGAGCGCGTCGTCGCCGACATCCGCACGCAGGTGCAGGCGCATCTGCTCGGCCTGACGCCGCGCTTCTTCGAGGAGAACCGCCCATCGGAGATCGCGTCGCGCCTCACCTCGGACACCACGCTGATCGAGGGCGTCGTCGGCAGCACCGTGTCGATCGCGCTGCGCAACACCTTCACCGGCGTCGGCGGCATGATCTACCTGTTCGCCTTGTCGCCGAAACTCGCGGGCATGCTGCTGCTCGGCATCCCGTTCATCATTCTGCCGGTGACCGTGCTCGGCCGCCGCATCCGCAACCTGTCGCGCGCGTCGCAGGATCGCGTCGCCGACGTCGGCTCGCTCGCCACCGAGACGCTGGGCGCGATGAAGATCGTCCAGGCCTTCGGTCAGGAACCGCGCGAGGCGCAGCGCTTCACCGCCGCGGTCGACGCCACCTTCGCCGCGGCCAAGCGCCGCATCGGCCTGCGCGCGGTGATGACCGCGATCATGATCTTCCTGATCTTCGGCTCGATCACTCTGGTGCTGTGGGAGGGCGCGACCGACGTCGCCGCCGGCCGCATCACCGGCGGCGCGATCGCCGCCTTCGTGCTGACCGGCGGCATCGTCGCCGGCGCGTTCGGCGCGCTTACCGAAGTCTATGGCGATCTGCTGCGTGGTGCCGGCGCCGCCGGCCGGCTCGCCGAGCTGCTGCGCGAACAGCCCGAGATCACCCGCCCCGCCGCGCCGATCCCGCTGCCGGTGCCGGTCAGCGGCGCGCTGACCTTCGATCATGTCCGCTTCCATTATCCGACGCGGCCGGACGTCGCGGCGCTCGAGGATTTCACGCTGGCGATCCGCGCCGGCGAGACGGTGGCGGTGGTCGGTCCGTCGGGTGCGGGCAAGTCGACGCTGTTCCAGCTCGCCGAGCGCTTCTACGATCCGGCCGAGGGCCGCATCCTGCTCGACGGCGTCGACCTGCGCGAGGCCGATCCCGCCGCGGTGCGCGCGCAGATCGCGATGGTGCCGCAGGATACGGTGATCTTCGGTGCCAGCGCGCGCGACAATCTGCGCTACGGCCATTGGGAGGCGACCGACGACGAACTCTGGGCCGCCGCCGAGGTCGCCAATGCAGCCGACTTCCTGCGCGCGCTGCCGCAGGGGCTCGACACCAACCTCGGCGAAGGCGGCGCGCGGCTGTCGGGCGGCCAGCGCCAGCGCGTCACGATCGCGCGCGCGCTGCTCCGCAATGCGCCGATCCTGCTGCTCGACGAGGCGACCAGCGCGCTCGATGCCGAGAGCGAGCGGCTGGTGCAGCAAGCGCTCGACCGGCTGATGGAGAATCGCACGACGCTGGTCATCGCGCACCGGCTCGCAACCGTCCGCGCCGCACAGCGGATCGTGGTGATGGATCAGGGTCGCATCGTCGAGGAAGGAAACCACGCCTCGCTGATCGGCCGCGGCGGGCTGTATGCCCGGCTGGCGAGTTTGCAGTTCAGCGAGGCGGCCTAGCCCTCGCCTTGACCGTCATCCCCGCCTTCGCGGTGATGACGATGTGGGTGGGACAGGTCACAGTGCTCCTGCGCAAGCAGGAGCCCAGAGCCAAGCAGAACAACCGCGTATGGCGTGCGGGACTCCTGGGCTCCTGCTTTCGCAGGAGCACTGGGCGCTTTCGCAAAGGTTTCGCTTTTGCCGGCATGACGGGAGGGCGGTGAGCGAGGACGGCAGCATCTTGATCCCGCGCCCGTCCACGCCCATCACCGGTACGGACAGCAGAACAGGAGAGACCCATGCGCGACCATGACATCATCGTCTATGGCGCGACCGGCTTTACCGGCCGCCTCGTCGCCGACTATCTCAGCCAGCAGCAGGTCACGCGCTGGGCGATGGCGGGGCGCAGCCGCGCCAAGCTGGAGGAGGTGCGCGACCTTATCGGCGCGCCCGCCGACACGCCGCTGATCGTCGCCGACGCCGACGATCCCGCCTCGCTCAAGGCGATGGCCGAATCGACCCGCGTCGTCGTCACCACCGTCGGCCCCTACCAGCTCTATGGCGCAGCCCTGGTCGCCGCCTGCGTCGCCGCCGGCACCGCTTATGTCGATCTGTGCGGCGAGCCCGCCTAGATGCGCCAGATGATCGACGCGCATCACGCCGCCGCACAGGCGAGCGGTGCGCGCATCGTCTTCTCCTGCGGTTTCGATTCGATCCCCTTCGATCTCGGCGTGCTCACCTTGCAGGAATGCGCGCGGGCGAAATACGGCCACCCCGCGCCGCGGGTGAAGGGCCGCGTCCGCGCGATGCAGGGCGGTTTCTCCGGCGGCACGGCGGCCAGCCTCAAGGCGACGCTCGCCGCAGCGGCGCGCGATCCGTCGATCCTCGGGTTGCTCGCCAATCCTTTCGCACTGACGCCGGGGTTCAGCGGCCCGCACCAGCCGACCGGGCTGTTCCCCGAATTCGACGCGACGCTCAACACCTGGGTCGCGCCGTTCATCATGGCGGCGATCAACACCAAGAACGTCCATCGCACCAATTTCCTGCTCGGCCACCGCTACGGCACCGATTTCATCTACGACGAGATGATGGTCGCCGGCCTCGGCGAGATGGGCAAGGCCGCCGCCGAGGCGATCGCCAAGCTCAATCCGCTCGCCAGCGACAAGGGACCCAAGCCCGGCGAAGGCCCGAGCAAGGCGGAGCGCGACGCGGGCCATTACGACCTGCTGTTCGTCGGCCTGATGCCGGATGGCGCACGCTTCGACGCGGTCGTCACCGGCGATCGCGATCCCGGCTATGGCTCGACCAGCAAGATGATCGCCGAGACCGCACGCTGCCTGCTCGAAACCGAAGGCGCGGGCGGCGTGTGGACGCCGGGCGCGCTGCTCGGCACGACGCTGCGCGACCGGTTGCAGGACAAGGCGGGCCTGACCTTCACCGCCGGGTGATCGAAACCTCTGCGAAAGGTCGCATCATCGGCTGTTCACCATAGTGCTCCTGCGCACGCAGGAGCCCAGGGCCAAGAACCCGACGCCTTGTGGGGTGTGGAACTCCTGGGCTCCTGCGTTCGCAGGAGCACCGGGGGGCGTTTCCAAAGGTTTCGACTAGCTCCCGGGTGACAAAAGGGCGACGCTTCGGCGAGCATCACCTTCCCGGAATCGACAGGAGACCAAATATCGATCCGGCCTAGCGCACCAACGTCACGAAACTATAGGCCGGTCGCTCGCCTTCGGCGGCGACGTCCTCCCGCGCCACCTCACGCCAGCCGTCGAAGCTCGGCATCGTCACGTCGCCCTCGGCGGCGCAATGCACCTCGGTCAGCTCGATCCGGTCCGCCCGATCGCGGAACAGCGCGAACACCTCCGCGCCGCCGATCACCGCGACGTCGTCCCCCGCCAGTGCCAGCGCGGCATCGACGTCGTGAACCACCTCGGCGCCGGCCGCCGCCCAGCTCCGGTCCCGCGTCAGCACGATATGCCGCCGCCCCGGCAAGGGTGCGGGAAAGCTCTCGAACGTCTTGCGCCCCATCACCATCGGCCGTCCCAGCGTCATCGCCTTGAAGCGCTTGAGATCGGCGGGCAGCCGCCACGGCAAGCCGCCGTCGCGGCCGATCACGCCATTGTCGGCGCGCGCCAAGTGGAAGCTGATCACACCGACACCGCCGCCTTGATATGCGGCTGCGCGGCATAATCGTGCAGTACGAAATCCTCATAGCCATAGGCGTCGATCGATTCGGGCCGCCGCAGGATCTCCAGCCGCGGCAGCGGCCCCGGCGTCCGCGTCAGTTGCAGACGCGCCTGATCGAGGTGGTTGGTGTAGAGATGGCAGTCGCCGCCCGTCCAGATGAACTCCCCCACCTCGAGCCCGCATTGCTGCGCGAGGATGTGGGTCAGCAGCGCATAGCTGGCGATGTTGAACGGCACGCCGAGGAAGATATCCGCCGACCGTTGATAGAGTTGCAGCGACAGCCGGCCGTTGGCGACATGCGTCTGGAACAGGCAGTGGCACGGCGCCAGCGCCATCGCGTGAAGGTCGCCGGGGTTCCAGGCGGAGACGATCTGGCGACGCGAGGCGGGCTGCGTCTTGATCTGCTCGACCAGTTCCGCGATCTGGTCGATGTGCCGACCGTCCGCCGCCACCCAGTCCCGCCATTGCTTGCCGTAAACGGGGCCGAGGTCGCCCGCCGCGTCTCCCCATTCGTCCCAGATGCGGACCTGCTGCTCCTGCAACCAGCGCACGTTGGTGTCGCCGCGCAGGAACCAGAGCAATTCGATGATGATCGAGCGCAGGTGCAGCTTCTTGGTGGTGAGCACCGGAAAGCCCTGCGCCAGATCGAAGCGCATCTGCGCGCCGAAGACGGACAAGGTGCCGGTGCCGGTCCGGTCCATCTGCTCCGCGCCGCTGGTCAGCACGCGGTCCATGAGATCGAGATATTGCCGCATGCGCGACGCGTACCGCCTGCGGCCGATTTGGGCGAGCTTTTTGCTGCGTAGCGCGGGTGGCTGCGGCAAGGATCGCTGGTGCCGGATCTCTCTGCTCCGATCGTGATCGCCGATGCGCGCGCGGCTGCCGTCCTGCTCACCGGGCTGGCGGACGCGGCGATCGAGCGCGCGGTCGTGCTCTATCTTGATCCGCAATGGACGCTTCTCGGCCGGTCCGACTTCGTCGGGTCCGCCGATACGGTAACGCCGCCGCTGCGCACGATCATCGCCGAGGCGCTGCGACTCGACGCGACGGCGCTGGTTTTGGCGCACAACCATCCGCGCGGCAGCACCCGGCCGAGCGCCGCGGACATGGCCTATACGCGCGCGCTCGCACGGGTGGCGGACGCGCTCGATCTGGTGCTGGCGGACCATCTGATCGTCGCGGGCGCCGAGGTGACGAGCCTGCGCGACGCAGGACTGATCTAGGCGGGTTCGCCCCCAGGGCTTTGCGGGAAAAGTCCTCCCCTAGTAGGGCAGGGCAATTGCATATGGACGCTCGTGTGAGCCTGTCGTCTTCCAAGCCCACTCCGTCACCCCGGACTCGTTCCGGGGTCCACCCTGCGGCGAGGAGAAAGGCTTTATTCGACACCGTTCTCTCGCGGCCCGGTGGACCCCGGAACGAGTCCGGGGTGACGAATCTAATGGGGAAATTGATTGAGCCTCATCACTGCAGCCATATGCGATAGCCCTCCCCCTGACGGGGAGGAATTCGACTGAATACGATCTCGCTCGGCGCGTCCCCGCCTAGCGGAGGACGCAGGGCTTGATCGCTTCCGGCTCGGGCCGCGGGCCGACCGCGCGGAAGGTCGCCAGATAGCCGCCGGCGGAGGGCATCTCCGTCATCGACACCTGGCGATAGCCGACCGCCTCGAACTCGCAGCGGAGCAGCGCCGGCGGGGTGCCGTGATTCTGCGTCTGGCGATTGGCGTCGACGACGACGACCAACCCGTCGGGCTTCAGCGCCGGCCGCAGCCGCCACAGGAATTCATAGGGCTGCTCGATCTCGTGGTACATGTGGACCATCAGCACGCGGTCGAAGCTCGCATCGGGCAGCTTGGGGTCGGCGGGCGCGCCCAGCCGGACCGAGACGTTCTCCAAATCCTCGCGCGCGACGCGCTCGGCGAGCATGTCGCGTACGCTGGCGACGATATCCTCCGCCAGCACGCGCCCCGCCTTGCCGACGCGGCTCGCCAGACGGATCGTGTAATAGCCCTCGCCCGCACCGATGTCGGCGACGGTCATGCCCTTGGCGATACCCGCCTTGTTCATCACCTCGCTCGCCTCGTTGAGTCGGTCGCGCGCCTCCTCGTTCGACCAGCGCGCCGAGACGATATGCGCCACCGGCCGATCCGCCACGGGAAAGAGCATCGGCTGTTCGTCGCGCTTGATCAGCGGCTTGGACCCGTCGCACGCGGCCAGCGCCAGCACGGACGCGACGATCAGGGTCCGGCGCAGGCTCAATCCACGTCCTCCACCTCGACCTTTTCGCCGGTCACGCGCTGCGACAGCGCCGCCGCCATGAACGGATCGAGCGCGCCGTCGAGCACGTCGCTCGGTGCGGTCGAGGTCGTGCCGGTGCGCAGGTCCTTCACCAGCTGATACGGCTGGAGCACGTAGCTGCGGATCTGATGCCCCCAGCCGATATCGGTCTTGGTGGCGTTCTCGGCATTGGCCGCCTGTTCGCGGATCGCGAGTTCGCGCTCGTACAGGCGGGCGCGCAACTGGTTGTACGCCTCCGCCTTGTTCTTGTGCTGCGAACGCTGGTTCTGGCACTGCACGACGATGCCGGTCGGGATATGCGTGATGCGCACCGCCGAATCGGTCGTGTTGATGTGCTGGCCGCCCGCTCCGCTCGCGCGATAGGTGTCGATGCGCAGGTCGCTTTCATTATATTCGACCTGGATGTCGTCATCGATGACCGGATAGACCCAGACGCTCGAGAAACTGGTGTGGCGCCGCGCCGCGCTGTCATAGGGGCTGATCCGGACCAGCCGGTGCACGCCGCTCTCGGTCTTGGCATAGCCATAGGCGTTCTCGCCCTTGACCAGCAACGTCGCCGACTTGATCCCCGCCTGTTCGCCGGCATGATAGTCGATCAGCTCGACCTTCATGCCGCGGCGTTCCGCCCAGCGCGTGTACATGCGCTGCAGCATGCCCGCCCAATCCTGGCTCTCGGTGCCGCCGGCGCCCGAGTTGATCTCGATATAGGTGTCGTTCGCGTCGGCCTCGCCGGCGAGCAACGCCTGGATCTTGTCGCGGTCGGCTCGTTCCGCCAGCGCGGTGAGCGCCTCGACGCCCTCCGCCTCCATCGCAGTGTCGCCCTCGGCCTCGGCCATCTCGATCAGCTCGACGGTGTCGTCGAGCTCGGACTGGATCGCGCGCGTCGCGGTGATCGCCTCGTCGAGGCGCCGCCGCTCGCGCATCACCTCCTGCGCAGCCTTGGGGTCGTTCCACAGCGCCTGGTCCTCGACGCGGGCGTTGAGTTCGTCGAGACGGCGGAGCGCACGGTCCCAATCGAGGAACCGGCGCAGCAATGCCAGTGCCTCTTTGATGCTGTCGACGTGGGACTGCGCTTCGGCGCGCATGGGAACTCTCCGGGTAAGCTGAATGGCGATGGAAGCGCCTATGTAGGAGCAGGCGCTAGTAGATTCCGCCTTGTCTTTGCAAGAAATCGCTGTCGCGGGGCGTATTGGCCGCGCGGGTGGGTGCGCTGGCCGCCGCCGCGGCGGTCGGTGACGGCCCGCGATGGATCGCGCGGCGCGGCTCGCTCTGCGGCTTGAACGCCTCCCAGATCACCGCCGCCTTGGGATCGGCGTCGGTCGGGAAGGTGCCGTAGACCGGCCGCCCGCTCGCCCGGTCGATGCGCACCATGCGGATGCCGGCGGGCGCGCGGAACGGGATCTTCTCGAGTCCCTCATACGCCTTGACCGCGAACTCCTTGAAGATCGGCGCGGCGAAGGTGCCGCCCTGCGCATAGCCGCCGAGGTTGGTCGGCGTGTCGTAGCCGACGTACAGCCCGCCGATGAACTGCGGCGTACCGCCGACGAACCAGACGTCGGTCGGCCCGGTCGTCGTGCCGGTCTTGCCGAACATCGGCCGGTCGAGATCGCGCAGCACGACCGCGGTACCGCGCTGGATCACGCCCTCGGTGATATGGACCATCTGATAGGCGGTCATCGCGTCGATCACCTGCCGCGCGCGGTCGCCGGGGCGCGGCATCGCCTTGCCGTCCCAGTCGCGCGCGTTGCAGCCGTCGCAGGCACGCCAATTCTCGGGCAGGATGACCTTGCCGTGGCGATCCTGGACGAAGTCGATCAGCGTCGGCGCGTGCGCGCGGCCGTTGTTGGCGAGCGTCGCATAAGCGTTGACCATGCGGCTGACCGTGGTGACGCCGGCGCCGAGCGCATTGGCGAGATAGGGCTGGTAGTCGCCCACCCCCATCCGCTTCATCACGTCGACCACCTTGGGCATGCCGGTGGTCGCGGCGGCGCGCACGGTCATCAGGTTGCGCGACTGTTCGATGCCCCAGCGCATCGTATGCGGCCCGGCGGCGCGCATATTGCCGAAGTTGCGGAAGCATTTCTGCCCGAGCCGCGCACCCTGATAGACGCAGAACGGCCCGTCGATGATGATCGACGCCGGCGTCATGCCATTCTCCAGCGCGGCGGAATAGACGATCGGCTTGATCGTCGAGCCGGGCTGGCGCAGCGCCTGCGTCGCGCGGTTGAACGCCTGCAACCGGCTGTCGAAGCCGCCCTGCATCGCCAGCACGCGCCCGGTCGCCGGCTCCTCGACGACGAAGCCGCCGGAGACCTTGGGGACGGAGCGCAGGCTGTATTCGCCACCCGCCGGCGCCACCGCGATGATGTCGCCCGGCTCGATCGCGCCGAAGCTCGTACCGCCCTTGCCGCGCACCGGCATTTGGGCGTTGCCGCGCGGCAGACGACCGGTCTGGCCGTCGCTGAACCCGATCTGCCACGCGTCGCCGTCGCGCGCGATCACGATGCCGGCACGCCAGTCGCTATAGTCGAGCCCGATATTGGTGTTGAGCAACGTCTGCAGCCAGTTGTCGCCGTCGACGTCCTTATGCGCGATCGGCCCGGCCCAGCCGCGGCCGCGATCGTAGCGCAACAGGCCATCGCGCAGCGCCTCCGCCGCAAGATCCTGCAACCGCGTGTCGAGCGAGGTGCGCACCCACAGCCCGCCCTGATAGACGCCATAGGGGCCGTCGCGCGCGGTCTCCCCGAACCTGCCGATCAGCTGGCGCCGCACCTCCTCGACGAAATAGCCGCCGACGCGCTCGAATTTCGGCGTGCGGCGCAGGATCGTGCCGAGCGGCTCGCCCGCCGCCTGGTCGTGCTGTGCCTGGGTGATGAAGCCGTTGCGCAGCATCTCGCCGAGCACGTAATTGCGCCGCGTCATCGCGCGATCGGCGTGGCGGACGGGATCGTAGTTCGACGGCCCCTTGGGCAGGATCGCCAGATAGGCGAGCTGCGCGAGGTCGAGCTCGTCGAGCTCCTTGTCGAAATAGGCGTGGCTCGCCGCCTCGACGCCGAAGGCGTTCCGCCCCAGCGCGATCTGGTTGAGATACAGTTCGAGGATCTGCGGCTTGGTCAGCGTATCCTCGATCTTATAGGCGAGGATCGCCTCCTTGAGCTTGCGCGTCGGCGAATAGGCGTTGCCGATCAGCAGGTTCTTGGCGACCTGCTGAGTGATGGTCGAGCCGCCCTTGGCGCGCCGGCCGGTGCCGAACTTGCGCGCATAATCGATCACCGCGCCGCCGAGGCCGGGATAGTCGACGCCGTGATGCTCGAAGAAGGTCTTGTCCTCCGCGGCGAGGAAGGCGCGGACGAGCATCGGCGGATATTCGGCGAAGCTCAGTTCGACGCGCCGTTCGCGGGCGTAGGACTGGATCGGCGTCCCGTCGATGCCGCGCACGTTGGTGGGCAGCGGCGGTTCGTAGGTGCGCAGCTGGTCGACCGAGGGCAGGTCGCGCAGGATCGTCACCCACAGCACGCCATAGCCGATCGCGGCGAGCAGCGCGAGGATCGCCAGCCCCTTGACCCACCAGCGCCGCCAGACGCGACGCACGAGGCCGCGCAGCCCGCCTTGATCGCGGAATGCGGTGAATCGGGAGGTGCGGGGAGCTTCGGACGCCATGGTTCAGGCGCCGGCGTGTAGCAGGTTCGCGCCCGGTTGCCACCCTCACCCCACCTGCCCCGTCATTCCGGTGCACGCCGGGATGGCGGGGGAGAGCCGGTCGAAGATTCCTCCCCCTCCACCACTCGGCATGCGCCGAGCGGTCCCCATCCCCCCTTCAGGCAGGGCTATCGCATCTGCCTACGCTGATGAGGTTCAATCGGTTTCATCATTGGATCCGTCACCCCGGACTTGTTCCGGGGTCCACCCAGCCGCAAGAGAATGGTGTCGACTTGAGCCTTTCTCCTCGCCGCAGAGTAGACCCCGGAACAAGTCCGGGGTGACGGGGTGGGCTTGGAGGTCGGCGGGTTTGGATCAAGGTTCATGTGCGATAGCCGTGCCATTGCGGGGAAGGAATTTACCGCCACTCATCCCCCGTTCAGCCCGAGGCGCGCACCGCTTTCGTCGTGACCTCCCCACGCCGCCCGCCTATACTCACGCCGTGATCTTCCGGACCGTCCCCAGCATGAAACGTCTCGCCTGCTTCGCCGCCGTCGCGGCGCTCGTCTCCGCTGCGCCCGTGCAGGCGCAATCGATCCTGCGCGATGCCGAGACCGAGTCGATGTTCAGCGACATGGCGGTGCCGCTGGTCAAGGCGGCCGGCCTGTCGCCGCGCGACGTCAAAGTCGTGCTGATCAACGACGAATCGATCAACGCCTTCGTCGCCGGCGGGCAGACGGTCTACGTCCACTCCGGCCTGTTGCAGGCGGCGGTCAACGCCAACCAGGTGCAGGGCGTCATCGCGCACGAACTCGGCCATATCGCCGACGGCCACGTCGTCCTCGCCGACAACGGCATCAAGCCGGCGATGCATATCACCTTGCTGTCGATGGTGCTCGGCCTCGCCGCGGTCGCCGCCGGCGCGGGCGAGGCCGGCGCGGGATTGATGGCGCTCGGCCAGTCCGCCGGCATGGCCAAATATCTCTCGTTCAGCCGGACGCAGGAAAACTCCGCCGACGCCGCCGGTGCGCGCTTCCTCAACGCCGCCGGGGTCACCGGCAAGGGCATGCTGAGCTTCTTCAAGACGCTACAGCAGCAGGAATATCGCTACGGCGTCGAGAATATCGATCCGTTCATGCAGACCCACCCGCTGTCCGGCGAGCGGATCGCTAATCTCACCGCGGTGCTGCAGAATTCGCCGGCGTGGAGCAAGCCGTCCGATCCGGCGCTGGAGGAGCGCTTCCGGCGCGTGAAGGCGAAGCTGGAGGGCTATGTGTTGACGCCAGACCGGACGCTGAAGGATTTCCCCGAAAGCGACGGCAGCATCTACGCGCATTACGCCCGTGCCTATGCCTGGCATAAGGCCGGCTATCCCGACAAGGCGGACGCCGAATCGGTCGCGCTGATCAAGGCCAAACCCGACGATCCCTATTTCCAGGAGATCCGTGGCCAGATCCTGCTCGAGGCCGGCCGCCCCGTCGACGCGCTTCCGCCGCTACGCGCCGCCACCGAAGGTTCGCGCAACAATCCGTTGATCGCCACCACCTTCGGCCACGCGCTGATCGCGACCGAGAACAAGGCCAATTATCCCGAAGCGATCAAGGTGCTGCGCGTCGCGGTCGGTCGCGACGACGAGAATCCGTTCGCCTGGTATCAGCTCGGCACCGTCTATGAGCTGACCGGCGACACGCCGCGCGCCGCGCTCGCCACCGCCGAGCGTGCCAGCATGGAGGGCGACCACCGCACCGCCGCGCAGAGCGCGCGCTATGCGCTCGCCAACCTTCCCGCCAACACGTCCGATTGGATCCGCGCGCAAGACATTGCGATGGCCGCGCAGAACGACATGGACGACAATCCGAAGAAATATAAGAAACGATGAGCCGTTATACCTTGCCGCTGGTCGCGGTGCTCGGCGGCCTGATTGGCGCCGGCGCCGTGTGGAGTTCCGAGCGTTTCACATCACCGGGGGGCGCCGATCGGGCGCGGATCGAGCGCGTCGTCCACGATTACGTTCTTTCCCATCCGGAGATCATCCCGCAGGCGATGCAGGCGTTGCAGGAGCGCCAGTCGGGCGAGACGGTCGCCGCCAATCGCGACGCGATCCTGACGCCGTTCGGCAGCGCCTGGGCCGGCAATCCCAAGGGTGACGTCACTTTGGTCGAATATTTCGATTACAATTGCGGCTATTGCCGTGCGTCGCTGCCGATGATCGCCGACCTGCTCAAGCGCGATCCGAACCTGCGCATCGTCTATCGCGACTTGCCGATCCTGTCCGAGGCGAGCCGCACCGCAGCGCGCGCGAGCCTCGCGGCGGCACAGCAGGGCAAGTTCCTCGGCTTCCACGACGCGCTTTACGCGGGCGGGCCGGTGAGCGACGCCTCGATCAAGGGCGCCGCGGCCCGCGCCGGAGTGACGCTCGCCGGGCTCGACACCGGCACGATCGATGGCGAGATCGCCAAGAACATGGCGACCGCCGCCAAGCTCGGCATGAACGGCACCCCGAGCTGGGTGGTCGGCAACCGCGTACTGTCCGGCGCGCTGCCGGTCGAGGAACTGGAAAAGGCGATCGCCGCCGCGCGGGGGAAATAGGCCCCCGCTTCCCACACACTGTCATCCCCGCGAAGGCGTGGATCCATACGCGCAGGCCTCACGGCAAGAACCGCATCGTCAGCGTCTATGGATTCCCGCCTTCGTGGGAATGACAATGGTCGAGGAGGGTATCGCCACCCTTCGTCATCACTTTCGCCGAAATGACGAAAATGAACAGCAACCCCAAGGATATCACCCCCTTACCAACCGACACCCCCCGCCCTATCTCCGGCCCACTCCGGGGGACCCCAATGCCAGAACAGATTCTCGCCATCGCCGGCGTCTCCAAGACGTACAAGGGCGGTTTCACCGCGCTCCATCACGTCGACCTGACGATCAACAAGGGCGAAATCTTCGCGCTGCTCGGCCCCAATGGCGCCGGCAAGACGACGCTGATCAGCATCATCTGCGGCATCGTCACCCCCTCGACCGGCACGATCCAGGTCGCCGGTCACGACGCGATCACCGACTATAAGGCCGCCCGCCGCCGCATCGGCCTCGTGCCGCAGGAACTGTCGGTCGACATGTTCGAGACGGTGCTCGCCACCGTCACCTTCTCGCGCCGGCTGTTCGGCCGCTCGGGCCACAGCGCCTATATCGAACAGGTGCTGCGCGACCTCTCCCTGTGGGACAAGCGCGATTCCAAGATCATGGAACTCTCGGGCGGGATGAAGCGCCGCGTGCTCATCGCCAAAGCGCTGGCACACGAGCCGGAGGTCCTGTTCCTCGACGAACCCACCGCGGGCGTCGACGTCGCGCTCCGCCGCGACATGTGGAAGCTGGTCCACGGCCTGCGCGAGCGCGGCGTGACGATCATCCTCACCACCCATTATATCGAGGAGGCCGAGGAGATGGCCGACCGCGTCGGCGTAATCGACAAGGGCCGGCTGCTGCTCGTCGAGGAGAAGGCGGCGCTGATGCACAAGCTTGGCAAGCGCGAGCTCGACCTGACGCTGGTCGAGCCGCTCGACGCCGTCCCTGCGGGCCTCGAACGCTGGCAGCTCAGCCTGCAGAGCGACGGCAAGGTGCTCCGCTACGTCTTCGACGCGACCGAGGAACATACCGGCATCCCCTCGCTGCTGCGCGAACTCGCCGAGCGGCATATCGGCTTCAAGGATCTGGAGACCTCCAAATCCAGCCTCGAGGACATTTTCGTCGATCTGGTGGGACAACGCGCATGAACCTCCACGGCGTCTGGGCGATCTATCGCTTCGAAATGGCGCGCTCGCTGCGCACCCTGTGGCAGAGCCTCGTCGGGCCGGTGCTGACCACCAGCCTGTATTTCATCGTCTTCGGCGGCGCGATCGGCAGCCGCATGCAGAGCGTCGACGGCGTCGGCTACGGCAGTTTCATCGTGCCGGGACTCATCATGCTGTCGCTGCTGACGCAGAGCGTCGGCAATGCCTCGATCGGCATCTATTTCCCCAAATTCACCGGCACGATCTTCGAACTGCTGTCCGCGCCGGTGTCGGCGATGGAGATGGTGCTCGGCTATGTCGGCGCGGCGGCGACCAAGTCGGTGGTGCTCGGCGTCATCATCCTCGCCACATCGGCCTTCTTCGTGCCGATCCGCGTCCTCCATCCCGGCGCGATGATCGCCTTCCTGCTGCTCACCGCGATCGCGTTCAGCCTGTTCGGCTTCATCCTCGGCATCTGGGCGAAAAGCTTCGAACAGCTCAATTTCGTGCCGATGCTGCTGATCACGCCGCTGACCTTCCTCGGCGGCAGCTTCTATTCGATCGACATGCTGCCGCAGCCGTGGCGGACGGTCAGCCTGTTCAACCCGGTCGTCTATCTGGTCAGCGGCTTCCGCTGGAGCTTCTTCGGCAAGGGCGACGTCGATATCGCGGTCAGCCTCGGCGTGACGCTCGGCTTCCTCGTCGTCTGCCTCGGCATCATCGCCTGGATCTTCAAGAGCGGCTGGCGGCTGAAGAACTGAGCCGCCGCCGCACCCGCGCCGACAGCGCCGGGCGCAGCGCGAGCGCGTTGAGATCGACGAGCACGTGGACGCCCATCGGCACCCAGAGCGCGCCGGTCCCCATGTAGAGCGCGGTCAGCAGCCCGCCACCGACGAAGGTCGCCGCCATGCCGACCCGCCCCTGATAGCGGTGCATCGCGGCGAAGGCGGTGGTGGCGACGATCACCCCGGCGAGCCCCGAGCCGGTCGCCAGCGCGACGATCAGCGGCAGCCAGAGGCGGTAGAACAATTCCTCCGCCGTCCCCGCCGACAGCGCCAGCGCGGCGGCAGGCCAGAGGTCGGCGTTGCTCGTCGGCATCACCGAGCGCGCGTCGCCCGCAGTCCATGGCGCCCGCCCGCGCCGCGCCCGCCACCAGGTGAGGATCAGCCCAAGCAGGCTCCCCGCGCCGAGCCCGATGGCGACGGTCTGCGCATCGATCGTGCCGGGCGGCATGCCGAGATAGAAAGCGAGCGGCAGGAATTCCGCGGGCAGCGTGCCGATACCCGACAGACGCTGCATGACGAGCAAGCCGACAAGCGCGGTAACGCCATAGCCGAGCCACAGCGTCGCCGCCCAGCGCAGATGACGCGCGCCGAACGCGATACGCCGCCACGCGAACATCCGCCCGCGTCGCAACAAGACGAGCTGATAGCCGACGGTAAGGACGAGGAGGATGGCGAGCATTCAGATCACTTCGTCACCCCGGACTTGTTCCGGGGTCCACTCCGCGGCGAGGAGAAGGGTTGGAGGCGGCACCGCTCGCCTGCGGCACTGTGGACCCCGGACCAAGTCCGGGGTGACGACCGCCTAGGATAACCGCACTTCCCGCCCCGGATCAATCCGTGCGGTGTTCGCCCTTCACCCAGCGCACCGTGCCGGTCGAGGCGCGCATGACGACGCTCTCGGTGGTCATCTTGCCCTTGCGGCGCTTGACCCCCTCGAGCAGCGACCCGTCCGTGACGCCGGTCGCGGCGAAGATGCAGTCGCCCTTGGCCAGCTCTTCGAGGTCGTATTGCTTGTCGAGGTCGTCGATGCCCCATTTGTGCGCCCGCGCGCGCTCGTCGTCGTTGCGGAACAGCAGCCGGCCCTTGAACTGGCCGCCGACGCAGCGCAGCGCCGCGCAGGCCAGCACGCCCTCCGGCGCGCCGCCCGAGCCCATATAGACGTCGATCGTCGTATCCGGATCGGCCGTCGCGATCACCCCCGCGACGTCGCCGTCGCCGATCAGCATCACGCCGCAACCGATGCTGCGCAGCTCGGCGATCAGCGCCTCGTGACGCGGCCGGTCGAGTACGCAGGCGATGATCTCGTGCGGCGCGACGCCCTTGGCGGCGGCGATCGCATGGACGTTCTCCGTCGGCGTCCTGTCGAGGTCGATGACGCCGGCGGGCAGGTTCGGGCCGACCGCGATCTTGTCCATATAGACGTCGGGCGCATTGAGCAGGCCGCCCTTTTCGGCGATCGCCAGCACCGCGAGGCTGTTCGGTCCCGCCTTGGCGCAGATCGTCGTGCCCTCCAGCGGATCGAGCGCGATGTCGATCGCCGGACCGTTGCCGGTGCCGACCTTCTCGCCGATGAACAGCATCGGCGCCTCGTCGCGCTCGCCTTCGCCGATCACCACGGTGCCGTCGATGTCGAGCTCGTTGAGCGCCGCGCGCATCGCCTCGACCGCGGCGGCGTCGGCGGCCTTTTCGTCGCCGCGCCCGGTCAGCGTCGAGGCGGAGATCGCCGCCGCTTCGGTGACACGCACCATCTCGAGGACGAGGACGCGATCGAGGACCTGGCTGGCGGCTTGCATGCTATACCTCTGTTTAACGTGTATAACAGCGGTGTACCCCGGCGGAGCGGCAACGACAAGCGCCAACGCGTCTCGCGCCGGGGCGCTTTCTGAGGCTCGCGAGGCAGCGGCGCAGTGTTCCTGCGAAAGCAGGAACCCAGGGCCAAGCAGGCCAGCGCTTGTGACTCCTAGGCTCCTGCTTTCGCATGAGCACGGTGACGTTTGAGAGGTCCCGAACAAATTCGGGGGTGACGATGCGGGTTGGGAGGATCGTACCCCACCCCTCACAGCGTGATCGCCGCCTTCATCCCCAATACGCCGACGTCATGCGCCTCGCGCACCCCGCCGGGATGGTGGATATATTGCAGGTTCGGCCTGAGCTCGAGCCAGTCGGCGGGGTGGATGCTGTAATAGACCTCCGCGGCATATTCGGCATGGCGCACCGGCGTCCCCGGTATCAGCCGGTCGGCGGTCGCGGCGCGGCCGTTGACGTTGGTCCGCGCGGCAGCGACACCGAGCACGTCGCCCGGCACCGCCGGCACCAGCCCCTTGTAGAACACCCCCAGCGACACCTGATTGTCCGTCACCGAGGTCGCCCGGTCCGCCTGCGTGACATTGGCGAACATCGACAGGCCGGTCAGCGCCTTGCCGTCCTTCGACGTACCGGTGAGCTGCTGCTGCATCGTCCCGTAGACACCGTAGCGACTCGTATGCTGGAGCGGCGACAGGCCGGTGACGACGCTGGGATTGCGGTTGACGTCGAGCAGCACGTCGTCGCCGCGCGCGGTGCCGAGCCACGCGCCGACCTTGTACGAACCGACCTGCCCGTCGTCGCCGCCGCGCGTCCAGCCGACCTCGACCGGGATCAGCGCGCCGGTCGCACCGTGGAAGCGCCAGACGAAGAAGTCGTTGTCGAGATTGCGCGGATTGATCTCATAGACGCCGCCCTGCACGTACAGGTCGCGCGGCAGATCGACCCGGACCCGCGCACCCCATTGGCCGACGGGCCAATTCTGCCAATAATCGCCGACGAGATTGCCCGGCTGCGCGCCGCAGAAGCTCAAATTCATGAAATGGCACGAGAAGACCGCGAAATCCTCGCCCGGATTGGTGCGGCCGAGCTTGATCTCGACGCGCGGGCCGATCCGCTGCTCATACCATAATTGCGTCACACGCACCGTCTGGCCGCGGCCATAGACCTCCTGCACCTGCTGCAGCGAATCGATGCCGGCATCCGCGGTCAGGTTGCGCCCGCGCCGCCACGTCACCGTCGCCTGGAACGCGCCGCCCGTCAGCCCGGCGAGCTTGTCGAGGTCGAGCAGGACGCCGGCGTCGAACTGGCCGGTCTCGCGGAACAGCTTTCGGTCGCCGCCCGCGACATTGTACCCGCTTTCCGAGGCATAACGCGCGGTGACGCCGATCCCGCGCTGGCCGAGCCGGGTGCGGATTTCCTGCCAGTCGCCGATCAGGCCCGGCGGCGGCGCACTCTGCGTGTCGCCGATCAGTGCCGAGGGCGAGGTATCGCGGGTGCGGGCGATCGCGGTGCGCGGCCGGTGCTGGGTATCGCCCTGACTGCTGTCGGGGGTCGCCTCGGCGGTGTCGGGCGGCGGCGCGGAGGCGCCGACATCGACCTGTTGGGCGTGCGCGGTGCCGGTGAGCAACATGGCAATGGAAAGGCTGGCGAATACGAAGCGTAGCGTCATCGAAGGTCCGTCGGAGCAACGCGGAGACCCGCCCCCGCAGGGTCGACAACGGACCGAAACGCCATTGGTTCGCCAGCCGAAACGATTTTGGCGATTGTGGCCGATCGGCAACGCTTGCCGCGTCGGGCCTCAGCTGCGACAGCCGATCAGGCCCGCGACCGGCACCGCGATCGCATCCTGCCCCGGCCGCTCGATCTGCATCGACCCGCTCGGCACCCGCGCCCCCGCGGTCAGCCCGTCCTGCTGGACGATCTCCATCGCCAGCCGCACGCTGAGATCGCCGCCGCGATAGTCGATCGCCTCGGCGAAGCCGAGCCGTCCCGGCCCCTCGCCGTCGCCGCTTCGTGCCAGATCGATCGTCTTGCCGCCGATCGACAGGCGCAGCGTCGCCGGATCGGCGACCGCCATCGCCACCAATTGCCGGTCCGCTGGGTTCCACAGATAGGCGGCACAGCCCTTGGCCGGCAGCCGCTGCTGGCCGATCGGTCCGAGTACGGACGGCGCGGCGGGGGCAGCGGGCGCGGCGGCTTGGGCGACGACGGCGAGGAACAGCGCGATCATGGCGCGATCGTTACCATGGCCAGCCACGCCGGGTAAGCCGCCACGCCGAGCAATGCGCCGAACGGCAGCGCGGTGTCGCGTGCCATGCGCCGCCCGCTGAGATGCGCGAACACTGCGACCCCCAGTCCGACCAGGCTCGCGATCACCAGCACCGCCGGCAGCATCCGCCAGCCGAGCCACAATCCGATCGCCCCCATCAGCTTGGGATCGCCGCCGCCCATCCCCTCGCGGCCCCGCCACGCCCTGTAGCCCAGCGCGATCCCGGCGAGCGCCGCATAGCCGGCGATGCCGCCGATCAGCCGGGCCGCCAGCGCGGGCGCCAGCCCCACCGCGCCGCTCGCCAGCCCGGCCAGAGCGAGCAGTGCGGTCAGCCGGTCGGGCAGCCAGAAGGCGACGATGTCGAGCGCCGCGAGCGCCAGCAGCAGCCAGCCGAACACCGCCCCCGCCACGCCGGCCCAACCGGGTGCGACCGCCCCGGCCAGCATGCCGATCGCCAGCGCCGCCAGTTCGATCCACAGATGGCCGGGATCGATCCGCGCATCGCAGCCCCGGCACCGCCCGCGCTGCGCCACGAAGCTGACGATCGGCACCAGCTCGACCGGCGCGAGCGTCCGCCCGCATGCGTCGCACGCCGACCGTCCGTCCGCGATCGAACGCCCCGCCGGCCAGCGGATCACCAGCGCCGCGATGAAGCTGCCGAAGATCGCCCCCAGCCCGCCGAGCAGCGCCGCCCAGCCGACGGCGCTCACGTCATGCCCCTTCGGTCTGCGGGTCGGGATCGCGGATCAGATAGCGATAGACACCGAGCAGATCGATCAGCAGCAGCACGATGTTCTGCGATCCCAGCGCCCAGTCGCGCATCACCGCCGCACCGACCAGCCACGCGACCGCCGACAGGCAGAACAGCACCATCGCCCAGCCGGTATCGCGCCGCCCCCAGTCCAACGCCACGACGGTCGCCGCAATCATCCCGCTGATCGACGCAAACCACCGTATAGGCTCGATATATTCTTCCATGGCGACTGAGCGAGCGGGCGTGGGATTGTATCCCGCCGATCAATTCCTCCGCCTTCAGGGGCAGGGCTATCGCATATGGCTGCGGTGTTGAGGATCGAGCCGCTTGCCCATGGTCTTCGTCACCCCGGACTCGTTCCAGGGTCCACCGGGCCGCAAGAGAATGGTGTCGGATCATGCCTTTCTCCTCGCCGCAGAGTGGACCCCGGACCAAGTCCGGGGTGACGAGGTGGATTTGGCAGACGGCGGACCCATACCGACCTTCATATGCGATAGCCCTGCCGCCAAGGGGAGGATTGAGAACGGCCTTTCCTCCCGCGACCATTATGCCGACCGGCAGCAACGCTGGACCTGCCGTATCCCGTCATTGCCCCGCCCCCTGCCACACCCTAGATCGCCCTCAACTAGAAACACCGGAGAGCGTATGTCCACCGATCCCGTCGTAATCGTCAGTTACGCCCGCACGCCGATGGGCTCGTTCCAGGGTGCGCTCGCCGGCGCCTCGGCGACCGAGCTCGGCGCCGCCGCGGTCAAGGCCGCAGTCGACCGTGCCGGTGCCTCGGCGGAGGCGATCGAGCGTATCTACATGGGCTGCGTCCTGCCCGCCGGTCTCGGCCAGGCCCCCGCCCGCCAGGCGGCGATCGGCGCCGGGCTCGGCACGCATGTCGAGGCGACGACGGTGAACAAGATGTGCGGATCGGGCATGCAGGCGGCGATCATGGCCGCCGATGCGCTCGCCGCGGGGTCGGTCGACCTGCTGGTGGCGGGCGGCATGGAGAGCATGACCAACGCCCCCTATCTCTCGCGCAAGCATCGCGGCGGCGCGCGCATCGGCCACGACACCTTCTACGACCATATGTATCTCGACGGGCTCGAGGATGCCTATGAGCCCGGCAAGCTGATGGGCAATTTCGCCGAGGATACCGCCGCCGACTATCAGTTCACCCGCAAGGCGATGGACGATTATGCGATCGAGTCGCTGCACCGCGCGCAGCGCGCGCAGGGGTCGGGCGCGTTCGATCGCGAGATCGTGCCGGTCGAGGTGAAGGGCCGCAAGGGTTCGACCACCGTCGCGCTCGACGAACAGCCGGCCAAGGGCGACGTCGCAAAGATCCCGACGCTCAAGCCCGCTTTCTCGCGGGAGGGCACGATCACCGCCGCCAACGCCTCGTCGATCTCCGACGGTGCGGCGGCGCTGGTGATGACCCGCGCCAGCGTCGCCGAGCGGCTCGGCCTCACCCCGATCGCCCGCGTCGTCGCGCATGCCGCGCACGCGCACGATCCGGCCAAATTCACCACCGCGCCGGTGTTCGCGATGCGCAAGGCGATGGACCGCGCCGGCTGGAGCCGCGACGACATCGACCTGTTCGAGGTCAACGAGGCGTTCGCGGTGGTGTCGATGATCGCGATCCACGATCTCGGCATCGACCCCGCCCGCCTCAACGTCCACGGCGGCGCCTGCGCGCTCGGCCATCCGATCGGCGCGAGCGGCGCGCGCATCCTCGCGACCCTGCTGTCGGCGCTCGAGACGAACGGCCAGCGCCGCGGCATGGCGTCGCTGTGCATCGGCGGCGGCGAGGCGACCGCGATGGCGGTCGAACTGATGAACTGACGCGCCTCCCCTCCCTGCACGGGAGGGCTGTCGCATATCGACGTTCATTCGAGCCCGCCGTGTCCCAGGCCTACCCCGTCACCCCGGACTTGTTCCGGGGCCCACCCTGCGGCGCGGAGAAAGGCTTGACTCGTTACCGTTCTCCTGTGGCCCGGTGGACCCCGGAACGGGTCCGGGGTGACGAATCTGATGAGGACACCGATCGAACCTCATTACCGCAGCCATATGCGATAGCCCTGCCCTGCACGGGAGGGGAGCGCCTAGCGCATCACGGCAGCCGCTCGGCCGGCTCGACGCCCCACAGGCTTCCGACCTCGACGAAGCCCGCCTGCCCGCGCACGTCGAAGCGGCACCAGCCGCCGCCGCAGGCGCTCAGCCGCCCGACGACGCCCGGTGCGGCACGCCACAGCAGCTTCGCGCCGCTCGACGCGCGTTCGTGCATCTCGACCGGCTGCGCGCCGCGGACGATCGCCGTCCGCCGTTCGCTCAGCAGCGCGGCGAGCATCCAGCCCTGCGTGCCGTCGGGATCCTCGACCTTGCGCCATTGCTTGAACGTCGCGACGACGCGCACCGGCAGATCGGCGCGCTGGTACAGCCAGCTCGCCGGATAGGTCTTGTCGGGGCCGGTGCGCATCCGCGCGCGACCGGCGTTGATCGACGCATAATAAGGCAACGTCTTCTTCGCCTCGGCGGCCAGCGCGCCGCCGTCGACCGCCAGCATCGCCAGTCCCGCGACCGCTAAAGCCCAATGGCGCATCATAACATTCCTCAATCTGGATGCCCCTCTCTAGCGCGGACGCGGGCAGGAGCAACGATCCGTTGACGCGACCCACGCGCTCCGCCAAGCCGATGCCGCGATGCCAGAGCCCCGCAAGACCCCCAGGGTGATCGTCACCCGCGAGCTCGCCGACACGGTGATGGACCGGCTCGAGGCGCTGTTCGACACCACCAACAATCGCGGCGACGCGGCGATGACGCGCGACCAGCTCGCCGCGGCGATGGCGGATTGCGACGTGCTCGTCCCCACCGTCACCGACGAGATCGACGCCGCGCTGATCGAAGGCGCGGGCGAGCGGCTGCGCCTGATCGCCAATTACGGTGCCGGCGTGAACCATATCGCGCTCAAGGCGGCGCGCGCGCGCGGCATCATCGTCACCAACACGCCCGGCGTATTGACCGAGGATACTGCTGACATGGCGATGGCGCTGATCGTCTCGGTGCCGCGCCGGCTCGCCGAGGGCGAGAAACTGGTGCGCTCAGGCGAATGGCACGGCTGGAGCCCCGGCGGCATGCTCGGCCACCGGATCGGCGGCAAGGCGCTCGGCATCGTCGGCATGGGCCGGATCGGCCAGGCGGTGGCGCGGCGCGCGCGTGCCTTCGGCCTGTCGATCCATTACCACAACCGCCGCCGCCTGCCCGCCGTCGTCGAAGCGGAGCTGGGCGCGACCTTCCATGCCGATCTCGACGACCTGCTCGGCCTCGCCGATATCGTCAGCATCCACACGCCGCTCAACGCCGACAGCCGCGACCTGATCGACCGCCGCCGCATCGGCCTGATGCGCACCCACGTCTATGTCATCAACACATCGCGCGGCGGCATCCTCGACGAAGGCGCGCTGGTCGACGCGCTTGAGGCGGGCCGGCTCGCCGGCGCCGGGCTCGACGTGTGGGAGCATGAGCCGCGCATCGATCCTAGGCTGCTCGCGCTGCCCAATGTGGTGATGACGCCGCATATGGGTTCGGCGACGCTCGAAGGTCGGCAGGCGTCGGGCGAGCGCGTCATCCAGAACATCCGCATGTGGGCGGACGGCCATCGCCCGCCCGATCAGGTGCTCGAAGGCTGGGCCTGATCGCCCCGCCGCCCGGTGACAAAATGTTGCCGGCCGGAACATCTTGCTGCGCAGCACCATTTATGCCGCTTCAGATTAGCAAGGGAAATCAACGATGAAGATCAAGCCGCTCGCCGTCTCCGCGCTCCTGCTCGGCTCCGCGATCAGCCTGTCGGCCTGTTCGACGCTCAAGGGTGCCGGCATCGGCGCCGCAGGTGGCGCGGGCGTCGCCGCGGCGACCGGCGGCAGCGTCGAAAAGGGTGCGGCGGTCGGCGGCGCCGGCGGCGCGGTCGTCGGCACCGTCGCCGACTAAACGAGGTTCGGGAGCGTCGAGCGCCTCAACCCGGCGCTCCCGTACACCGGGCAAGCAGTCGCGCCCGCGCGCGACCCTTGTCCCGCCCGAAGCGGCCGAGGATCGCGATCATCTCGTGCCGCGCCGGCACGAACAGCGTTTCGCCACCGACGGCGACCGCCACCCGCGTCGCCGGCACCAGCGCCGTCCAGCCCGCGCCTTCGGCGAGCATCAGCCCGCCCATAATCTCGACGTCGCGATCCGCTCGCTGCCAGCGTGCGAACACCCGCGACCGGAAGCGCGGATGCGCGTCGATCGCCACCAGCGCAACGCCCAATCGCGCCGCCAGCGCCCGGCCGTCGCGCTCGCCGGTCAGCAGATCGATATCGGCCACCGCGGTCTTGCCGCCGAGCAGCACCACCGCCGCGCTGCCGATGATCCACCACGGCGCGACCGCGGCGCGCATCGCCTGCGCCACCGCGACCAATGCCGTCTCGACCGCCGCGTCCATCGCGCCGACGGTCCGCTCAGTCCCCGGTCAGGATGCGATCGACCAATTGCTTCACCGTCGGCACGAAGCCGTTCGAGTAAAACGGATCGCGCTTGAAATTATACGCCGCATGCCCCGCGAACATCAGATTCTGGTCGATGTCGCCGCCATGCGCGATATCCTGCAGCGTCTTCTGGATGCAGAAGCTGCGCGGGTCGGCGAGCCGCCCGGTCGAATTGGTGTCGGTATCCGCCCAGCTCGAAAACGAGCATTGCGACAGGCAACCCATGCAATCCGCCTGATCCTTGCGGATGATGCCCTTCTCGACCGGCGTCACGAAGACCAACGTATTGTCCGGCGTCTTCAGCGCATCGGTATAGCCTTCGCCGAACCACTGGCGCGCGCGCAGCAGGTCGTTGCGCGTCACCCAGAAATTCTTGCCCTTCACGCCGACGTCGAGCTGGAAGACGTGATCGCCCGCCTCCTGCGTCGAAAAGGCGATCTGCCGCTCGGACCGCGCTTCCAGATTGCGCAGGAACGGATTGCGCACCGCCGACGAATAGAAGCCGGTCGGCGAAAAGCGGTGCAGCAGCACCTCGCCTTCCTCGATCTCGGTCAGCTTGGCCTTCCAGTCCTGCGGGATCGGGCTTTCCTGCGTCAGCAGCGGCCGCGTGCCATATTGGAAGGCGATCGTGCCGAGTTCCGGATTGTCGATCCAGTCGTTCCAGTCGCGCAGATACCAGACGCCGCCCGCCATCACGATCGGCGTGCTGTCGGGGATGCCGCCCTCGCGCATCACCGCGCGCAATTCGGCGACGCGTGGGAACGGGTCCTGCGGCTTCAGCGGGTCCTCGGCATTCGACAGGCCGTTGTGGCCGCCGGCGAGCCAGGGGTCTTCGTAGACCACCGCCGCCAGCCATTCCGCCGCCTTCGAATAGGCGCGCTTCCACAAGGCGCGGAACGCCCGGCCCGACGACACGATCGGCAGATAGGACACGCCGTAGGAGGCGGTGATCTCGGACAGCTTGTAGGGCATGCCGGCGCCGCAGGTGACGCCCGCGACCATGCCGCGCGTCCGCTCCAGCACGCCGTGCAGGATGCGCTGGGCGCCGCCCATCTCCCACAGCACGTTGATGTTGACCGCACCCTTGCCGCCGGCGATCTCATAGGCGCGATGCACCTGCTGCACCGCGCCCTCGATGGCATATTCGACCAGCTCTTCATGCCGTTCGCGGCGGGTCAGCGCGCGATAGACCTGCGGGATGATCTTGCCCTCGGGATCGTAGCTGTCGGCATTGACCGCGGAAACCGTACCGATGCCACCGGCGGCGGCCCATGCTCCGGCAGAGGCATGGTTGGTCGCGGCAACGCCCTTGCCGCCCTCGACGAGCGGCCAGACCTCGCGGCCATTGTAGACAATCGGCTTCAGGCCCTTGAACACGGAAAAATGCACCTCATCCGGGGGTAAATACGACCGGCTATACAAGAAGGATGCCCGGAAGCGAAGAAATTGCGCGCCCGCCGCCGCCCCCGTCGCGGCTTAGGCCGCGGTTAACCCCGTTGCGCCACACAGGCGCGATCGACGCGTCACGCGAGGGGAAGGCAATACCGATGGGGGTCCTCAATCACCTGATCGCGCCGCGGCGGGCGCCGGGCGCCTTGCTGCCGGTGCAGCCCCAGTCGCCGCTCGGCACGCTGCTGCTGCCGCAGTTCGCGCAGCTCGGCTGCGTCGCGGGCGCATTGCCCGATCACGGCCCGACCGGCTCGGCCTGGTCGCGCGCCTATGTCCTCGGTGCGGCCTGCGCCTCGCTCCAGCAGCATGGCGCCGCTCCGGTCAGCGACCACGCCTGTTTCGCCGCCGCGCTCGACGCATTCGCGCTGACCTATGGCGAAACCGACGCCCGCGCGATCCTCGCCGCGACCATCGCCGCCGCCGAGGCGCAGGAACCCGAGGTCGAGGACGGCCTGCTGCAAGGCGCCGCCGACCTCGCGCTGGCGACCTCCGGCGGCGCCGCCGCCGCGCTCCACTTCGCCACACGGCTCGGCGAGGAACTCGCCGAGGAAGCGTGAGCCCGACGGCATGCCCCGCGCTCCCGCGCCAGCGGACAAAGTGCGAAAGCCGCTCCGCCCCGCACCCGGACTGTACCCCGGCAGGTAGAGCGGATTTTCGAAGAAGGCTCGCCTTGAGCCGAAGTGCGGCTTGATCCCCGCAGCCCGAGAGCCCGGAGCTATTGCATATGGCTACGGTGATGAGGCTCGATCGGTTTCCCCATGAGATTCGTCACCCCGGACTTGTTCCGGGGTCCACCCAGCCGCAAGGGAAGGGTATCCAATCCAGCCTTTCTCCCCGCCGCAGGGTGGACCCCGGAACAAGTCCGGGGTGACGGGGTGGGTTTGGGACCCGGCGGCGCAAATGAGGGTTCATAACCGACAGCCCTGCCCCGGCGACAAAGCCGCGAAACGAACACCAGCCCTACCCCAGCACCCCCGGCCGTCCCATCGCCGCGCCGTACAGCGCCTTGTACCGCGCGATCATCGTGGCCTCGTCGAACGCGGCGCGCGCCTGCGCCCGGTTCGCCGCGCCCACCCGCGACCGCAGCGCCGCATCGGACACCAGCGTTTGCAACGCATCGCGCAGCAGCACCTCGTCGCCGCCGGTGACGAACGGCGCATTCTCCGCCGACACCATCCGCGGTACGTCGCCGACCGGCGTGCTGACCACCGGCAGGCCGGCGGCCATGCCCTCGACGACGCTGATCGGAAATTGCTCGCTCGCCGAGGACAGCGCGATGATGTCGAAATGGCCGACGAAGCGATGCGGCTCGCCGAGGAACCCCGGCATCACCACGCGCTCGGCGATCCCCATCGCGCGCGCGGTCGATTCGATCGCCGCACGCTCCGGCCCCTCGCCGACGATCACCAGCCGGAACCGGCCGGCGATGCCGCCGCAGGCGCGCACCAGCAGCGGCAGGTTCTTGACCTCGCGCAGGCCGGCGAGCGCACCGATCACCACCTCCTTGCCGTTCGGCACGAAGCCGGGGATCGCGCGTAGCTCGGGCTTCTGCGCGTAACGGGCGGTGTCGATGCCGTTGGCGATACGATGCACCCGCGCCGCCGGCTGCTTCCACGTCCTGAACGCGATGTCCTCCAGCACCTCGGACGGCACCACCAGCGCATGCGCCGCGCCGAGTGCGATCCGCCGATAGACGTTGCGCTCGATCTTCAGCCCCTTGGCCTCGTCGGCGTTGAAACCGTCCTCGTGATGGATCAGCGGTGGCGCACCCTTGGGGAAGACGCGCCGCGCCATCACCCCGTCGATCGCCCCCCAATTGTAGGTCAGCACCAGATCGAAGCGCCGCATGAATCGGGCCAGCGCCTCGTAGCGCGCCACCGACGGCCGCCCGGTCAGCGCCGGCGGGTCCTGCGCGATCTCGTAGCGCACGCCCTTGGCGATCAAGGCGCGCGCGCCGAGCTGGTCGGGCACGCCGCTGACGATCGTATGCCGCGCCGCATCGCCGAAGGCGTTCATCAGCCGCACCGCCCGCGCCTCCTTGCCGCCCAGGCTGAAGCTCGAATGGAGGTGCAGGATGTGAACGGGTTGCGGCATGCCGTGTCGTGTAGCGGCGCGGCGGGGTTCGCGGAAGAACGGTTTACCGCAGCGGCAGCCAGCGTCCCTCGACCACCGATCGCCACGCCCATTCGACCGGCGCGATACGGAACCGCCGCACCCACAGCACCGCCGCCCATAGCAGCAGCGCGTCGACCGCCAGCGCGAGCGCCATCATCGCCGCCCAGCCCATCCGCCCGTACAGGCCAAGCCCGTAAGGCGAGGAGATCAGCCACGACACGATCAGCGTCTGCGCGACGTACAGCGTCAGCGCGGTCCGTCCCGCCGCCGCGAACGGCGCCAGCCACCGCCCGCCGCGCGCGCTGCCGACGAGCAGCGCGACCGCCGCGACATGCCCCAGCGTCATCGCGAGCCGCGCGATATCGTCCCACATCCACGCGACGCCGATCCGCCCGTCGAAGCGCGTCGCCTCCCACGCGCCATACACGCGCAGCGGCAATCCGATGCCATAGCCCCAGGCGAGCATCCGCCAATAGCGCCGCTGCGACCAGCCGCCCTGCAACGCCCCCAGACGGAACAGCCCCGCGCCGATCAGCATCGTCGCCGCCGCCTCCCAGACGTAAACGATCTCCTCGCCGCCGAGCCGCTCCAGGCCGACGCGGCGCTGCCCCGCGGTCCAGTCGGCAGGACTGCCGTGGCCGAAGCGATCCTCGCGCGCCACCGCGGCGGCATTCTCCCGCGCCATCTGCACCCGCGCCGCCGCCGGCATTTCGGTCGTCAGCCCGCTCGCCAGCGTGAACGCCGCATAGGACAGGCCGAGGACGAACAGCGCCCGCGTCGACAGCGTCCGAAAGCCGCAGGCGATCAGCGCCGCCACCGCATAGGTGTGCAGGATGTCGCCCGGCCACAGCAGCAGGAACATGTGCGCGATGCCCAGCGCCCATAGCACCGCATTGCGCCAGCCGTAGCGCAGCGCCACCGCCAGCGGATTGTCGCTCGCCGCCGCGATCCGCTCGGTCAGGATCAGCATCCCCGCGCCGAACAGCATCTCGAGCAGCGCGCGCGCCGTCCCCTCGACCAGCAGCGTGTCGAGCCACCACGCCACCCGATCGGCGCCGGTCCAGCCGATATGGCGGATGTCGGACCAATTGGCGGTCATCGACGCGCCCATCTCGCTGACGTTCATCAGCAGGATGGCGAGGATCGCCACCCCGCGCAGGATATCGAGCAGGACGAGCCGCGGCGCCCCATCCGGCTCGTCGCCGGCGGGCGTCACGCTACCGCCTTCTCCAGGAGCGCGTCGATCGGCGCCTGCAACGCCGGCTCGCTCAGCGTCGGCGCATGGCCGACGCCGGGGAGCGTCACCAGTTCGCCCCGATCGAGCGCCGCCAGCATCCGTTCCGCCACCGGCTGCGACAGCACGTCGGAACGGCCGCCGCGGACGATCAGCACCGGCACCGCGCGCAACGCCGACAGCGCCGCCCACATGTCCGGCCCGCTCTCGTTGCCCGGGGTGCGGAACGGTTCGGCGATCTTGAGATCGTAATCGAGCACGATCCGCCCGCTGCTGGTCAGCCGGTAGACGCGCTTGGCCATCGCCAGCCAATCCTCGATCTTCCAGTCGGGATAGACGTCGGCATTGCCGTCCTGCAACGCGCGCGCGGCGTGCATCCAGGTCGGGCAACTGCTGCCCTTGCCGACATAGCCGCGGATGCGGGTGATCCCGCTCGCCTCGATCTCCGGCCCGACGTCGTTGAGCAGCGCCGCGGCGATCCCCGCCCCCGCCTGCGCGAGCAGCATCGTCACGATCCCGCCGAGCGAGGTGCCGACCGCAACGACGCGCGCGATGCCGCGTTCGGCGAGCAATGCCTGCACGTCCGCGACATAGGTCGCGGGGACATAGGTCATCGGATCCTTGGCATAGTCGCTCTTGCCGCGGCCGCGGAAATCGACCGCGATCACCTGCCGCCGCCCCGCCAGCCGTGCCGCGAGCGCGTCGTAATCGCGCGCATTGCGGGTGAGGCCGGGCAGGCAGAGCACCGGCGGCAGGCCCTCGTCGCCCGGATAGAAACGATAATGCAGCTTCAGCCCGTCGGCCGACAGCCAATAGCAGTTTTCATAAGCGGCCATGGTTGCGTCCTGCGGTTGGCGACCTCCATATCCACACATGCCCCCATCCCCGCAAGCATACCGCCCCGCCACCGCGTTGCTCGATCTCGCGCCGACGCTGGCCGATCCGGTCGCCGCCGCCGACTTCCCCCAAACCCGCCTGCGCTTCCGCAACGACCGCGCCGCCGGCGAAATCGGGCTCGACACACTGAGCGACGACGAATGGACCGAAGCGTTCGGCCGGTTCGTGCCCTTGCCCGGCACGCTGCCGCAGCCGCTCGCGCTGCGCTATCACGGCCATCAGTTCCGCCAGTACAATCCCGAGATCGGCGACGGCCGCGGCTTCACCTTCGCGCAGGTGCGCGACGCGGACGGGCGGCTGATGGACCTCGGCACCAAGGGCTCGGGCACCACGCCGTACAGCCGCTTCGGCGACGGCCGGCTGACGCTGAAGGGCGGCGTGCGCGAGATCCTCGCCACCGAGATGCTCGAGGCGCTCAACGTCCCCACCAGCCGCACGCTGTCGCTGATCGAGACCGGCGAGCAACTGATGCGCGGCGACGAACCGTCGCCGACGCGCTCGGCGGTGCTGGTACGCCTGAGCCACGGCCATATCCGCATCGGCAGCTTCCAGCGGCTCGCCTATCATCGGGACGAGGCGGGCATGCGCGCGCTGGTCCGCTACGTCCTCGCCAATCTCTACGACGAGGATTCGGACGATCCGCTGCGCCTGCTCGACCTCGTCGTCGGCCGCACCGCGACGCTCGCGGCAAGCTACATGGCGGCGGGGTTCGTCCACGGCGTCCTCAACAGCGACAATATCAACGTCACCGGCGAGAGCTTCGACTACGGCCCGTGGCGCTTTGCCCCGATCTGGGACCCCGCGTTCACCGCCGCCTATTTCGACCATGCCGGCCTCTACGCCTTCGGCCGCCAGCCCGAGGCGATCCATTGGGACGTGATGCAGCTCGCCGCCTCGCTGCGCCTGATCGCCGAGAGCGATCCGCTGATCGCCACGCTCGAGACGTTCGGCCCGCGCTACCAGCCCGAGATCGCCGCCGCGCTGCTCTGGCGGCTCGGCGTGCTGCCGCGCGGCGACGAGGCGGACCGGGCGCTGGTGCAGACGATGGAACGCGCGCTGCGCAGCGCCGCCGTGCCGCTCGACCGCTTCTTCTTCGACGTGTTCGGCGGCACGCTGCCCGACGGCTACGGCGACGACTGGCAGCCGTTCCGCGACGCGCTCGCCGCTTATGCCCCGCGCAAGGACCGCAGCCACGCCTATTGGCAGGGCGACCCGTGCAGCATGCTGATCGACGAGGTCGAGGCGATCTGGACGCCGATCGCCGAGGCCGACGACTGGAGCGCGCTAAATGCGAAGGTAGCCGCGATCCGGGAAATGGGCGAGGCGCTGGCGTAGCAGCGTCCCGTGTCCTCCCCCCGCCCCCACCTTGCCGCCCCGCCGCCATTCGCCTAACCCCTTGAGCAGCACAGACAGGGTACGCATGGCCGACGCGATCATCTCCTACGAACCCGCCACCGGTGCCGAGCTGTGGAGCGGCGCGATCGGCGACGCCGATGCCGAGGTCGGCGCCGCCCGCGCCGGCTGGGCGCGCTGGGCCGCGCAGCCGCTCACCGTCCGCATCGAGACGATGCGCCGCTTCGGCAACGTCGTCCGCCAGCGCCACGAAGCCTTCGCCGACCTGCTCGCCCGCGAGACCGGCAAGCCGCTGTGGGAGGCGCGCACCGAGATCGACAGCGTCATCGCCAAGGTCGACATCTCGGTCAGCGCCTATGCCGAACGCACCGCGCAGCGCCGGCTCGAATCGCCGATGGGCAGCCGCATGGCGCTGCGCCACAAGCCGCATGGCGTGCTCGCGGTGCTCGGTCCGTACAATTTCCCCGTGCACCTGCCCAACGGCCATATCGTCCCGGCGCTGCTCGCCGGCAATGCGGTGGTCTTCAAGCCGTCGGAAAAGACCCCCGCGAGCGGCGCCTTCCTCGTCGATTGCTATCGCGCCGCCGGCGTGCCCGAAGCCTGCGTCCGCCTGCTGATCGGCGGCCCGGCGGAGGGCAAGGCGCTCGCCGACCATGACGATATCGACGGCCTGCTGTTCACCGGCTCGGCGCGCACCGGCCTCGCGCTCAACCGCGCCTTCGCCGCCAAGCCCGAGAAGATCCTCGCGCTGGAGATGGGCGGCAACAATCCGATCATCGTCTGGGACACGCCGGACCTGCATTCGGCCGCGGTGCTGGTCATCCAGTCCGCCTTCACCACCGCCGGCCAGCGCTGCACCGCCGCGCGCCGCCTGATCGTCGAGGATCGTCTCTACGAGCCGCTGATCGACTCGATCTGCGCGATGGTCGGCCGGCTGATCGTCGGCAGCCCGCATGACGATCCGCAGCCGTTCATGGGGCCGGTGATCGACAATGACGTCGCCGACCAGTTGAGCGAGAGCTTCCTCGCCCTGCTGATGCGCGGCGGCCGCCCGATCCGCCATCTCGAACGCACCGTCGCCGACCGTCCCTTCCTCACCCCGGCGCTGATCGACATGACCGCGGCCACCGAACATCCGGACATCGAGCTGTTCGGCCCGATCCTGCAAGTCTATCGCGCCGCCGATTTCGACGCGGCGATCGCGCTCGCCAACACCACCCGCTACGGCCTGTCGGCGGCGCTGGTCAGCCAGACCCCGGCGCTCTACGACCGCTTCTGGGCCGGCATCCGCGCCGGCATCGTCAACTGGAACCGCCCGACCAACGGCGCCTCGTCATCGGCCCCGTTCGGCGGCATCGGCTGGAGCGGCAACCACCGCCCCAGCGCCTATTACGCCGCCGATTACTGCGCCTATCCGGTGGTCAGCAACGAAGCCGAAGCCGCCCGCGCCAACATCGGCATCGGCCTGCGCGACGCCTGACGCGGCACGGAGGAGGAACGCGGGAACACGGAGGCAAGCATTGAGGCGCGAGCCGCCTACCCAGAAAGCTTCGTCACCCCGGACTCGTTCCGGGGTCCACGCCGCGGCGAGGAGAAAGGCTGGAGGCGAGGTCGCTTCCCTGCGGCCCGGTGGACCCCGGAACGAGTCCGGGGCGACGGCGTGGGCGCGGACGGATCAACTCATGACATTTCGCGCGAAGACCGCAAAGCGCGCGCTCCTCGCCCGCGCCGCAGCGCGTAATCCCGATGGCAACGCATCGGTGATCAGCTATTTCTGATTCACCGGGCAACGCGCGCGTGCCGCACTCCTCTACATAACCCGCATGCCCCTCACCGCCCTCGGTCCGCGCATCTGCATCATGGGTCCGTCGAACAGCGGCAAGTCGACGCTGGCGCAGGCTATCGGTCAAGCCTGCGACCTGCCGGTCGTCCATCTCGACCAGCTTCACCATCTCCCCGGCACCGACTGGCAACCCCGCCCGGTCGCCGCGTTCGTCGCGCTGCACGACGCTGCGATACTCGGCGAGCGCTGGGTGATCGACGGCAATTATTCGCGTTGCCTGCCGCAGCGGCTGTCACGCGCGACCGGGGTCATCCTGCTCGACGTGCCGACCGTGACCAGCCTGCGCCGGTATCTCGCCCGCTGCTGGTTCGACCGCCACCGGATCGGCGCACTCGAGGGCGGCCGCGACAGCGTCAAATGGGCGATGCTGCGCCACATCGCGATCGCCACCCGGGCCAACCGCCGCCGCTACGATGCCTTCGTCGAGACGATCGCCCTGCCCGCCATCCGCCTTGCCACACCGCGGGCGATCGCCGCCTTCTACCGCGCCGCCGGCCTCACCCGGCCGCGACGCGACGCGCCTCGGGCAAAGTCACCGCCGGCAGGCATCTGAACCCTGGCCGCGCAAGCAGATAGCCCTGGATGTAGCGGATGCCGAGCCCGGCCAGCGTCTCATATTCCGCGACCGTCTCGATCCCCTCGGCGATCACCGCGATGCGGAGCGACTCGGCGATGCGCACCACGCCCTCGACGATCATCCGTCGCGGCAGGCTCTGTTCGATGCCGCGGATCAGATCCATGTCGAGCTTGATATAGTCGGTCTGGAACTTGGCGAGCAGCCCGAGCCCGGCGTGACCCGCGCCGAAATCGTCGATCGCGGTGCCGAAGCCCATCGCGGTATAGGATTCGACGATCGTCTTGACGTGCGCGGTGTCGGTCATCTCCTCGTTCTCGGTGAATTCGAAGATCAGCCGGTCGGTCGGAAAGCCGGTCGCATGCGCGGTCTTCAGCGTCAGCTGGATACAGGCGAGCGGCGAATAGACCGCATTGGGCAGGAAGTTGATCGACAATCGCGCATCGCCGTCGAGGATCCCCGCCGCCACCGCGCCCTCGATCGCCGCGACCCGGCATTGCTGGTCGAAGGCGTAGCGATTCTCCGGCGTCACCTGCGCCAGCACGCTCGCCGCCCCGGCGCCATCCGCGCCGCGCACCAGCGCTTCATAGGCGAAGGGCTGCCCGGTGGTGACGTCGACGATCGGCTGGAACGCCATCGCGATGGCGAAATCATGCTCCTCGCCGCGGCATCCCTGACATCCGGCTGGCTTGACCTGTATCATGCTGCCTTGCCTATCGACACGGGTGCTAAGGCTTCGTGAACATGGGGTTATCCTTTTCGGTGACGACCGCGCCGCCGTCGGGGCGATGGTCCCGGCACACGCCGCGCCGGACATCCGGTGGCATCGAAAGCTCCCCTAACTCCCGCCAAAGCAACGCTGGCTTGTCCGTCCGTCCGCCCCGGCCCATCTGGCGGATATGGCTACGCTTCTCGACCCCAACGCCCGCGGGCGCGTCATCCTGGTCGGTGCCGGTCCGGGCGATCCCGGCCTGCTCACCGTCCG
Source organism: Sphingomonas sp. GW821-FHT04B01 (assembly GCF_059420425.1). Taxonomy (NCBI): domain Bacteria; kingdom Pseudomonadati; phylum Pseudomonadota; class Alphaproteobacteria; order Sphingomonadales; family Sphingomonadaceae; genus Sphingomonas; species Sphingomonas sp. GW821-FHT04B01. The sequence continues at coordinate 145,416 of NZ_JBWKTR010000004.1, read as the reverse complement.
CGCGGTCGAGGCGCTGCGCAGTGCCGATATCGTCGTCCACGACGGCCTGATCGATCCGCGCGTGCTCGACATCGCGCCGCCGCAGGCGCAGCGCATCTCCGTTGCGAAAAGCCGCGCGCGCCACACGCTGCCGCAGGAGGCGATCAACGCCCTCATCGTCGCGCACGTCAAGACCGGCGCGATCGTCGTCCGGCTCAAGGGCGGCGATCCCTTCATCTTCGGCCGCGGCGGCGAGGAGGTCGAGGCGGTGCGCGCCGCCGGCCTCAAGGTCGAGGTCATCCCCGGCGTCTCGGCGGCGCTCGGCTGCGCGGCGGAGGCGATGCTGCCGCTCACCCATCGCGACCACAGCAGCGCGGTCAGCTTCGTCGCCGGCCAGTGCAAGGGGCTCAGCGATCAGGATTGGTCGGGCCTCGCCGGTCAGGGTCGCACGCTGGTGATCTACATGGGCGTCGCCACCGCCAGCGACATCGCCGACAAATTGATGGCCGACGGCGTCGCCCCCGACATGCCCGTCGCGGTGCTCGAACGCGGCACGCTGGCGGGCAGCCGCGCGATCCGCACCCTCCTCGCCGATCTCGGCGCGATGGTGACGCGCGAGGCGGTGCAGAGCCCGGCGATCATCGTCGTCGGCGAGGTGGTCGAACTCTCGGACGCCGAGGACAAGCTTGCCCGCTGGGCGCGGATCGTCGAGGGAACCCACGAAAGTAATACTTTCGTAGGGCCCGCCGAGGAGACCGCGGCATGAGACTGTTGACAGGCAACGACCTTCCGACCGGCGATGTCGTGTGGTGGACCGGCACCGGCTGGTCGCGCCATGTCGAGGATGCGGTCGACGTCGGCACCGAGGGCGAGGGCATCCTGCGCACCGAGGAAGGCGCGCGCCGCGTCAACGTCCCCTATCTGATCGACGCGATCCCGACGCCCGACGGCCCGCGACCGGCGCATATCAAGGACCGCATCCGTGCGCTGGGTCCGACCGTGCGGCCCGACCTGACGCTCAAGCCGGCCGACCCGTCCGCGGGCAGCTGGGTGATATGATGCGCGCGAAGACGCGACGCCGCGAACGGAAGAAGGTTTTGGTTCGCGCAGAGGCGCAGAGGCGCGGAGGAGTTGCGCCTGCCGTAGCCGGTCTCCGTCTTCACGAGCGATGGAGAGCCGGGCCGTGGCTGGCACGCACGCATGCCATCCCCCATGCCGTCATCCCGACGAAAGTCGGGACCCATGGACGCGACGCGACCAGTGAAACGCGGAACGGTAACGGCGCTGTCACGAGGCTCGTGCCGGATCGGTCGAGGCTAAGCGAGGCCCAAAGCACCCGGAACAAGCCGCGCCCCCACCCCCGAGCGGCACCGCAACCATGGGTCCCGGCCTTCGCCGGAATGACGAAGGGAGGTGGCGTTCATGCCGCGCGCCACCGGCGCACCCCCTCCGCGCCTCCGCGCCTCTGCGCGAACAAAAACCTTCTTCTGTCTGCCGCCCCGCGCCACCGCACGAACGCCATGTCCGCGCCCCCGCGCCCCCGAGCGAACAAAAACCTTCTTCTCTTCGCGTCTTCGCGTCTTCGCGCGAACCCAACAGCCTTCGCCACGCACGCAGGCCGGAAAGCCGATCATGTATAAATACGACCAATACGACCAGGCGATCGTCGATGCCCGCGTCGACGAGTTCCGCGATCAGGTCGAGCGCCGCCTGTCGGGCCAGCTCACCGAGGACCAGTTCAAGCCGCTGCGGCTGATGAACGGCCTCTATCTGCAGCTCCACGCCTATATGCTGCGCGTCGCCATCCCCTATGGCACGCTCGACGGCCGCCAGATGCGGATGCTCGGCAGCATCGCGCGCGATTACGACCGCGGCTACGGCCATTTCACCACGCGCCAGAACCTCCAGTTCAACTGGATCAAGCTCGCCGACACGCCCGATATCCTCGCCCGCCTCGCGACGGTCGAGATGCATGCGATCCAGACCAGCGGCAATTGCATCCGCAACATCAGCGCCGACCAGTACGCCGGCGCCGCCGCGGACGAGGTCGCCGATCCGCGCCCCTGGGCCGAGCTGATCCGCCAGTGGAGCACCTTCCACCCCGAATTCAGCTACCTGCCGCGCAAGTTCAAATTCGCGGTGATCGCCGCGGAAGAGGATCGTGCGGCGATGCGCCTCCACGACATCGGCATCCGGCTCGTCCGACGCGACGGCGAACTTGGTGCGGCGATCTACGTCGGCGGCGGCATGGGCCGGACCCCGATGATCAGCCATCTCGTCCGCGACTTCGTCGGCTCGGACGATCTGATGAGCTATCTCGAGGCGTGCCTGCGCGTGTACAATCGCTACGGCCGCCGCGACAATATCTACAAGGCGCGGATCAAGATCCTGCTCCACGAGATCGGCGCCGACGAATATCGCCGCCAGGTCGAGGAGGAATTCCTCGCGGTCAAGCAGCTCGGCATCGATCCGCCCCGCGCCGAGCTCGACCGGATCACCGCGATGTTCGCACCGCCCGCCTTCGACGCGGCGGCACCGACCGAGATCGACCGCAGCGATCCCGACTTCGCGGTCTGGCTCGACCAGAACGTCGCCGCGCACAAGCAGGCCGGCTATGCGATCGTCAACGTCAGCCTCAAGCCCGCCGGCGGCATCCCCGGCGACGCCACCGCCGACCAGATCGAGCTGCTCGCCGAACTGGGGGAAACGTTCTCATTCAATGAGTTACGTGTGACGCACGCGCAGAACATCGTCCTGCCGCACGTCGCTGTGCGCGACCTTAGTGAAGTTTGGCGGCGCCTCTCGGACGCCGGTCTCGCCGAGCCCAACCTCGACCTCATCACCGACATCATCGCCTGCCCCGGCCTCGATTATTGCAGCCTCGCCAACGCCCGCTCGATCCCGCTGGCGCAGAAGATCGCGGCGCGCTTCGCCGACCGCGACCGCCAGCGCGACCTTGGCGAACTGAAGCTCAAGATCTCGGGCTGCATCAACGCCTGCGGCCACCACCACGCCGGCCACATCGGCATCCTCGGCGTCGACAAGAAGGGCACCGAAAACTACCAGCTCTCGCTCGGCGGCTCGGGCGCGGAGGACGTCAGCCTCGCCAAGATCACCGGTCCCGGCTTCTCCGAGGACGGCGTCGTCGACGCGATCGAGCGGGTCACCGCCCGCTATCTCGCGACACGCGAGCCCGGCGAGCGCTTCCTCGACACCTATCGCCGGATCGGCTTCGAACCCTTCAAGGAGGCGATCTATGGTTGATGCAGCCCTGCTCCGCTTCCGCGACGACGAGCCGCACGACGAGCCCGCGGTGACGCTCGACGCCTTCCTCGGCCAGAGCAACGCCACCGCGGTCCGCCTCGAAGCCGGTGAGGACGCGCGCGCCCTGCTCCCGCAGCTCGGCCAGCTCGCGCTGGTCGAGGTCAGTTTCCCGTCGTTTCGCGACGGCCGCGGCTATAGCGCCGCGCGGGTGCTGCGCGAGGCCGGCTATACCGGCGAGCTGCGCGCGGCGGGCGACGTGCTGGTCGACCAATTGCCGCTGATGCGCCGTTGCGGCTTCGACAGCTTCGCGCCCGAAGCCCCGATCGACGCCGACACGCTGCAACGCAGCCTCGACCGCTACGACTATCGCTACCAGCCCGCCGCCGATGCGGTGGTGCCGGTGTGGAAGCTGCGTCATGGGTGAGCCCGCCCGCGCGCTCGACGTGATGGACGTCGCGCCGCCCTTCACCACGGCGGATGCCGCGGCGATGCAGATCCGCTTCGCCGGCGTGCCTGCGGCGGACATGCTGCGCGAGTTGCTGACCGGTGAACTCGCCGGCCGCATCGCCTCCGTCTCGTCCTACGGCGCCGAGTCGGCGGTGCTGCTGCACATGGTCGCGAGCATCGACAAGGACGTGCCGGTGATCTTCACCAACACGCAGAAGATGTTCGGCGAAACCCTCGCCTATCGCGACGAGCTTTCCGAGAAGCTCGGCCTCACCGACCTGCGCGTCTTCCGCCCCGATCCGCGTATGCTCGGGCTGAAGGATGCGACCGGCATGCGCTGGTCCTACGACCCCGACGGCTGCTGCGAGATCCGCAAGGTCGAGCCGCTGCGCCGCGCGCTGGCGCCGTTCGATGCGTGGATCTCGGGCCGCAAGGGCTTCCAGGCGGGCACCCGCACCGCGCTGCCGCGCTTCGAGGAGGACGAGGGCCGGCTCAAGCTCAATCCGCTCGCCGACTGGTCGAAGAGCCAGCTGGACGCCTATTTCGAGGAGCACGACCTGCCGCGTCACCCGTTGGAGGCGCAGGGCTATCTGTCGATCGGCTGCGCGCCGTGCACCAGCAAGGTCAAGCCCGGCGAAGACCCGCGCGCCGGTCGCTGGCGCGGCTGGGACAAGGTGGAATGCGGCATCCACGTCTCGACGCTGCCCGGCGACGACCCGGCGTTCTGATCCGGATCATCCCGAACTGGGAACAACTGTAATCCAAGTGGGTTTTCCCGCACGATCGGCGGTGCCACGCGGCCAAGCCTTACTCTAGCGCTTGGAACGTCATGGCCGACGGTACGCCGGAAAAACCACGGGGTGGTCCACCGCCGCATCTGCAAAGCCTCGTCAACCACGACATGGGCGACGACAAGAACGGCATCTTCTTCGCGGCGGTGTCGACGACGCGGATGCCGATGATCGTGACCGACCCGCATCAGCACGACAATCCCATCGTCTTCGCCAACCCCGCCTTCATCAACATGACCGGTTACGGCCTCGACGAGCTGCTCGGGCGCAACTGCCGCCTGTTGCAGGGGCCGGACACCGACCCGGAGACGGTTGCGGACCTGCGCCGCGCGATCGAGCAGCGTCACGAGACCTCGGTCGAGATTCTCAATTACAAGAAGAATGGCGCCGCCTTCTGGAATGCGTTGTTCATGTCGCCGGTGTTCGACGCCGATGGCGAGCTGGTTTATTTCTTCGCCTCGCAGCTCGACGTCACCCGCCGCCGCGACGCCGAGGATGCGCTGCGCCAGGCGCAGAAGATGGAGGCGGTCGGCCAGCTCACCGGCGGGGTCGCGCACGACTTCAACAACCTGCTGACCGTGATCCAGGGCTTCGGCGACATCATCCTGAACAACCTGGAGCGCGACGGCGAGTTCGATCGCAAGAAGGCCGCCCGCTCGATGCGCGCGGTGATGCAGGCGGCGGAGCGCGGCGCGTCGCTCACCCAGCAATTGCTCGCCTTCTCGCGCAAGCAGAAGCTGCAGGGCCGCGTCGTCAACCTCGACGATCTGCTCGACCAGTTGCAGCCGCTCATCGAGCGCACCGCGGGCGGCGCGATCACCGTCGACATCCACCGCGGCGCCGGCATCTGCAACGCCCGGATCGACCCCACCCAGGCCGAGCTGGCGGTGATCAACATCCTGCTCAACGCGCGCGATGCGATGCCCGACGGCGGCACGATCACGATCGAGGCGAGCAACCGGACGATCGAGGCGGGCGACAAGGGCTTCGGCGAGCTCGAACCGGGCGAATACGTCATGCTGACGATCGCCGACCAGGGCACCGGCATGTCGCCGGAGATCCTCGCCCGCGTCACCGAACCGTTCTTCACGACCAAGGATCAGGGCAAGGGCACCGGGCTGGGCCTGTCGATGGTCTATGGCTTCATGAAGCAATCGGGCGGCTCGTTGCGGCTCTATTCGGAGGAAGGCCACGGCACCACCGTGCGGATGCTGTTCCCGTGCGAGGCCGCCGCGGTCGAACCGCAGGGATCGCAGCCGTCGCGCCCGCTCGCCGACAAACGCGGCAACGAGACGGTGCTGCTGGTCGAGGATCAGGCCGATGTCGGCGACTATGCCGAGGCGGTGCTGACCGACTTCGGCTATTCGGTGCTGCGTGCCGACAATGCCGATGCGGCGCTCGAGCTGCTCGACGGCGTCGGGACGATCGACCTGTTGTTCAGCGACCTCATCATGCCCGGCGGGATGAACGGCGTGATGCTCGCCCGCGAGGTCAAGCGTCGCCGCCCGCGGATGCGCGTGCTGCTCACCACCGGCTATGCCGAATCGTCGATCGAACGCGTCGATGCGCGCGGCGCCGAATTCGAGCTGATCCAGAAGCCCTACAAGCGCAGCGAGCTGGCCACCAAGGTCCGCCGCGTCATCGACGGCCCCACCGGCGTCGGCTGACCGCGTCGATCAATATGCGGTGAAGGTGAACGGGATGCGCAGCGTCGTGCGGACGTCGGCGGCGTCATCGGTCGCGCCGACCTCGACGTTCCAGTTGAGCGTCGTCGAGGGCGAGGTGCGGTAGCTTACGCCGAAGAGCAGCCGGCCGATCTGCAGGTCGCGACTCTCCGCGGTCATCGCCTCGCCCAATGCCTGCGTCGTCTGGTTCAGCGCGCGCACCCGCGTCTTGGTGCCCAAAGCCCAGGTCTGCGCATAGCCGAAGCTGATGGACGTCCGCGGGTTGAGCGCGATCGCGATCCCCGCGCTGGCCGACGGCTGGTTGCCGGGCGCGACGCGCTCGATATAGGCGGCGCCGATCTGCCGGTTGATGTCGCGGGCGAAATTATAGGTATAGCCGAGCGTCGCGAACAGCACCGCGGGATCGGTCGGCAGGATCGCGGTCAGGTTCGGCGTCACGCCCCAGAAGCCAGCGCCGGTCGCCCCCTTCAGTGCATTGCCGAGCGCGTCGCGCGGCACCTTGAACGGATCGGTGCCGGTCGGCGCCACCGCCTGGACGCCGGCGATCAGATAGGGCGCGCCGTCACGCCCGTCGGTGATCTGATAGCGCAGGCCGAAGTCGATATCGCCGATATTGGCGCCGCTCACCGGCCGATCGAGCTGCCCGGCATTGGGCTGGCTCGGGTTGGCGACCGGCGCCAGCACCGATTTGTCCGAACGATAGACGAACGGCAGCCGGCCGTTGATCTCCAGCCGGCTGGTCAGCCCCAGCCGCCCGACCGTGCCGACGGTGAGCACGTCCTGCCGGCTCTCGTTAATGTCGAAGACGCCGATCAGCACCGCTTCCGGGATCTGCACGCCGCGGAACACCACCTGGTTGCGATCGGCGCGGGCATATTCGAAATTGACCTCCATGGTGGCACGCCCCGCCTTGGTGATGATGCCGCCCTGTTCGGCGAGCACCGCGACCTGCACCTGCCGTTGATCGGACGGCGCCTCGCCGACCGTCTGCACCTGCGCTCCCGAGGCGGCGGCGGCGCGCGGCGGCGCGGGCGGTGGCGAGGCGGGCAGCGGCACGCCGCCCGGGGGCAGCGCGGTCTGCGCGACCGCACGATCGGGTTCGCTCCGCCCGGACAGGCGCGCTTCGAGCCGGTCGATACGGGCGCGCTGTTCGTCGAGCGCCCGCTGTTGCCGCTCCAGTTCCTGCCGTTCGCTGGCCAGGGTGCGGCGGAGATCCTCGGTGCCGTCGGCGGCAGCAGGCACGGCCGCGGCGGCGGGGGATACCGTCTGTTGGGCCGATGCCGGCAGTGCGATCAGGCCGAGTGGAAGGAAGGCATGGCAGACGGCCGGTCGCATCGATGGTGATCCCCTCTAGGTCGTGTCGTTCAGCGCTGTCCGGCGGCATCCGCGGCGATCCGGTTGACCAGCAGCACGCCGTTCATCAGCGCGACCGGCAGGCCGACCAGATTGACGTTGATCGTGCTGACCGTGTCTATCGCGCGGTCGTTGCCGGTGTTCGCGATGACCGCGCCGGTCGCCTGGCCGACGAGATGGCGGATCTCGGTCGCCGGGGTGACGAGCGCGACCTGCGTCCCGCGATCGTCGCTGGTCAGCCGCACGCTCCCCGAACTCGCCGTCACCGCCGGGCCGTTGGCGGTGACCGGCACCAGCGTCTGGCCCGCGGCATCCAGCCAGCCGGTCGCGGGACCGGCGACGATGTTGACGCTGGCCGGCGTGTCCGATCCCGGCGCGGTCACCGTGGTCCCGGTCGGCGTCCGCGAGACCGAAACGGTCGGCCAGTCGGGATCGCCGGTCGCGACGGTGACGGTGCCGGGCGCCGCGCTGGGGCTGGTCGTCCCGTCGGTATAGACGCGCACCCCGGCGTTCGGCCCTTCGCTCGAATAGATGGTGTGGAGCGCGAGCACGCCGTCGATCCGCGTCTGGATGTCGATGCCGATCGCGACGTTCAGCCCGTTGGGCAGCAGCAGTCCGCCGCGCATCGTCGCCAGCTCCGCATCGGGAACCGCGGGCGGGTCGTCGTCCGGCCCGGCGGCGCCGGCGAGCGCCGCGGCGATCAGCAAGGCGATCGGCATGTCAGAACTCTCCCAATTGCGGGCGGGTGAGCGCGAGCTGCGCGCTCTCCAGCGGATCGGCGCTGAGGAAGGGGCGGCCGTGCGGCGCGCGGACCAGGTCGGCGGCCATGTTGAAATGCGATCGGCCGATCGCGTTGCGGCCGCTCAGCACGAAGAACACCCCGTTCCATTGTTTCGCGAAACGGCGGATGGTCTCGCGCCGCAGCCCGAGCGAGGGATCGCCGAGCAGCAGCGTCTGGTCGTCGATCCCCTTGACCACGACGAAGTGGCGATACCCGTCGAAGTTGATCAGCGCGACGCCGGGAATCCCCGCCTTGGCGATCTGTTCGACGCTGACCTTGAAGCCGTCCGCGGCGATCCCGCGCGCCGCCAGATAGCGTTTCATGTCGAGCAGCGAAAAGCCCAGCCGCCGGATCTGCGCCTGGTCGCCGTCGCGGAACATGCCGAGGAAGACGCTCTGCTCGCTCTGCGGATCGTCGTAATGATAGCGCAGCAGCGTCGCCAGCGCCGCCGAGCCGCAGCTGAAGTCATATTGCTGGCGCACGACCGTTTCGAACCGGCGGCCGATCAGGCTGGTCACCGGCGTGGCGAAGTTGAGCGTCGGCGAGAAGTTCACGCCGTTGCCGCCTTCGGGCAGCGGCATGCCGGTGCATCCCGCCACCATCGTCGCCAGCGCCAGGACCACCGCCGCACGCATCATTGGTTGATCGCGACGTTCACGTTCAGCGACGAATTGATCGACACGTTGTTGCCGGTGTTCGCGCTGAGCAGCGACAGGCCGTTGAGGTTCTGGAACGCGCTGGAATCGAAGCTGATCGTGCCGGTCTCGGAATGGCCGTTGACGCTGTTGCCGCTGACCACGCCGGTGTTCTGCGCGCGGATCACCTGCGACAGGTCGGATTGGCCGGTGACCGCGTTGAGCGCGGTATCGTCGACCGCATCCGCCGCTTCGAACGGGCTGGCCGCCGGCACCGACGGGACGGCCTGTGCCGCAGCAATGGCGGGCGTCGCGACCGCCAGCAGCGTGGCACCGATGAAGAGAATACGCATGGCTCGGTCTCCCAATCGATCGATGGAAGGAAGGGGTGACACCGCCACCCCTTCCGCCGTGCGGCTTATTGACCGAGGTTGATCGATCCGGCCGAGACGCTGACGTTGACCGCCGAGTTCTGCGATGCGCCCGCCCCGGTGTTCATGTTGAGCGACTGCAGCCCGGCGAGGTTCTGGAACGCGCCGTCGCCGGTGGTCAGGCTGTTGTCGACCGCGCCGCTCGCGCCACCCGGCGTCTGGTTGTAATCGACGCGGACGCCGGTGACGTAGCTGGCCAGCGTCGCCGACGAGACGACCGCGCTGGCGCCGAACACGTTCGAGGTCGACGCGGCGCCGGTGCCGGCCGTGGCATATCCGGTGCTGCGCGACGAACTGTCGGCATAGCTGGCGTCACCACCGGTCGCGACCGAGCCGCTGCCCTCGTTGCGCGCGGTGTTGCGGCTGGAGCGATCCGAATTGTCGTTGGTCGACTGGTTGCGGCTGTCGGTGGCGTCGCCGTTGCTCGCCGCGACCTGCGCGCCGGTCGCCGAGCTGTTCTGCGAGCGGTTCGACCGGTCGGAATTGTCGGTCGTCGACTGGTTGCGGCTGTCGGTTGCCGAGCCGCTGCCGTTGGAGGCGACCTGTGCGCCCGACGCGCTGCTGGTCGAGGTGTTGGTCGAACGATCCGAATTGTCGGTGTTGGTGGTGGTGTTGGTCGTCGTGTTCGACGTGTGCGAATTGTCGGATTGATCGCGGCTGTCGGTCGCCGAGCCGCTGCCGTTCGAGGCGACCTGGGCGCCCGACGCGGACGAATTGCGCGTCGTGTTGCTGGTCGAACGATCCGAATTGTCGGTGTTCACCGTCGAGCGATCGGCATTGTCGTTATAGGTGTACGACCGATCGGCATTGTCGGTGTTGGTCACCGACTGGTTGCGATTGTCCGACGCGCTGGCGCCGTTGTTCGCCGCGACCTGCGCGCCGCTCGCCGCCGAATTGGTGGTGCTGGTGTGCGTCGTGGTCGAGCGATCCGAATTGTCGGTGTACGACCGGTCGGCATTGTCGGTGCTGGTCACCGACTGGTTGCGGCTGTCGGTGGCGGTGCTGCCGTTGTTGGCGGCGACCTGTGCGCCCGAAGCGCCGCTGCTGTCGGTCGAGGTCTGCGACCGGTTCGAATTGTCGGTGTTGGTCGTCGAGCGGTTCGACCCGTCCGTCCACGTCGTCGAACGGTTCGAGGCGTCGGTGGCGGTGTTGGTCGCCGTGTTGTTGCTGTCATTCATCGAATTGTTGGTGCTGGTCGTCGAGCGGTTCGATGCGTCGGTGTTGGTCGTCGAGCGGTTCGAATTGTCGGTGGCGGTCGTCGACCGGTTCGATCCGTCGGTGTTCGTCGTCGAGCGGTTGGAATTGTCGGTGTTGGTCGTCGAGCGGTTCGATCCGTCGGTCCAGCTCGTCGACCGATCCGACGCGTCGGTGTTGGTCGCGGTGTTGTTGCTGTCGTTGACCGAACTGTTGGTATCGGTGTCGGTGTGGGTGAGCACCGAATTGTCGGTCACCGCCTTGTTCGACGTATACGCATAGGTCAGCGAGCGGTTGGACGCATCGGTGTTGGTCGAGCTGTTGGTGTTGACCCGCGAATTGTCGGCATTGTACGAGCCGTTCGCCGCGTCGCCGCCGGCCGCGGTGCCGGTGTTGGTCGTGGTGGTGGAATAGGTCGAGCCCGGCTGGGTCGTCTGGGCCTGGACCGATGCGGTCCATGCCAAGACGGGAAGTGATGCGGCGATCAGAAGGCGCGATTTCATGGCAGGCATCCCTTGTTGGCCGGTACCCCCGGCGATCCTCTAAGCCCGGCAACGCTGCTGCTGACCGAGCCGGACCGACTCATAGGGTTAATGTTGCGTTCACGATTACCCCCCTTTGCGGGCCAATTCCCCATTCATCTGGGGGCCGTCTTTACCCCCAAATGGGGGGTGAATTCCCCCTATTGTCGTTGTTTCAAAACAGGTTATCCTATGTTTGCAAGACTGACCGACGAGTAGGCGTGCAAAGAGAGGCCCGACGGGAGTCGAACGGGTCGACGCAGGGAGAGATGGTCCGGTGGCGGCAGACAGACATCTGCCCCTGCTCTTCCGTACGGCCGCCATATGCAGCGACGGGCTGCCGCCGTACGATGAGCAGGGCGCGCTATATTCTACGACGGGACCGGCGCCGGTCGCCGATCGTATCGCCCGCATCATTCTGGATACCGATGACCAGCCGACCTCTGCGGCCGACGATATCGCCCTGGTCGTCGGTCATTTCGCGCGTGCGCTCGGGGCCGACGGCTGGGCGCTGACCGGCTCGCCGCGCCAGGGCGTGCCGAGCTGCCTTGCCGCCGCCGGCCTCGGCGACGCCTTCGTCGCATCGCTGCTGCGCATCGCCGAGCGGATCGACTCGGTGGCGGATCGCCGCCTGCCGGCGCCGGTCTGGTGCGAGCAGCTGGCGCCGCCGCACGACGCCGCCGCGCTGGTGATCCCGGTCCCGCACACGCCGGGCCACGCCGCCCTATTCGTCAATCTCCTCTTCGCGGCGGTCGACGAGCACCGGCGCATCGCCATCGAGCGCGCGTCGCTGCGCGAATGGCCCAGCGTCTCCGCCTATCTGCGCCTGTGGCAATCGACGCGGCTCGAGCGACGCGTCGCGGAGGGGGTCAGCGCCGGGCTGAACCTGGTCGCGATCGGCATCGTACTGCTCTCCGGCGACGGCCAGATCGCTTTCGCCAACGATGCGGCACGGCTGCTGATGGACCGGCAGGACGGCATCCGCGAACATCGCGGCCAGGTGCAGGCGACCCACCGCGGCGACGCCGGCGCTTTCTCCACCGCGGTCGGCCACGTGCTGGCGCATGCCGGCTCGACCGCGGCGCTCGCGCCGATGTCGCTGCTGATGCTGCACCGCGACCATGGCCCGCCGCTGGTGGCGTCGTTCGTCTGCACGCCACGCGCGGCGGACGCGCCCGACGAGGGCGGCGCGCTGCTGTTCTTCGTCGATCCCGGGCTCGACATCCACCAGCTCGCCGAGCCCGTCTGCAAGCTGTTCCGCCTGTCGCGGGTCGAGACCGAACTCGCCTGCCTGCTCGCCTCGGGCCAGACGCTGGCGGCGGCGGCACAATCGCTCCACGTCAAGGTCAGCACCGCGCGCGGCTATCTCAAGCAGGTGTTCGTCAAGACCGGCAGCAACCGGCAGGTCGATCTCGTCCGCCTGATCTTCAGCAATCTCATCCGCACCGCGCACCGCGACCACGCCCGCCTGCGCTGATCGCCGCCGCGCTATCGCGTCATCAGCCAGCCGAGCAATGCCAGCATCGCCAGCGCCGGCCACCCGCCCTGCGCGCGCAGCAGATAGGCCGCGCCGAGCACGCCCGTCGCCGCCAGCGCGCCGGCGACCACCCGCTGCGTCGCGATCCGCTCCAGCACGACGATTCCACCGACCAGATTGGCGGCCGCATTGATCGCGATCCACAGATAGGACGGCACCACGCCGATCGCGCCCCACACCGGCAGCTTGATCGTCGCATAGCCCCGCATCGTGCCCGGAAACAGGTCCGCCGCGAGATGGACGCCGATCCCGAACCCCAGCCCGGCCGCCACCGGCCACGTCCGATGATCGAGCAGCGCGACCGCGAGCGGCAGGATACCGTGGGTCAGCGCGCTGCGATGCCGCAGCCGCAGCGGCGTGTCGAGGTCGGGCAGCCGCGTCCCCGCCGCCGCCGCCAGCACGATCGTCGCGATCATGACCCACGGCCCATTGCCGCCGGTAAACGCGAACACCACCGCGAGAAGGAGAAACAAGGATGCCGCCATCCGCGGCCGTTAACTATATGTACCCCTTTTGTCCACAAGCCGCGCGGCGCGCGCTTGACAATTCCATGGCTGCGGCAGACCGGTAACAATCGGAAATCACGCTTCATTTGTATCGAAGCCGGCCCTCTACCCACATGCACGGCGCCACCCATCGAGAGGCAAGAGACATGGAAAGCCACCGGGGATGACATCGGCCGTCATCGAGCGCCCTGCGGTAGACGCCGCGACCTTCGCACGAGAGATCGCGGGGGGCTATGTGCCGGTCGTGCTGCGCGGGCAGGTCGACGCATGGGCGGCGGTGCGCGCCGGGCGCGGCGGCGATCGCGCGATGGCGACCTATCTCGCCGCATTCGAGGGCGGGCAGACGCTCGACGTGATGATCGGCGCGCCGGAGATCGCCGGACGTTTCTTCTACAACGACGATGTGACCGGCTTCAACTTCCAGCGGCAGAAGGTCGCGTTGCGGCAGTTGCTCGGTCAGCTCGTCCGCTAAAGCGAAGACGGCGCCGTCGATGCCCACGCGCTCTACGCCAATGCGGCGACGGCGCCTGAGCATCTGCCGGGTTGGGACGCGGAGAACCACCTCGGCCTGCCGACGGGCGATGCGCCCGCGCGGCTGTGGATCGGCAACGCGACCCGCGTCGCCACGCATTACGACGAATCGAGCAACATCGCCTGCGTCGTCCACGGGCGGCGGCGATTCACCCTGTTCCCCCCAGACCAGATCGCCAACCTCTACGTCGGCCCGCTCGACCATACGATGGCCGGACCGCCGTCGAGCATGGTCGATCCCGAGAATCCCGATCTTGCCCGCTATCCGCGGTTCGCCGCGGCGCTGGCGCACGCGCAGGTCGCGGAGCTCGGACCGGGTGACGCGATCTTCGTGCCCGCGATCTGGTGGCACCACGTCGCGGCGCTCGACCCGCTCAACGTGCTCGTGAATTATTGGTGGGGCGACGCGCAGGCGGCATCGCCCTTCGGCGCGCTGGTCCACGCGCTGATGGCGGTGCGCGATCTTCCGCCGGCGCAGCGCCACGCGTGGCGGGGATGGTTCGACCATTATGTCTTTGCGGACGGTGCCGGCGAAGTCGGCGACCATCTCCCCGTCGCGGCGCGCGGCATCCTCGCCGCGGCAAGCCCCGCCCGCACCGAGCGGCTGCGCGACTTCCTCGTCCGCTTGCTCGGCGGCAAGCGCTAGGCCTACCCGCGGTTACGGTCGGGCGAGGCCGTCGCGCAACGTCGCGCGGATGCGGGCCGCGGTGGTCGCGTCGATCGGTCCCAGCACGCCCTTCGCCGCATCCGGCAGATGCGCGGCCGGATCGCTTTGTCCGCGGAACACCAGATGGTCGAAGACGGCGCGGAACGCGTCGCGCTGATCCGCCGGCAGCGGGGCGATCGCCAGTAGCGCGTGGAGCAGCGCGTCATAGGGATTGCCCAGCTCGGCCGGCGCCGCATTCCACCAGTAGTTGACGAAGGCATTGACCGGATCGAGCGACTCGACGGCATGCCACCAGTGGAACGGGATGTAGATCGCGTCGCCCGGCGCCAGCGTCGCGGTCTGGGCGACCTTGGCGGCGTCGGCGAAGCGCGGGAAGCGCGCGAGATCCGGCGCGTCGGGATCGACGAGGCTGACCGGCGTGCCCGCCGGCGTCAGCTCCAGCGGCCCCATGTAGAGGTTGGCGACCTGATCCGGCGGAAACAGCGTGAAGCGTCGCCGCCCCATTACCACCACGCCGATATTCTCCATGAGGTCGTAATGCGTCGCGACGCGGATCGCATTGCCCAGCCAGATTCGTGGCACCACGTCCGGCGCGACCAGATCCGTCGCATTCGCCTCGGCGAACCCCGGCAGCAGTGTGGGCAGCGGCACCGACTGGACCGCCATCGCGAAGGGCTCGCTGCGATCCCGATCGCGCAGCAGCCGCGCGAGGAACGGGTCGAGCGGCGTCTGCCCGCGCACGAAGTTCATCCCGGTGAGATCGTCGTTGTAGAAGAACCGGCCGCCGATCGATGGTTCGCCGAGGATCGCGGCGACCGGTTCGCCGTGGCTGAACCGCTGGAGATAGGCGACGCCCTCCTCCGCCGAACGCTGCGCGGCCTGCACCGCGGGCCAGTCGCGCCCGACCTGCCGCAGCACCACGGGCCGGCCGGCGGGGCGGATTTCGTTGTCGAAGGTGCGCCGGTCGACGTTGGCGATCTCGGGCAGCGCCTGCGCGGTCATGCAGCGACGCCCGTCATCGCGCATCCATAATGTGCCAGCAGCTCGTCCTGCCGCGGCAGCAGATGCGCCGTTTCCTCGACCACGCGCCGGATATGATCGAGCCGCGACAGCGTCTCGGCATCCGACAGCAGATCGGCGGCGGGATGATATCCGCCCGCCGCCACGCCCTGCCCGACCATCACCGACAGCCAGCTCGTCTCGGTGAACAGTTCGTCGTGCTCACGGAAGACCCGGCCGTTGGCGGCGAAGACGGCGAGTTTCTCGGCGAGTCCCGGCGGCGGTGCCAGCATGCGGCAATAATCCCAGAAGGCGGTGTCGCGACGCTGCGTCGCCTTATAGTGGAGGACGAGGAAATCGCGGATGTCGAGGTAATCGGCGACGTGCGCGGCGTTGAACTTGTCGATCTCGACCCGGTCGAAACGGCGCGTCGGCCAATAGGTCAGCAGCCGCGCGGTCGCCGACTGGACGAGGTGGATGCTCGTCGATTCCAGCGGTTCGAGGAACCCGCCGGCCAGTCCCAGGGCGACGACGTTGCCGACCCAGGCACGGCGGCGATGCCCGGCGGTAAAGCGCAGGAAGCGGGGATCGCCGAGCGGCGCGCCGTCGAGATTGGCGAGCAACGTCGCGGCCGCCTCGTCGTCGGACAGATGGTCGCTGGCATAGACGTAGCCGTTACCGATGCGATGCTGCAGCGGAATGCGCCACTGCCACCCCGCCGCACGCGCCGTCGAGCGGGTGAGCGGCTGCCGGTCGCCGCCGTGCGCGCAGGGCACCGCCACCGCGCGGTCGCAGGGCAGCCATGCGCTCCAGTCCTCGAACCCGGCCTGCATCTCGCCTTCGATCAGCAAACCGCGAAAGCCCGAGCAATCGATGAACAGGTCGCCAGCGACCCGCGTGCCCGCGGCGAGCGCTACCGCGCTGACATGGCCGGTCTCGCCGTCGCGTTCGGCCGCGACGATCCGCCCCTCGATACGGCGCACGCCGTTCGCCTCCGCCAGCCGCCGCAGGAGCTGCGCGTACAGGCCGGCATCGAACTGGAAGGCATAGCTCAGCTTCGACAGCGGCGATCCCGGCTGGTCCGGACGCGGATGGCCGAACCGCCCCTGCAGGCCGGCGACGATCGCCAGCGAATAGGCATCGAGCGGCGTGGTATCGCCGAGCGCCTGCCCCTTCAGCCAGAAATGGTGGAACTCGATCCCCTTCATGTCGAGCCCGTAGCTGCCGAAGGGGTGGACGTAGCGGTGGCCGGGACGGACCCAGTCGACGAACTCGATGCCGAGCTTGTAGGTCGCGCGCGTCTCGCGCATGAACTGCGCCTCGTCGAGGCCGAGCATCTTGTTGAACAGGACGATCTGCGGGATCGTCGCCTCGCCGACGCCGACGGTGCCGATCTCGTCCGATTCGATCAGTTCGATCGTCAGCCCGGGCATCTCGCCGAGTACGCGCGACATCGCCGCCGCCGCCATCCATCCCGCGGTGCCGCCGCCGACGATCACGACGCGGCGGATCGCATCGTCCCTCACAGCGGGTCCGCCGAGAAATCGAACGGCGATTCCGATGCGAACGAAAAGGTCGGACCGGCGGCTGTGGTCGGCGCCGCGGGTGCGGTCGCCGGCGCGGCAGGCTGGCCGGAGATATGGCGGAGGAAGTCGCCATGGCTCGGCAGGCGACCGGCGATGTCGAGATACTCGCGGCGCATTTCCTCCAGCGCCCCCGCGACCCGCTCTTCGTCGAGCGCGTCGACCGCGGGTTCGTACTCCTGCGGCACGATGTCCTGGCCCAGGCACACGCTGACCCAGCTCGTCGTCGCGAACAGCTCGCGGTTCTCACGGAACACCCGCCCCTTGCCGCGGAACAGCGCGATCTTGCGCGCCAGGCTGTCGGGGATGTCCATCGTGCGGCAGCGGTCCCAGAACGGCGTGTCGCGGCGCCGCGTCGCCTTGTAGTGGAGGATGACGAAGTCGCGGACGTCGGCATACAGCTCGTGCATCTGCGCGTTATATTCGTCGCGCTCGACCGGATCGAAGCGCCGGTCGGGGAACAGCGCGATCAGCCGCGCGATGCCGGACTGGACGAGGTGGATCGAGGTCGATTCGAGCGGCTCGATGAAGCCGCTCGCCAGCCCCAAAGCGACGACGTTGCGGTTCCACGCCAGCTTGCGGCGACCGGTGGTGAAGGCGAGATGGCGTGGCGCCGCAAGCGGTGCGCCCTCCAGATTGGCGAGCAGCTCGCGCTCGGCGGCATCGGCTTGCTGGAACTCGCTGCAATAGACGAGCCCGTTGCCCATGCGCTGTTGCAACGGAATCCGCCATTGCCAGCCCGATCCGCGCGCGGTGGCGCGGGTGAACGGATCGGGATCGCCGCTATAGGCGCTCGGCACCGCGACGGCACGATCGCACGGCAGCCAGTGCCGCCAATCCTCATAGCCGGTCTCCAGCGTCTCCTCGATCAGAACGCCGCGGAAGCCGGAGCAATCGATGAACAGGTCGCCGCCGACGGTCTGCCCGTCGTCCAGCTTGAGCGCGGTGACATGACCGTCCTCGGGCCGCTGCGCCACCGCGACGACCTTGCCCTCGATCCGCTGCACCCCGTTGCGTTCGGCGAAGCGGCGCAGGAAGCCGGCGTAGCGCACCGCGTCGAAGTGATAGGCGTAGAACAGGTCCTTGACCGCCGATTGCGCTTGCTGTGCCGGGGGTGCGAACTTGCCGGCCTGCGCCGCCACCGCGCTCATCGACCAGGCGGAGATATCGGGCAGCACCCGCCGCTGCCGCTCGCGCAGATAGAGCTGGTGGAAATGCACCCCGCCAAGGTCGTGGCCGTGCGCGCCGAATGGATGGAAATAGCGCTCGCCGATATCGCCCCAACCGACGAATTCGATTCCCAGCTTGTAGGTGCCGCCGGTCTCGCGGATGAACGCATGCTCGTCGATGCCGAGCATGCTGTTGAAGGTGCGCAGCGGCGGGATCGTCGCCTCGCCGACGCCGACCGTGCCGATCTCCTCGGACTCGATCAGCGTGACGCGCGTGACGCCGTTGTTGAGGAAGCGTGCCATCGCCGCCGCCGCCATCCAGCCCGCCGTCCCCCCGCCGAGGATGACCACGCTGCGGATCGTATGTTCGTTCATCTGCCGAGCCGTTTCCGCTGTGAGTAAAAATACGCGTCGAGATCGGGACATCGCGACACCGCCTGGCCGATCGCCGCGCGATAGGCCGCCATGGCCCGGTCGCTGTCGGCGGCGTCGGTCGCCTCGATCAGCGGATCGATGCGGCGCGGCATCGTCCCCTGCCCGATCAGCACCGTCAGCCAATCGTCGCGCGAGAAGGTCTCCTCCTCGAAGAACGGCAGGCGGCCGCGCTCCCGAAACGCCGCCAGCGTCCGGGCGAGGCTGTCCGGGAGTGGTTCGGAAACGCGCCAGAACGGTTCGGGGCGCTGCGCCGTGGCATAGTGACAGAGCACGAAGTCGCGCACGCGGACCACCTCCGCCTGTGCCTGCCGGTTGTAATCGGCGATCTCCAGCGGATGGCAGGCGCGGCCCGGCAGCATCGCGACGATCCGGTCGATCGCGCTATGGGCGAGATGCAGGTTGGTGAAGTCGAGCGGTTCGATCACCGTCGCGGCATCGCCGACCGCCACGCAATTGTGCGCCCACGGCTCTGGCCGGGTGCCCTGACGGAAGGCGACCGCCGGCGCGATCGCCGTCGCGCCCGCCGTCGCCAGCGCCTCTTGCGCGTCGGCCTCGGCCAGGAAGGCGCCCGCGTAGCAAAGGCCATGCGACGTCCGGTCCACCGTCGGCGTGCGCCAGCGCCAGCCGGCCGGCGTGGCATGGACCTGATCCAGCGCGGTCATTCGCTCCGGCGGCCCATCCGCCGTGACCAGCCGGTCGCACCGCAGCCAGCGCTGCCAGTCCTCCCGGACATCGTCGATCGCGCCGCGTACGGTCGCGCGGGGACCGGAGGCGTCGACGAACAGATCCGCACTTACCACCGTGCCGTCCGTCAGCAGCAGCGCGTCGACGAACCCGTCGTCGCCGCGCCGTCGCACCGTGGCGACCTCGCCATCGCGCACCTCGACCCCCAGATGCCGCGCGAACGCCTCCAGCATTGCCCGATAGCGCGGCACGTCCAGCATCACCGCCGCCTGCACCTCCGCGACGATTCCCGCCGGCGGGATCGGCATCCGCCCGGCCCGCGCCAGCATCGCCGCGGGTGCATGCGCCTCGAACGGCGCCGCGGTCCCCGCCCGCGCCGCGCGCAGCCAGTGATGGTGGAAAGAGGCGGTTCCGAACGGCTGGCCACACGGCCCATAAGCATGGACATAGGGCGGCAGACCCCCTGCCCAGCCCTCGAACGCGCTGCCCAGCCGCCATACGCCGCCGGCGCGCAACACCGCATCGTCCTCGCTCAGGCCGAGGTCGTCGTGGAAGCCGATCGTCGACGGCAGCGTCTGCGCGATGCGATCCGCGAGCGCGTCGGGCGGCGGCGGCGTCGCGACGATCGTCACCGCCACGCCGGGCACGCGCCGGCGCAGCGCCACCGCCGCCGACCAGCCGACGATCCCGCCGCCGACGACCGCGATGCGCGTGATGGGCGCGTCGAGCGGCGTCACGCGGCGGCCGGCATCGGACAATAACCGGCGAGAAAGGCGGCATGCGCCGGCATCGCGCCGACCGCCGCGGCGATCTCGCCACGCATCCGTTCGAGCCCCGCGACGAGGCTGTCGGTGGACGGCGCCGCCGCCCGCGGGTCCGCGCCCGTCGGAACGACGCGCTGCCCGAGATAGACCGAGACCCAGCTGGCATCGAGGAACGCGCCCTCGCGATATTTGACGACGCGGCCGCGGCGCCTGAACAACGCCATCTTCTCCGCAAGGCTGTCCGGGATCGGCATCGTCCGGACGTAGGCCCAGAACCGCGAATCGTCGCGCTCGGTCGCGTGATAATGCAGGATCAGGAAATCGCGGACGCGATCATATTCCATGTTGATCAGGCGGTTGAACTCGTCGCGATCGACCGGCGCGATGCGCTTCTCGGGGAACAGCTCGATCAGCGCGGTGATCGCCTGCTGGACCAGATAGAGGCTCGTCGATTCCAGTGGCTCGAGAAATCCCGACGCGAGGCCGACCGCGACGACGTTGTTCACCCAGCTGCGCGCGCGTCGTCCGGCCTTGAACCGCAGAACGCGCGGATCGGCGAGCGGCGTGCCCTCCACGGCGCCGAGCAAGGCGTCGGTCGCGGCGCCTTCGGACAGGAAGTCGCTCGCGAAGACATAGCCGTTGCCGGTGCGATGCTGCAGCGGGATACGCCAGCGCCAGCCCGAGGGCATCGCGATCGCGCTGGTGTAGGGAGTCACCGCCGTCGCGGTCCGGCACGGCATCGCGACGGCGCGGTCGGCCGGCAGCCAGCGCGACCAGTCCTCGAACGGTTCGGCCAACTCCTTGCCGATCAGCAAGGCGGCGAAGCCCGAACAGTCGACGAACAGGTCGCCCTCGACGCGTCGCCCATCCGCGAGCACGAGCGCGGTGACGTCGCCGCTCTGCGCATCGCGTTCCACCGCGACGACCTTGCCCTCGGTACGGCGGACGCCGAGCCCCTCGGCGATGCGCCGCAGATAGGGCGCGAAGGCGACCGCGTCGAATTGATAGGCATACCCGAAGGTCGAAGCGATCTGCTGCGGGTCGCGTGCCGGCTGGCCGAAGCGGTTGGCCCGCGCCAGCGAACAGGCCATCGAATAATGCTCGATCGGCGGCAGCGGCACGCCGGCGCGTAGCAGGCGGGTGTAATAATGGTGGAACTGCACCTCGCCGCTGCCGCGTCCGAACGTGCCGAAGGGATGGATGTAGCTGTCTCCGACCCGCCCCCAGTCGCGAAACTCGATACCCAGTTTGAAGGTGGCGCGCGTCGCCGCCATGAACTCGGCTTCGACGATGCCGAGGCGCTCGTTGAAGGCCCGGATATGCGGCAGGGTTGCTTCCCCAACCCCAATGATTCCAATGGCTTCCGATTCGATCAGCGCGACGGTGCATCGGCTGGGCAACAGCTTGGCGAGCGCGGTGGCGGCCATCCAGCCGGATGTCCCCCCTCCGACGACCACTACCCGCTGCCGCTCCGCCCGTTCCATCCACTCTGCCCATGACCAGCGCGGTAATTTCCTCCGCCCTTGTCCGCGTCATACCGGAATTTGGGTGCCCGGGAACCGTCTTTCGCCCGCAATCCGGAAGTTCGTGGTAGCGCAAACAAATTGGCTTGCCTTGAGCATTTTCCGGTCGTACCTGAAGTTCCAAGATGCCGCACGGTCTGCCGTGCCGAGACATCGATAGGGAAGACAGTTGGGGATGTTATGATGGCCGACGATAGGCAGCTTGCGCGCGTGGTTCGTACCCGGACTCGTAGCCGGGCTATTCTCAGCAGCGTTTCGGCTACCGCGATGTGCGTGTTCGCACTCAGCGTACCCGCTTATGCACAAACCGGTGCCGCCAGCGGCCAGAATACCGCGGGGGCGGCGACGTCGCCCAACGTGCCGGGCGGCGATCCGGCCGCGCAGCAAAGCGGGGAACCCGCTGCCCGCGATGAGGCGGGCGAGAACGACATCGTCGTCACCGGCATCCGGCAGAGCCTCGCCAATGCACAGACGATCAAGCGCAATTCCGACACCGTCGTCGACGCGATCACGGCGCAGGACATCGGCGCGCTCCCCGATCGCTCGGTGACCGAGGCGCTGCAACGCGTCCCCGGCGTGTCGATCAACCGCTTTGCCGGCAACAACGATCCGGACCATTTCTCGGTCGAGGGCTCGGGCGTCAACGTCCGCGGCCTCAACTTCGTCCGCTCGGAATTCAACGGCCGCGACACCTTCTCCGCCGGCATCGGCGGTCAGGCGATCAACTTCGCCGACGTGCCCTCCGAACTGCTCGGCTCGGTCGAGGTCTACAAAAACGCCACCGCCGATCTGATCGAGGGCGGGCTCGCCGGCACGGTCAATCTCAACACGCGCAAGCCCTTCGACAACAAGGGCTTCCACATCGGTGGCGGCCTCGAGGCGAATTACGGCGACTTCGCGAAGAAGTGGGCGCCGACCGGCTCGCTGCTCGTCTCGGATACCTGGGACACGCCGATCGGCCGGTTCGGCATCCTCGTCAACGGATCCTATTCGCGCCTGAAGAGCCGCGCCGACGGCATCCAGGTCACCAACTTCCAGACCCGCGATGGCGTCCAGGCGGCGACCGGTACCGGAACCAACACGACGGTGACCTGCCGCAACCAGCTCCCCGGCAATACCGATGCCTTCACGTTGCCGCCCGGCACGATCAACGGCGTCGGCGGCGCGGCCTTCCCCAACCCGGCGAACGTCTGCGGCGCCACCGGTACGGCGGGCGCGGACGGCTTCGCCGACCCCACCGGCATCGCTTATGCCCCGATCGGCGGCCAGTTCCGCAGCCAGGACTATGATCGCAAGCGCGATGGTCAGGCGCTGGCCGTCCAGTGGGAAAGCACCGACGAGCGCACCACCTTCACCGCGCAGTTCCTGCGTACCCATTCCACCAATGCCTGGGGCGAACATACGTTCGAGACTGCGCCGGACCTGTCGGAATACAGCACCTATCCGGCCGGCTGTCAGCAGAACAGCAACGGGCCGATCAACGGCGCGGGCAATGCGACGACGCGTGCGGAATGCCAGCTCAATGGCGCAGGCCAGTTCCAGTTCGGCGCGAACCAGCGCGGCAATGGCTACAATCCGGCCGGCGGCGCCTATCCCAATTTCACGTATGACAGCAACGGGCTGTTCCAGAGCGGCTTCGTCACCCTCCCTGGCGCCGGCTGGCGGACCGCCTCGAGCGGAACGGCGACCACCACCGTGCCGACCGGCGGCACGCAGCAGTCGCTGTCGCGGCGGCAGGTCTATGACGAGAACCTCGTCAAGGATGCCGGCTTCAACCTGAAGATCAATCCGGACGATCATTGGTCGATCGGGCTCGACGTCGACTATACCTATGCCAAGCACGACGTGACCGATCTCAGCGTGTTCGGCTCGACCTTCGCCGATTCCGAGCTCGACCTGACCGGCAATCTGCCGATCGTCATACCGCACAAGCCGCTGACGCTTGCCGCCAATTAGGCGACGCCCAACCCGGCGCTCGCCGCCGCGACCGACAGCCAGTATTTCCAGAGCCGCGACTTCCAGTTCTGGCGCGCGGCGATGGACCATATCGAGCACAGCGTCGGCTCGGAATATCAGATCAAGGGCGATTTCGCCTACAAGTTCGACGACGGCAATTTCCTGAACCGGATCAAATTCGGCGCACGTTATGCCGAGCGGACGCAGGACGTACGCTACACGGCATACAATTGGGGCGCGATCAGCGAGATCTGGTCGGGGGCACCGGTCACCTTCAACCAGGGCGACACCAGCCGGTCGTCGTTGTACAATTTCGACAACTTCTTCAGGGGCAAGACCAGCGCTCCGCCGAGTGCTTATTATTACAACGGCGATCTGATCAACGGCTACAATTCGGCGACCAGCTTCTTCCAGACGCAGAATGACATCTGGCGCAACACCAACGGCGCCACCGCGACGAACCGGTTCCTGGCAGCGGGCCAGCGTGCCGGCGCGATCCCGGGAACGTCGTTCCTCCCCTCGGAAGTGTCGAACGTCACGCAACAGGACAGCTCGGCCTATGCGATGCTGCAGTTCGGCAGCAAGGATCCGCTGTTCGGCAACATCCGCGTGTCGGGTAACGTCGGCTTGCGCTACGTCCGTACGACGGTCAATTCGCAGTCCGAAACGGCGGTGCCCAATCGCAGCGAACTGGGCGTGGTCGATCCCTATGCCACCCGCTGCGTCGCGACGTCGCGAACCTTGCCGGACGGCACCGTCCAGGTCACGCAACCGGGCGGCGTCTGCAACCTCGGCGCGACCGAATATGAACGGCTGCGGTCGTTCGCCACCAACGGCTATGCGTCGCAACCCGCGTTCTTCACCAACAGTTACGGCTATTTCCTGCCGAGCGCGAACCTCAAGGTGGGGGTGACGCGCGACGTGGTCATCCGCCTCGCGGGATCGAAGGTGCTGACGCGTCCCGACTTCGCCAACATCCGCCCCTATGTGACCTATGCATTGGAGCCGGGTTCGGGCACCGTCACGATCAACGCCGGCAATCCTTACCTGAAGCCGGCCACGGCGTGGCAGTTCGACGCCACCGCGGAATGGTATTTCGCCCGCGTCGGCCAGTTGTCGGTCGATGCCTTCTACAAGACCGTCGACGGCTTCTTTTATCAGTCGCTGGTCAATCGCTCGATCACCAACAATGGCATCACGCAGAACATCCAGGCGCGTGGTCCGGCAAATTACGCCGGCAAGGGCAAGATCAGGGGCTTCGAGGTCGCCTATCAACAGACGTTCGACTTCCTGCCCGGCTTCCTGAATGGCCTCGGCTTCAACGGCAACTATACGTTCATCGACAGTTCGGGCCTTCCCAATTCCTTCCTGAACGGTGGCACGCCGTCGTCCGGGTCGACCGTCGCCAAGGGCAATCTGCCGCTGGAAGGATTGTCGAAGCACAACTTCAACGCCACGGCTTTCTATGAAAAGGGACCGATCTCGTTACGCGCCGCCTACAACTGGCGTTCGCGGTTCTTGCTGACCGCAGCCGACGTGATCTTCCCCTATACGTCGATCTTCAACGACTCGACCGGGCAGCTCGACGCCTCGGCGTTCATCAATATCAACAAGTACATTAAGCTCGGCGTTCAGGGGGTGAACCTGACGAATACGACCACCAAGCTTCTGCAGGCGTATAAAGCCGGATCCAACGATCTGGCGCCGCGATCCTATTTCACGAACGATCGTCGGTATTCCATCATCCTGCGCGCCAACTACTAACGGTCGGCACTTGAAGCAGCCGCCCCTCCCCTTCTGTTCGCAGATGGGGTGGGGCGGCTGTCCAAATCGTACACCTGCCGTCGCGCTTGGACGGTCAGCCGTTGCCGATCGTCACCGCGTCGCCGAGACTCTCCGCGACATGCGCCATACCGGGCACCTCCGCCAGCTGACGAAGATCGCTGAACCCGCCGCGATCGTCGCGATAGCGCACGATCTCGAAGCCGTGGCCCTTCAGCGCGGGAATCGCATCCAGCGCGTTGGCGGTCGCCGTGTTGATGTCGATCGGGGATGTGGCGTTCATAGGTCTGCCCGCTCCCCTGACGGAAGTGTCGCACCGCTTTCGTGCGACGGGCCGCCCGGCGCCTGATCGTGGACGACATAATGGATCGGCTTGAACGATCCGCCGTTCGACGCCGGCGCCGAGCAGGCGGTGAGACCGATCACCAGATCCATCTGTGCGACGAAGCTGATGCTGTCGCCGGCCTTGCTGATCGGTGGCAGGACCGAGAGCTTGCCGGTCGCCGCGTCGATCGGCACGTTCATGAAGCAATTGAACGCGACCGGGATTTGATCCGGCGTCACGCCGAACGGTGCGAGCGCGGCGGCCAGATTGCCGAAACATCCCCGGTGCCGGGGAAGTTCGGGATAGAAATGGTCGAACGTCGCATAGGAGCATGGCGTCAGCAGGAAATCGTGCACGCCGACCGTATCCGCCACGATCTCCAGCATCGCATTCGATCGATTGGAGTAGACCGTGTGTCCCGTGGTCAGGCGGATCGTCTCGGCATAATCGAGCGTCCGGCCCGACGACAGCACCTCACCCAGATCGTCGGCCCGGAAGGCGAGGAGATCTGCGACCTGGCAGCCGCGCGGATCGATCACCATGAGGACCTGCCCTTTCGCGAGCCGAAACGCGTCGCCGCTCCGCTCCGGGATCTCGACGGTTCGATCGGCCAATTGATGATCCCTCACTTGCCGGAATACCGAAACGGGCACTGCCAGCCGCCATCGACGGCCCGGCCGCTGTACTGGCGGGCCTCGCTCGCCTCGCCATGGCGCGACAGCATCGGGTTACGCGAACCGGCGAGCACCTCGTCGCGCACCATGATCTTCTCGCGCATCGTCTCATATTTGCCCTGCTCGCGAAGCGTCTCGAACTGATCGTGCAGGTTGAAGATCATCGTCGGGCGCGAAAAGCGCCGTGCCGGGCGACTGGCACGCGGATGGAGCCCGACGACGAAAAACGCCTCGCCGCCGAAGGACAAAGAGAAGTGCGCGTTGGACGGATCGGGACTGACGCGTTCGTCCCACGCCTGCCCCAGCCAAACGTCCTTGTCCGACAGCGACTGGATGCGCTGCCAGATCGCCCGCTCGAACGCTTCCTCGCTGAGGTCGTCCGGCCCGGAGAAGACGACGGCGAAGCTGCGGAACAACGACGGCTCCGCGCGATATTGCGCGGCGAAACAGCGTAACCGATCGTGGATACGCAGATCGTCCCACGCACTCGCGATGTCGCGCGCGCCGAGGATGTCGAGCGTGCCCTTCGCCAACGCCGCCTTGGCGCCGACGCAGGGGAAGCCTTGATCGGCGATATAGGCGGAGAGCAGCAGGCTCGCTTCGTCCTCACTGGGGTCCGCCCAGCTGAACATCGGTTTCGTTGATAGCATGACAGGAGAACGAGGCGCGCTTCGCGGCGTTCCTGATCCGGGCCGACCTTGATCCGGCTCAATCAGAAAAGCCACATCGGGGAATGAGCGAATGCCGGTATCCGTGATCGCAACGAAGGGCTTCTCTCGACGAACCACTCGGCGACCGCGCCGGCCGGTCGCGATCCGGCGATGCCGGCTTGACACTGACCCGATAACAGTAGCTTACCCTACGTAACGTCCGCCGGGGGGTGGATCTGAGAACGATAGGGCGCAGGGTGGCAGACGATAAGGATGCCCGTCGGGCAGAAGCGCTTGCGAGACTGCTCGTGTTGGACACGCCTGAAGAGCAGGCGTTCGACGACATCGTCTTCATCGCCTCGCAGACCTGCGATGCACCGATCGCGCTCATCAGTCTGCTCGACTCCGATCGCCAGTGGTTCAAGGCGAGGATCGGCCTTGATGTCAGCGAAACGCCCATCCATCAGTCGGTGTGCCGGCTCGACATCGACGATCCCGGCGTGCTCGAGGTCGCCGATCTGACGGCCGACATGCGGACCAACGACAATCCGCTCGTGACCGGGGACCGCGCGTTCCGCTATTACGCCGGCGCGCCGTTGACGCTGCGGTCGGGCGAAATCGTCGGACGCCTGTGCGTCATCGACACCGAGGCCCGTCCCGGCGGGTTGAGCGATACGCAGAAGACCTTGCTTAATGCGCTCGCCCGGCAGGCAAGCGACCATCTCGAACTGCGCCGGATCGCGCGTGGCAGCGAGCGCCTCGCCGAACTGCAGACCGCGCTCGTCCAGATCGGCGAGAGCATCCGCAACAGCCACGACGTTCAGGCGATGACCCGCGCCGCGTCGGCGATCGTCGGCGCCGTGCTCCAGGTGTCGAGAGCCGGATTCGGCTCAGTCGACGAGGATGTCCGCCACATCGACGTCGAACCCGACTGGACGGCGCCCGGCACCGGCAGCATCGCGGGCCGGCACCGGTTCGAGGATTATGGCGCCATCCGCGACCACCTCGTGCGTGGCGAGCCGCTTGTCATCGAAAATGTGCTGACCGATCCGCGGACCATCGACAATCCCGGTGCCATGACGGCTATCGGCGTCCACGCGCTGGTCAACATGCCGGTTCGCCAGCATGGCCGTACCGTGGCGGTGCTGATCGTCAACGCCGCCGCGCGGCGCATCTGGCAGCCGGAGGAGCTGACCTTCCTGCGCAGCGTCGCCGACCGGCTGGAAGCCGGCGTCTCGCGCGTGCGTGCCGAGCAGCAGCAGGAGATGCTGAACGGCGAGATCGCGCATCGCCTGAAGAACATGCTGTCGATGGTACAGGCGATCGCGAGCCAGACGCTGCGGGACGTTCCCGATCGCCGTCCCGTCGAAAGCTTCGAGCAGCGGCTGATGGCGCTCAGCGCGGCGCATGACGTGCTGTTGCAGAAGAGCTGGACCGATGCCGACCTGCGCGTCGTCGCCGAGGCGGTCGTCGAGGCGGTCGGCTTCAGCGATCGCGTTCACATGGACGGTCCCGAGGTCGCGCTCGGCTCGCGCGCGGCCTTGTCTTTTTCGTTGGTCATGCACGAGTTGATGACGAATGCGTGCAAATATGGCGCGCTGTGTCAAACCGGAGGGCATGTCGAGGTGAATTGGGCCGTGGAGACGACGCAGGCTGGCGACGAGCTCGTGGTGCGCTGGCGCGAGACGGGGGGACCGCCCGTCATCGCGCCGAGCCGGCGCGGCTTCGGGTCGAAGCTGGTGCGGCTCGGCCTGGCGGGGACGGGCGGCGTCGACTTGCGGTTCGAACCCGACGGACTGCAAGCCGACCTGCGCGCGTCGGTCCGCCAGCTGGCGCAGACGTGATCGGGACAGCTATCATCGAACGTCCGGTCGTGCTCGTCGTCGAAGACGAACCGCTTCTCCGCCTGTTCGCGACCGACATGATCGAGGATGCCGGCTTCGCGGTGATCGACGTCGGCAGCGCCAGTGCGGCGATCGCCGTGCTGGAGAGGCGCCCGGACATCCGCATCGTCTTCACCGACATCGACATGCCCGGCGGCATCGACGGCATCAAACTCGCCGCGTGCGTCCGCGACCGATGGCCGCCGATCAAGATCATCATCACCTCGGAAAAGCCGTGGCCGACCGGCGTCACGCTGCCGACCGATGCGATCTTCTTCTCCAAACCCTATCGTCAGGATCGCGTCATCAGCACGATCCAGCAGATGGCGGCCTGAGCCGCTCGACATCCATTATCGCAGCGGCTCTTGCTCTGGCGGTCCGTCACCCCGGACTTGATCCGGGGTCCCGCTACGTCCTTCACGGGTTCCCATCGGGAAAGCGGGAGCCCGGGGTGACGGCCCGGAGAAGGAGAAGTCGCGGCGCCGACGAGCGTCGATCCGGCCTATTCGACGGCGGTCAGGGCCTCTTCGTGGTAGGCGTTCATCCGCTGCAACGCCGTCTCGCTTAGCGCCACGACATCATCGTCGACCTCGATCATGCCTTCCGCCCGCAGGTGCTTTATCCAGCGGTCACCGATCATCTTGTTCTTCGACGTGAGATTGACGGCATTGTCGATGTACATCGTCTGTCGCCGCAGCGCGGCAATGTACATGTGAAGCATCATGTCCCACGCATATTCGTCGAAGATGTCGGCGGGAAAATGGCCGTAGCGCAAGGCCCTCAGCGCGACCTGCGTCTTGGCCATATCAAGACAGCTTTCGAATGACGCCATTGTTGACCCCTGATCCATCCGCATTTCGGTAGTCGCCACCGGGCTGGCGGTGTATCGATCGTCCGCGGCACGCGTCCAATGCCACAGGGAGACGCGAATGACGAGCCAAATGGATAACGGTCGGCTGCTTGCACTACTGGATGCGGCTCTGATCGAAGCCGATCTGATCGGACACACGCTCGCCGCGGCGCTGCTTACCGAATGCATCGCCACGGTGCAGAACAATGGCCGAATGCGCGGTCATTGACCTGACAACGATCATCCACATCTCGTCTTTCTCGCCCCGACATGGCGCGCTACGTTACCGGCGCGGCGCTGCTCCTCGAAGGCGGTGCCTATGTGAACCTGCAATGACCGGCAGACCGATGCACGCCGGCGCCATCTTCGCCCTCCTCCTCGCGCCGCTCGCGGCCGCCGCGCAGACCGTGCTGCCGTCGCTGCCGGTCCCCGCCGAATTCGCACCCCAGTTCGAATTCCATGCCTATCAACGCAGTGGACATGGCTTCGGATTGGGCGTCAAGGGCACCACGACGCAAGGCTGGATCGACGGGCTGTTGCGCTGGATCACGTTCAACGGCTTCCTGAAGGCAAGACCATGAAGGCTGCATCGGCTCTCGACTACCGCGACCTCGCGCGCCGCAAGCTCCCGCATTTCCTGTTCGAATATATCGACGGCGGCTCCTATGCCGAGGTGACGTTGCGGCGGAACATCGCGGATCTCGAGGCGATCGCCTTGCGGCAGCGGATCCTCACCGACGTTTCGGCGCTCGACCTGACGACCCAATTGTTCGGCCAGAATCTCGCCATGCCCATCGCGCTGGCGCCGATCGGCCTCGCGGGCCTCAACGCGCGACGCGGCGAGGTCCAGGCGGCGCGCGCGGCGAGCAAGGCGGGGATACCCTTCTGCCTGTCGACGGTCTCCGCCTGCCCGATCGCCGAGGTCGCGGCCGGCACCGACGCGCCCTTCTGGTTCCAGCTCTATATGATCCGCGATCGCGGCTTCATGCGCGACCTGATGGCACAGGCGAAGGACGCGGGCTGCTCCGCGCTGATCTTCACCGTCGACATGCCCGTCCCCGGGTCGCGCTATCGCGACTATCGATCGGGGCTGGCGGGGGCGTCGGGGTTCATGGGGTCCGCCCGGCGCACCGTACAGGCGATGCTGCGCCCGGCCTGGGCCTATGACGTCGGCGTCCGCGGGCGTCCGCATCAGCTCGGCAACGTCGCCCCCGTGCTCGGCAAGAACACCGGTCTCGAAGACTTCTTCGCCTGGATGCGCAACAATTTCGATCCGACGGTGTCGTGGCGCGACCTCGAGTTCATCCGGGAGAGCTGGGACGGGCCGCTCGTCATCAAGGGCATTCTCGACGTGGAGGATGCGCGCGCCGCGGCGACGCTCGGGGCGGACGGGATCGTCGTGTCCAATCATGGCGGGCGCCAGCTCGATGGCGTCCCGTCGACCGCCGCGGCATTGCCGATCATCGCCGATGCGGTGCGGGATCGGCTGACGGTATTGGCGGATGGCGGCATCCGCTCCGGCCTGGACGTCGTCCGCATGCTCGCGCTCGGTGCGCACGGCGTGCTGCTCGGCCGCGCCTGGGTCTACGCGCTGGCCGCGGCAGGCGAAAAGGGCGTCACCCACATGCTG
Source organism: Sphingomonas sp. GW821-FHT04B01 (assembly GCF_059420425.1). Lineage (NCBI taxonomy): Bacteria > Pseudomonadati > Pseudomonadota > Alphaproteobacteria > Sphingomonadales > Sphingomonadaceae > Sphingomonas > Sphingomonas sp. GW821-FHT04B01. The sequence continues at coordinate 114,187 of NZ_JBWKTR010000004.1, read as the reverse complement.
CAGCTCATGGAAGCGGAGATGCGCGTGGCCATGGCGCTGACCGCGCGCACCACGATCGCCTCGCTCGACCGCAGCGCGCTGGTCCGCTGACGGCTTGGTATCGCGGGGCCAGTCTTATATGGGCGACGCCATGACCAAGGCTGCTCCGACATTCGTACCCCGCCGCGGCCGGCCAACGGCCAAGCAGGTCGAGGCGATCGACAATGCGCTCATCGCCACCGCGCGCCGCCATTTTTTGGAAAACGGCTTCGATGCCGTCGCGATGGAAGCGATCGCCTTCGAACTCGGCGTGTCCAAGACGACGCTATACGGTCGCTTCCCCTCGAAGGAGGCGCTGTTCCACGCGATCGTCGAGGATGCGGTCGCGCGATGGTCGGCGGAGGCGTCCGAGGCCGATAGCGAACTGACCGACGACATCGACCAGCGGCTGCGCCACCACGTCCGCGTCATCGCCCGGTCGCACGACAATCCCGAGGTGCAGGCGTTCCAGCGGATCATCGTTTCGACCGCCGGTCGCTTTCCGGAACTCGCCAAATCGATGCACGACGTCGGCTCGCTCTATATCATCAACCTGATCGCTCGGGACATCCGCGACGCCGCCGCAAGAGACGGCATTCCCGCGCGCGATCCGGAAAGCATCGCCACGCGCATCGTCGCGTCGATGACGGGCTGGTATCTCCAGCAAAGCCTGATCCGGACCGTCAGCAACGCGGAATTCGACGCTTACGGCGAGCGGACGGTGGACATCATCATGGCCGCCCGCGCGATCTGGTGACCGGCCGGTCATTGACATAGATACGGTACCGTACGATATAACTGTTGGCAGCCCCGACGCTGCGTGATGAGAGGATATCTATGCGTACGTTGATGGCAGCTGCCGCCCTTCTTCTGGCCCCCGCGACGCTCGTGAACGCGCAGGCCGCCAAGCCGCCCGCCGCGTCGGCGACCGCGACGGCGGCCCATTATTCGACGTCGACGACCGAGATCGGTACGCTGCTCGACGATCCTGCCGCCAAGGCGGTGATCGAGAAGCACGTCCCGGGGATGACGACCAACGACCAGATCGACATGGCGCGGGCGATGACGCTGAAGGACATCCAGCAATATTCGCCCGATGCGGTGACCGACAAGGTGCTGGCAGCGATCGACGCCGACTTCGCAAAACTGCCCGCCAAACCGGCCGCAGCGGCGAAGTAACGCCTGACCCTTATCCGATGCCATGGGCTGCCGAGACATCATCGGCAGCCTTTTTTTGGCGCCTGCTGATCCGCTCGGGCAGCATCGACCGTCTGGTGGCCGATGCATTGACAGCGGCCGCGCAGCAGGCGTCATTGGCGATCTACGCGCAACGCCATCCGAAATGGGTGTTCCGGCATTTGCCCCGGTTAGCCGGGCAAGCCCCGTGGATGGGGAAATGTCGCGTATCATCGACGGTAAGTGGCGGAGAGGGAGGGATTCGAACCCTCGGTGCCCGCAAAGGCACGCCGCATTTCGAGTGCGGTACAATCGACCACTCTGCCACCTCTCCGCAGAAGACGTTTCGAGGCGCGAAGGCCTGATCGGTCGGTCGAGGGCGCGCCTCTAACGGGTTCGTTTTGCGCTGGCAAGCACCCTTGCGCTTGTGCGGCGCAGAAAGCCCCCTAGATTGCGCTCATGCCTCGTCACGATCCTACCGGTGTGCTGCCCTTCGGCGACATCGATGTCCCCGCGATCGCCCATGCCCGCTTTTCGATCGGCGACGTGGTCCGTCACCGCCTGTTCGACTTCCGCGGCGTGATCTTCGACGTCGATCCGGTCTTTTCCAATACCGACGAATGGTATGAGGCGATTCCCGAGAGCGTGCGCCCGACCAAGGAGCAGCCGTTCTACCATCTGCTCGCCGAGAATATGGAATCGAGCTACATTGCTTATGTCAGCCAGCAGAATCTGGTCGCCGACGAAAGCGACGAGCCGATCGATCATCCGGCGATCGCCGGTCTGTTCACCGATTTCGCCGACGGCCGCTACGCCCTGCGCCGCGAACATCGCCACTGAGTCGAGCGGAATCGCCGGCGGACCGCAGAATCGCGGTGCCGGTGGTTGACAGCGCCCTGCGTTTTCCTTAGCTGCCACCGCTCATCCCGCCGGGCCTTCCCGAGTGGGCATATGTTTTTTGGGAAGTGACTAAAGCCATGTTCGCAGTCGTGCGCACGGGCGGCAAGCAGTATCGCGTCGCCGCCGGAGACAAGATCGTCGTCGAGAAGCTGGACGGCGAAGCCGGCGCATCGATCACGCTGGGTGACGTCCTGCTCGCGGGCGAAGGCTCGGAGCTGAAGAGCGTCGAGGGCCTGACCGTCGCCGCCGAGATCGTCGCGCAGGCGAAGGGCGAGAAGGTCATCGTCTTCAAGAAGCGCCGCCGTCACAATTATCGCCGCAAGAACGGCCATCGCCAGAACCACACGATCCTCAAGATCGTCTCGGTCGGCTGAGCCACAAGCGCGAACAGGAGTAGAGCAGCATGGCACATAAGAAAGCAGGCGGTTCGTCGCGCAACGGTCGCGATTCGGCCGGTCGTCGCCTCGGCGTGAAGAAGTTCGGTGGTCAGGAAGCGATCGCCGGCAACATCCTCGTGCGTCAGCGCGGCACCAAATTCTATCCGGGCGCCAATGTCGGCATCGGCAAGGATCACACCCTTTTCGCGCTCGTCGACGGCCGCGTAGCATTCCACGAGGGCAAGCTCGGCCGTAAATTCTGCTCGGTGCAGATTATGGCGGAAGCCGCCGAATAACATCGGGTGACCAGCCGGGTTGCCCACCAGGGTGACCCGGTCGCACCGCCCAGGCGGTGCCAACCAAATCAGGGAGGCGGGTCACCCCGGCTCCCTTTTTTCTTGCTCCCCAACCTTTTGTCCCTGCCGCGTCACAGGCGCGTGGCATGGGCGCGGCCGAGGAGAGAGCGAGAAATGTTCGCCAGGACCAAGAGATTGACGCTGCGGCCGGCATGGCCGGAGGATGCCGCGGCGCTGGCGCAGGCGATCGGGCATGACGCGGTCATCCGGATGCTGCTGCGCGTCCCCCACCCCTATCGCCTTGCCGATGCCGAGGCGTTCTGTGCGGCGCCGCGCGCGCATGACGAGGCGCGCTTCGTGATCGTCGCGCATGACCGCGGCGCGCCGGCGCTGATCGGCGGGATCGGCATCTCTGAGCATGAGGGCGCGCCCAATCTCGGCTATTGGCTGACGCCGTCGGCCTGGGGGCGCGGCTATGCGACCGAGGCGGGGCGTGCGGTGATCGACATGGCGCGCCACGCGCTGCCGCTGCGCCGTCTCGATGCGTGGCATTTCGCCGACAATCCCGCCTCGGGCGCGGTGCTGCGCAAGCTCGGCTTCCGCGCCACCGGCCGGACCGCGACGCGGCACTCGCCGGCCCGCACCGAGGCGGCGGCGACGCTCAGCTACGAACTCGATCTCGCCGACCGATGCGAGCCGATGCCGATCGCCGCCTAGCGTCGCACCGCGACGCGATCGGCCGGACCGAGCAGCGCCGCATAGACCGTCAGCAGCGCCGCGACCCCGGCCGCCGCGGTGATGCTGACGGTACCGAGTCGCGGATAGACGAGCGCCCCGAGCACTGCCCCGCCGACGAGGCCCCACCACAGCAACAGATAGGGCAGCCACGCCCAGCGCGGCCCGCCCATCATCGCCGCCGCCAGCCGCTGCGCGAACTTGACCAGCGCCCCGGTCATATAGGTGACGCCGACGCTGACCTCGCCATCGTGCTGGAACAAGGTGTTGGCCATCCCCATCGCCGCGGCGAGCAAGGCGGTGGTGGCGCCGACCGACACCCGGCCGTCGGTCGCCGCGGCACCGGCGAGCAGCAGCGTGACGCCGATCAATGCCGCCGGCTTGCGGCGCGCGCCGGCGGCGACGGTGACGATCGTGCCCGCCACCACCCCGCCGACGAAAGCGGCGATCAGCTCCGCCGCGACTCCGGCGACGGGCAGTCCCAGCGCCAGCCCGACCGCGAGTCGCGTCGAATTGCCGCTCATGAACGAGACGAACAGCCCGCCCAGCTTGAGAAATCCGATCGCGTCGACATAACCGGCGAGCCCGGCCATCGCCGCACCCAGGAGCCAGAACCTTTTGCCGTATCGCGTCATGCCGTAACCCTAGCGCGTTTCACGGCAGCGTTTGAAGCCCGTCGTGGCGCATCACGCCGGGCGCGGCAGCACCGCCGCCTCGTAATCGCTCTCCGCCAGCCCGATCAACGCGCGGTCGTCATGCTTCCAGGGATGGAAACCGGGCAGGAAATAGGCCGCCCAGACCCCGGCGACCTTGCGCGCCATCCCGGGGTTGCCGAACGCATACCAGAACAGCCGCGCCCACACCTTCGGCCCGGTCATTCCGTCCTGCCGCAGCAATTCGAGCATGCCGCGCGTCCGCCCGGTGAAGAAGCGCCATGTCGTGATCAGCATCACCATCGATTTGACTCGCCAGCGCGTGAAGCGCGGCCAGTCCTTGGTCGCATGCAGCCAGGTGTCGTAGGCGACGCCCTTGTGCTCGATCTCCTCGGCGGCGTGCCACAGCCACAGCGCCTTGGCCTGTTCCTCGCCGCCGGCGAGATGCCGGGGATTGGCGATCAGCTCGTGCGCGAGCATCGCGGTGAAATGTTCGAGCGCGGTGGTCGCGGCGAGGCTGGCGATCGGCGGCCGCCCTTTGGTCAGCGCGAGCGCGTCGTCGACGTCCTTGTCGAGCCGGCGCACGTCATAGCCCTGATCGGTGACATGGCGGTTGAACGCGACATGCTCGCGCGTGTGCATCACCTCCTGCTTGATGAAGGCGTTGATCTCGCCGGTCAGCTTCGGCGGGGTGCCGTCGCGGAACTTGCGCACGCTGTCGACGAAATAGCCCTCGCCCTTGGGAAAGGTGACCGAGAGCGCATTGTAGAAGGCGGTCGCGACCGGATCGTCGTTGAGCCACCAGCGGCCCATGCGCGTGCCCCGGCCGAAGCGGCGGTCGCGCGGGGTGATGACCAGATCGTCGGGCGTGGTTGCTTTCGCCATGGAAACCTCCAACACAGGACTCGCATCCTCATACTGACATTCATGTAAATAGGCCTCCGCTTTGTCGATCGCAACCCTCCGCAAACGCCTGTCCCCCGCCGACGCCCGCGAGGCGGCGCTCGCCGCCGCGCAGGCGCTGCTGATCGAGGCCGGGCCGCAGGCGGTGACGCTGAAGGCGGTCGGCGGCCGGATCGGGCGTACCCACGCCAATCTGCTCCACCATTTCGGCTCGGCCGAGGGGCTGCAGCTGGCGCTGATCGCGCGGATGACGAGCGACATCACCGCGACGATCCGCGATGCGCTGCTCCTCGACCGGCCGGCGGAGCCCGACCCGCGCCGGATCGTCGATCTGGTGTTCGACGCCTTCGACGGCGGTGGCGCCGGCGCGCTGGCGAGCTGGATGATCCTCACCGGCAACCGCGACGCGCTCGATCCCATCCTCTCCGCGGTGCGCGCGCTGGTCGAGGACCTCGCCGCCGGGGTCGAACCCGCCTGCCGCCCGATCCAGGACGAAACGCTGCATCTGGTGCTGATGGCGCTGGGCGATGCTTTGCTCGGGGCGCCGATGGCACGCGCATTGGGCCTGCCGCGCGACCGGGCGCGTGCGCTTGCCGCGACGATGCTCGCCGCGCCGCTCGCTGCGGACGGCTGAGCCATCGCCAATGTCGCGTGGCACGGCGTCAATGCCGCCGCCCCTGCACCGCCGCGGCACGAGCCGGTAGGACGGCGGCACGAGGGGCCGGCGGCCGCGATCGCGTGATATATCGCGCGCTCGACCGCCGATCGCCCGCACGACGCCGCGGCCGGTCGGACGGCCGATGGCGCCGACTCGGACAAGCGAAGGCGGCGGCCGCAGCAAGGCACGCTGCCACGGGTGGAGGATGCACGGATAGGCGGATGCTCCAGGCATCTGCCTGACGGTGCCGTCGATCGGTAACGCGATGGGGGTCGCGACGCCGGTCGGCGGTTACCAAGCCTACCCCGTCACCCCGGACCTGATCCGGGGTCCCGCTTCGTCCTCTTGCGCGTGCCGATCAGAAGAAGCGGGACCCCGGGTCGAGCCCGGGGTGACGAACGAACGTCGTTTCCGCCTAGCTCCCCGTATGCCGCGCGCGATAGTCGCCCGGCGTGATGCCATAGACCTCGCGGAACGCCCGGCCGAGATAGGCGGCATCGCAAAAGCCCCATCGCTCCGCGAGCATCGCGATCGTCTGCCGGTCCCCCGCCGTGCGCAGGCTTTCGGCGATCCGCGCCAGCCGGCGGGTGCGGATATAGGCCTGCACCCCGCCCTCCTCCTGCAAAAGCCGGTACAGCGTCGAGCGCGACACGCCGAGCGCGCGGCTGAGCCGCGTCGTATTGAGCGACGGCGAACCCAGGTGCCGCTCGATCGTCTCGCGCAATTCGAACGACAGGCCGCGCTCATGCTGTTCGGTATCGGCCGGTGCGGTGCCGAGGCTGGCGGAGAGCGCGATGGTGAACAGGTCGAGCACGGTCTGCGCCAACGCCGGACCGCTGGTCACCGGCAGATGATGCGCGGTGTCGCGCAACGTCGCGAGATGCGAGACGAGCAGCGCCGCCTGATCCGGCGCGATGACATGGCCGTGCAGGCTGCGCACCGTCGCCGGCAGCAGCCGTTCCGCCATCGCGCGTGGCAGCGTGAAGCCGGTGCTGACCGATGCCTCCGATCCATGCGCCTGCGTCTGCGCGAGGTCGGCCAGCACGATCGATCCGCCCGGCGCGACGAGATCGCGGCCGGCCATATCGCCGCGCGCGCCGCCGTGGTGCCGGACGTTGACGACCAGATCGTCGCTTCGGTCGCGCGCGATCGTGTCGCTCCGCCGCACCCAGTCCTGCGCGGTGATCCGCGCCTGGCCGATGCCGATCGTGCCGAGATCGAGCCAGTCCATCGCGACGGTGAAGGGTTCGTGCGGCGTCGTGTCGAACCGCGTCGACAGGCCGGCGATATCGGCGTCGCGCCAGCAGGCATAGCGCTCGCTCGCCGGCAGCCCGTCCGCACTGAAGACACGCTGCCACGCCAGTCGTTCGGCGGCCGGATCGGCCCGGGAATCGCGCGGCATCGTCACCCGCCGGATCTTAGCGCCCGCCGAAATGGCCGTACACTGCTCTTGTCGCACGCGATCGGCGATGGCGCCGCCGCCGCGGGGGTGGCCGTTCGCGCGGGGCACGCTAAAGAGGCGCCATGCATTTTCTCGACCAGGCCAAGATCTACGTCCGCTCCGGCTCGGGCGGCCCCGGCGCCGTCAGCTTCCGACGTGAAAAATTCATCGAATATGGCGGCCCCGACGGCGGCAACGGCGGCAAGGGCGGCGACATCATCTTCGAGGCGGTGGCCGGCCTCAATACGCTGATCGACTTCCGCTACACCCAGCATTTCCGCGCGCCGCGCGGTTCGGGCGGCTCGGGCAGCAACCGCACCGGCGGCGGCGGCGACGACCTCGTCATCAAGGTTCCGGTCGGCACGCAGGTGCTGTCCGAGGACAAGGACGAGGTGCTGCTCGACTTCACCCATGTCGGCCAGCGCGAGATGTTCCTGCGCGGCGGCGACGGCGGCCGTGGCAACGCCAGCTACAAGACCTCGACCAACCGCGCGCCGCGCCAGCACGGCACCGGCTGGCCCGAGCAGGAGGCGTGGGTATGGCTGCGGCTCAAGCTGCTCGCCGACGCCGGGCTCGTCGGCCTGCCCAATGCCGGCAAGTCGACCTTCATCAACGCGGTGACCAATGCGCAGGCGAAGGTCGGCGCCTATGCCTTCACCACGACGCGGCCGCAGCTCGGCGTCGTCCGCCATCATGGCCGCGAGTTCGTCGTCGCCGACATTCCCGGCCTGATCGAAGGCGCCGCCGACGGTGCGGGGATCGGCGACCGGTTCCTCGGCCATATCGAACGCTGCCGCGTGCTGCTGCATCTGGTCGACGCCAATGACGACGACGTCGCCGAAAGCTATCGCATCGTCCGCGACGAGCTGGAGGCCTATGGCGGCGGTCTGATCGACAAGCCGCATATCGTCGCGCTCAACAAGATCGACATGCTCGACGAGGAACTGATCGAGGCGCTGTCCGCCGAGCTGGCGGAGGAAAGCGGCACCGACGTCATCCCGCTGTCGGGCGCAGCCGGCACCGGCGTCGACTGGGTGCTCGACAAATTGCTCGAGGCGATCGACCCGGCGCCCGATACGGTGCCGGACAGCGACGAGGGCGAGGACGAGATCACCTGGTCGCCGGTGTGAGGCGATGCGCTCGTTCGTCTGAATAGCTACAGCGATGGGGCTCGATCGATAGCACCCCGGGACCGTCACCCCGGACTCGTTCCGGGGTCCACCGTACCGCAAGCGTGCGCTCTCGCCTCGAGCCCCCTCCTCGCCGCGGAGTGGACCCCGGAACGAGTCCGGGGTGACGAGGGAGTGTGGAAAGGGCGACGACAACCAAGCGGCCACATCCATCGGCCCTGCGTCGACAGGCAACCGAGGACTTATGCTGTCGGTCATCCCTCGCTAGACCCCACCCCATGCCCCTCTTCCCGCCCGCCTCCTGCCCGCGCCTGATCGTCAAGGTCGGCTCCGCCCTGCTCGTCGCACCCGATGGCGCGGTGCGGCGGGACTGGCTCGCGACGCTGGTCGCCGACATCGCCGCGCGCGTCCGCGACGGCCAGCAGGTCGCGATCGTCTCGTCGGGTGCGATCGCGCTCGGCGCGCGGCGACTCGGGCTCGCCAAGGGCGGCCGCGCCAGCCTCGAGGACGCGCAGGCCGCCGCCGCGACCGGCCAGATCGCGCTCAGCCAGACCTGGGCGGAGCTGCTCGGCAACCACGGCCTCACCGCCGCGCAGATGCTGGTGACGCTCGACGATCTTGAGGACCGCCGCCGCTATCTCAACGCCGCCGCGACGCTGGGCCGGCTGCTCGGGCTCGGCGTGGTGCCGGTCATCAACGAGAACGACAGCGTCGCCACCGAGGAGATCCGCTTCGGCGACAACGACCGGCTCGCCGCGCGCGTCGCGCAGGCGGCGGGGGCGCAGGGCGTCGTGCTGCTGTCCGACGTCGACGGCCTCTACGACGCCAACCCGCACACCAATCCGGCGGCACGGCATATCGCACGGGTCGAGCGGATCGACGCGGTCGCCGGCATGGCCGATGCCGGATCGGCGTCGGGCATGGGTTCGGGCGGCATGGTGTCGAAGATCGCCGCGGCACGGATCGCCACCGGCGCGGGTGCGCATCTCGCCATCGCCAGCGGTCGACTGGATCACCCGCTCGCCGGGGCGCAGCGGCATACTTTGTTCGTCGCCGAACGCGCCGCACCGGCGCGCAAGGCGTGGCTGGCGGGCGGGCTGACCGCCCGCGGCCGCATCCACGTCGATGCGGGCGCGGCGCGCGCGCTGGTCGCGGGCGGCAGCCTGCTCGCCGCCGGCGCGACGCGGGTCGAGGGGACGTTCGGCCGCGGCGATCTGGTGACGATCGAGGGGCCGGACGGCACGATCGCGCGCGGCCTGTCGGAATATGCGGCGGACGAGGCGCTGCGGCTGCTCGGCACGCGCTCGGAAGATCAGGCGGCGATCTTGGGGTACGCGCCCCGCGCCGCACTGGTCCACCGCAACCATCTGGCGCTGCTGTGAGATCGCCAGCCTCTTCGAGAGGCCGACCGGCATCCCGTCCGTTCCAGTGTTCCTGCGAAAGCAGGAACCCAGGGCCAAGCAGACGACCGCTGTCCGTCTGCGAAACCCCTGGGCTCCTGCTTTCGCAGGAGCACAAATCGTCCTTTGTAGAGGTCGCGAGCATTACCGGCGCGATCGCAGGAGCCGCTTCATGACCACCCTCGCCATCACCGGCGCGACGGGGTTCGTCGGCAGCGCGCTCCTCGATCAGGCGCTCGCCGCCGGCCATCACGTCCGCGCGCTCACCCGCCGGCCACAGCCCGAGCGCAATCGCGTCATCTGGATCGCCGGCGCGCTCGACCGGCCCGACAGCCTCGCCGCGCTCGCCGATGGCGCGGACGCGATCGTCCATGTCGCCGGCGTGGTGAACGCGCCCGACCGCGCCGGCTTCGTCGCCGGCAATATCGACGGCACGCGCGCGATGCTCGCCGCCGCGACCGCCGCCGGCGTCCGCCGCTTCGTCCACGTCTCGTCGCTCTCCGCACGCGAACCCGCGCTGTCCAATTACGGCTGGTCCAAGGCGGAGGCCGAATTGCTGGTACAGGCGAGCCCCCTCGCGTGGAGCATCGTCCGCCCGAGCGGCGTCTACGGCCCCGGCGACATGGAGATGCGCGACCTGTTCCGCGCCGCGAAGCTCGGCCTCGCGCTGCTGCCGCCGCGCGGCAAGGTATCGCTGGTCGCGGTCGACGATCTCGCCCGCCTGTTGCTGACGCTCGCCACGCGCGACCTGTCGCCCGCACTCTACGAGGTCGACGACGGTCACGTCCTCACCCATGACGAGATGGCGCAGGCGATCGGCCGCGCGGTCGGCCGGAGCCACGTGCTCGCGCTGCACCTGCCCAAAGCGATCCTCCATCTCGGTGCGAAGCTCGACAGGGGCCTGCGCGGATCGGGCGCCAAACTCACCGCCGATCGCGCGAATTATCTCGCCCATCCGGACTGGACCGCCCGCCCCGCGCTGCGCCCGCCGGCCGATCTGTGGACGCCGTCCGTCGCCCCGGAGGCAGGCCTCGCCGCAACCGCGCGATGGTATCGCGCCAACGGATTGCTATAGCGCCGCAACCCTGCCGTATTTGGCCGCCATCCAGGATAGTATGATGACCGACCGCACCCAGATCCTCGACACGATCAAGGCCCAGATCGAACCGTTCAACAAGAAAGGCGTCGCGCTGACCGAGGCGACCACCTTCCAGGGCGATCTGGAGTGGGACAGCCTGACCGTGATGGACTTCGTCGCGGCGATCGAGGACGAGTTCGAGATCATCATCACGATGAACATGCAGGCGGAGATCGAGACGGTCGGCCAGCTCGCCGATGCCGTCGCCAAGCTGAAGGGCGACGCATGACCGAGACCGGCCTGCAGTCCGAAACGCTCGACCTCGACCCCGCCCCGGTCGCGCCCGAGCGCGACCTGATGAGCAAGTTCGATTCGCTCATCGCCGAGCGCAAGGCGCTGATCGACACCGGCGTCACCGATCCGTTCGCGATCGTGATGGAACAGGTGAAGAGCCCGACCGAGGCGGTGATCGCCGGCCGCGACACGATCCTGCTGGGCACCTACAATTACATGGGGATGACGTTCGACCCCGACGTCATCGCCGCCGGCCATGCCGCGCTCGACCGGTTCGGCTCGGGCACCAACGGCAGCCGCATGCTCAACGGCACCTTCCGCGACCATATGGAAGCGGAACAGGCGCTGCGCGACTTCTACGGTACGACCGGCGCGATCGTCTTCTCGACCGGCTATATGGCCAATCTCGGCATGATCTCGACGCTCGTCGGCAAGGGCGAATATGTCATCCTCGACGCCGACAGCCACGCCTCGATCTACGACGGCTGCAAGCAGGGCAATGCCGAGATCGTCCGCTTCCGCCACAACAGCGTCGAGGATCTCGACAAAAGGCTCGGTCGCCTGCCCAAGGAAGCGGGCAAGCTCGTCGTGCTGGAAGGCGTCTATTCGATGCTCGGCGACGTCGCGCCGCTGCGCGAGATGGTCGCGGTCGCCAAGAAGCACGATGCGATGGTGCTGAGCGACGAGGCGCATTCGATGGGCTTCTACGGCCCCAACGGCCGCGGCGTGTACGAGGATCAGGGGCTGGAGGCGGACGTCGACTTCGTCGTCGGCACCTTCTCGAAATCGGTCGGCACCGTCGGCGGTTTCTGCGTGTCGAACCATCCGAAGTTCGAGGCGATCCGCCTCGCCTGCCGCGCCTATATCTTCACCGCCTCGCTGCCGCCGTCGGTCGTCGCGACCGCCGCGGCGTCGATCCGCAAGCTGATGACCGCGCACGACAAGCGCGCGCAGCTCTGGGCGAACGCCCGCCAGCTCCACGGCGGCCTCAAGGCGATGGGCTTCAGGCTCGGCACCGAGGCGCCCGACAGCGCGATCGTCGCGGTGATCCTCGACGACCAGGAGCAGGCCGTCACGATGTGGCAGGCGCTGCTGCACGGCGGCGTCTACGTCAACATGGCGCGCCCGCCGGCGACCCCCGCCGGCACCTTCCTGCTGCGCTGCTCGCTGTGCGCCGAACATAGCGCAGCGCAGCTCGACGCGGTGCTCGCCGCCTTCCGCGCCGCGGGGCAGGCCGTGGGCGCGATCGGCTGAGCCTGCCGCGGCGCACGCCGCGGCGGCTTTCCACGCGGTGGGAAACGGACTAGCCTCACGCCCGTGACTCGCAACGACGCCGAAACGGTCTCCGTAGGGACCCTGGAGGGCGACGCGACCTGGCGGACGATCACGCTCGTCGTGATGGGTCTGCTCGGCGCGGCGGTGCTCGTCGCGCTCATCGTGACGCTGGGCGAGGCCAACCGCCAGCGCGACCGCGCGTTGCAGGCGCAGGCGCACAGCTACGACGTGATGATCCTCGCCCGCACCGTGTCGGGCACGATCGCCCGCTCCGAGGCGTCGCTCGGCCGCTACGTCATCAGCGGCAAGGCCGAGAAGGAGCTCGGCCAGCTCTATTACGACCAATGGCGCCTCGCCGGAACGCAGCTCGGCCGGCTGGAACGGCTGACCGTCGACACGCCGGAGCAGAGCGCCCGCGTCCGCCGCCTGCGCGCCGCCTACGAACGGCGCGGCGAGGAGCTGTCGCTGACCGCGCTCAGCACCACCTACGGCCAGAACAGCCAGGCGCTCGCCCGTTATTACAAGGCGCGCCAGTCGCCGACGCTGACCGCGATCGACACGACGCTCGACCAGATCATCACCCGCGAACGCGCCCTGCTCGACCAGCGCACCGCCGACGCGATGCGCACCGTCGACCGGTCGAGCCGCATCGCGACCGTGCTGGCGATCTTCGGCGTGCTGATCGTCGTCGGTGCGCTGGTGCTCGGCTGGTTCACGCTGCACGCGGTCGGCGAGCGCGCCCTCGCCCGCGCCGAGGCGGAGGAGGAACGCGAGCGCGCCGAGGAACTCGCCGCCGCGGTGACCAAGGCGACCGACGAATTGCGCGTGCAGGAGGCGAAAGTCCGCCAGATCCACAAAATGGATGCGGTCGGCCAGCTCACCGGCGGCATCGCCCACGATTTCAACAATATGCTCGCAGTCGTCCTCGGCGGGCTCGAACTCGCGCGGCGTGCGGTCGGTCATGATCCGGCGACGGTGGCGCGGCATCTCGACAATGCGACCGACGGCGCCAATCGCGCCGCCGCGCTGACCCGGCGGCTGCTCGCCTTCAGCCGCGAGGAATCGCTCAAGCCCGAACCGATCGCCGCGGCGGCTTTGGTGTCGGGCATGTCCGAGCTGATCGACCGCACCCTCGGCGATGCGATCACCGTCGTCGTCCGCGACGGCGCGCGCGGCTGGCAGGTCCATGCCGATCGCGTGCAGCTCGAAAATGCGGTGCTCAACCTCGCGGTCAACGCGCGCGACGCGATGAACGGGCGCGGCCGGCTGGTCATCGCGACCGGTGCGACGACGCTCACCGACGATCATGTCGACGATTGCTGCGCCGGCGATTACGTCACGCTCGCGGTCACCGACACGGGCACCGGCATGACGCCCGAGGTGCTCGAACGCGTCTACGAACCCTTTTTCACCACCAAGGCGGCGGGCAAGGGCACCGGCCTCGGCCTCAGCCAGATCTTCGGCCTGGTGCGGCAGTTGCGCGGCGGCATCGCGATCGAGACCGCGCCCGGATGCGGCACCACCGTCACCCTCTATCTGCCGCGCGACACCAGCGCCGGCATCGCCGCGCCCGCCGCCGTCGTCGCACCGGTCACCGTCGCGCCGCTTGCCGAGGCGCTGCGCGTGCTCGTCGTCGAGGACGATCCGCGCGTGCTCGCCGCGACCATGATGGCGCTGGAGGAGCTGGGCCATCGCGCCATCGCCTGCGACGCGCCGCTCAAGGCGCCGGCGCTGCTCGCCGGCAACGACGATATCGATCTCATCATCTCGGACGTGCTGATGCCGGGGCAGACCGGACCGGAGATGATCGCCGCCCTCGCCCCGCATTACCCGCATATCGCCGTGCTGTTCGTCACCGGCTTCGCCGGCGAGGCGAATGCGAGCGAATTCGGCCGTCATCCGGTGCTGCGCAAGCCGTTCACGCTCAGCGGGCTGGAGCGCGCGATCGGCAAGGCGATGGCGACCGAACGCCCCGCCCCGCCGCAGCAGATAGCCGCCGAATGAGCCACGGGAATTTTAGCTGACGTTGCCGACACCCGCGCCTATACCGGCCGCTCCCCGCCCCGGCCCGAGCCCCTGACCGCATGACCTCCCTCGACCGCTACATGGCCCGGCTGATCGCGTTGCCGCTATTCTCGACGCTGACCATCGCCGCCATGCTGCTGGTGCTCGACCGTATCCAGCGCCTGTTCGTCTTCGTCGCCACCGAGGGTGGGCCGGTCAGCGTCGTGTGGCGGATGCTCGCCAATCTGCTGCCCGAATATCTCGGCCTCGGCATCCCCATCGGTCTGCTGCTCGGCATCCTGCTCGCCTTCCGCCGCCTCGCCGCCAATTCGGAGCTCGACGTGCTCCGTGCGGTCGGCGTCAGCTACACGCGGATGCTGCGCGTGCCGTTCATGTACGCGCTGATCCTCGCGGCGCTCAACATCGCGATCGTCGGCTTCGTCCAGCCCAAGGCACGCTATTATTACGAGCAATTGCGCTTCGAGCTGCGCACCGGCGCACTGGGCGCGTCGATCAAGGTCGGCGAGTTCACCCATTTCGGCGACCACATGACGCTGCGCATCGAGCAGAGCCATGACAAGGGCCGCAAGCTCGACGGCATCTTCGTCTATTACAACGACAAGGGCACCAGCTATTCGGTCACCGCCCAGTCGGGCCAGTTCCTCGCCACCGACGATCCCAACACGATCATCTTCCGCCTGACCAAGGGCACTTTGGTGCACAAGGCGCCCAATTTCACCGTGCCGCGGGTGCTGACCTTCACCTCGCACGATCTGCCGATCCCGCTGCCGCGCTACGAGAATTTCCGCCAGCGCGGCGGCCGCAACCTCGAATTCACCTTGCCGGAGCTCGCAAAGCTCGGCCATCGCGCGCAGAGCGAGGAGCAGCGCGACAGCAGCCGCTCCGAATTCCACTTCCGTCTGGTCGAGGTGGCGACGATGTTCCTGTTGCCGCTGCTCGCGATCGCGCTCGGCGTACCGCCCAAACGCTCCAATTCGGGGTTCGGCGTGTTCCTCGCGATCGTGATGATCGTCGCCTATCACAAGGTGAACGAATATGCCGCCTCGATCGGCGAGCTCGGGCGGATCGATCCGCTGATCGCGCTCTGGGTCCCTTTCTGCATCTTCGCCGGGATCATCCTCTGGATGTATTATCAGATCGCCTATGTCCCCGGCGGGCAACCGATCGGCGCGCTCGAACGTGCCTTCTCGAAGCTCGCCAAGCTCGTCACCCGCTATCTGCCCGGCCGCGGCCGCAAGAAGGAGCAGGCGGCATGAGCAGCTTCTTCCCGTCGCGCACCGTCGCGATCTACATGGGGCGGATGTTCCTGGTGCGCACCTTCGGGCTGCTCGCCGCGCTGCTGCTGATCCTGCAGACGCTCGACCTGCTCAGCGAATCGGGCCAGATCCTCGCCCATCCCGGCAATACGCAGGAACAGGTGTGGCAATATGTCGGGCTGCGCGCGCCGCAGATCGCCGCCTTCCTGCTGCCCTTCTCGGTCCTGCTCGGCACCATCCTGACGCTCATCACGATGAACCAGAACAGCGAGGTCATCGCGTTGAAGGCCGGCGGCCTGTCGGCGCATCAGGTGCTGGCGCCGCTGCTCGTCGCCAGCCTCGGCGTCGCCGGGCTCAGCTTCGCCTTCAACGAACGGATCGTCAGCCGCGCCACCGCGACGCTGGACCAGTGGAAGGACGCCGATTACGGCGCGCTGCCGATCGATCGCGGCGACCGGACCAACGTCTGGGTGCGCGACGGCGACGACCTGATCGCGGTGCAGCAGGTGCGCGGGCGCGGCGAGCAGGTGCGGCTCGGCAACGTCACCGTCTACGACCGCACCGGCGGCGAGCTGGTCGCGATCATCAAGGCGCCGACCGGCCGCCATGCCGGCAACGGCTGGGCGATCAGCCCGGCGACGCGCTTCGACGTCGCCACCGGCAAATTGAGCACCCTCGGCACGGTCAAGGTCGCGCCGGGCGTCCGCCCCGACCAGTTCACGCTCGGCACGGTCAATCCCGACGGGCTCGACTTCGCCGCGCTCCACGCGGCGATCGGCGACCTGCGCGACGCCGGCCGGCCGACCAAGTCACTCGAAGGCACGCTCTGGCACAAATTCTCCAGCCCGCTGTCGGCGGTGCTGATGCCGCTGCTCGGCGCGGTCGCGGCGTTCGGCATCGCCCGGTCGGGGCAATTGTTCGTGCGCGCGGTGATCGGCATGGCGCTGGGCTTCGCCTATTTCGTCGCCGACAATTTCGCGCTCGCGATGGGCAATCTCGGCGCCTACCCGCCCTTCCTCGCCGCCTGGGCGCCGTTCCTGCTGTTCCTGCTGATCGGCGAAGCGGTCCTGATCCGCACCGAGGAGTAGGGCACGAGCGGAGACTTAACTCCTACCGTTCGCCCTGAGCCTGTCGAAGCCTGTCCTGAGCGACGCCGCAGGCGGCGTCGAAGGGGGCAGGTGAGTCTCACGGTGCTTCGACAGGCTCAGCACCAACGGGG
This sequence comes from Sphingomonas sp. GW821-FHT04B01, assembly GCF_059420425.1. Taxonomy (NCBI): domain Bacteria; kingdom Pseudomonadati; phylum Pseudomonadota; class Alphaproteobacteria; order Sphingomonadales; family Sphingomonadaceae; genus Sphingomonas; species Sphingomonas sp. GW821-FHT04B01. The sequence continues at coordinate 97,353 of NZ_JBWKTR010000004.1, read as the reverse complement.
TTATGTGATCGATTCACGCGGAGGCGCGGAGGCGTGGAGAGGTGTCGCGTGGGGCGGACGTGGTCCTGTAACTGCGAGACCTTGGTAGGAAGAGCCGCTGACACGGCGAACGCAACACCTCCGCGCCTCCGCGCCTCTGCGCGAACCAACCTTCTTCCGTCCGACCACCTTACGGCACCGACAAAGGCCCCTCGAGCACCGCCGGCATCCGCGACACCAGAGCACCCGCCAGCTTCGCACCGACGACGGCCGGCGCGTTCGCCTGCGTCCCGCCGACCTGTGCGGTCACCGCGCTGCCCGTCCACAAGGTCCGCCCGTCGCGCCAAGCGGTGAGCGTGATCGTCATCCGCGTCACGATCAGCGCGCGCAGATCCTGCTTCTGCGTCGGCAGCGCGAGTTGCACGCCCCCGCCCCAATTGGCGACGCTGGCGGCAGGCGCCTTGGTTCCGGAAGGCGCCCCGACCAGACCGCGCTGCTCATGGTCGATCGCGACCCGCGCACGATAGCGGCTCGGACCGGTCGCCGGCAGGACGAGATAATTGGCGGAGTTGAAGGCATCGCCGACCGCATCGGCGATCGCGGGAATCTCGGGTCCGTCGGTCTTGCCGTCGTCGACGACGGTGAGGGTGACCGTCCCCGGCGGCAGGGTTTCGGCGGCGACCGCCGGAACGGCCAGCAGGGCGACGATGCCGGACCAAATGATCATCTTCCGACCCCCACCTTCGGCAACCGTCCTGCCCCATTATAGCGCAATCCTCTGGTTACCGAGGATGGAACGTGCTCCGCACGATCTTGTTCACCAATCCCGGCAGACCGGCATAGCTCGCCTTGTGATAGGGCGACCCCTGCTCGACCGCCGCGGTGATCCGGCGATGCGCCTCGCCGAGCGCGTGATACGGCAGGCTCGGCAGCAGATGGTGGAGCGCGTGATAGCGCAGGCCGACCGGTGCCCACAGTGCCGGCAACAGCGCCGGCGGCGGCACGTTGACCGAATCGAGATATTGCGCGGTTACCGACATCGGCTCGCCGTCATTCTCCCAGAGATGCGCGACGAGGGTACGGACCTGATTGACCACCGCGACGCCCGACCCGATCGCCAGCACGATTGCGACACTGCGCAGCGGGAAGACCCCCGTCGCGGTCAGCACCACGACCGCGATCGCCCACAGGCTCGCCGCTGTCTCGACGCGATCCCACATCGTCCGCGCCTCGCCCTCCGGGGCGCGACGGCGGAACGACGGATTGATCGCCAGCGCCGAATAGCGCTCCATCACGATCGTGCGGAACCTGGGCGACAGCAGCGACAGCGGCGACAGGATCGCATAACGGATCAGCAGGCCGAGCGGCGCCAGCGCGGAGATCACCACGAACGCCGGCAGCGTCCACGGCTTCATCAGCGCGAGCGGCAGATATTCCGGGTCCTCCGACGTGCCGTAACGCGACTTCGCATGGTGGAGGTTGTGCACGCCCTCGTACATGAAGCTCGGCACCAGCATCGGCACGCCGACCAGCGCATTCCAAGCACCGCGGAAGCGGGGCACGGCGCTATGCTTCATGTGACTGATTTCATGGATAAAACTAAGCGCGCGATACAGCGCCAGCGCCGACACGAAGGCAGCGAGCACCACCCACCCGGTCTGCCGGACGGTCACCGCCGCAGCCAGCGCGCCATAGCCGACCGCCACCGACCCGATCAGGTCGGCCCAATAGATGCCGGGCCGCGGCGCGATCAGGTCGCGCGTCGCCTCCGCCGCCGCACGCAGCATCGCCTTGTCGTCGGCGATCCGCACGCGCGGCGCGCGTCCGGCCGGCTCGGCGACGGGGGCGCGGGATAGGGTCAGCGAGCGTTCCATGGCTTGGTCCATTGCGTGAAGATAGTGGCGATAGCGTGGCATTTACAGGCGCCCCGGTCGCTGCGGCGCCGCAACATATCGATCACTGATGACGGAAACGTCACTCGCCTTGCCGCGCCGCCGTGCTAGATCGCGGGCCAAAATGGGAGGCCCGAATGAGCGACCTGACGATCACCCCCGTCACCACCAAGAGCGAACGCAAGGCGTTCGTCGACCTGCCGTTCCGGCTGTACAAGGACGATGCCGCCTGGGTCCCGCCGCTGAAGGGCGAGGCGCTGGGCCTGATCACGCCGGAAAAGAACGGCTGGTACAGCCACGCCAAGGTGCAGTTGTTCCTCGCCCGCGAGAACGGTAGGGTGGTCGGGCGTATCTCGGCGCATATCGACACGCTGGCGCTGACGATGCCGGCCGAACAGGGGTTCGGTCCCGGTGTCGGTCAATGGGGGTCGATGGAAGCCGAGCGCGAGGACGTGTTCGTCGCGCTGCTCGCCAAGGCGGAGGGCTGGCTGCGCGAGCAAGGCATGACCCGCGCCCTCGGTCCGATCTCGCAATCCGTGTGGGAGGAGCCGGGGCTGCTCGTGCAGGGCTTCGATCATTCGCCGACGATCATGATGGGCCACGCCAAGCCGGAATATCAGGGCTGGATCGAGCGTGCGGGCTACCAGCAGGTCAAGCAGCTCTTCACCTACGAGCTCGACATTACCCAGGAATTTCCGCCGATCGTCAAACGGATCATCCGCTCCGGCGAGAACAACCCGCGCATCGTCGTGCGCGAGGTCGACAAGCGCAAGTTCGAAGAAGAGGCGGCGATCATCCTGTCGATCCTCAACGATGCATGGAGCGACAATTGGGGCTTCGTCCCTCTCACCCCGCCCGAGATCAAGGACGTCGGCGTCAAGCTCAAGCCGATCGTGTTCAACGACCTGATCCGCATCGCCGAACTCGACGGCAAGCCGGTCGCGTTCATGATCACGCTTCCGGACCTCAACGAGCCGCTCAAGCCGCTCAACGGCTCGCTGCTGCCGTTCGGCTGGGCCAAGCTGCTGCTGTGGCTGCGCAAGCCGAAGGTGCGGACGATGCGCGTGCCCTTGATGGGCGTCGTCAAGGAATTGCAGGCATCGCGGATGGCGAGCCAGCTCGCCTTCATGATGATCGAATATATCCGCGTCGCCTCGGTCCAGCATTACGGCGCAAGCCGCGGCGAGATCGGCTGGATCCTCGACGACAATCAGGGCATGCGCTCGATCGCCGAGACGATCGATAGCCGCGTCAACAAGGTCTACAACATCTACGGGCGGGACCTTTAGACCCGGCGGGCTCCTCCCCCACCGCACGAGGGAGGAGCCGATCGGGTCAGACCGTGAAGCTTTCCCCGCAGCCGCACGCGCCCTTGGCATTGGGGTTGTTGAACACGAACCCGGCGGTGAAATCGTCCTCGACCCAGTCCATCGTCGATCCGACGAGATACAGGATCGAGCCGCCGTCGACGAACAAAGTGCCGCCGGGCGTCTCGATCCGCTCGTCGAACGGCTTGGCCTCGGTGACGTAATCGACCGAATAAGCGAGCCCCGAACAGCCGCGGCGCGGCGTCGAGAGCTTGACGCCGATCGCCCCGTCCGGCGCGCGTGCCATCAGATCGGCGATGCGCGCATCGGCATTGGCGGTGAGGATCAGCGGCGCCGGCCGCTGGCGCAGGGTCGTGGCCATCACAGCATCCCCAGTTCGAGCTTGGCGTCGTCGGACATCTTCTGCGGGTCCCATGGCGGGTCCCAGACCAGATTGACGTCGGCGAAGGCGATCCCCGGCACCGCGGCGACGCGCATCTCGACCTCCGCGGGCATCGATTCGGCGACCGGGCAATGCGGCGTGGTGAGCGTCATCGTCACCACCGCCTGACCGTTGTCCGCGACCTCGACGCCGTAGATCAGCCCGAGATCGTAGATGTTCACCGGAATCTCGGGATCGTAGATCTCCTTGAGCGCGTCGATCACTGCCTCGTACAGCGCGCCGCCGGGCTCGCCCGGCGCATCGCCCTGCGGCTGCTGCTGGAGAAAGCCGGTCAGATAGTCGCGTTCGCGCGGCGCGCTGTCCGCCACGTCCTCGACGCGCGCACGCGGCGCCGGCGTCACCGCGTCCACTTCCTCGATACGGATCGCATCGCTCATCCGAATATCCTCGTCACTCGTTCGACGCCCTTGACCAGCGCCTCGATGTCCTGCGGACCGTTGTAGACCGCGAAGCTCGCCCGCGCGGTCGCGTCGACGCCCAGCACCTCCATCAGCGGCTGCGCGCAATGATGGCCGGCGCGGATCGCCACCCGGCCTTCGTCCAAGATGGTGCCGACGTCGTGCGGATGCACCCCCTCGACCGCGAAACTGACGATGCCGGCGCTGTCCTCCGGCCCTAACAGACGGACCGAGTTGAGCGACGCCAGCGCCGCGCGTGCGTCGCGGACCAGAGCGGTTTCGTGCGCATGGATGCGGTCGAGCCCGATCCCCTCGACATAGTCGATAGCCGCGGCAAGGCCGAGCGCGCCGACGATATGCGGCGTTCCCGCCTCGAACCGGCCCGGCGGCGGGGCATAGGTCGTCTTCGCGAAGGTCACGCGATCGATCATCGAGCCGCCGCCCTGATAGGGCGGCATCTGCGCCAACAGTTCGCCACGCCCCCACAACACGCCGATCCCGGTCGGGCCGTAGAGCTTGTGGCCGGAGAAGACGTAGAAGTCGCAGCCGATCGCCGCGACGTCCACCGCGATCCGCGGCACCGCCTGACAGCCGTCGAGCAGGATCTTCGCGCCGACGCCATGCGCCAGATCGGTCGCGCGCCGGGCGTCGAGCACCGAGCCGAGCACGTTCGAGACGTGCGCGAGCGCGACCAATTTGTGCTGCGGGGTGAGGATCCGCTCCATCACGTCGAGATCGATGCGATGATCCGCCGTCAGCGGCAGCACGTCGACCGCCGCGCCGATACGCTCGGCGGCCATCTGCCACGGCACGATGTTGCTGTGATGCTCCAGCATCGACAGCAGGATGCGGTCGCCCGACTTGAGCTGCGTCGCCGCCCAGCATTGCGCGACGAGGTTGATCCCCTCGGTCGCGCCGCGGACGAAGACGATCTCGTTGGGCGTCGTCGCGCCGATGAAGCGTGCGACCTTGGTGCGCGCTGCCTCATAGGCGACGGTCATGTCGGCGGAGCGCTGATAGACGCCGCGATGCACCGTCGCATAGGTCTCGCCATAGGCCCGCGCGATCGCGTCGATCACGACCTGCGGCTTCTGCGCGGTGGCCGCGGTATCGAGATAGGCCCATCCCGCGGGGATCGCCGGAAAGTCGGCGACGCGGTCGAGGGGGGATTCGCTCACAGCGTCTGCTCCAGCCACGCGTCGGCGTCCGCAGCGAAGACGTCGCGCACGGTCTCGTCGGCGATACGGTCGAGCGCATCCGCGACGAACGCGCGCGTCAGCAGCGCCTTGGCACGGGGCGCAGGAATGCCGCGGCTCTGCATGTAGAAGAGCGCGCGCGCGTCGAGTTCGCCCACCGTCGCGCCATGCGCGCATTTCACGTCGTCGGCGAAGATCTCGAGCTCGGGCTTGAGGTTCACCGTCGCGGTGCGCTGGAGGAGCAGACCGCGCAGGCTCTGTTCGCCGTCGGTCTTCTGCGCGTCGCGCGCCACCTCGACCGCGGCGGCGAGGCTGACCGTCGAGCGATCCGCGGCGACCGCGCGCCAGAGCTGGTGAGACTGGCCGCTGGGCTTGGCATGGCGGACACGCACCGCGCATTCCTGCCGCTGGTCGTCGCGCGTCAGCAGCGCGCCGCCGAGCTCGGCATAGGCCCCGTCGCCATTCAGCGTCAGCGCCGCGTCGAGCCGCGTTCCCGCCGCGGTGGCGCCGAGCGCGACCGAGACGAAGCTGGCGGCCTCGGCGATCGTCACCTCGTCGCGGGTCGAAACGAAGCCGGCATCCTGCACGATGCGCACCGCGCGCATCACCCGCGCGCCCTGCCCCAGCTCGAACCGGGTCAGCGTGTTGGTCCAGCCGGCACCGGAGAAACTCTCGACCAGCGTCAGCACGGCATCCTCGCCGAGCGTGATGACGAGCGGCGTCCGGCTTTCCCCGCCGGCGTTGACGCGGGCGATCTCGATCGTGGTGACGGTGCGCGGCGCGAGCGTGATCCGGTGGCCGTCGCCCGCAGCATGGCGGGCAAGCGGGTGATCGCTAGCAAGGGCTTCCGGAACGATGGCAAGGTCGCCGGGACGGCTGACATCGGTATCGAGATCGCCGTCGACGAACACCAGTCGCGCCGCGTCGGGCAGGATCGCGTCTGGCACCGACGCCGACTGCGGCGTCAGCGCGCGGGCGGCTTGCAGCGCAGGCATGTCGGCCCAGCGGAACGCTTCCTCGCGCGTGGTGGGCAATTCGAGAACGGCGGTCATGCGGCGGCTCGCTGAATGGTGTCACGCGAAGGCGCGAAGACGCGAAGAGAAGAAAGGTTTTTTGCGCGCAGAGGCGCAGAGACGCGGAGAAGAAGAGAAGAAGACGTGACGGCGCCTACGGCGCGAGCCTTCTTCCTGCGCGTCAGCGCAATATCAAAATCGTTGGGGATGATCGATGAGAGCAGGCCTCCCGCGACGCAATCTCCGCGCCTCTGCGCCTCTGCGCGAACAAAGACCGTATCGAGGGCACCCGACGGCATGCCAAGCGACACGCCCTCTTCGCGCCTTCGCGCCTTCGCGTGAACGAAAATCACGCCGTCACCCCCGCATAGCCCTCACGCTCCAGCTCGTGCGCGAGGTCCGCGCCACCGGTGCGGACGATACGCCCGTCGGCAAGCACGTGGACGATGTCGGGCCGCACGTAATCGAGCAACCGCTGGTAATGGGTGATCAGCAGCACCGCCTTGTCCGGCGCGCGCATGATGCGGTTAATGCCGTCGCCGACGATGCGCAGCGCATCGATGTCGAGGCCGCTGTCGGTCTCGTCGAGGATCGCGAACTTGGGGTTCACGACGCCCATCTGCACCATCTCGTTGCGCTTCTTCTCGCCGCCGGAGAAACCGACGTTGACCGGCCGCTTGAGCATCTCGGCATCCATGTCGAGCTTGCGCGCTTCCTCGCGGGCGAGCTTGAGGAATTCGGCGCCGGACAGCGGCTTCTCGCCGCGCACACCGCGCTGCGCGTTCAAAGCCTCGCGCAGGAACTGGACATTGCTGACGCCGGGAATCTCGACCGGATATTGGAAGCCGAGGAACACGCCCGCCGCAGCGCGCTCGTTGGGAGCAAGCTCCAGCAGATCCTGCCCGTCGAAGGTGATCGACCCCTCGGTCACCTCATAGCCCGGCCGCCCGCCGAGGACATAGCCGAGCGTCGACTTGCCGGCACCGTTCGGCCCCATGATCGCATGGATCTCGCCGGCGTTCACCTCGAGGGTCAGGCCCTTGAGGATCGGCTTGCCGTCGATCTCGGCGTGGAGGTTTTCAATCTTGAGCATTGATCTGATCTTCTTCCTTTGGGGGTGGGGGAAGTCTCACCGAGACCGTCACCCGCATCCCCCACCCAATCTTACCCTACCGAGCCTTCGAGGCTGATCCCGAGCAGCTTCTGCGCCTCGACGGCGTATTCCATCGGCAACTGCTGCAGCACCTCGCGTGCAAAGCCGTTGACGATCAGCGCCACCGCCGCCTCCTGATCGAGACCGCGGCTCATCGCGTAGAAGAGCTGATCCTCGCTGATCTTCGAGGTCGTCGCCTCATGCTCGATCTGCGCCGAGGGGTTCTTCACCTCGATATAGGGCACGGTATGCGCCCCGCACTGGTCGCCGAGCAGCAGCGAATCGCATTGCGTGAAGTTGCGGACGTTCTCCGCGGTCGGCCCGACCCGGACCAGCCCGCGATAGGTGTTGTCCGAACGCCCCGCCGAAATCCCCTTCGACACGATCGTCGAGCGCGATCCCTTGCCGAGGTGGATCATCTTGGTGCCGGTATCGGCCTGCTGGCGATTGTTGGTCACCGCGACCGAATAGAATTCGCCGACGCTGTTCTCGCCCGCGAGCACGCAGCTCGGATATTTCCAGGTAATCGCCGATCCGGTCTCGACCTGCGTCCACGACACCTTGCTGTTCCTGCCCTGGCACAGCGCGCGCTTGGTGACGAAGTTATAGATGCCGCCGACGCCATTCTCGTCGCCGGGATACCAGTTCTGCACGGTCGAATATTTGATCTCGGCATCGTCGAGCGCGACCAGTTCGACGACGGCAGCGTGGAGCTGGTTCTCATCGCGCATCGGCGCGGTGCAGCCTTCGAGATAGGAGACGTACGCCCCCTTGTCGGCGACGATCAGCGTCCGCTCGAACTGGCCGGTATTCTCGGCATTGATGCGGAAATAGGTCGACAGCTCCATCGGGCAGCGCACGCCTTCCGGGATGTAGACGAACGTGCCGTCGGAGAAGACCGCCGAGTTGAGCGTCGCGAAATAATTGTCGCGCTGCGGCACGACCTTGCCCAGCCATTTGCGGACGAGATCGGGATATTCGCGGATCGCCTCGCTGATCGAGCGGAAGATGACGCCCGCGGCCTCCAGCTCCTTGCGGAAGGTGGTGGCGACCGAGACGCTGTCGAACACCGCATCCACGGCGACTCGGCGCTTCGGATTGCCCTCGGCATCGAGGTCCTCGACCCCGGCGAGCATCTTCTGCTCGGCGATCGGGATACCGAGCTTCTCGTAGACGCGCAGGATCTCGGGATCGACCTCGTCGAGCGAGCCGAGCTTGGGCTTCGCCTTCGGCTCCGCGTAATAATAAGCGTCCTGATAGTCGATCGGCGGGACGTTGAGCTTGGCCCAGTCGGGCGCGTCCATCGTCTGCCACAGGCGGAACGCCTTCAGCCGCCAGTCGAGCATCCATTCGGGCTCGTTCTTCTTGGCGCTGATATAGCGAACCGTGTCCTCGCTCAGCCCCTTGGGCGCGAAGTCCTGTTCGATATCGGACGAAAAGCCCCATTCGTAGGTCTTGGAGACGGCCGCATAGGCCTCTGCGTTCTTGGTCGCCATGGTTACACCTGTTCGCTCAGCGGAGCGGGAATGGGATCGTGGATGGGAGCGCGCGAAAGCCGGGCGAGCGAGACGCCGGCGAGCGCGCCGCGGACCGCCTCGTTGACGATCCCCCAATGCGGCCGGACGAGGCAATTGCCCTCCAGACCGCATTCGTGGCGGCTGCCCTCGACGCAGGAGGTCATCTGGATCGGCCCCTCGACCGCCTCGACAATATCGGCGAGACTGATCGCCGCAGCGGGCCGCGCGAGGCGGAAACCGCCGCCGGTGCCACGCGCACTCTCGATCAGGCCGGCGCTCGACAAGCGGCTGACCAGCTTCTGCGCGGTCGGCAGCGGCACGCCGGTCTCCTCGGCGAGCAGCGTCGCGTTGAGCCGCGCCGCACCGCCGCAATGACGCGCGGCGGCGGACATCATCACGACCGCATAATCGGCAAGGCTGGAAAGTCGCATCGGCTCCGGTCAGTTGTTGCGAGCGTTTCGCAAATCGGATCAATTCGATCCGATTGCGAGATAGGGTTTTGTGCGCTGCGGTCAAGCGGGGATGGGCGATCAGTGTGAGTGGCGTTGTCATGGGTGATGGAGGACGCGGGCCGACGCCCCCTTCCTCTTCGTCATCCCGGCGGAAGCCGGGACCCATGGACGCGCGACGCGGATGATAGCGCGTCACCGCGACTCCACCGCAACCATGGGTCCCGGCGTTCGCCGGGATGACGAAGGGGGAAGCGCGAGGCAGGACTTGAAGCGTCGGGGTCGGGGATGCGATGGGCCACCCCATGTCCTACGCCCTTCGCCCGCTGCTCTTCGCGCTCGATGCCGAGCGTGCCCATGCGCTGACGCTTAAGGCGCTGGCGGTGCGCGCCAAACTGCCCGCTCCCGCCGCCGCCAAGCCGAATCCGCGCCTCGCCACCCGTATCGGCGACCTCGCCTTCGCCAACCCGCTCGGCGTGGCGGCGGGGCTCGACAAGGACGGGGTGGCGATCGAGGGGCTGTTCGGCCTCGGCTTCGGCGCAGTCGAGATCGGTACGCTCACCCCCCTGCCCCAATCGGGCAACCCGAAGCCGCGCCTGTTCCGCCTCGTCGCCGACCGCGCGGTCATCAACCGCATGGGCTTCAACAACGGCGGGCTCGAGGGCGGCCTTGCCCGCGCGCGCGCCGCCCGGCGCGGTTCCGGCCGGCTCGGCATCAACGTCGGCGCCAACAAGGACGCGACCGACCGCGTCGCCGATTACGTCGCCGGCGTCTCCGCCGCCGCGCCGCTCGCCGATTACGTCACGATCAACATCTCCTCGCCCAACACCCCCGGCCTGCGCGACCTCCAGCACGGCGCGGCACTCGACGAGCTGCTCGCCGCCTGCACCGCGGCGCGCGGCACGACGCCGCTGTTCCTGAAGATCGCCCCCGATCTCGACGCCGCAGCGATCGACGGCATCGCCCGCGCCGCGATCGGCCACGGGCTCGACGCGATCATCATGGGCAACACGACGATCTCGCGCCCGCCGCTACGGTCGCCACAAGCGGGCGAGGCCGGCGGCCTGTCGGGCGCGCCGCTCGCGACGCTTGCCCGGCAGCGGCTGGCCGACCTGCGCAGCGCCACCGGCGGCGGCATCGCGCTGATCGCCGCGGGCGGAATCGACAGCGGCGCGGAAGCCTATGCGCGCATCCGCGCCGGCGCACGCCTCGTCCAGCTCTACTCGGCGCTGGTCTACGAAGGACCGGGACTCGCCCGCCATATCCTCGCCGAGCTCGACGCCTGCCTCGTCCGCGACGGTTTCGCGGATATCGCCGCGGCGGCCGCGGCGTAACGGCTTGCCCTCGGCGGGCCAGCCGTTAGGCTTTGCGGCGATGAAGATCGGACTCGCGCTCGCCCTTGCCGCCGTCAGTGCCCCGGCGCTGGCTAAGGCTCCGCCGCCCCAGGCCCCCGGCCGTCAGGCGCCCGGAATGGTCAGCGCCGCCGATCCGCGCGCCGCGGCGGCGGGGGTCGAGATCCTCAAGGCGGGCGGCAGCGCCACCGACGCCGCGATCGCGACGATGCTCGCGCTCAACGTCGTCGAGCCGCAGAGCTCCGGCATCGGTGGCGGCAGCTTCTGGGTCAGCCACGCCGCCAAGACCGGCAAGGTGACGACGATCGACGCGCGCGAGGCCGCCCCCGCCGCCGCGACGCCGCGCTGGTTCTACGACGCCGCCGGCAGGCCGCTGAGCCACGACGACGCAGTGCCGGGCGGGCGCAGCGTCGGCGTGCCGGGCGCGCTGCGCGGCATGGCGCTGGCGCACCGTCAGTCGGGCAAACTGCCCTGGGCGCGCTTGTTCGAACCGGCGATCCGGCTGGCGCGCGACGGCTTCCGCGTCAGCCCGCGCTTCCGCCATTCGGACGAATCCTACGGCGACCATCTCACGCCCGAAGCGCGCGCGATATTCACCGTCGGCGCCGACGGCATCCTGCGCAACCTGGCACAGGCGGCGCTGCTCGACCGGATCGCGCGGCAGGGTCCGGACAGTTTCTACGTCGGCCCGCAGGCGGCGAAGCTGGTCACGACGGTCAACGGCGCCGCGCGCAACCCGTCGAAGATGACGACCGGCGATCTGGCGACCTACGACGCCAAGCCGCGCCCCGAATTGTGCGTCCCCTATCGGACCTACCGGATCTGCGGGATGGGGCCGCCGTCGTCGGGCGGCATCACCGTGCTGATGATCCTCAAACAGCTCGAACGATTCGACATGGCGAAACTGGGCAAGGACTCGCCCGTCGCCTGGCATCTGTTCGCCGAAAGCTCGCGTCTCGCTTATGCCGACCGCAACCTCTACGTCGGCGATCCCGATTACGTCCGCGTCCCGGTCAAGGGCCTGCTCGACCCCGCCTATATCGCGAAGCGCTCAGCGCTGATCGCGACCGACCGGACAATGGCGCGCGTCGCCGCCGGCACGCCGCCGGGCGCGCCGGTGCGCACCCCCGCGCCGGTCAGCGAGGTCGCCGGCACCACCGACCTCGCCGTCGCCGATCGCGCCGGCAACGTCGTCGAGGTGACGACGACGGTCGAGGGGCCGTTCGGCTCGGGGCTGGTCGTCGACGGCACCGTGCTCAACAACGAGCTGACCGACTTCGACATCGTCCCCGTCGATTCAGGCTATCTCGTCGCCAACCGCGTCGAGGGCGGCAAGCGACCGCGCAGCTCGATGGCACCGACGATCGTCTACGATGCCAGCGGCAAGGTCCGTCTGGCGGTCGGCGCGGCGGGCGGATCGACGATCATCGCGCAGATCGCCAAGGCGCTGATCGGCGTGCTCGACTGGAATTTGTCGGCGCAGGAGGCGATCGCGCTCGGCCTTGTCTACGCCCCCGGCCCGGTCGCGACGCTGGAGACCGGCACCGGCGCCGCCGCGCTGCAACCCGCGCTCGCCGCGCTGGGCGAACGCACGCAGGTCGCGCCGCTCGGGCTCAAGGCGAATGCGATCGAATGGAAGCAGGGCCGCTGGGTCGGCGCCGCCGATCCGCGCAGCGAGGGCGTCGCGATCGGCGAGGACGGCAGCGTCAGCGACCCGACCCGCATGGCGCCGGTCGCCAACCGCCCTTCGGAATAAAGGACGACGGCGGGCGGCGAGCCCGGCCGCGACAGGAGAGATCATGGCCCTCGAGCGTTTCCCCAATCTCGTCACGATGTTCTTCGCTCGGGCGAAGGACCGTGGCGACGCTCCCTTCCTCTGGGCGAAACGCGACGGCCAATGGGTCGCGACGAGCTGGGCGGAGGCGGCACGCCAGGTCGCGAGCCTCGCCGCGGGTCTCAAGGCGATCGGCATGAAGCCGGGCGACCGGGTGATGCTGGTCAGCGAGAACCGGCCGGAATGGTGCATCAGCGATCTCGCGATCATGGCGGCGGGCTGCATCACCGTGCCGGCCTATGTCACCAATACTGAGCGCGACCATGCCCATATCATCGCCGATTCGGGCGCATGCGGCATCATCGTGTCCACCGACAAGCTCGCGCGCACGGTGCTCACCGCGGTGCTGCGCTCCAACCAGGGCCAGATCGTCATCGGCATCGATCCGATGCGCGCGCCCTCGGCCGGCGTCGACTTCCACGACTGGCACGCGCTGATCGCCGACCATCCGACCGAGCCAACGGTGGCCGCGGCGGAGGCGACCTTCCAGCGCGACGACCTCGCCTGCATCATCTACACCAGCGGCACCGGCGGCGCGCCGCGCGGGGTGATGCAGCATCACGGCGCGATCCTGCACAATTGCAACGGCTGCGCGACGGTCATCGAAGAGGATTTCGGCGCGGGCGACGAGGTTTTCCTGTCGTTCCTGCCGCTCAGCCACGCCTATGAACATACCGGCGGCCAGCATCTGCCGATCTCGCTCGGCGGCCAGATCTATTATGCCGAGGGGCTCGACAAGCTCGCCGCCAATATCGAGGAAGTGCGCCCGACGATCATGTTCGTCGTGCCGCGCCTGTTCGAGGTGCTGCGCACGCGGATCAGCAAGGCGATCGAGAAACAGGGCGGCATGTCCGCCTATCTGCTGGCGAAGGCGCTCGACGTCGGTGCGAAGGCGAATGCGGGCACGCTGCGCCTCGCCGACCGGCCAGCGCAACTGCTGGTCCGCACGCTGTTCAAGCCGAAAATCGCCAAGAAGTTCGGCGGACGGATGAAGGCGATGGTGTCGGGCGGCGCGCCGCTCAACCCGGAGATCGGGCTGTTCTTCCAGTCGCTCGGTGTCACCTTCCTGCAAGGCTATGGCCAGACCGAGGCGGCGCCGGTGATCTCGTGCAATCGGCCGAGCGCGGGCATCCGCATGGATTCGGTCGGCCCGCCGCTGATCGACACCGAGGTGCGCATCGCCGAGGACGGCGAAATCCTGGTGCGCGGCGAGCTGGTGATGCACGGCTATTGGCGCAACGAGGCCGAGACGGCGCGCGTGCTCAAGGGCGGCTGGCTGCACACCGGCGACATCGGCGAGATCGACGCCGCCGGCCGGATTGCGATCACCGATCGCAAGAAGGACCTCATCATCAACGACAAGGGCGACAATGTCGCGCCGCAAAAGGTCGAGGGGATGCTGACGCTGCAACCCGAGATCGTGCAGGCGATGATCGCCGGCGACCGGCGCCCCTATATGGTCGCGCTGATCGTCCCGGACCCCGAATGGACGCAGGAATGGTGCGCGGCCAACGGGACGCTCTGCAAGTTCGAGCGACTGGCGGAAAACAGCGAATACCGCACCGCGATCGGCCATGCGGTGGAGCGGGTGAACAAGGATCTGTCGGTCACCGAACGCATCCGCCGCTTCGTGCTGGCCGACGCGCCGTTCACGATCGAGAACGAGCAACTGACGCCCAGCCTCAAGATCCGCCGCCACGTGATCCGCAAGGAATATGGCGACCGGCTGGACGCGCTGTACCGGGGGTGAGGTGACCTCGCGGGCTCCCGCCCTGTCCTCCCCTCCGCCAGCTTGAATAACCTTACTGCGGGCGGAGCCGGCGGCAGCGAAGTTCGATCGGTTTCTTTATCAGATTCGTCACCCCGGACTTGTTCCGGGGTCCACCGGGCCGCGAGAGAACGGTGTCGAAACAGGCCTTTCTACTCGCCGCAGGGTGGACCCCGGAACAAGTCCGGGGTGCCGAGGTGGGCTTGGAAGACGACAGGCTTGCGCGAGCGTCCATATGCGATAGCCCTGCCCTTGCGGGGAAGGATTTCCGTCACTTCCCCTTTCGCGGCAGCACCGCCAGCGTCCAGTCTTTCGCCGGCACCAGATATTTCGCCGCGGTCGCCTGCAACACCTCGGGCGTCACGTCGCCGAAGTCGCGGCCGATGCGACGCGTCGCCTCCAGCCGGCGATCGTCATAGGCCCCGCCCGACAGCTCGCGCAGCCAGAACAGGCTGCTCGTCGCCGCGCGCGCATAGACCTGCTGCAACGGCCCCTTCACCCGGGCCAGCTCGTCGGCGCCGATCGGCGTCTTGGCGAGATCGGCGGCGATCTCGCGCGACAGGCGGAAGAACAGATCGACGTTCGCCGGCGCGACCTGGCTCACCGCCATCAGGCGGCCGCCGCCGGGCAGCCCCTTGGGCCAGTTGCTCGCGACGCCGGGGCTGTAGCTCGCCCCCGCCGCCTGCCGCATCCGCTCGAACAATCGGTCGCTGAACACCTGCGCCAGCACGTCGAGACGGCGCGCCTCGGCGATGTCGGCGACGCCGGCGCCGGTCGGCCAGGCGATCACCGCGCTCGCCTGATTGTCGGGGCCCTTGTGGTAGCGCAGCACCGGCGTCGCGACATGCGCGGGGAAGCGCACCGGCGGCGCCGCCGTCGTCGGCTGGGTGCGCGCGGGGATCGCGCCGAGGCTCTTGGCCACCGCGGCGATCGCCTCGTCCGACTTGACGTCGCCGAACACGTCGACCTCGATCGGACCGCTGGCGAGCAGCGGCGCCCAGAACGCCTCGAACGCCTTGGGCGTCAGCGCGTCGACCGCCTTGGCGTCGGGCGTCGCCCAGCGCGGATCGCCGGCATGCAGCAGCCCTTCCAGATCGCGCGACAGCACGCCGTCCGCCGACGAATCATAACCGGGAATCGCGGTCAGCGCCGCCGATTTGGCGCGTGCCACCGGCGCCGGGTCCCAGCGCGGATGCGCCAGCTTGGCGGCGATCAGCGTCAGTTCGTCGGCATAATCCTTGGGGCTGCTCAGCGCGGCGATCGAGAAGGTGTCCTCGTCGATGCCGAAATCGAGGCCGAGCTGCCGCCCCGCGGTGAGCTGGTCGAGATCGTCCTGCCCCAGATTGCCGATGCCGCTTTCCATCAGCGCGAGATCGCCCGCCCACGCCGGGCTCGGCCGGTTGGCGGGCAGCGAATTATAGCCGCGGCCGAACCGCACCCGCACGAAGACGCGGCCGGTATCGTCGGGGTTGGCGAACACCAGCATGCGCACGCCATTGGCGAACACCACCTTTTCCGCGGGCAGCCCGACGAGCGGCTCGCGCGACGCGACCGTGCCGGCTGCGCCCAACGCAGGCAATTTGGTGAAGTCGACCGCCGCCTGGCTGGCGCGCTTGATCGTCAGCGTCGACACGTCCGCCTTGAGCGCGGCGGCGAGCTTCTCCGCCGTCCCCTTCTCCGCGGTGCGCGTGTTGACCAGCGCCCGCGTGGCGTCGCCCTGGAACAGTTTCTTTGACGAGGCGAGCACCGCGGCGGGGTTGAACATCCCCTTCTGCTTCGCTTCGGTCAGGATCGCATAGCTGTTCTCGGGCGCGGTCACCGTCTCGCGGATATCGAGCGCGCCGGCCATGTCGTCGGCCTGTTTGGCGCTCGCCTCGACCCGCGCGGTCTCGACGCTGTTGCGGATCGCGACCTCGTAATCGGCATATTCGCGATCGATCTCGGCCTGCGTCGGCGCGCTGTTCTGCGCGTCGGCGATCACCGCCCGCACGTCCTTCAGCGCCTGTTCCCATTGGTCGCCGACCGGCAGGATCAGCACCGAGGTCATGTTGGCCGAGCGCGACCGGTCGTCGAGATCGACCCCCGCCTGCACGAAGCTCGCACCGGCGCGCGCGCGCCGCTCGAGCCGCCGGCTGATCACCTTCGCGGCGATCGTGTCGACCATCCGCTTCTGGTTGAAGATCTTGGTATCGTCATTGTACTGCCAGGGGCGCATCACCCCCATCATCACCAGCGGCGGCAGGCCGGGTTCGACCAGCGTCGCCGAGGTCGGCTGCTTCGGATCGGGCTTGCCGAAATCGGGATCGGCAGGGTTGGGGCCGTTACCCTTCCAGCCGGCGAAATGGCGCGTCACCATCTGGCCCAGCGTCGCCGGGTCCATGTCGCCCGAGATGATGACGACCGCGCGTTCGGGGCGATACCAGCGGTCGTGGAACGCCTTGATGCTCGCGCCGTTCGCCGCGTCGAGCGTCTCGACCGTGCCGATCGGCGAGCGTTCGGCGAGCGGCTGGCCGGCGAAGAACAGCCGGTTCATCGCGTCCTGCAGCTTGACCTGCGGACCGGGCTGTTCGCGCCGCTCGGCGAGCACGATCGGCCGCTCCGCCGACACCGCGGCATCGGTCAGCGCCGGCGCCGCCATCATCCCCGACAGGATCTTGAGGCTCTCGTCGACGGTCTGGTCGGTCGCCGAGGGCAGATCGAGCTTGTAGAGCGTCTGCGTCGGCGTGGTCGAGGCGTTGCTGTCAGAACCGAAGGTCGCGCCGAACCGCTGCCACACCCGCTTCGCCTCGCCGTCGGGGACATATTCCGAGCCGCGGAACGAGAGATGCTCGATGAAATGCGCATAACCGCGCTCGCTGTCCTTCTCGTACAGCGAACCCGCATCGATGCGGACGCGGATCGACACCTGCCCCGGCGGCACGCCGTTCTTGCGCACCGCATAGCGCAGGCCGTTGGGCAGCGTACCGAACACCCAGGCGGGATCGTGCGCGAGGTCGCTGCCCTTGTAGAGCCACGGCGTCGGATCGACCTTGACCCCGGCGTCCGGGGCGGCAGCGGTGGCGGATGCGGGCCGGGCGGGAGCCCTGACCTGGGCGAGCGTCGCCGATGCGAGGGCGAGGACGAGTACGGGCGCGAACGCGCGGGTGAAAAACGCCATAGTCCCCCTCTCTAGCGATTGCGGCGCGGCCCCGCCAGCGCGACCGTATCCTCCTCGTTTCGGTCATCATTTCGCCCCAGCCGGGGCGTAGCCCGACGGTCTTGGGGCAGCCGGGCAACGACGGGCCCGACGCGACTCGATGATGGTATCTGTAATGACGACCGGTATGAACGAAGCGGC
Organism: Sphingomonas sp. GW821-FHT04B01; assembly: GCF_059420425.1. Taxonomy (NCBI): domain Bacteria; kingdom Pseudomonadati; phylum Pseudomonadota; class Alphaproteobacteria; order Sphingomonadales; family Sphingomonadaceae; genus Sphingomonas; species Sphingomonas sp. GW821-FHT04B01. The sequence continues at coordinate 79,695 of NZ_JBWKTR010000004.1, read as the reverse complement.
CCCCGCAATGTGGCGGAACTCGGGCAAGGCCGTGCCCACCCCGCCCGCGCCGCTCGCCGCCGAGCCCGGCCGGCCGCTGATCATCCGCATCGGCAAGCGGCTGCGCGGCCTCTTCGACCGGATGATCGCCGCCTCGTCGCTGGTCGCCAACGATCCGGTGCTCGACGTGCGCCAGTTCGGCTGGACCGCGCTGCTGCGCGACCAGTGGCAGACGATCCGCGACGAGGCCGCGGCGGTGGCGCTGCAGGGACAGCCGGCGCCGAGCCTCGCGACGATCTCGCCCGATCACCGGTCCATCGCCGAGGTCGACAAATGGCGCTCCTTCTTCCTGTGGGGCTATGGCTATCCGATCGAGGACAATCTGGCGCGCTGCCCGGCGACGCAGGCGCTGGTCGCGCGCATCCCCGGGCTCAACAGCGCCTTCTTCTCGATCCTCGCGCCCGGCACGCATATCCCCGCGCATCGCGGCGTCACCAAGGGGCTGATCACCTGCCACCTCGGCCTGTTCGTGCCGCGCGACGGCGACGTGCGGATGCGCGTCGCCGACCGCATCGTCCGCTGGGCGGAGGGCGAGACCCTAATCTTCGACGACACCTACGACCACGAGGTGTGGAACGACAGCGCGGGGACGCGCGTAGTGCTGCTCGTCCAGTTCGAACGCCCGCTGCGCAATCCGGGCAAATGGATCGCCGACCTCTTCCTCGGCGTGGTGCGGAGATCGCCGTTCGTCCAGGAGGCGCGCGCGAACATCAAAAGCTGGAACGCCGCGGTCAAGCAACTCGAGGCTTAACCGCCCTCCCCCTTGCAGGGGAGGAATTCAGCGGACGCGGAAACAATCCCTTTCCGCCGTTACGCTTGATCCCCCGCCCCCCACGGTCCACATGACGCTCATGCTGATCGAGACCGAAACCACGCCCAACCCGGCGACGCTCAAGTTCCTGCCCGGCCGCGCCGTCATGGATGCCGGCACGCGCGACTTCGCCACCCCCGAGGAGGCCGAGGCGAGCCCGCTCGCCGAGATGCTGTTCGCGCTGGGCGACGTCACCGGCGTGTTCTTCGGCCGCGACTTCGTGTCGGTCACCGCCGCGCCCGGCGTCGAATGGCACAGCCTCAAGCCCGACGTGCTGGCCATCCTGCTCGACCATTTCGCCGCCAACATGCCGCTGTTCCGTCAGGGTAGCGCCGGGTTCAGCGTCCCCGCCGACGAAGAGGTACTGACCGACGACCCCGCCGATGCCGACATCGTCGCGCAGATCCGCGAGCTGATCGACACGCGCGTCCGTCCCGCGGTGGCGAACGACGGCGGCGACATCGTCTATCGCGGCTTCGACAAGGGCAAGGTGTTCCTCCGCATGCAGGGCGCCTGCGCCGGCTGTCCCTCGTCCAGCGCGACGCTGAAGAGCGGCATCGAGCAGCTCCTCAAATATTACGTCCCCGAAGTCACCGAGGTGAGAGCCGTCTGATGTCCGAGCCCCTGTCCGATACCGCGCTCGACCGCATCTTCCGCACCGCGCGCAGCTACAACGGTTATACCGACCGGCCGGTGACTGAGGATCAGCTCCATGCGATCTGGGAGCTGATGAAATGGGGCCCGACCAGCGCCAACCAATTGCCCGCACGACTCGTCTGGTGCGTCAGCGACGATGCCAAGGCGAAGCTCGCCGCCTGCGCGTCGGACACCAATCAGGCGAAGATCCTGAAAGCCCCGGTCAGCGTCGTCATCGCGATGGACGTCGAGTTCCACGAACACCTGCCCGAGCTGTTCCCCCACGTCGACGCCAAGGCGTGGTTCGACGGCAATACCGAGCTGCGCACCGCCTCGGCGGTCCGCAACTCGACGTTGCAGGGGGCCTATTTCATCATCGCCGCACGCGCGCTCGGACTGGATACCGGGCCGATGTCGGGCTTCGACCAGGGCGCGGTCGACAAGGCGTTCTTCGCCGACCGGCCGGGGGTGCGGACCAACTTCATCTCCACGCTCGGCTATGGCGATCCGGCAAGCGTCCACGACCGCCTGCCCCGGCCGGGCTTCGAACGGTTCAACACGATCGCGTAACACGGCGGAGTGAAGGCGAGCCGTCGCCTTACTCTCTCCGTCACCCCGGACTGGTTCCGGGGTCCACCCGTCGGCAGGCGTACGTTTCCGTTCGAGCCACTTCCCTCGCCGCAAAGTGGGCCCCGGAACGAGTCCAGGGTGACGAGCGGACAAGGCACGGACACGCCTATCTTGCGTGAAAGTAGTGACGCCACACCGCTTGTCCCCCGCGCCCGCGTGTCGCAAAGCAGTCCAAACATGACCGACGCCCCTTCCCGCATCCTCGTCATCGACACCGCCACCGCCGCCTGTTCGGTCGCGCTGATCGAGGACGGCCGCGTCATCGCCGCGCAGCATCGCGAGGTCGGCCGCGGCCATGCCGAGCAGTTGCTGCCGATGATCGCCGACCTGCCCGACGGTGGCCGCGCCGCGCATATCCTCGTCGACGTCGGCCCGGGCAGCTTCACCGGCCTGCGCGTCGGCATCGCCGCCGCCCGCGGACTCGCGCTCGGCTGGGACGCGAGCGTCGCCGGCTATTCCAGCCTGTCGCTGATCGCCGCCGCCGACTTCGCCGCCGGCCGCACCGGCGAAATAGCGGTGATGCTGGAGGGCGGCCATGGCGAGGTGTTCGTCCAGTCCTTCGCCGCCGGCCCCGTACCGCTCGACGATCTCGCCTCGCGCAAGCCCGACGCGGCGATCGCCGCGCTCGGCGATCGTTATCCCGTCGGCAACGGCGTGCGCTGGCTGCAGCAGGTCGCGCCGGAGCTCGCCGGCCGGCCCGCGCTGCCCGACGCATCCGACGCGTTGCTGCTGCCGCAGGCGCTCGCGACGCTGCCGCCGCGCCCGGTCTACGGCCGGGCCCCCGACGCCAAATTGCCGGGCGGAAAGGTGCCCGCATGATGGCGACGCGTCAGGTGATGCTGCGTACCGGCGACGCCCGCGACGTCGCCACGGTCGATGCGCTGATGGCCGCCGCGTTCGAGCCGCGGTTCGGCGAGGCGTGGACGCGCAACCAGTGTCTCGGCGTGCTGGCGATGCCCGGCGTCCGGCTGACGCTCGCTTATGTCGACGAAGCCCCCGCCGGTTTCGCGATGGTGCGCAGCGTCGCCGACGAAGCCGAGCTGCTGTTGCTCGCGGTCGATCCCGTCTGGCGCCGTCGCGGCATCGCCCGCGCGCTGCTGCGTGGCGTCATCGCCGAGGCGCAGGCGACCGGCATCGCCGACCTGCATCTCGAGGTGCGCGAAGGCAATGACGCCGTCCGCCTGTATACCGAACAGGGCTTCGCCAAGGTCGGCGAGCGGCGCAATTACTATCGCGGCAAGACCGGCCAGGCGTTCGACGCGCACACCTATCGCCGCGCGATCTGACCATCTGCTTTTTGCGAGTCGGTTTCGCTTTTCGCAACAAGCCACCTGCACTACATAGGGGACATGCCCCGCAAGATCGATCTCGAAGCCCTTTGCAACCAGAAGGGCCTGCGTATCACCGAACAGCGCCGCGTCATCGCGCGCGTCCTGTCCGAAGCCGAAGACCATCCCGACGTGGAGAAGGTCTATGAACGTGCCTCGGCGATCGATCCGGGGATTTCGATCGCCACCGTCTACCGCACGGTGCGGCTGTTCGAGGAGGCGGGTATCCTCGACCGTCACGATTTCGGCGACGGTCGCGCCCGCTACGAGCCCTCGCCCGAGGCGCATCACGATCATCTGATCGACGTCGAGACCGGCAAGGTCATCGAGTTCGTCGATCCCGAGCTGGAACAGCTCCAGAAGGCGATCGCCGAGAAGCTCGGCTTCCGCCTCGTCGACCACCGCATGGAATTGTACGGCGTCAGCCTCGACCGCAAGGCGTGACCGCGACCGCCGTCTCGTGACCGATGGGACGACCGCCGATTTCCTCCATGCCAGTCGCATCTGGCGGCGGGTATAGATTCGATCGATCATCTCGAAAGCTCCGTCACCCCGGACGCGTTGAAGCCCTGCCGGAAAGTCCGCATCCCCCACGAATCACCACAGTGCTCCTGCGAAAGCAGGAGCCCAGAGCCAAGCAGAACAACGCCTTATGGTGTTCGGGACTCCTGGACTCCTGCTTTCGCAGGAGCACTTGGGCGGCTGCCGCAAAGATCTCGAACAAATCCGGGGTGATGAAGTGGTTGTGATACCGCCCCCCTCCTTGTCGCGATGATCGCCAACCTGCGCCTCGCCGGCCGCCTGCTCGCGCTCGTCATCGCCCTCCTCGGCGGCCTCGCGCTGCACGGCGCCTGGCGGGCGGTCCGCCGGCCTTCGCCCTGGCCGCGGCGGTTCCTCGGGCTGGTCGCGCGGATCGTCGGCGCGCAAGTGCGCGTCGTCGGCACGCCGCTCGCCCGCGATGTCGTGTTCCTCAGCAACCATCTCAGCTGGATCGATATCCTCGCGATCGCCGGCGCCACCGGCAGCGCCTTCGTCGCCAAGGGCGAATTGCGCGGCGTGCCGCTGGTCGGCTGGCTGTGCACGCTCAACCGCACCCTCTTCGTCAGCCGCGACGACCGGTTACAGGTGGCCGCGCAGATCGCGCAGCTCCGCACCGCCATCGGCGCCGGCGGGCCGGTGACCGTCTTTCCCGAAGGCACCACAGGGGACGGCGTCACCCTGCTGCCGTTCAAGGCGGCGCTGCTCGCCGCGCTCGACCCGCCGCCGCCGGGCGTCCGCGTCCAGCCGATCCGGGTCGATTACGGCACGGCGACGCCCGAACTCGCCTGGGTCGGCGACGAGCCCGGCGGGGCGCATGCGCTGCGGGTGCTGCGGCGACGGGGACGCTTTCCGGTGACGCTCCACCTGCTCGCGCCGTTCGATCCCGCCGCGGCGGGCAGTCGCAAGGCGATCGCCACGCAGGCACGGGCGGCGATCGAAAACGCCGCCTGAACCCGCCGCTGCATCAATGCACGCCGGCGCCGAACGTATAGCTCAGCGCCAGCCCGACCGAGGGCTGGCTGCGCGAGCCAAAGGCGCGCACCACCGGTGACCGGCCGGGATCGCCGACCAGCCGGTCGTATTTGGCATAGCCGGACACGCCCCAATGCGGGGTCAGCTGCCGCAAGGCGCCCACCGTCGCCCCGACCGCCTGCAAACCGCCGTCCGCCTTGAACGCCGGCAGCCCGGCGAAGGCCGCATCCGCGGCGGCGACGCCGAAATAGGCGCGATTGTAGCGCGCGCCCGCCAGCGTGACCCGCGGTCCGATCGAAAACAGCCACCGGTCGGCATCGCGTGCGATATAATCCGCGCCGACCACGCCGATCAGCCCCTTGTGACCGCCCAGCCCCTGCCGCGCCTCGACGCGGAGCCGCAGCGCGTCGCTCAGGGCATATTGGACGAAGCCGCCGAGCTCGACGGTGGCGCCGACGCTCGGCAGCCGTCCACCGACATCGCGGGCGCGCCGGCGACCCTCGAAGCCGATCACCGGCCCGAACTGGAACCGGTCGTCGCGCAATATCGGAAAGCCCGCGCTTTCATCCGGCGCTTCGAAGGCGAAAGGCGTATCGCCACGGGTCCGCGACACGTCGACGAACGGCCGCAGCGCAAACGAATCGGCCCCCGGATAACGCGGCACGAGCTGCGGCCCCAGCCCGATCCGCGTGCGCCGTGGCGCGTCGACCTCCGCCTCCTGCGCGAAGGCGGGCGTGGCGCCGCAGCCGGTGGCGAGCAGCAGGGCGATAGCGGAGCGCGTCATGATCGTCATGACCCGACCGTACAGCGTTTATTCGCAATGGCGAAGCGGGTGGCATCCCTGATGCGCCGCAACATTTCGACCTGCCCGGATCGGCTCCGCCATAGATTTCGCCAAGTCTAGGCCAAGAAGGAACAGCTTCCACCGGCAGTCGTTGGACAGCTCGATCCCAGGAGATAGACATGCGCAAGATATTGATTTGTATCAGCACGATTGCCCTCGCCGCGACATCTGCCGGCGCGCTGGCACAGGACGCCGGCACGATGACTCCGACCCAGGTCGATGCGACGCCGCTCGCCGGCACGCCGGCTCAGAATTACGTGACCTGGGCGGCGGACGGCGACATGTACGAGATCCAGTCGAGCAAACTCGCGCTCACCAAGGCGAAAAGCCAGGCGACCAAGGATTTCGCGCGCGAGATGATCGCCGACCATATGCAGACCACCAAATCGCTGATGGCGGCGCTCCCCAAGACCGAGCCCAAGGTCGCGAAGCCCGGCAAGGCGCTGTCCGAACCCAATGCGGCGAAGATCGCGGCGCTCAAGTCGGCACCCGCCGACGGCTTCGACGCCCTTTACATGCAGCAGCAGGCCGAAGCGCATAAGACCGCCTGGGCACTCCACAAGGGCTATGCTACCGATGGCCAGGACCCGGCACTCCGCCAGGTCGCGACCAGCGCGGTGCCGATCATCGAGAAGCATCTCGCTCACGCCCAGAGCGGCGCCGGCACGATGTAACCCAATTCCTCCCCCGCCAGGGGGAGGTGGCAGCGCAAAGCGCTGACGGAGGGGGAGGAAGGGGTGGAGCTTGTTGATTGAGCTGCCACCCTATCCCCCCTTTTCGCCATTCCGCTGATGCCGAACGGTCCCACTTGCCCTCCCGAGGGAGGAATAGGTTACCCGCTGGCGACCACCCCCCACATCCTGTATGCGCGCCGGCATGACTCCTGCGGACAAACCCCAGACCCCGCCCAAGACCTTCCACGTCAAGTCGTTCGGTTGCCAGATGAACGTCTACGACGGCGAGCGCATGGCCGAACTGATGGCGGCCGACGGGATGACCGCGACCGACGATCCCGATCGTGCCGATCTCGTCGTGCTCAACACCTGCCACATCCGCGACCGCGCGACCGAGAAGGTCTATTCGGACATCGGCCGGCTGCGCAAGAACGCCCGGCTCAACGAGCGGACCGCCCCGATGATCGCGGTCGCCGGCTGCGTCGCGCAGGCCGAGGGCGACGAGATCGTCCGCCGCGCCAAGGTCGACGTCGTCGTCGGCCCGCAGGCCTATCACAATCTTCCCGCGCTGGTGGCGAGCGCCGCCGCCGGCACGCCCAGCCTCGACACCGACATGCCGCTGCTGTCGAAGTTCGGCGCGCTGCCCGCGCGCCGCCGCGTCGGCCCCTCCGCCTTCCTCACCGTGCAGGAAGGCTGCGACAAGTTCTGCACCTATTGCGTCGTGCCCTATACGCGCGGCGCCGAGGTCAGTCGCCCGTTCGCGGCGATCGTCGACGAGGCGAAGGCGCTGGTCGACGCCGGCGCACGCGAGATCACGTTGCTCGGCCAGAACGTCAACGCCTGGGACGATGACGGGCGCGGGCTGCACGATCTGATCCGCGTGCTCGATCGTATCCCCGGCCTCGCCCGCATCCGCTACACCACCAGCCATCCCAACGACATGCGGCAGGGGCTGATCGACGCGCATGGCGACGTCGAGAGCCTGATGCCCTTCCTCCATCTGCCGGTGCAGGCGGGCAGCGACCGCGTGCTCAAGGCGATGAACCGCAACCACGACACCGCTTCCTATCTGCGCCTGCTCGATCGGGTGCGCGTGGTCCGGCCCGATATCGCGCTGTCGGGCGATTTCATCGTCGGCTTCCCCGGCGAGACCGAGGCGGAGTTCGCCGAGACGCTGCGGCTGGTCGACGCGGTCGGCTATGCGCAGGCCTATTCGTTCAAATACAGCCCGCGCCCCGGCACGCCCGCCGCCGACATGGCCGGCGCGATCCCCGAGGTGGTGATGGACGAGCGGCTGCAACGGCTGCAGGCAGCGCTTGGCCGCGACCAGCAGGCGTTCAACCAGGCGAGCGTCGGTCGCACCTGCAACGTGCTGATCGAACGCCACGGCAAATTGCCCGGCCAGATGCTCGGCAAGTCGCCGTGGCTGCAATCGGTCCATCTGATGACCGATGCGGCGATCGGTGACATGGTCTCCGTCGATCTGCTCTCCGCCGGCCCGGTATCGCTGGCGGGTGCCGAACGGGTGCGCGTAGCGGCCTGAATTTGCGCGCAGAGGCGCAGAGACACGAAAGTGTTGCGTCTGGCGCAAAGCATCTCGATCCCAATGGCTAGAATGCAAGTCGCTGACGCGGCATCTTCGCGCGACATCTCCGCGTCTCCGCTTCTCTGCGCGAACCACCCTTCTTCGCGCCTTCGCGCCTTCGCGTGAAATCGACCTTTCCCGCTTCCCTTTCGCCCGCCCGCATCCCACATTCCATTCATGCCATCACGGCATGAAAGGACCGCATGAGTCGCAAGCCCATCCCCGCCCGCTCCGGTGAACGCAGCCGGGCTGAGGTGTTGTTCGACAAGCCGCAATTGCTCGCCACGCTCTTCGGGCAATATGACCAGAATCTCGTCGCGCTCGAAAACCGGCTCGGCGTCTATATCACCGCCCGCGGCAATCGCGTCGGGCTGGAGGGCAGCGCCGAGCATGTCGCGCTCGCCCGCGACGTGTTGCAGGACCTCTATCATCGCCTGCAACGCGGCGAGGAGATCGACACCGGGCTCGTCGATGCCTCGATCGCGATGGCGTCGGAGCCTACGCTCGACGGCATCGTCAGCACCGAACGCGGCGCCATCCCCTCGGTGATGATCCGCACCCGCAAGAAGACGATCGTGCCGCGCACCCCGGCGCAGGCGCATTACATGCGCGAACTGTCGACCAACGACATGATCTTCGCGCTCGGGCCGGCAGGCACCGGCAAGACCTATATCGCGGTCGCGCAGGCGGTGTCGCAGCTCATCACCGGCAGCGTCCAGCGCCTCATCCTGTCGCGCCCCGCGGTCGAGGCGGGCGAGAAGCTCGGCTTCCTGCCCGGCGACATGAAGGAGAAGGTCGATCCGTATCTGCGCCCGCTCTACGACGCGCTGCACGACTGCCTGCCCGCCGAACAGGTCGAGCGCCGCATCGCGAGCGGCGAGATCGAGATCGCTCCGATCGCCTTCATGCGCGGCCGCACGCTGGCGGACGCCTTCGTCATCCTCGACGAGGCGCAGAACACCACGCCGGCGCAGATGAAGATGTTCCTCACCCGTTTCGGCCAGAACAGCCGGATGGTGATCTGCGGCGACCCCAACCAGACCGATCTGCCCGGCGGCGTCGGTTCGTCGGGGCTGGCGGATGCGACGATGCGGCTCGAAGGCGTCGAGGGCATTTCGATGACCCGCTTCACCGCCGCCGACGTCGTCCGCCATCCGATCGTGGGGCGGATCGTCGAGGCCTATGAGGGGCCGGGCGCTTGAACGGAATGTATATCTCTGTGGCTTTGTGAGGATATCAGGAGCACTTATGGCGTCCCTCTATCCCAAGAAGAGCGATATGGCCGATCCGGTTTGCGAAGTCGGCGCCTTGCTGGGCATTAGCGAGACGGCGGCAGTCGACGATGCCCGGCTGCACCCAAAGCACGAACTGGACCGAACCAAGGTGGTGAGCCTTCGCGAGCGTATGGAGGCGTGGCGGCAGGCACACCCCTTGGGCGAGCCCACCGGCCAGGTCGCCGACAAGGCGTTCTACGATTCGCTGAACGACGAGGAAGACGATTGACCATCTTCGTCGGTGCATCAGCGATGCTCGGCAGAGCGCCGCTATGCATCTCGTATCGATCGGCGCCGCGGAGGCGATGATCGCGACCGCAGCCTATGATCGCTACGGCAAGGGCCGCCACCCCGCCCGGCTCAACATGGGCGATTGCTTCGCTTATGCCTGCGCCAAGACGCACGATGCCCGCCTGCTCTACAAGGGCGACGATTTCTCAAGGACGGACCTTGCATGATTCAGATCGAACTCGCCCGCGAAGAGCCCTGGCCCGCCGACACCGACTGGGACGCGCTCGCCGCGCGCGCCACCCGTGCCGCGATCGGGCTCACGCCTTATGGCGAATTGCTCACCACCGCCGCGACGGTCGAGATCAGCGTCCGCCTCACCGGCGACGAGGAAGTGCGCACGCTCAACGCGCAATATCGCCAGAAGGACAAGCCGACCAACGTCCTCTCTTTCCCGATGGTCCAGCCCGACCTGATCGACACGGTCAGCCAGAACAGCGACGACGGCGAGCTGCTGCTCGGCGACATCGTCATGGCCCATGGCGTCTGCGAGGCGGAGGCGCGCGAGAAGGGCGTCAGCGTCGCCGAACATGCCACGCACCTGCTGGTGCACGGCACGCTGCATCTGCTAGGCTATGATCACATGGGGGACGAGGAAGCCGAAGCGATGGAGGATATCGAGCGTCAGGCGCTCGCCACGCTCGGCATTTCGGACCCTTATCTAGTGCGAGAGGACTGATACGGCCGCCATGTCAGACGACCGAAGTAGCGCCGGCAACGGCGATCCCAGCGAATCGAACATCTGGCGCGGGCTGAAGACGTTGATCTTCGGCGGTGCGCATGAAGAATCCCTCCGCGAACAGCTCGAGGAGGCGATCGATCGGCACGAGGACGATCCCGCGCCCGACGCCAAGGGCGACCTGACCCCGCTCGAGCGGCAGATGGTGCGCAACCTGCTCCACTTCGGCGAGCGCGACGCCGGCGACGTCGGCGTGCCGCGCGCCGATATCGTCGCGGTCGAGGAAGGCACCACCTTCGCGCATCTCGTCCAGATTTTCGCGGAGGCGGGTCACAGCCGCCTGCCGGTCTATCGCGGCGAGCTCGATACGATCATCGGCATGGTCCATATCAAGGACGTGTTCGCGATCCTCGCCACCGGCGCCGAGCATCCCGCCGACATCTCCGGCCTGATCCGCGAGCCACTCTACGTGCCGATGTCGCGCGGCGCGCTCGACCTGCTCGCCGATATGCGCGCGAGCCACGTCCATCTCGCGGTGGTGCTCGACGAATATTCGGGGACCGAGGGGCTGGTCACGATCGAGGATCTGATCGAGGAGATCGTCGGCGAGATCGAGGACGAGCATGACGAGGCGCCCGAGGCGCTGCTCGTGCCGATCGACGGCGGCGCCTGGGATGCCGATGCGCGCGCCGAGCTGGAAGACGCCGCGACGCTGATCGACCCGCGTCTCGGCGAGACCGATCACGACGTCGACACTTTGGGCGGGCTCGCCGCGGTGCTGGCGGGGCATGTGCCGACCGTCGGCGAATGCGTCGATCACCCCAGCGGCTGGAAGCTCGAGGTGCTCGATTCGGACGAACGACGCATCCACCGCCTGCGGCTGCACCCGCCGGTGACGCGCGAGATCGAGGAGGACTGATCGCACTCAGCCCCCGTTCAGCCGCGATGGCGATGATCGCGAACGAACGGATAGGAGGTGTGCATGCAGCCCTTGTCGAACGGTCCGCGGACGATCCGCCCCGCCCTCCTGTGTCTCGCCGCGGTCCTTCCCACGCCGGCGCTGGCACAGGCGTGGACGACGATCCACGCGACCCCGCCCGCCCCGGCCGCCTATCAGGTCGCCAAGAACCACGACGACATCCGCGCCGGGCGCAGGTCCGGACAGCTCTCCAGAGCCGACGCCCGCGACCTTCGCCGCGAAAACGCCCGCGTCGGCGATCTCGCGGCCGCCTATGCCAGAAACGGCACGACCGATTCCGAAGCCGCCTTCGTTCAGGCCGCCGCCGAAGCCACCCACAGCCGCATCGTCGCGAAACGCACGCAAGGCGCGAAGTGACACGACGCCTTCGGCCGCGATGCGACCGATATTGATCGCCTCTTTCGATCACCGCCTTCGCGAATTCGCGTTTTCCCAATCTGTCTAGCTCCGGTAGCATTTGCACCATACCGGCGCGGCACGGGAATGTGCGCGTCACGCCAGACAGGCCCGATCGAGGAGAGACGAACATGGACGCCATCACCGAAGGCAGCCCGATCAACGACCCCAGGAAACAGGCCGCCGCCAAGCGCCGGCTGCTCGGTCGCACCGCCAAGGATTGGTGGCCCGAATCGCTGTCGATCGACATCCTCCACCAGAAGGGCGTCAGCGGCAATCCGATGGGCGACGACTTCGACTATCGGTCGGAATTCCTCAGCCTCGACTATGATCAGCTCAAGGCCGACCTGACCGCGCTGATGACCGACAGCCAGCCGTGGTGGCCGGCCGATTACGGTCATTACGGCCCGTTCTTCATCCGCATGGCATGGCATAGCGCCGGCACCTATCGCACCGGCGACGGCCGCGGCGGCTCGTCCGCCGGGCAGCAGCGGTTCGCGCCGCTCAACTCGTGGCCGGACAACGGCAATCTCGACAAGGCCCGTCGCCTGCTGTGGCCGATCAAGCAGAAATACGGCCGCCAGCTGAGCTGGGCCGACCTGTTCATCCTCGCCGGCAACGTCGCGATCGAATCGATGGGCGGCCCGACCTTCGGCTTCTCCGGCGGCCGCGAGGACGTGTTCGAACCCGAGAAGGACGTCTATTGGGGCACCGAGGAGGAATGGCTCGGCCAGACCCGTATCGACGAGGAAGCCGGCCTCGCGCTCGAAAGCCCGCTCGCCGCGATCCAGCACGGCCTCATCTACGTGAACCCCGAAGGCCCGGGCGGCTGCCCGCATCCGCAGGGCTCGGCGCGCGACATGAAGGAAACTTTCGCGCGCATGGGAATGAACGACGAGGAGACCGTCGCGCTGACCGCCGGCGGCCATACCTTCGGCAAGGCGCATGGCGCCGGCGACGCCAAGCTGGTCGGTGTCGAGCCCGAGGGCGCGGATATCGCTTCGCAGGGCCTCGGCTGGACCTCGACGCACGAGAGCGGCATGGGCGACCATACCATCACCTCGGGCATCGAGGGCGCGTGGACGCCGACGCCGACGACGTGGGACATGAGCTATTTCGACATGCTCTTCGACCACGAATATGAACTGGTGAAGAGCCCGGCGGGGGCGCATCAGTGGCAGCCGGTCGGCAATCCCGACGAAACGCTCGCCCCGGCGGCGCATACCGCTGGCAAGCGCGTGCCGACGATGATGACCACCGCCGACATGGCGCTCAAGGTCGACCCCGCGTACAATGCGATCTGCCAGAAGTTTCGCGCCGACCCGGCCTATTTTGCCGATGCCTGGGCACGCGCGTGGTACAAGCTGACGCATCGCGACATGGGGCCGAAGATCCGCCTGATCGGCCCGGAAGTGCCGCAGGAAGAGCTGATCTGGCAGGACCCGATCCCGCTCGCCGACTATCCGCAGATCGACGACGGCGACGTCACCGCGCTGAAGACGGCGATCGCCGATTCCGGCCTGTCGATCGAGGAGCTGGTCACCACCGCTTGGGCCTCGGCCTCGACGTGGCGCGGCTCGGATCATCGCGGCGGCGCCAACGGTGCGCGCATCCGCCTCGCCCCGCAGAAGGACTGGGAGGTCAACCAGCCCGAGCAGCTCGCCCGCGTCCTGTCGGTCTATGAGGGGATCAAGGCGGACTTCGACGGCAAGGGCGCGAAGAAGGTATCGCTCGCCGACCTGATCGTGCTCGGCGGCTCGGTCGGGATCGAGACGGCGGCCAAGGCGGCCGGCCATACGATCGCGGTGCCCTTCACCCCCGGTCGCACCGACGCGTCCGCCGAGCGGACCGATGCCGAGGGCTTCGACGTGCTCGAACCGCGCGCCGACGGCTTCCGCAACTATCTGCAGGTCAAGTTCAACGTTCCGACCGAGGAGCTGATGGTCGACCGGGCGCAGTTGCTCGGTCTGTCGGCGCCGGAGATGACGGTGCTGGTCGGCGGCCTGCGCGTGCTGGGCGCCAACCACGCCAAGGCGAAGCAGCATGGCGTGTTCACCAACCGCCCGGGGCAGCTGACCAACGACTTCTTCGTCAATCTGCTCGACATGGGCACGGCATGGAAGCAGATCAGCGACGAAAGCGACGAGGAATTCCTCGGCACCGACCGGGCGACTCACGAGCAGAAGTGGACCGCGTCGCGCACCGATCTGGTGTTCGGCTCCAATTCGCAGCTGCGCGCGCTCGCCGAAGTCTATGCCGCGTCGGACGCGCAAGGCATGTTCGTCAAGCACTTCGTCCAGGCCTGGACCAAGGTGATGAACGCCGACCGCTACGACCTGCTGCCGGGCTGATCCGGACGTGCTCCCGCGCAAGCGGGAGCACGACTTGATCGAGACCCTTTAAAAGTCCCCATCACCGGTAGGTCAGCGCAGTGCTCCTGCGAACGCAGGAGCCCAGAGCCAAGCAGAACGTCCTATGGCGTTCGCGACTCCTGGGCTCCTGCTTTCGCAGGAGCACTCGTAAAAGTCCTGCCGGGGTTCCGATACGTCCGGGATCACGGAATGGGTGGGACAGGACATACCTTCTGCCCCCGCACCTTTCCCCTTCCGCGCGCGCGGCTGCACCCCTATCGTGGCGTCATGCTGAAGCACGTCCTGCGCGTCGCCGCGCTCCTTGTCGTGATCGCCATCGCGGTGGTCGTCTATCTCGCCTGGCCCGATACCGCGCAGGTGCCGTTCGACCGCGTCACCGGCAAGCGGCCGCAGATCGTCGTGCCGCGCGAACAGACGCTGCCCACCGTCAAGGTCGCCGATGTCGTCGGCTGGCAGGGCAACGAGACCCCCACCCCCGCCGCCGGCCTGACCGTCAAGGCGTTCGCGAAGAACCTCGATCACCCGCGCTGGCTCTATCGCCTGCCCAATGGCGACGTCCTCGTCGCCGAGACGAACAGCCCGCCGCGCAAGGGCGGCGGCATCCAGGGCTGGGTCATGGGCCTGCTGCTCGGCAAGGCGGGCGCCGGCGTGCCCTCGGCCAACCGCATCACGCTGTTGCGCGACGCGGACGGCGACGGCGTCGCCGAACAGCGCCACGTTTTCATGACCGGGCTCAATTCGCCGACCGGCATGGCGCTGCTCGGCGGCCAGCTCTACGTCGCCAACACCGATTCGGTGGTGCGCGTCCCCTATACCGAGGGCGCGACGCAGATCGCCGCCAAGCCCGAACTGGTGGTCAAGCTCAACGGCGGCGGCAATCATTGGGCGCGCACGCTGGTCGCCGCGCCTGACGGCCGCACGTTGTTCGTTGGCGTCGGTTCGTCGTCGAACATCGCCGAAAACGGACTCGACGCGGAGAAATATCGCGCCAACATCCTCGAAGTCTATCCCGAACAGAAGACCTTCCGTGTCTATGCCTCGGGCCTGCGCAACCCGCAGGGGATGGCGATCAGCCCGTTCAACAAGCAGCTCTGGACGGTGGTCAACGAGCGCGACATGCTCGGCTCCGATCTCGCGCCCGATTATCTGACCCAGGTCGAGCTCGGCGACCAGTTCGGCTGGCCGTGGTTCTATTGGGGCGGCTATCCCGACACCCGCGTCGAGCCGGCGCGCCCCGATCTGCAGCAATATTCCAAGCGTCCCGATTATGCGCTCGGGCCGCACGTCGCCGCGCTCGGCCTGACCTTCGCCGGCGACGTCAAGCTCGGCGACCGCTTCGCGCAGGGCGCGTTCATCGGCGAGCACGGGTCGTGGAACCGCAAGCCGGTATCGGGCTACAAGGTGGTGTTCGTGCCGTTCGCGGCGCGCGGCTTCCCCGCGGACGGGGCCAAACCGATCGACGTGCTGAGCGGCTTCCTCAACGCCGACGGCAAGGCGCGGGGTCGTCCGGTCGGCGTGATCGGCGACCGCACCGGCGCGCTGCTGGTCGCGGACGACGTCGGCAATACGATCTGGCGGGTGGCCGGGGGAAAGTAAGCTGGAGCGCGCGGGTCGTCATCGCGGCGTCGTCGGCAAGGAACGGCGACTGGGCGACCTCGCCACCGGATGACGAGACGTATGCGACCGTCACCCAGTGCTCCTGCGAAAGCAGGAGCCCAGGAGTCCCGAACGCCATAAGACGTCGTCTTGCTTGGCTCTGGGCTCCTGCTTCCGCAAGAGCACTGCGCTGACGGACCGGGTCGCGGACCTTCGCCGAGCGCTTGCTGATCGGGGCGGCCGATGCCGCCCCTTGCGATCCTATGCCGTGCGCAGGCGCAGCGGCGTGCGCTCCACCGTGCCGGACAGCACCTTGCGCCCGAACACGCGGTTCATCGTCGCGGCGCCATCGGCGTTGGTCAACACGACGCGCGTCCCGCCCGAGGCGAGCGTCTCGATCGCGCTGATCGTCACCTTGTGCTTGCGGCACAGGGCCTCGACATCGGGCTTGGCGGCGTTGACGTTGATGGCACGCGACATGCGGATCTCCCATAGGCAGCGGGAGCGCATATCATCTCTCAGTCGGGCCATGCGCAGGGTGGGGCAGCCCGATGGTCTCTAAATGGACCTTGCTGCGCTGCGGCGCAAGCCTTCCTACGTCACCCGCGATCCGCCCCTTGCCGAATGACGACGCATGCCCCATATAGCCGATGCTAGAGTCGCACATCGACGGTCTACGGCGTGCTTTGCGGCTCCCTCTTCCTTCCTTCCCTGCTTCGTACGCGATTTGGCGCGTCGGTAATCGTACCGTCGTACCGCAAGAAGAAAGGATCTGCCATGAGCAGCATCACCGGCACCGTAAAGTTCTTCAACGCCGACAAGGGCTATGGCTTCGTCGCACCCGATACGGGCGGCGCGGATGCGTTCGTCCACATCACGGCGGTGGAGCGCGCCGGCATGGCGACGCTGAACCAGAATCAGCGCATCAGCTACGACCTGGAGCAGGACCGTCGGGGCAAGACCTCGGCCGTCAACCTTCAGCCGGTCGACTGATCGGTCTCGGACGGGGCGGGTCACACCGCCCTGCCCGGCCTGAACGCAAGAGCCCGCGGGAAACCGCGGGCTTTTTTGTGTCCGCACCGCAAGGCGGCCGTTCGTGTCGTCGCGATTACCCCCGCAACACCGCCAGCACCGCCTCCGCCGCCCGCACGGGCGCAACCCCAGTCACATCCCCCAGCGACCCCGCCGCGAACCGGCGCTGTGCCTCGACGTACCGCGGATGCTCCGCCACCGCCCGGTCCAGCGCCGGCAGCAGCTCGTCGGGGTCGGTCACCACCTCCCCCGCCCGCCACATGTCGTAGCTCGCATCGTCCGCCCAATCGACGCGGCGCGGATCGAGGAACACGCACGGCCGCAGCCGCATCAGGAACTCGACCACCTGGCTTGAGGTATCGCCCAGATACACGTCCGCCGCCGCGGTATAGCTGCCGTCGACCATCGCAAAGCTGTCGAGATCGACATGCACGTCCCCCCGCCCCGCGAGCGATCCGGCGAAGGCGCGCACGTCCGGTGCCTTCTCGACCAGCCGCTGGTGCGGCGCGAAGATCAGATTGTAGCGCCCCGACGCAACGATCCGCGCCACCGCCGCCGCGCCCCAGTCCCACCACGACGAGCGATGCCGCTGCCAGTGCGGCGCGTACAGCAGCATTGGCCGCGCTTCCGCGAAACGCAGGTCGGCGCGGCTGCGCTGCCGGAACCCCGCCTTGATATAGCCCGTCACCGCGACCGCAGCGGGATCGACCCCGTGCGCCGCCAGCGCCGCGCGTTCGCGGTCCGCGGCGACGATGGTCAGCGACGCCGCCTTCCGGCGCCGGTCGTCGCGGTTCATCATCGATCCCGCACCGTGGAGGATGTTCACATACCGGCTGCGCGTCGGCAGCAGCGCCGGAATCCACAGGCTGGTCTGTTCCGCCGACACCACCACGCGGGTCCGCCACAGCAACGGTGCGAGCCGCGCGAGCAGCGGCAGCTTGGCGGGCAGCGGCGGATTGCGCCCCGCCTCCCAGACGCCGAGATCGCGCCAGCCCGGCGCGCGCCGGATGCGCACCCCCGGCCGCGCCCCCAGCCAGCCGGCGACCAGTGCCTCGTGCATCGACGTCGCCACCCACACGTCGATGCGCAGGTCGGGCGCGCGCTCGACGAGCGCCTCCAGCACCGGATAGAGATGCGGGATCAGCAACGTCTCACCGAGGAACAGGAAGGCGACGTCGGTCCTCACCTTTGCTGGCCGGTCCAGGCGGCGATATCTTCGGGCTGGTCGATCTCCTGCCACGCGCCCTCGCCCGCGACGATCGCGCGCACCGGCGCATAGGTCGCCAGCTCGGCGATCACCGCATGATGGAAGGCGTGGAGCCCTTCAGGCCGCGCGATCACCCGCTCCAGCGCCTGCGCATAGGCGTCGCCGCCCTGCGACACGATCACGCCGAGCGAGCGATGCGTCGCGACGTCGAGCGGCAGATCCTTGGCGACCGCGCAGACCTGCCGGTTGGCGACGGTGACGAGCATGTCGTCGGTCACCGCCGCGCGCAGCGGCTCGACCAGCAGGCCGACGCCGTCGCCCGGCGCCTCGACCGCAGCGGCGATCAGGTCGGCCGCGAACACCGTGTCGCCGTTCATCAGCACGAATGGATCGCCGAGCAGGTCGCGCGCCATCCAGACGCTGCCGATGCTGCTCGCCACCGACCAGAAGGGATTGAACAGCAGCCGCACCGGCAGCGGCGGCGCCGCGCGGCTCAGATGCGCGCCGATCTGGCGATAGCGATAGCCACCGACGATCACCGCCCGCGCGACGCCCGCCGCGTGCAGCGCCTCCAATTGATGGTCGAGGATGCTGCGCCCGCCGACCTCGACGAGGCATTTGGGGATTTCTCGCGTCAGCGGCAGCAACCGCGAGCCGATGCCCGCGCTGAGGATCACAGCTTGCATCGGCGAGCCTGTAGCGCGACCGGCAAGCCACGCCAAATCAGCGCACCAGCCCGGGCGGCTCCCGACCGGCGAAATGCGCGTCGAGATTGGCGACGACCATCGCCGCCATCGCCGCGCGCGCCTCGTGCGTCGCCGATCCCTGATGCGGCGACAGCACGACGGTATCGCGGTGCAGCGCCGCCGGCACCGCGGGTTCGTCGGCGAACACGTCGAGCCCCGCGCCGGCGATCCCGCCCGCGTCGAGCGCCGCGATCAACGCCGCCTGATCGACCAGCGAGCCCCGCGCGACATTCACCAATACGCCCTGCGGCCCGAGCGCCGCCAGCACGCCCGCATCGACCGCGCCATCGGTCGCCGCCCCCGCCGCGGCGGCGAGGAACAGCACGTCGCTCTCCGCCGCCAGCGTGCGCAGGTCGGGGACGAACCGCCACGGCACGTCCTTTTCGCTGCGCGCGGAATAGAGCAGCTCGGATGCGAACGGCGCCGCCCGCGCCGCGATCGCCCGCCCGATCGCACCGAGCCCGAACACGCCGATCCGCCGCCCCGACGCGCGCCGCGCCAGCGGCACGTCCCAGCCGCCGCCCCGCACCGCGCGATCGTTGACCGCGATCCGCCGCTCGACCGCGAGCCACAGCCCGATCGCGAGATCGGCGACGTCTTCGGTCAGCGTGCCGGCGGTGATCGCGAGCGTGATACCGCGCGCCGCGAGCGCCGCCTTGTCGATCGCGTCATGCCCGACGCCATGCACCGCGACGAACTCGAGCTCGGGGAGCTGCGCCAGCACGCCCGCATCGAGCCGCATCGCCCCACCCCCGACCAATCCGCGGATCCGGTCGAGCGGCGCGGTGTCGAGCCCGACATGGACGGCGTAATGCTCGCTGAGCGATGGCGCGAGCGTATCGGGCAGCGGCGAGAGGGCGAGGATGTCGATCATGCCGCCTCAACGCATCCGACGCCGATCCGTCCCGACTCCGTTCGCCATCCTTCCCCATTCGTCATCCCGGCGAACGCCGGGACCCATGGTTGCGGTCTCGCTGCCGATCCGCACCGCCGCCGGATGCCCATCCTCGGGAAACGAACCCCCTCAAGCCGACGAGGCGGCGGCGGGTCGAGGCGAAATTTGGTTCGCGCGAAGACGCGAAGACGCGAAGATGCCGCGCTTGGGGCGGCGTGGCCCCATGATTGCGATGACATAATGGGAAGCGCCGATGGTGCAGCGGGCGCGACACCTTCGCGTCTTCGCGTCTTCGCGCGAACCAAATCTGTCCGCACATGGGTCCGCCGGGATGACGAAAGGGCCCCCCTCACACGCTGACCACGCTCTCCTGCCGCCCGTCCGTCCCGAAGATCCGCAGATAGCGCGCAATCTCGGCGGGCTCGCCGGTCGCCTTGGCGGGGTTGTCGGAGAGCTTCACCGCCGGCCGGCCGTTCGCCCGCGTCACCTTGGCGACCAGCGAGATCGGCTCGAGCCCCGCCGCACCATCGGGGTCGCAGCCGCGGAAATCGTTGGTCAGGTTCGTCCCCCAGCCGAAGCTCATCCGCACCCGGCCATGGAAATGCCGATAGACCCGCTCGATCGAATCGACGTCCATCCCGTCGGAGAAGATCAGCAGCTTCTCGCGCGGGTCCTGGCCATGCGCCTGCCACCAGGCGATGATCTGCTCGCCCGCCTCGACCGGCGGCGCGCTGTCCGGACGAAAGCCGGTCCAGCCCGCCACCCAGTCGGGCGCGTCGCGCAGGAACGCCGCCGTCCCGAACGCATCGGGCAGCACGACGCGCAGATTGCCGTCGTAATGCGCCTGCCATTCCTCCAGCACGCGATAGGGCGCGCGCGCCACCCCGGCATCGTCGCTGGCGAGCGCGGCGAGCACCATCGGCAGCTCGTGCGCATTGGTGCCGATCGCCTCCAGATCGTTGTCCATCGCCAGCAGCACGTTGGACGAACCGATGAAGCGGCTGCCCAGCCCCTCCTTGAGCGCCTCGACGCACCAGCGCTGCCACAGGAAGCCGTGCCGCCGCCGCGTCCCGAAATCGGAGATCACCAGATCGGGCAGCGCGCGCAGCCGCTCCACCTTGTCCCACAATTTCGCCTTGGCGCGCGCATAGAGCACGTCGAGCGCGAACCGCCCCTTGTCGCGAAGCGCCGCCCGCGCGCGCAGCTCGTTGACGATCGCGAGCGCCGGGATCTCCCACATCGTCGTATGCGTCCACGGCCCGTCGAAGGTCAGCTCGAACTGGCCGTCGACGCGGTGCAGTTCGTAGGGCGGCAGCTGGAATTCGCTCAGCCACTGGATGAAGTCGGGCGCGAACATCCGCTGCTTGCCGTAGAAGCTGTTGCCCGCCAGCCAGATCAGCTCCTTCTTGGCGAAGCGCACGCTGCGCGCATGATCGAGCTGCGCACGCAATTCGCCCTCGTCGATCACGTCGGCGAGTCGCACCGTCGTGGTGCGGTTGATCAGCCGGAAGGTGGCGTCGACGTCGCCGTGCAGGTGACGGATCATCTGCAGCATCAGCAATTTGTAGAAATCGGTATCGAGCAGGCTGCGGACGATCGGGTCGAGCCGCCAATTGTGATCCCAGGTGCGCGTCGCGATGTCGGTAACGGCCATGGCCGCTCCGCTAGCCCGGATGCCGCGACGCGCCAAGGCTTCCCAACGGCAGGCACCCCGCCTAGGTTTGTCTGACAACAAGGGGAGAGTGGATGGCCAAGGGTGAACGGCGCGAGCCCGCGCATACGGTGATCGCGCGCGATCTCGGCATCGCCATCGTCACCGGCCAGCACCCGCCCGGCAGCGTCATTCCCGGCGAGATCGACATCGCCGGCCAGCGCGGCGTCTCGCGCAGCGTCGTACGCGAATCGCTGCGCATGCTCTCGGCCAAGGGGCTGGTCGAGAGCCGGCCGAAATCGGGCACGCGGGTGCGCGAGCGCGCCTTGTGGAACCTGCTCGACCCCGACGTGCTCGCCTGGATGTTCGAGGGCGAGCCGCCCGCCACCTTCGTGCGCAGCCTGTTCCAGCTGCGCATGATCGTCGAGCCCGCCGCCGCCGAGATGGCGGCGACCTTCCGCACCGCCGACCAGCTCGCCCGGATGGACGCGGCGCTGACCCGGATGGCGACGCACGGCCTCGACACGCCCGAGGGTCAGGCCGCCGACCAGACCTTCCACAATGCGATCCTTGAGGCGACGGAGAATGAATTGCTCGTCAGCCTGTCGGGCAGCATCGGCTCAGCGGTGCGCTGGACGACGATCTTCAAGTTCCGCGACCGCCGCCGCCCGCGCGATTCGATGCCGCAGCACCGCCGCCTGTTCGACGCGATCGCCGCCCGCGACCCCGCCGCGGCGCGCGACGCGACGATCGTCCTGCTGCAACAGGCGCATGAGGACACGGAACGGCTACTGCGCGCGTGAGGGCGTGAGGGCGACACAAAAGCCACGCCGACCCCTTTTCGTCATCCCGGCGCAGGCTAGGACCCATGGACACGATGAACCAGCGGCAGCGCGCCGCCACCAACCAAGCCGCATCCATGGGTCCCGGCGTCCGCCGGGATGACGAGGGGGTAGCGAGCCGACTGACAAACCCCGTCATCCCGCGCAGGCGGGAATGACGAGGGGGGCGGCAGCGCGGCACTGGCCACCCGCCCCCACCCGCATCAATGGTTGTCGCGCGGCAGTCCCATCGTCTGCGCGATGCGCTGGTACTTCTCGGCGCCTTCGAGGATCGCACCGGTGTTCATCTGGCCGACGACCGCGCGTTGGATCTCCTGCCACGGCGTCTGCGACGCCGGATAGGCATAGCCGCCCGCCGCCTCGAGCGCGGCACGGCGCTCCATCAGCTCGGCGTCGGAGATCAGCACGTTCGCCGTCCCGGTGTTGAGATCGACGCGCACCCTGTCGCCGGTCTTGAGCAGCGCGAGGCCGCCCATCGCCGCCGCCTCGGGCGAGGCGTTGAGGATCGACGGCGAACCGCTCGTCCCCGACTGGCGGCCGTCGCCGATGCACGGCAGCGCATGCACGCCCTCGGTGATCAGATACGCCGGCGGCCGCATGTTGACGACCTCCGCCGCGCCGGGATAGCCGATCGGCCCCGCGCCGCGCATGAACAGCAACGTCTCGGGCGTGATCCCGGTCGCCGGATCGTCGATCCGGTGATGATAATCCTCCGGCCCGTCGAACACGACCGCCGGCCCCTCGAACGCGTTGAGATCGCCGGGGTTGGACAGATAGCGGTCGCGGAACTCGGGCGAGATCACGCTGGTCTTCATCACCGCCGCGTCGAACAGATTGCCCGACAGCACGATGAAGCCCGCATCCTCGACCAACGGCTGGTCGAAGGGACGGATCACCTTCTCGTCCTCGATTGCGACGCCGCGGCAATTCTCGCCCATCGTCTTGCCGTTGACGGTCAGCGCACCCTCGTGGATCAGCCCCTGTTCGATGAGCTGGTTGACCACCGCGGGAACGCCGCCGGCGCGATAATAATCCTCGCCGAGATATTCGCCCGCCGGCTGCAGATTGACCAGCAGCGGCACCTTGTGCCCCTCGGTCTCCCAATCCTTGATCGGCAGGTCGACGCCGATATGGCGAGCGATCGCGGCGAGATGGATCGGCGCGTTGGTCGAGCCGCCGATCGCCGAATTAACGCGGATCGCATTGTGGAACGCCTCCTTGGTCAGCACGTCGGAGGGCTTGAGATCCTCGTGCACCATCTCGACGATGCGCTTGCCGGTGAGGTACGACACCTCCTGCCGGTCGCGATACGGCGCGGGGATCGCCGCCGAACCGGGCAGCGACATGCCGAGCGCTTCGGCGAGGCTGTTCATCGTCGTCGCGGTGCCCATCGTGTTGCAATAGCCGGTCGACGGCGCCGACGAGGCGACGAGGCGGATGAATTCGGCATCGTCGATCTCGCCCGCGGCGAGCAACTGGCGCGCCTTCCACACGATCGTGCCCGAGCCGGTGCGCTCGCCCTTGTGCCAGCCGTTGAGCATCGGCCCGACCGACAGCGCGATCGCCGGGATGTTGACCGTCGCCGCCGCCATCAGGCAGGCCGGCGTCGTCTTGTCGCAACCGATCGTCAGCACGACGCCGTCGAGCGGATAGCCGTACAGCGTCTCGACGAGGCCGAGATAGGCGAGGTTGCGGTCGAGCCCCGCGGTCGGCCGCTTGCCCGTCTCCTGGATCGGATGGACGGGGAATTCGAGGACGATGCCGCCCATCTCGCGCACGCCCTCGCGCACGCGCTCGGCGAGCACCAGGTGATGGCGGTTGCAGGGCGACAGGTCGCTGCCGGTCTGCGCGATGCCGATGATCGGCTTGCCCGATTGCAGTTCCTCGAGGCTCAGGCCGAAGTTGAGATAGCGCTCCAGATAGAGCGCGGTCATGTCGATATTCGCCGGATTGTTGAACCAGGCGCGGCTGCGCAATTGCGTCATCTTATTTGGCCACCGAGAGTTTGTAGATCATGACGTGACGATACGGCTTGCCGGGATCGACCCGGGCCGAGGCGAAATTGGGTTTGTTGGGCGCATCGGGAAACTTCTGCGGCTCCAGCGCGACGCCGTCGCCCATGCGATAGACGTGGCGGCTCTTGCCGATATAGCTGCCGTCGAGGAAGTTGCCGGTGTACATCTGCACGCCCGGTTCGGTGCTCGACACTTCGAGCACGCGCCCCGAGGCGGGGTCTTCCAGCCGCGCGGCGAGGCCCGGCGTCGCCGTCACGCCCTTGTCGAGCGCGAAATTGTGATCGTAGCCGTGGCCCATGACGATCTGCGGATCGCGGCCGTCGCGCACGCCGTCGGCGAGGATGCGGCCGTTGCGGAAGTCGAACACCGTGTCCGCGACCGGGCGCAGCTCGCCGGTCGGCACCAGATTGGCGTCGACGGGGGTGATCGCCTTCGCCGGGATCGTCAGCTTGTGGCCGAGCGCGCCCATCGGCGATCCCTCGCCGGCGAGGTTGAAGATTGCGTGGTTGGTCATGTTGACCACCGTCGGCTTGTCGGTCTTCGCGCCGAAGGCGATCGTCAGCGCGCCGTCGTCGCTCAACGTGTAGGTGATCGTCACGTCGAGCTTGCCGGGATAGCCCTGGTCGCCGTCGGGGCTGGTCAGCGCCATCGTCACCGAGCCGTCCTTGACCGCGACGATGCGCCACGGCTGCTTGTCGAAGCCGACCTTGCCGCCGTGCAGCGAATTGACCTTGTCGTTGAGCGGCAGCTGATAGCTCTTGCCGTCCAGCGTGAACTTGCCGCCGCCGATTCGATTGGCGAAGCGGCCGACCGTCACGCCGAAATAATTGGGATGTTCGGCATAATCCTTAGCGTCATCATAGCCGAGCAGTACGTCGGCGACCTTGCCGTTGCGGTCCGGGCCGGAGAAGGCCTGCAACGTCGCGCCATAGGTCAGCACCCGCGCCGAGACGCCGTTCGCCGCCGACAGCGTCACCGCCTCCACCGCGGTGCCGTCGGCGAGCGTGCCGGCCGAGTCGCGTCGCGCGGTCGCGGCGTCCGCCTGCGCGGCGACCATCGCCATGAACCCGACGCCTGCGATGATGAGTGCCTTTCGAAGCTTCATTGCCCCCTCCTTGGATGCATCCCCGGCATTGACCCGGCGTGTCGGGGCTATATAGTCTGACAAATACCCGGCGCGCAAGGCAGCCGAGCAGCGCGACAGGCGGAGAGGACGAGATTATGGCAGGACCGATTGGGGTAACGACGAACGGCGCGGCACCCGCCGCTTCAGGCGGGGGCGGATCATACCGTAAGGCGTTGAGCCTGTTGGCGAGCCTCTTCTTCATGTGGGGCTTCATCACCGTCATCAACGGCGTGCTGCTGCCGCATCTGCGCTCGGTGTTCGAGCTGGATTACACGCAGACGACGCTGATCGAATCGGTCTGGTTCATCGCATACTTCTTCGCCTCGATTCCGTCGGCCAAGCTGATCGAGCGGGTCGGCTATCAGCGCGCGATCGTCATCGGCCTGCTGATCATGGCCGCCGGTGCGCTCGGCATGACGCTCGCCGCCAGCCTGCCCTCCTATGGCGTGACGCTGGTCATGCTGTTCGTCATCGCCAGCGGCATCACGCTGCTGCAGGTCGCGGCGAATCCGTACGTCACCGTCATCGGGCCACCCGAGACGGGCTCGTCGCGTCTCAATCTGGTACAGGCGTTCAATTCGCTCGGCACGACGCTCGCGCCGCTGTTCGCCGGCTATCTGATCCTCGGCCGCAGCCGCAGCGGCACCGCCGAGGCCGGCGCGACGATCAGCCAGGCGCAGCGTTATGCCGACGCCCAGTCGGTCATCCTGCCCTATGTCCTCGTCGCGATCGTGCTGGTCGTGCTCGCGGTGGTCATCGCCCGCTTCCCGCTGCCCGCACTGGGCGGCGCGACGCAGCGCGCCGCCAAGGCCGACCGCCACCAGCATTCGCTGTGGAAGCATCGCAACCTGGTGCTCGGCATCCCGACGATGATCGCCTATCTCCTCGCCGAGATCGGCGTCGCCAACCTGTTCGTCAATTTCGTCTCGCAGCCGCAGATCGCCGCGACGACGCACGAACAGGCGTCGCGCTATCTGTCGCTGCTGTGGGGCGGGATGATGGTCGGCCGCTTCGCCGGCAGCTTCATCATGCAAAAGATCGCGCCGGAACGCGTGCTCAGCGTCTTCGCCTTCGGCGCGCTGATCGTCGTCGCCATCGCCACCTTCACCACCGGGCCGGTGGCGATGTGGTCGCTGATCGCGGTCGGCCTGTTCCATTCGATCATGTTCCCGACGATCTTCACGCTGGCGATCCGCGGCCTCGGCCCGCTCACCGAAGAAGGCTCGGGGCTGATGATCATGGCGATCGCCGGCGGCGCGCTCGTCGTCGTGCAGGGCTGGCTCGCCGACCGCTACGGCCTGCAGAATTCGTTCTTCCTGACCATGGCGTGCGAGATCATCGTGCTCGCCTACGCCTTGTGGGGATCGAAGCCGACGGCCGACCTCGGCGACCAGACCGTAGCCTGAGGACGTCCCACCCGTGACCAGCGGAACACCGCCCCGCGACGGCGCGATCATCGCCGTCGACTGGGGGACGACCAACCGCCGCGCCTATCGGATCGCGGCGGACGGCAGCATCGGCGATCATCTGCGCGACGATCGCGGCGTGCTGGCGATGGCGGCGGCGGACTATCCGCCCGCGCTCACCGCGCTGCGCGAGCGGCTCGGCGACCTGCCGGTGATCGCCGCGGGGATGATCGGGTCGACCCGCGGCTGGCACGAGGCGCCCTACGTCCCCGCCCCGGCCGATCTCCCTGCGCTCGCCGCCGCAGCGCTGCGCATCGAGGCGGCCGGGCTGACCATCGTCCCCGGCGTCTCTCTGCTCACCGACACCCGCGCCGACGTGATGCGCGGCGAGGAATTGCAGGTGCTCGGTGCGATCGCCGCCGGCCTCGCCCCCGCCGATGCCGTGTTCTGCCAGCCCGGCACGCACAACAAATGGATCGTCACCGAAGCCGCGCGGATCGTCGACGTCGCAACGGTGATGACCGGTGAGCTGTTCGCGCTGCTCAAGGGCCATGGCATCCTCGCCGGCATGCTCGACGGCGTCGTCGCCGACGGCCCCGCCTTCCGCGCCGGCATCGCGCGCGGCGCCGGCGCGACCGACCTCGGCACCGCCTTGTTCGAGGTGCGCGCCAGCGTCCTGCTCGGCCGCCGCGCCCCCGACGAGGCCGCCGCTTATGCCAGCGGCGTGCTGATCGGGTCGGACGTCGGCGCGCGCGCGATCGACGGCCGCACCGTGCATCTGCTCGCCGAGGGCGCGCTCGCCGACCTCTACAAGGTCGCGATCGAGGCGCGCGGCGGCGTCACCGTCGCGGTCGACGCCACCGCCGCCTTCCTCGGCGGCGTCCATCACCTGCGCGGGTATCTCGGTCTGTGACCGCGCCGTCGCAACATCCCCGTCACCCCGGCCTCGAGCCCGGGTCCCGCTTCTTCCACCGTAGCGCGGTAGCGGGACCCCTGCTCGAGGCCGGGGTGACGAATCATGGCGAACGTCGTCCGCCTCTCCCCCGCCCTCTTCCGGAGCAACCCAGATAACCGATCCCGCCACCCGGTTCGCCGAGGCCTTCGCCGCCTGCCCGCTCGTCGCGATCCTGCGCGGCCTCACCCCCGCCGAGGCCGAGGGGGTCGGCGACGCGCTGGTCGACGCCGGCTTCACCCTGCTCGAAGTGCCGCTCAACTCGCCCGATCCGCTGACCAGCATCGCGGCGATGGCCAAGCGCTATGCCGGCCGCGCGATGGTCGGCGCCGGCACCGTCCTCACCCCAGAGGCGGTGGCGCAGGTCGCCGACGCCGGCGGCGAACTCATCATCTCGCCCAACACCAACACCGACGTCATCCGCGCCTCGGTCGCGCGTGGCCTCGTCTCGCTGCCCGGCTATTACAGCCCGAGCGAGGGCTTCGCCGCACTCGCCGCCGGCGCGCATGCGCTGAAGCTCTTCCCCGCCGACGGCGCCAGCCCCGCCTTCCTCAAGGCACAGCGCGCCGTGCTGCCCAAGGACCTCAAGGTGCTGGCCGTCGGCGGCATCTCGCCCGACAATATGGCGCAATGGCGCGCCGCCGGCGCCGACGGCTTCGGCCTCGGCTCCAACCTCTATCGCGCCGGTAA
Organism: Sphingomonas sp. GW821-FHT04B01; assembly: GCF_059420425.1. NCBI lineage: Bacteria > Pseudomonadati > Pseudomonadota > Alphaproteobacteria > Sphingomonadales > Sphingomonadaceae > Sphingomonas > Sphingomonas sp. GW821-FHT04B01. The sequence goes on along the minus strand of NZ_JBWKTR010000004.1, from coordinate 51,490 downwards.
GTCCGTCGCCGACGTCGCGCGCGATGCCGCGGCGTTCGTCACCGCCGCCAAGGATCTCGCATGACCGCCTCCCGCCTTCTCCAGCAGCGCCTGCCCGACGGCACGCGCCGCGTCCTGCTCGCCGAGGATACGGCCACCGTCCTCACCAGCGTCACCACCACGCGTGAGCTCGCGACGCAGGCGATCGCCGAACGCGTGTCGCTGCTCGACGCCGCCCGCGCCCGCCGCTCCGACGAGACCGTCGACCTCGCCGAGGCGCTCGCCGCCGGCACGCTGCTGCCTGCGATCGACCATCCCGATACGGCGCGGCTGATGCTTGCCGGCACCGGCCTCACCCATCTCGGCTCGGCCGCGGGTCGCGACGCGATGCACAAGGCCGCCGCAGCGGGTACGCAGACCGATTCGATGCGGCTGTTCCTCGAAGGCATGGAAGGCGGCCGCCCCGCCGCCGGCCAAACCGGCGCACAGCCCGAATGGTTCTACAAGGGCGACGGCCAGTCGCTCGTCGCCCCCGGCGCGCCGCTCGTATCCCCGTCGTTCGCGCAGGACGGCGGCGAGGAACCCGAACTCGCCGGCATCTATCTGATCGGCGACGACGGCACCCCGTTCCGCCTCGGCATCGCGCTCGCCAACGAATTCAGCGACCACGTCACCGAGCGCCACAATTACCTGTGGCTCGCACATTCCAAATTGCGGCAGGCATCGCTCGGCGCCGAGCTGCTGCTCGGCGAACCGCCCGCCGACATCCAGGGCACCAGCCGCATCGAGCGCGACGGCGAAACGCTGTGGGAAAAGCCGTTTCTGACCGGCGAGGCGAACATGTCGCACACGCTCGCCAATCTCGAACACCATCACTTCAAATATGCCTCGTTCCGCCGTCCCGGCGACATCCACGTCCATTTCTTCGGCACCGCGACGCTGTCGTGCGCCGACGGGGTGCAGACGCAGCCCGGCGACGTCTTCTCGATCCAGGCGGCGCCGTTCACGCTGCCGCTCCGCAACCCCCTCGCGCTCGCCGAGGCGGCGCCCGTTCAGGTGACCGCGCTGTGAGCCAGAAGATCCGTCTCGCGCTCGTCGGCATGGGCAAGATCGCCCACGACCAGCACGTCCCGGCGATCGCCGGCAATGCCGACATCACCCTCGCCGCCACGGTCAGCCGCCACGGCGAAGGCGTCGCCGACGTGCCGCATTTCAAGGACATCGACGAACTGATCGCCAGCGGCGTCGCGATCGACGCGGTGGCGCTGTGCACCCCGCCGCAGGTCCGCCGCGCCATCGCCGCGCGGGCGATCGCGCAGGGCTGGCACGTCTTCCTCGAAAAGCCGCCCGGCGCCACGCTCGCCGAGGTCGCGCAGCTCCGCGCCGCCGCCGACGCGGCGGGGATCAGCCTCTTCGCCAGCTGGCATTCGCGCTACGCGCCCGGCGTCGAGCCGGCGCGCGCCTTCCTCGCCGATGCCACGATCACCAAGGTGACGGTGACGTGGCGCGAGGACATCCGCGTCTGGCATCCGGGGCAGGCGTGGATTCTCGAAGCGGGCGGTTTCGGGGTGTTCGATCCCGGCATCAACGCGCTGTCGATCGTCACCCGCATCCTGCCGCGGCCGTTCTTCATCGAGGAGGCCGAGCTCGACTTCCCGGCGAATTGCGACGCGCCGATCGCCGCGCGCATCCGCTTCTCGGACGACGCCGGCCTGCCGATCGACGCCGATTTCGACTTCCGCCAGGAAGGCCCGCAGAGCTGGGACATCGCGGTCGAGACCGACCGCGGCACGCTGACGCTGCACGACGGCGGCGCCCGCCTCGTCCTGCCCGACGGCAGCGAGGCCGAGCACAAGGCGGCGCTGCACGGCGAATATGCCGGCCTCTACGAACGCTTCGCCGAGATCGTGCGCGCCGGGCAGAGCGACGTCGACATCGCCCCCCTCCGCCACGTCGCCGACGCCTTCCTCCGCGGCCGCCGGCTCACCGTCGACGCCTTCGTGGAATAGGCCGCGAAGAAGGGTTGTTCGCGCAGAGGCGCAGAGACGCAGAGAAGAAGAACCGGGCCGCGTCAGCGGCCCATTTACCGTCCCGTCGTTGGTACAGAGGGCGCTTCGCGCCGGGTTCAACACCTCCGCGCCTCTGCGCCTCTGCGCGAACAACCCTTCTTCTTCTCTTCGCGCCTTCGCGTCTTCGCGTGAAAAAAGCCGACCCCGGGTTCGCCAACCGAAGCCATCGACCGATAAATACACCGGCATCGCAAAAGAAGATTTTCACGCGAAGACGCGAAGCCGCGAAGAGAAGAAGGGTTCAAGCGGAGGCGCGGAGGCGGGGAGATGGACCGCCCGCCCCCACCCGTTCGTGCTGAGCCTGTCGAAGCACGGTGAGACTCAGACCCTTCGACAGGCTCAGGCCAAACGACTGTGTATGGACACGCCCAACCGTACCGGCGCCCCCGATCCTGTCCTACACGCCACCGATCTGCTATCAGACAAACACCGAACGCCGCTCTTTCTCATCGATGCAAAAAACGGAAACGATCAGGAGGGGATCGTTTCCATTAAGGTGTCCATCTTGTCCACGTTGCCGCATTTCAGCCGCAATTGGCGGCCGCTTCCCCGATTGCCGCATAGACCGCATCGAGATCGGCGTCGTCGATACAGTAAGGCGGCATCACATAGACCGTATTCCCCAACGGCCGCAGCAACAGGTCGCGCTCTCGGAAGAACGCCAGCAACCGCGGTCCCAGCGCCGAGAGATAATCCGCGCCGTCCGCACCCAGATCGACCGCCGCGATCGTCCCCAGCACGCGCGGATTGCGCACCCCGCGCAACGCGGCCAGCCGCACCGCCTGCCGCGCCGCCAGATCGGCGATCCGCGTCAAGACCGGCTCGTCTTCCCAAATCGCGATGTTCGCCGCCGCCGCCGCGCAGGCGATCGGATTGGCGGTGTAGCTGGACGAGTGGAAGAACATCCGCGCGCGATCGTCGCTGTAATGCGCCTGATAGATCGGCTCGGTCGCCATCGTCACCGCCAGCGGCACCGCCCCGCCGGTCAACCCCTTGGACAGACACAGGATATCCGGCACGATATCGGCCTGCTCGCACGCCAGCAACGTCCCCGTCCGCCCCCAGCCGGTCATCACCTCGTCGGCAATGAACAGCACGCCATAACGCGCGCAGATCGCCCGCATCTCGGCAAGCACCCGCGCCGGATAGGTCAGCATCCCCCCCGCCCCGACGATCAGCGGCTCGACGATCAACGCCGCCGGCGCGTCGCGGCACGCCGCCTCCAGTGCATCGAGCGTTGCCTGCTCCGCCCCCGCCGCGGGAAAGGGGATCGTCGCGACATCGAACAGCAGCGGCGCATAGGCCCGATTGAACGCCCCCCGCGCCCCCACCGACATCGTCCCGATGGTGTCGCCGTGATAGCCGTGTTCGAGCACGAGGATGCGATGTCGCGGCTCGCCGCGGTTGAGCCAGTATCCCAGCGCCATCTTCAGCGCGACCTCGACCGCGGTCGATCCCGAATCGGAGAAGAACACCCGCGTCAGCGCCGCCGGCATCAGCCGCAGCAGCCCCGCCGCCACCGCCTCGGCCGGCTCGTGGCTCCAGCCGGCGAAGATAATCTGGTCGAGCCGCTCCGCCTGCGCCGCGATCGCCGCCATGATCCGCGGACTGCGATGGCCGTGCGTCGTCACCCACCAGCTCGAAATCGCATCGACGATCCGCCGCCCGTCCCTGGTGAACAGCGCCGCCCCCTCGCTGCGCACGACGGTGGGGATCGGCTCGCCGAGGCCATGCTGGGTGAAGGGATGCCAGATCGGCGAACTCATGCGAAATCCTCCGTCCTGAACCCCGCCGCGAACGCCCGCGCCAGCGTGCCAGCATCGAGCGGCGCCACCCGCGCCAGCCGCCCGAGCCGCCGCACCCCGCCGATCCGCGCGATCGTCGCCTCGCTGTCCTCGACCGGCTCGCCGACGAAGGCGACGCCGAGGATCGGCACGCCGCGCCGGCGCAACGCCTCGATGCTCAGCAGGCTATGGTTGATCGTCCCCAGCGCCGTCCGCGCCACCAGCACCACCGGTGCTCCCCAGCGCGCGAACATATCGGCATAGAGCAGATCGTCGGCCAGCGGCACCAGCACGCCGCCCGCGCCCTCGACCACCAGCGGCCCGTCGACCGCAGGCAGCGCCAGCCGCGCGGGATCGATCGTCACCCCGTCGATCGCCGCCGCCCGATGCGGCGAACAGGGCGTCGTCAGCCGATAGGCCTCGGGCAGCACCTTCGCGACGCCGAGCCGCCGCACCGTATCGCCGTCGCCGCCCTCGTCGAGCCCCGCCTGCACCGGCTTCCAATAGGTCGCACCCAGCGCCGCCGCGAGGCCCGCGGCGAACACCGTCTTGCCGATCTCGGTATCGGTCCCCGTCACCACGATCGTCCGCGTCATCGCAGCACCTCCCCCAGTCGGGCGATCGCCGCCGCGTCCACGTTGAGCGTGATCGACACGCGCAGCCGCGCCGTCCCCGCCGGCACCGTCGGCGGCCGGATCGCCCGCACGTCGTATCCCGCCGCCCGGCATCGTTCGGCGAGCGCCACCGCCGCTCCGTCCGCGCCGACGATCACCGGCACGATCTGCGATCCCGTCGCCCGCCCCAGCGCCGCCTCCGCCGCCGCGACCAGCGCCCACAGTCGCGCCTGCCGCTCCGGCTCGTCGGCGAGGATGCGCAGCGCCTCGCGCACCGCCACCGCCATCAGCGGCGACGGCGCGGTCGAAAAGATGAACCCCCGCGCGCGGTTGACCAGCATGTCGCGCAGCACGCGCGGCACGCACAGCAGACCGCCCTCCGCCCCCAGCGCCTTGCCGCAGGTATGCAAGGTGACGACGTTCGGCCGGTCGTGAAGCCCCGCCGCGAGGCCCCTTCCGCCCTCGCCGAACACGCCCGTCGCATGCGCCTCGTCGATCAGCAGCATCGCCTCGTGCCGCTCGGCCAGCGCGACCAGCTCGGCGAGCGGCGCCCGATCGCCGTCCATGCCGTAGAGGCTCTCGACCGCGATCCACGGCGTCCCCGTGCCGCCGCCGGCGCGCCAGTCGCGGATCGCCTCCGCGAACGCCGCCACGTCGTTATGCGCCGCCGCCGCCCGCGGCGCCCGCCCCAGCCGCATCCCGTCGTGCGCGCTCGCATGGATCAGCGCATCGTACACGACCAGATCGCCCGGCTGCGGCAGCGTCGCGAACGCCGCGACATTGGCGGCATAGCCATTGGCGAAGAACAAGGCGGCCTCGCTGCCGAAATGCGCCGCCGCCTCCGCCTCCAGCGCCTCATGCTCGGGATCGTTGCCGCGCAGCAGCCGCGATCCCCCCGAACCGATGCCGACCCCGCGGTCGAGCGCCGCCGCCACCGCGCCGCGCAGCCGCGCCGACGCGCCGAGGCCGAGGTAATCGTTCGAGGTGAAATCGGCGCCGCTGCGCGGCACCAGCCGTCTCAGCCGGTCCGCGCCCGCCAGCCGGGCAAGATCGTCGCGATAGAATTGCAGCATCGCCGCCTCTTAGCGAAACCGCCGGCGCATGCCATCATCCAGCGCTGGCCATCCCCCCGCCGCATCCGATACGGCGGCACGATCGATGCGCGACGACGGAAGGACCATATGATGTCGAGGCGACTCCTTGCCGCCCTCCTGCTGCTGGCGCTGCCGACCGCCGCCGCCGCGCAGCGCGGGCCGACGCCGGTCGTCCTGCCGCGCACGATCCTGTTCATCGGCAACAGTTTCACCCAGGGCGCGCATTCGGCGGTGCGCAACTGGCACGCCGGCACCGTCACCGACCTGACCGGCGCGGGCTATGGCGGCGTGCCGGCGTTGTTCAAGCTCTTCACCGAGGAAGCCGGGCTGCGCTACGCCGTCAGCCTCGAGACGCAGGGCGGCCAGAGCCTCGCCTTCCACTACGACCAGCGCCGCCACCTGTTCGACCGCGCCTGGGACGCCGTCGTGCTTCAGGAATTCAGCACGCTCGACCGCGACCGCCCCGGCGACCCGACCCGCTATATCCGCAGCGTCGGCCAGTTGGCGGCGCTCTTCCGCGCGCGCAATCCAGCGGTCCGCATCGACCTGATGGCGACGTGGAGCCGCGCCGACCAGACCTATCTGCCGAACGGCCGCTGGTATGGCCGCGGCATCGCCGCGATGGCCGACGACCTGCGCCTCGCCGCCGAGCGCGCGCGCCGCGCGCATCCGGCGATCACCGGCGTCATCCCGGTCGGCCAGGCATGGACGCGCGCCTTCGCCGCGGGCGTCGCCGATGCCAATCCGTATGACGGCACCACCTACGGCCAGGCCAATTTCTGGTCCTACGACCAATATCACGCCAGCATCGCCGGCTATTATCTGGAGGCCCTGATGGTGTTCGGCCGCATCACCGGCGTCGATCCGCGCACCCTCGGCCGCAACGAGCGCGCCGCCGACGAACTCGGCCTGTCCCCGGACCTCGCCGCGTCGCTGCAACTCGTCGCCCGCGAGCAATTGGCCGCGGGCTGACCCGCTCACCCGCGCGCGTCCCGTTCGCACTGAGCTTGTCGAAGTGCCTTGAGATTCAGGGGATAGATCTCGCCCGCCCTACCAGGCGGCGAAGCGCGCCTTCGGCACCGCCGGTCCGATCCGCGGCGGCCCCAGCCGGCCGTCCCGACCGAGCGGCAGCACCGCCATCGCCGGGCTGCGCTCGTTGGCGACGAGCATCTCGCCCGCCTCCGGCCGCAACAGGAAGAAGCGCGGCCAGTCACCACCGCACGGCGCCTGCTCGATCAACCGCGGCCGCAGCGGATCGTCGAGCGCGAACACCGCGATCGTATTCGGCCCGCGGTTCGACGCATAGAGCCGCCGCCCCCGCGGATCGATCGCGATATGGCCGACATAGCCCTTGCTCCCCGCCGGCAGCGTCGGCTGCACGTCGAGCGAGGTCAGCATGCCGTCCGCCTCGATCCGCAGCGTCGTCAGCGTGCTGACCAGTTCGCTGACGACATAGGCGAGGCGTTTGGTCGGATGCCAGGCGAGATGCCGCGGCCCCGATCCCGCCGGCGCATGCCACGCGATCCGCGTCTCGACCGCCCGCCCCTGCTCGATCCGGTGCGCGACCACCGCATCGGCGCCGAGATCGACCACGTAGAGCCAGCGCCCGTCCGCATCGAATCCCACCCAATGCGGATGCGGCCCCGCCTGCCGCGACGCGTCCGGTCCGGAACCGCGATGGCGGATCAGGGTCGCCGCGCCCGGTACACCGTCCCGCAGGCGATGGAGCGACACCGTCCCGCCGCTGTAATCGGCCACCGCCGCCACCGATCGATCGGGCGCGATCGCCAGATGCACCGGCTCGCCGCCGCCCGTCGCCGCCTCGCCGCGCTGACGCCAGCCACGATCGAAGCCGATCAGCCGTCCGCCGCCCTTGCGCGTGAAGACGGCCAGCCGACCGCCGGCGCCATCGGGCACGACCCATTCGAGACCGTCGCCGATTGCCAGCGGCCGTGCGCCGCCGCCCGCGGTAAGCGCGAACGCCCCGCCGTCGGAGGACGCCGCCACGCCCTCGGCCGCCACGCGGGTCGCTGCGGCGGGTACGGCGATGCTGACGCCGATCCCGGCGATCAGCGACCGCCGGTCGAGCGCGAACCCGTCATCGGCCAGCGGATCAGACCCGCATCGGCATCAGCACGTAGAGCGCCGGTGCCTTGTCGTTCTCGCGGATCAGCGTCGGCGCGGCGGCATCATTGAGATGCACCTCGACGACGTCACCGTCGATCTGGCCAAGGATGTCGAGCAGATAGCGGCTGTTGAAGCCGATCTCGAACGGCAGCGAGACATATTCGCCCGGCACCTCTTCCGCCGCGGTGCCGTTCTCGGGGCTGGTCACCGAGAGCGTGATCTTGTCGCGATCGAGCGCCATCTTCACCGCGCGCGTCTTTTCGGTGGCGATCGTCGAAACGCGGTCGACGCCCTCCTCGAAGCTGCGCGGATCGAGTTTCAGGATCTTGTCGTTCGCGGTCGGGATGACGCGCGAATAATCGGGGAAGGTGCCGTCGATCAGCTTCGAGGTCAGCACCGCCTGCCCCAGGTCGAAGCGGATCTTGGTTCCCGACAGCGACACGCCGACCGAACCGTCGACCTCGTCGAGCAATTTGCGCAGTTCGGCGACGCATTTGCGCGGCACGATCACGTCGGGCATCCCCGCCGCCCCCTCGGGCCGCGGCAGCGTCACGCGCGCCAGCCGGTGGCCGTCGGTCGCCGCCGCCTTCAGCGTCGGTTCGGCGGCATCATCCTGAACGTGCAGGAAGATGCCGTTGAGATAATAGCGCGTCTCCTCGGTCGAGATGGCGAAGCGCGTCTTGTCGATGATCTGCTTCAGCGTCTCCGCCGGAATCTCGAACTGCGTCGGCAGCTCGCCCTCGGCGATCACCGGGAAGTCGTCGCGCGGCAGCGTGCCGAGGCTGAAGCGCGCGCGCCCCGCGACGATCGACATCCGCCCTTCCGACGCGGCGAGCTGGACCTGGCTGCCGTCGGGCAGCTTGCGCGCGATATCGAACAAGGTGTGCGCCGACACCGTCGTCGATCCCGGCTGATCGACCGCCGCCGCCACCGATTCGTTGATCTGCAGATCGAGGTCGGTCGCCATCAGCCGCAACTGCCCCTCGGCGGTGGCTTCGAGCAGCACGTTCGACAGGATGGGGATGGTGTTGCGCCGCTCCACCACGGACTGGACATGGCTCAGCCCCTTGAGGAGCGTTGCGCGTTCGATGGTCGCCTTCATGTTCTTAATCCCCGTCCCCCGAGTCCGGGGCAAGTTTCCCCCTGTCCTACCCACGAAAAAGGGGTTGGAGCAAGCGCGCCGACCCCTCGGGCGATTCCAGTTAACGCTCGGTTAGCGCGCGGCACGCCGACGGTCGTGAAAGCCGTTGCTTTTGCCCGGCGGCGATCCGACACGGACGGCATGACGCTCCCCGCCCCCGCCCGCCAGGGCCGCGACTTCATCGGCCGGCATGGCGAGACCGTGTTCAACGCCGCGCGGCGCCTGCAGGGCGACCATCCGCACACGCCGCTGACCCGTGCCGGCTTCGCTCAGGCCGAGGAGATGGGGCGGGCGTTGCGTGCGACGCTCGGTGTCCGGCCGACACTAACGCTGTGGGCGTCGCCGACCGGCCGCGCGTTACAAACACTGGGCATCATCGCCGAACATCTCGAACTCGACTGGCACGCGGCGCATACCGATGCGCGGCTGGTCGAGATCGGCATGGGCGCCTGGGGTGGCCGCTATTATGCCGAGGTGATCGACGCGGTCGGCGCGGTGGTGACCCCCGACGGCCTGCTCCGCCCTGCACCGGACGGCGAGGATTACAGTCAGATCGCCACGCGCGTATCGGGCTGGCTGGCGGACACCGACGCGCCCGGCGACCGGCTGGTCATCATGCACGGCATCTCCAGCCGGGTGCTGCGCGGCGTGATGACCGGCGCGCCGCCGCATGCCGAATGGGGCGCACCGATCGCCACCGGCCTGCCGCAGGGGTCGTTGGTGTGTATCGAGGAAGGCAGCGAATCGATCGCACACCTCGGCAGCGGGCATGCGCCGGCGTGAAGGCGCTGCTCCTCGCGCTGCTGATCGCCGCGCCGGCGGGGGCGCGCGACACGATCGGCGTCTATCGAAGCTGGGGAGCGTTCCGCGATACGGTCCCGGCACGCTGCTATGCGATCGCGCGGCCGGTCACCGCCGGCGGCCGCAGCACCGGCTGGGCGAGCGTCGCGACCTGGCCGGGGCGCGGTTTGCGGGCCTCGCTCCACGTCCGCCTGTCGCGCCCGCGCGACCGTTCGGCACCAGTGACGCTGACCGTCGGCGAGCGCCGCTTCGACCTCGCCGCCAACGGCCTCGACGCCTGGGCGACCGACGGCCCGAGCGATCATGCGATCGTCACCGCGATCCGCTCCGGCCGCAGCATGAGCGTCGAAGCGGTCGCCACCGGTGGGCGACCGTTCGCCGACGTCTACCTGCTCGCCGGTGCCGCCACCGCGATCGACGCGGCGGCGCTGGGATGCGTCCGCTAGTCGGTACGCCAAGCGTTCCCGAAGGCATGGCAAATCACGCCGTTTTCGCCTATATGCCGGCGATGCTCGACAGCGTTGCTCCCCCCATGCCCATTCCGGGCCATATCGATCCCGTGCCCGTGCCGCGCGCCAAGACCTTTCGCGAGGACGGGCGGATCGACCTGATCGGCCTCGGCAAGGACGAGTTGCGCCAGACGCTGCTCGACGCCGGCATGGAGCTGCGGCAGGCGAAGCTGCGCGCCAAGCAGATCTGGCATTGGCTCTACAATCGCGGCGCCACCGAATTCTCGGCGATGACCGACATCTCCAAGACGATGCATCCGTGGCTCGAACAGCGCTTTGTCATCGGCCGGCCGGAGGTGGTCGAGGCGCAGGTGTCGACCGACGGCACGCGCAAATGGCTGCTGCGCTCGCCCGACGGGCAGGATTACGAGGCGGTGTTCATCCCCGACGCCGATCGCGGCACGCTCTGCGTGTCGAGCCAGGTCGGCTGCACGCTCAACTGCCGCTTCTGCCACACTGGCACGATGCGCCTCGTCCGCAACCTCACCGCGGGCGAGATCGTCGGTCAGGTGATGCTCGCACGCGACGCGCTCGGCGAATGGCCGAGCCAGCCCGAGGGCCGGATGCTTACCAACATCGTGATGATGGGGATGGGCGAGCCGCTCTACAATTTCGACGCGGTGCGCGATGCGCTGAAGCTGGTGATGGACGGCGACGGCCTCGCGCTGTCGAAGCGCCGCATCACGCTCAGCACCAGCGGCGTCGTGCCGATGATGGCGCGCGCCGGCGAGGAGATCGGCGTCAATCTCGCGGTCTCGCTGCATGCGGTGACGAAGGAGGTGCGCGACGAACTCGTGCCGCTCAACAAGAAATACGGCATCGAGGAGCTGTTACAGGCCTGCGCCGACTATCCCGGCGCCAACAACGCGCGCCGCATCACGTTCGAGTACGTGATGCTCAAGGACAAGAACGATTCGGATGCCGAGGCGCACGAACTCGTCCGCCTGCTGCGCAAATACGACCTGCCCGCCAAGGTGAACCTGATCCCCTTCAATCCCTGGCCGGGCGCCGCCTATGACACGTCGACACCCGAGCGCGTACGCCGGTTCAGCGACATCATCTTCGAGGGCGGCATCTCGGCGCCGGTGCGCACCCCGCGCGGCCGCGACATCGACGCCGCCTGCGGCCAGCTCAAGACCGCCGCCGAGAAGAAGAGCCGCGCGCAAATGGATCGCGAGGCCGACGAAAAGATGGCCGCGCTTGGCTGATCCGATCACGCTCGCCCTTGCGGCGGGCGCGGGTCTGCTCGGCGGGGCGATGAACGCGCTCGCCGGTGGCGGCTCGTTCGCGACGATGCCGACGCTGATCGCGCTCGGCCTGCCCTCCACCGTCGCCAACGCGACCAGCAACGTCGCGGTCCAGCCCGGCGCGGTCGCGAGCGCCTGGGCCTATCGGGGCGGGCTGGCGCCGCTGGGCGGCGTCGGGGTGCGGACGCTTGCCGGCATCACCTTCATGGGTGGACTCGCTGGCAGCCTGCTGCTCGCCTGGACGCCGGCGCGCGCGTTCGACGTCATCGTGCCGTGGCTGCTGCTCGCCGCGACGATCGCGATCGCGCTCGGCCGCCACGCTTCCGACTGGCTGAGCGCGCGCTTCTCGGCAGGACCGCGCAGCCTCGTTGCGGGACAGGCGCTGCTCGGCATCTACGGCGGCTATTTCGGTGGCGGCGTCGGCATGATGCTGACCGCGATGTGGGGGCTGCTGACCGGCGCGAGCCCCGCCGAACTCGCCGCGCCGCGCACGCTGATGCTCGCGGTCGCCAATAGCGCGGCGACGATCGTCTTCGTCGCCAGCGGCATGGTGGCATGGGCCTTGTGCCTGCCGATGATGATCGGCTCGATCGCCGGCGGCTATCTTGGTGCGCTGGTCGGGCGCAGCCTGCCGCCCGGCGTGATCCGCGGCTGGACGTTGCTGGTCACCACCGTGACCACCGCGGTGTTCTTCTGGCGCGCCTACGGCTGAGACGACCGCTTATCCCGGCCGGCGCATCTCGAACCGTGTTTCGGGCGTGACCTCGAAATAATCCGCCGGCCCGCCCCCGCGCAGGATCGGGCGGGCGCGAGCGGTCTGGTAGACGCCGTCCTCCAGCATCGCGGTGTCGATATGGATGCCCACCGCCTCGCCGATCACCAGATACTGATCGAGCTCCGTGCCATGGCGGTCGGTGAGGCGCAGGATCTGCGTCAGCTTGCATTCGAACGCCACCGGACTCGCCGCCACCCGCGGCGGCGCGACCAGCCGCGACGGCAGCGTGTCGAGCGCGGCGAGATCGAACTCGTCGACCTCGGGCGGGACGATCGCCGCGGTCGCGTTCATTGCCTCGGCGAGGTCGCGCGTCGCGAGGTTCCAGACGAACTCGCCGGTCGCGTCGATATTGGCGACGCTGTCCTTCCAGCCCATCGAGGAAAAGGCGATCAGCGGCGGCGTATAATTGATGACGTTGAAGAAGCTGTAGGGCGCGATGTTGCGCACGCCCTCGGCGGAGACGCTGCTGATCCAGCCAATCGGTCGCGGTGCGACCATCGCGTTGAGCGGGTCGTGCGGCAACCGGTGGCCGTCGCGCGGTTCGTAGAAATGCCATTCGATCATGGGCGCTTAACTGCTATGCATGCGATATGGACCCAATCGCCCCCGGTACATCCATCCTGCGCCATGCGCTGGCGACGCGCATCTGGCATTGGATCAACGCCGTCGCGGTCGTCATCCTGCTCGGCAGCGGGCTCGGCATCTCCAATGCGCATCCGCGGCTCTATTGGGGACGCTACGGCGCCAATTTCGATCACGCCTGGGCGCAATTGCCGCGCTTCCCGGCTTGGATCACCATCCCGGCCAATTATAATCTCGCCATCTCGCGTCGCTGGCATCTGCTGTTCGCGCTCGTCTTCGCCTTCGGCTTGCTCGGCTATATGATCGTCAGCCTGATCAACCGCCATTTCGCACGCAAGCTCGCGCTGCGCCGCGCCGACGTCGACCTTGCGCATCTCGCCGAGGACGTCCGCGATCACCTCAACCTGCGCTTCCACGACGCCGACGATCTCGGCGCGTACAACAGCCTCCAGAAATGGAGCTATATCCTCGTCCTCTTCCTTGCTCTGCCGCTGATGATCCTCACCGGGCTGGCGCTGTCGCCGGGGATGGACGCGGCGTGGCCGTGGCTGCTCGACCTGTTCGGTGGTCGCCAGTCGGCGCGCTCGCTGCATTTCGTCGCCGCCACGCTGATCGGCGGCTTCATCGTCGTCCATGTCGCGCTCGTCATCCTCGCCGGTGCGGGCAACGAACTGCGCGCGATGATCACCGGCAAGTGGAAGGTCCCCGAGGCATGATCCTCCCCCGCCGCTCGCTCCTGACGGCAGGCGCCGGGCTGCTGCTCGCCGGCTGCGACAAGGTCGCCGCGATCCCGCAGGCGCGCAAGATCCTGTTCGCCGGCGAGGACATGCACCGCGGCCTGCAACGCGCGCTATTGGACCGCGGCGCGCTCGCGCCCGAATTCACCCGCGAGCAGATGTCGCCGATCTTCCGCGCCAACGGCACGCGCGATCCCGGCACCCCCGATTACGCCGCAATGGTCGCCGACCAATTCGCCGGCTACCGCCTCAAAGTCGGCGGCCTCGTCGACCGGCCGCTGGCGCTGTCGCTCGACCAGCTCGCGTCGATGCCCTCGCGCAGCCAGATCACCCGCCACGATTGCGTCGAGGGCTGGAGCGCGATCGGCCAGTGGCAGGGGCCGATGCTCGGCACCGTGCTGAAGGCGGCGGGGATGCGCAACACCGCGCGCTACATCGTCTTCACCTGCGCCGACCTCTACAACGGCCAGCCCTATTACGAATCGATCGACACGATCGACGCCTTCCATCCGCAGACGATCCTCGCGCTCAAGATGAACGGTGCGCGGCTGACTGTGCCGCATGGCGCGCCGGTGCGGCTGCGCGTCGAGCGCCAGCTCGGCTACAAACACGCCAAATACGTCACCGGGATCGACGCGGTCGCCAGCCTCGCCACCATCGGCAAGGGCAAGGGCGGCTATTGGGAGGACAATGTCGATTACGATTGGTATGCGGGCATCTAGCGGATTAAGGCAGCGCGCATGGCGCTGATCGATATGTTCCTCAGCCGCGCCGTCAAGCGTGGCCAACTCACCCTCCACCGTCCCGGCAAACCGCCCGCCACCTTCGGCACCCCCGATCCCGAGCTCGGCCATATCCAGCTCCGGTTCCAGGACAATGGCGTCGCCGGACGGATCGTCCGCAACCCCGCGCTCGCCGCCGGCGAGATGTATATGGACGGCCGGATGACCGTCGACGGCGACGACATCATGGGCCTCGTCCAGCTGATGAAGCGCAACAGCGCGTGGGAAGACGGCCAGAACGCGCTGCAACCCTCCGCCTTCGTCCGCGGCTTCGGCGCGGTGAAGCACCGGCTCGACCGGATCAACATGGAGCGTCGCTCGAAGCAGAACGTCGCGCATCACTACGACCTGTCGGCGCGGCTCTACGACCTCTTCCTCGACGCCGACAAACAGTACAGCTGCGCTTACTACACCGACCCGGACAACAGCCTCGAACAGGCGCAGAGCGACAAGCTCGCGCATATCGCCGCCAAGCTGGCGCTGCGGCCGGGCATGCGGGTGCTCGACATCGGCTGCGGCTGGGGCGGCATGGCGCTGTATCTCAACAAGCATTTCGGCGTCGAAGTGCTCGGCGTGACGCTGTCCGAGGAACAGCTCAAGATCGCGCGCGAACGTGCCGCCGCCGCCGGCGTCGCCGACCGGGTCAAGTTCGAGCTGATCGACTATCGCCGCGTCGAGGGTCAGTTCGACCGCATCGTCTCGGTCGGCATGTTCGAACATGTCGGGCCGCCGCAATATCGCGCCTATTTCCGCAAATGCCGCGACCTGCTCACCCCGAACGGCGTCGCGCTGATCCACACGATCGGCCGGCTCGGGCCGCCGAGCGTCACCGACGACTGGACGACCAAATATATCTTCCCCGGCGGCTACAATCCGGCGCTGTCGGAGACGATCGCGGCATTCGAGGGGCTGAAGCTGTTCCTCACCGACGTCGAGGTCCTGCGCCTCCATTACGCCTATACGCTATACGAATGGTATCGCCGGACGGTGGCCGCGCGCGATGCGATCATCGCCTTATACGACGAACGCTTCTACCGGATGTGGACCTTCTACCTCGCCGGCGCGGCCAATGCGTTCGAGAATGGCGGGCTGGTCAATTTCCAGATCCAGTTCAGCCGCAGCCGCACCGAACTGCCGATCACCCGCGACTATATGTTCGAGGGCGAACGGAAGCTGCGGGGATACTAAGAACACTTTTTTGTCATCCCCGCGCAGGCGGGGATCCATACGCGCGGACCTCACGGCTAGAGGCGCAACGTCAGCGCCTATGGATCCCCGCCTCCGCGGGGATGACGGTAAGTGGGCGAATTGGAAGCTCTAGCGCGCCCTGGGCACCGGCGCCGGCGCGATGATCGCCGCACGCGCGGCGGTCCGCTCCTCGAGGCTCACCACGCCGTCGTGGTTGGTGTCGTATCGCGACGCCAAAGCACGGAACAGGCCCTGCATCTCGGCGGGGGTCACCTTGCCGTCGTGATTGGCATCGGCGGTGTTGAACCAAGCGGTGCTGATCGCCTTGGCCTTGCCCGGCGGCATCTTGTTCTTGCCGACGTCCATCCGTGCGACGCGCGCGTCGATCTCGGCACGGGTCAACACACCGTCGTGATTGGCGTCGGAGCGGTCGAACTCGGCCTTCAGCTTGGGATCGATCGCCTGAGCCGCCACCATCGGCGTGGCGAGGATCAGGACGGGCAGAGCGGCGAGCAACGGACGAAACATGACGTCTCCGAAAAAAGGGATCGACCGCGTTCCTAGCGGCCGGCGATTAAACCCACCGTGAACGCAACCGTTGCGCAGGCGCGCGCAGGAGCCTAGGGGCGCGGCAACCCGACCATAGCCAAGGATGCTGCCGTGACCGATCAGATCAACCGTGTCGTTCTCGCCTATTCGGGTGGGCTGGATACGAGCGTGATCCTGAAGTGGCTGCAACAGACGTACAATTGCGAGGTGGTGACCTTCACCGCCGACCTCGGCCAGGGCGAGGAGCTGGAGCCCGCCCGCCAGAAAGCGCAGATGGCCGGCGTCAAGCCCGAGCATATCTTCATCGACGATCTGCGCGAGGAATTCGTACGCGATTACGTCTTCCCGATGATGCGCTCCAACGCCTTGTACGAAGGCCTGTATCTGCTTGGCACCTCGATCGCGCGGCCGCTGATCGCCAAGCGCCAGATCGAGATCGCCCGTCAGGTGAACGCCGATGCGGTCAGCCACGGCGCGACCGGCAAGGGCAACGACCAGGTCCGCTTCGAGCTCGGTTATTACGCCCTCGCGCCCGACATCAAGGTGATCGCGCCGTGGCGCGAATGGGACCTGACCAGCCGCACCCGGCTGATCGAATTCGCCGAACAGCATCAGATCCCGGTCGCCAAGGACAAGCGCGGCGAATCGCCCTTCTCCACCGACGCGAACCTCCTGCACACCTCGTCGGAGGGCAAGGTGCTTGAGGATCCGTGGCAGGAGGTGCCGGATTATGTCTATTCGCGTACCGTAAACCCCGAGGACGCGCCCGACGCCCCCGAATATATCACGATCGATTTCGAGCGCGGCGACGGCGTGGCGCTGAACGGCGAGGCGACCAGCCCGGCGACACTGCTCACCAAGCTCAACGAACTCGGCCGCCGTCACGGCATCGGCCGCCTCGACCTCGTCGAGAACCGCTTCGTCGGGATGAAGAGCCGCGGCATGTACGAGACGCCGGGCGGCACCATCTATCATCTCGCGCATCGAAGCATCGAGCAGATCACGCTCGACCGCGGCGCCGCGCACCTCAAGGACGAGCTGGCGCCGCGCTATGCCGAGCTGGTCTACAACGGCTTCTGGTTCAGCCCGGAGCGCGAGATGCTGCAGGCGGCAATCGACCACAGCCAGGCGAAGGTCAGCGGCACCGTCCGCCTCAAGCTCTACAAGGGCGGCGTCTATATCGTCGGCCGCAGGTCGCCCAATTCGCTCTATTCGGAAAAGGTCGTGACCTTCGAGGACGATCAGGGCGCCTACGACCAGCGCGACGCGGCGGGCTTCATCAAGCTCAACGCACTGCGGCTGCGCCTGCTGGGCCGCCGCGACGCCTGATTTGCGGCACGGCATGGCGTGGTTACGACGCCTGCCCGCACCAAACCGTCACCCCGGACTCGTTCCGGGGTCCACCCATCCGCAAGGGCACGGCCGGAGGCTCCAGCCCCGCGCCTCGCCGCAGAGTGGACCCCGGAACGAGTCCGGGGTGACGGATGTGGGTGGTCCGGTCACGAGCCCCGCCGCCTCCATTCGCCGCAGCCGACACGACAATGCTTGTCGGACGCCGTCCCCACCCACTAAGGCAGGATGATGCAGGGGCATAAGCTGCACTGGTGGCAAACGCGGTGGTTCGTCGTGGCGATGGTGATCGCGGCGGTGATCCCGTTGCTGTGGCCCGACATCCCGCCGCTGGTCGATCTGCCCGGACATATGGGGCGCTATCGCGTCCAGCTCGACGGCGCCGCCTATCCGTGGCTCGCCGAATGGTATGATTTCCGCTGGGCGCTGATTGGCAACCTCGGCGTCGACCTGCTGATCGAGCCGCTCGCGCCGATCTTCGGCCTCGAACTCGCCGTCAAGCTGATCATCATGGCGATCCCCGCACTCACCGTGTCGGGATTGCTGTGGATCGCGCGCGAGGTGCACGGCCGCATCCCCGCCACCGCGCTGTTCGCATTGCCGCTCGCCTACAGTTACCCCTTCCAGTTCGGCTTCGTGAATTTCGCGTTGTCGATGGCGCTCGCGCTCAACCTGTTCGCGCTGTGGCTGCGGATGGGCCGGCTCGGCAGCCTCAAGCTGCGCGCGATCCTGTTCGTGCCTTTGTCCTGCGCTCTGTGGGTCTGCCACACCTTCGGCTGGGGGGTGCTCGGCATCCTTGCCTTCTCTGCCGAAATGGTCCGCCAGCACGACCTGCGCAAGGATGGCCGCGGCGGGCATTGGCTGGAGAGCTGGACGCGTGCCGCGATCGGCTGCCTGCCGCTTGCCCTGCCGTTCGCGATGATGGTGCTGTGGCGTTCGGGCGATCACGTCACCGGCAAGACGATGGACTGGTTCAACTGGCGCGCCAAGGTCGGCTGGATCATCATGGTGTTGCGCGACCGCTGGATGGCGTTCGACCTCGCCTCCGCCACCGTGCTGTTCATCATCCTGCTCAAGGGCGTCCGCGACCATCGCGTCGAATATTCGCGCAACCTGCTGCTCTCGACGCTGTTCCTGACCGCGATCTTCGTGTTGCTGCCGCGGATCGTCTTCGGCTCGGCCTATGCCGACATGCGGCTCGCGCCGTTCGTGATCGCGATCGCGCTGATCGCGCTGCGTCCCCGCCACGGCCTGTCGTTCCGCGGTGCCTCGACATTGGCCGCGCTTGGCCTGCTCTTCTGCGGCGCGCGGCTGGTCGGCACGACGATCAGCTATCTGCAATTCGACCGCGAATACGACCGCACGCTCGCCGCGCTCGACCACGTCCCGCGGGGCGCGCGATTGCTGACCATGGTCGGTCGCACCTGCCGCGACGAATGGCTCTATTCGCGGCTCGAACATGCCGCCGGCATCGCGCTCGAACGGCGCATCGCCTACGCCAACGATCAATGGTCGATGGCCGGCGGGCAGTTGCTCACCGTCAGGTACGCCCCCGCCGGCCGCTTCGCGCACGATCCGTCGCAGCTCGTCACCGACCGGCGCTGCCGCGGCGAATGGTGGCGGCCGTTGCGCGTCTCGCTCGCCTATCTGCCGCGCGATGCCTTCGACTATGTCTGGCTGATCAATCCGGCGCCGGTCGAACCCGCATTCCTGACCGGCCTGACGCCGATCTGGCGCAGCGGCCGCGACGTCCTCTATCGGATCGATGACCGCCGCCGCCCGGACGTGACGCTCGACCCCGACCTGCTGCCGCCGCGGCGGCGGCCGGTCAGCCTTCTCCCTTCCTGAACGGCGCCAGTTCGGCGAGATAGCTCTGCTCGTCCGCCACCGCAGCGCGCTCGCGGACGAGGAAGTCGGCGATTGCGCGACGGAAGCCCGCATCGGGAATGTAATGCGCCGACCACGTCGGCACCGGCACATAGCCGCGCGCCAATTTGTGCTCGCCCTGCGCGCCCGCCTCGACCGTCTTGAGCCCGCGCGCGATCGCGGCGTCGATCGCCTGATAGTAACATAGCTCGAAATGGAGGAACGGCACCTCCTCGGTACAGCCCCAATAGCGGCCGTAGAGCGTGTCCGCGCCGATCAGGTTGAGCGCCCCCGCGATCGGTGTGCCGTCCCGCTCGGCGAGGATCAACAGCACGTCGTCGCCCATCCGCTCGCCAAGCATCGGGAAGAAGCTGCGGTTCAGATACGGCCGCCCCCATTTGCGGCTGCCCGTATCCTGATAGAAGGTCCAGAACGCGTCCCAATGTTCCGCCTGGATCTCTGCACCGGAGAGATGACGGATCGTCAGCCCCTGTACCGCCGCCTCGCGCTCCTTGCGGATCGCCTTGCGCTTGCGGCTGGCGAGCGCGGCGAGGAAATCGTCGAAACTCTTATAGCCCTGATTGGCCCAGTGGAATTGCGTGCCCTCGCGGATCAGCCAGCCCGCCTGTTCGAACAACGGCACCTGCTCCGGGCTGACGAAGGTCGCATGCGCCGACGACAGGCCGTGCTGGTCGGTCACCGCTTCGAGCGCCGCGATCAGCGCCGGACCGGCGCTCTCCTCGCGCAGCAGCAGGCGCGGTCCCGGCACCGGACTGAACGGCGCGGCGATCTGGAGCTTGGGATAATAATGGCCCCCCGCCCGCTCCCACGCGTCCGCCCAGGCATGGTCGAAGACATATTCGCCCTGGCTGTGGCTCTTGGCATAGGCGGGAGCGATCGCGGCGGGCGCCCCGTCGGCGCCGTCGACGACGATCGGGATCGGCTGCCACCCCGATCGCCCGCCGGTGCTGGCCGACTCTTCGAGCGCGGCGAGAAAGGCGTGGCGGACGAAGGGGTTGCCGGTACCGGCGCAGGCGTCCCATTGGTCGGCCGGGATCGCGCGGACGCCATCGACGAGGCGGGCGGCGACCTGGGTCATGCGGCGAGGATCGTAAAGGTCATCGCGGCGGATATAGGCGCTCGACACCGACTTGCGGAGGGGGCGTCAACCACGCCCCCTCCCGGAAATCATGCCAGTTCGACGATCGCATCCACCTCGACCGCGGCGCCGAGCGGCAGCACCGGCACGCCGACCGCGCTGCGCGCATGTTTGCCGGCGTCGCCGAACAGCGCGACCATCAGCTCCGACGCGCCATTGGCGACCTTCGGCTGGTCGGTGAAATCGGCCGCCGAATTGACGAACACGCCGAGCTTGACGATCCGCTTCACCCGCGAAAGGTCACCGCCGAGATATTTCTTCACCTGCGCGACGATCATCAGCCCGCAGAGTTTCGCGGCCTCCTGCCCGTCCTCCAGCGACACGCCATCGCCGAGTCGGCCGGTGACGAGCTGCCCCGCCTTGAACGGCAGCTGCCCCGACAGATGGAGCAGACCGCCCGCTTCGACCACCGGCACGTAGGCGGCGACGGGCGCCGCGGCTTCGGGCAGCGACAGGCCGAGTTCCTCGAGCTTGCGATCGACATGGGTGGTCATGGCTGGGTCCTTTCGGGAAATGATCGGGGGCGCTTAGCCGATTCGGCGGGCGGGTGGAACGCCGTCGCGCGTCTTCCGCCCCCTTGCCCCCCTCGTCATCCCGGCGAAAGCCGGGACCCATGGACACGACGCCATCCGCGTCAGCGCGCCTCGGTCATCCCCCGCCACCATGGGTCCCGGCGTTCGCCGGGCTGACGAAAGGAGCATGTCTCTACGCCGCCACCCCAGCGTCGAACCGCGCCGCGATCCAGTCCGCCGCCTCGCGCCAGTCGTCGATCCGCGCGTGCGCGAAGGCAGCGGGTGGTACGTTGGGGGCCAGCGTCGGCTCCGACACCATGTGCAGCCGGTGCACCTCGGGCGCGTGGCGCGCGACCGATTCGTGGTGCACCGCAAGATCGTCGACGAACACCGTCACCGGGTCGCCATAGTCCGCCCGCAGTCGCGCGACCGGCTCGCCCTTGCCGCCTTGGTTGCATTCGACGCGATGCGCGATGCCGGATCGCGCCAATTGTTCGATCCGCGCCGGCTTGCATGCATCGGTGATGTTGGTGAGCACGACGATGTCCGCCTGCGCCGCCAGCCGCGCCAGGGCCTCGGCGGCATGCGGCACCAGCGTCTGGCGGTGCATCTCTGCCGGAAAGAAACCGCCGAGCATGTCCCACATCTCCTCGCGCGTCGGCGCGGGGCCGCCGTCGCGACGGCGCATGCTGTTGGCGAAATCGGCACCGTCGGGCGTGAAGTCGATGTCGTGCGCCTCGCCGACCCAGGCGCCGAAATGCTTCACCATGTGCAGCAGCACCTCGTCGCAATCGGTGATCAACAACGGTTTCATCGCAGCTCCAAGGCCTGGCGGGCGCCGACCAGCGCCTCCGGGGGAACGCCGAGCGCACGAGCGCAGGCGATCAGATCGGGTTCGTAGGATTCGAGATATTCGATCACCGCGCCCAGCACCGCCGGCTCGCCGGCACGGGCGCGCAGATCGTCGGGGAACAGACCGGTGACCGCGATCAGCCGGTCGGCGCGGTCGGGCTCGCCGATCGCCCACACCAGGGCCTGCAGGGCGAGCACCTCGGGATCGGGGATGTTTGTATCGCGCGCGCGCATTGCCTATCGTCCATTATCGGAAGGGTTGGTGACGCACGTGGCGAAACGGGTACTCGTTGTCGAGGACAACGAACTCAATCTGAAACTGTTCTGCGACCTGTTGCGCGCGCACGGCATGACGGCCGAGCCGGTGCGCGACGGGCGCGAGGCGGTGGCGCGCGCACGCGCCTTCGGTCCGGACCTGATCGTCATGGATATCCAGATGCCGCACGTCACCGGCTATGAGCTGATCCTCGAACTGATGGCCGACGAGCAATTGCGCGATATCCCGGTGATGGCGGTGACGGCCTATGCCGGCCGCGACGACGAGGAGCGCATCCGCGCCGCCGGCGCACGCTCCTACGTGTCGAAGCCGATCAGCCTCGCCCGGTTCATGGACGCGGTGAACGCGCTGCTTTGACGGAAAGACGCCCTGCCGAGCCGGCGAGGCTTCGACAGGGCGCCGCGCGCTTCCAGACCCCCGCCCCCCGAGAAGGGCCGGATGCTGCAAGCCTGAAGAAAACGTGACATCGCCGGTCCGGTTCCCGCCACCCGGCGCGGCGACCTTCGCCACCCCATAAACCAAGGGCGGCATCCTCATGAAGAGAACACCGCCCTTGGCCCGTAGTGACGCGATACAGGGCAGCCGGAGGATCCAGCCGCCAGTGTTCGCTATGCCGAAAGAAGATGAACGCAATGTGTCCGAAGCGCGCCCGGATCAAGGCGTTAGTCGCAGGGCGACGGCGCATGCGAAAAGCCGCCGGCGCCCATGCACCGGCGGCTCTTGCGTACGCTGGCAAACGGCGGCGGCGCGCTGCGCCGCCCGGCCGCTTACTTGATCTTGGCTTCCTTGAACTCGACGTGCTTGCGCACGACGGGATCATACTTGCTGAAGCTCAGCTTCTCGGTCTTCGTCCGCGGGTTCTTCTTGGTGACGTAGAAGAAACCGGTGTCGGCGGTGCTGACGAGCTTGATCTTGACGGTAGTCGGCTTGGCCATGAGCCCTAATCCTGAAAACAAGGAGAGCGGCAGCACCAACGCAGCCGCTCGATCAGTCGCGGCGCATGGGCCAGCGGCGCGCGAAAGTCAACCATGGCCATGCCGCAGCGGTCGTCTTAACCACCCCATTACCATTGGTGGCCCAGGATTGCGGCAGAAAACACGGGGGCGAGGATGATGGCGCGGCGAATCGAGCGGCAGGCGGACGAGCTGGATGCGGTGCGCGCCGATCTGTCGGCCCGAATCGCCGCGATCGACGTCAAGGCGCCCTACAGCTGCGCCAGCGACCTCAAGCCCGACATCAACCAGATCCGCCTGATCGCCCACCGCAACGGGCTCAATCCCGCAGTGACCGTCGCCCATTTCGTCGATTCGGCGCTGTCGCGCGGCGAACAGGGCGCGCTGCTCCACGGCTGGCTGCGGATGCTCGGCGATGCGATCGCCAGCGAGCGGCAGGACGTGCGCGCCTGCGACACCTTCGCTGCCGCCTGTTCGGTGCGGCTGGCGGGCTGACGCCATGGACGCGCTGATGGCGGCGCTGGTCGCGGCCGCTTTTGCGCAAGTCGGCGATCGGCCGGCATGGCTCGCTTCGATCCTGGCGGACCGGTATCGCGCGCCGGGGCTGGTGATCGCCGCGGCGACGGTGGCGCTGCTCGGCGCCGGGCTGCTCGCCGCAGCCGCGGGTGCGTTGCTGGCACCTCGGCTGACACCGGAGGCCAGGCAGCTTTTCCTCGCGCTGGCGCTGCTGTTCCAGGGCGGTGGTGCGCTGTTCCCGGTCAAGCCACCCGACCGGCTCGCCGGCTGGCGCCTCGGCGCGGCGCTGACCAGCCTGATCGGCCTGTTCATCCTCGCCTTCGGCGACGGCGTACAATTCATCGTCCTCGCATTGGCCGCGCGGGCGCAATTGCCGTGGCTGGCCGCGATCGGGGCGATGCTCGGCTCGCTCGCGGTGATCGCCCCCGCCGCGATCCTGGGCGAGGCGGGCTGGACCGGCCTGCCGCTGGTCACGCTGCGCCGGATCATCGGCGTCCTGTTCGTGCTAGCTGCGATCGGACTGGGGCTTTCCGCGCTGCGCCTGATCTGATCCGTCGATCATCGACATGCGCAAAATGGCTGCTGCACCGGGAGCGTTTCGGCTATCGGATCGTTGCCGCAACGATTCCTTTCCCACGGAGATTTCCATGGCCGACATCAACCCGGCGCTGAACACGCCGACCGACCTCAGCAACACCCGCTCGGTGGCGGATGCGCTCAATTCGTCGCTCGCCGATTGCTATGCGCTGTATCTGAAGACCAAGAACTTCCACTGGCACGTCTCGGGACCGCATTTCCGCGACTATCACCTGCTGCTCGACGATCAGGCGGCGCAGATCCTTGGCGTCACCGATGCGATCGCCGAGCGCGTGCGCAAGACCGGCAACACGACGCTGCGCTCGATCGGCGACATCAGCCGCCGCCAGACGATCGCCGACAACGACCTCGACTTCGTCGATGCCGGCGCGATGCTGGCCGAACTGCGCGAGGACAATCTCAAGCTGGTCGAAAGCTTCCGCGTCGTGAAGGACGCCGCCGAAGAGGCGAAGGACAATGCCACCAGCGGCATCGTCGACGAATGGACCGACCAGGCCGAGGAACGCGCCTGGTTCCTGTTCGAGGCCAGCCGCAAGGGCTGAGCCGTTATCGCATCAGCTACCATCTTGACCCCACCGTCACCCCGGACTCGTTCCGGGGTCCACCGGACCGCCGGAGCAACAAGCCGCTCTTTGGCGGACCGGTGGATGGCGGAACCAATCCGGCATGACGGGTGGGCGTGTCGGACGTTTCCCGTACTGTCCATGACCGCATAAGCGACACCGACGGAGCGCTTCACCCGACCGCGCGTTCCCCCTTCATGCACGCCTTCGCCGCGCTCCTCGATTCGCTCATCTACACGCGTGGGCGGAACGCCAAGCTCAAGCTCATCGTCGATTATCTGCTCGCGACGCCCGATCCGGATCGCGGTTGGGCGATGGCGGCGCTGACCGGCGACCTCGATCTGCCCGGCGTCAAACCGGCGCAGATCCGCGCGTTGATCGAGGCGCGCGTCGATCCCGTGCTGTTCCGGATGAGCCGCGACTATGTCGGCGACACCGCCGAGACGGTCGCCTTGCTGTGGCCCGCGCCCGTCCCCGCCCCCGCGGGCGCGCCTTTGTCGATCAGCGCCGCGGTCGACGCGCTGCGCCACCTCTCGCGTTCCGACGCACCCGCGGTGCTCGCCGCGATGCTCGATCGGCTCGATTCGGAGGAGCGGTTCGCGCTCCTCAAGATGGCGACCGGGGCATTGCGCATCGGCGTCTCCGCGCGCCTCGCCAAGACCGCCTTGGCACAGGCGTTCGGGCTCGACGTCGATGCGGTCGAGGAGGTCTGGCACGGCCTCACCCCACCCTATGCCAGCCTGTTCGCCTGGGCTGAAGGCATCGGCGAGCAACCCACCGCGGCCGATGTCCCCGTCTTCCGCCCGTTCATGCTCGCGCACGGGCTGGAGGACGCGCAGGTCGACCTCGCCGATTATGCCGCCGAGTGGAAATGGGACGGCATCCGCGTCCAGATCGTCCACGTCGCCGGCCAGACCCGGCTCTACAGCCGCACCGGCGACGACGTCACCGGCAGTTTCCCCGACGTCGCCGCGGCTTTCTCCACCCCCGGCACGATCGACGGCGAATTGCTGGTCAAGGGCGACGCGCAGGGCGGCGAGGCCGCCAGCTTCAACGCGCTGCAACAGCGGCTCGGCCGCAAGACCGTGTCGGCGAAGATGCTCGCCGACTATCCCGCCTTCGTCCGCGTCTATGACCTGTTGTTCGACGGCAGCGAGGATTTGCGTCCGCTGCCGTGGAGCGAACGACGGCAGCGGCTCGAAGCCTTCGTCCCGCGCCTCGACCCCGACCGTTTCGACCTCAGCCAGGTGATCGACGCCGCCAGCTTTACCGAGCTGGAAGCGATCCGCGCCGGCGCGCGCGACGCGGCGATCGAAGGCGTGATGCTCAAGCGCCGCGATTCGCCCTATGTCGGCGGTCGCCGCGCCGGCCTGTGGTACAAATGGAAGCGCGACCCGCTTACCGCCGATTGCGTGATGATGTACGCGCAGCGCGGCAGCGGCCGACGCTCGTCTTATTACAGCGATTACACCTTCGGCTGCTGGACCGAGGACGGCGAGTTGCTCCCCGTCGGCAAGGCCTATTCGGGGATCACCGACGAGGAATTGAAGATGCTCGACGGCTTCGTACGCCGCCACACGCTCGCGCGTTTCGGCCCGGTGCGCGAGGTGGAGAAGACGATGGTGCTGGAGATCGCGTTCGACTCGATCCACGGTTCGGCGCGCCACAAATCGGGTGTCGCGATGCGCTTCCCCCGTATCGCGCGGATCAGGACGGACAAGCCCGCCGCGGAAGCGGATCGCGTCGAGACGCTGCGCCGGCTGGTGACCTGACGCCCGACGTCGCGCGAGCGGGACCTATCCGGCTCGGCCGACCTCTTCGCCGATCCGGATTTCGAACAAGGTCGGCCAATATTTGCCCGTCACGAACAACCGGTCGTGCGCGGCATCATAGGCGATGCCATTGGCCACCGCGTCGGGATCGGGATTGTGGATTTCGGCGAGCAGCGGGCGCAGATCGATCAGGCCGTCGACCTTGCCCGTCGCGGGATCGATCCGCGCGATGAAACCGGTCATCCACACATTGGCGAGGATGCGGCCCTGGACGTATTCGAGTTCGTTGAGCTTGGCCAACGGTCGTCCGTTGAGCGTAACCGCGATCCGCCCCCGCTCCTCGAACGTCGCCGGGTCCATCCGCCGCAGCGTCGGCGTGCCATCCGATAGGATCAGCGTGCGTCCGTCGCCGGTCAGCGCCCAGCCTTCGCCGGCATAATGGAACGGCTGGCCGATCCGCTTGAGCGCGGGCAGCGACCAGCGGAAGCCGATGCCGGTCTTCCACGTCAGGCTGAGCAGGCTGTTCTTGACGCAACCGATACCCTCGCCGAACAGCTCCGAGCTCAGCCGCGCGCGCGCCGCGACCTTGCCATCGGCGAGGCCGACGCGGCGGATGTCGGATGCGCCCTCCTTGCCAGTGCTTTCGTAGAGGTCGCCGCCGCAGAACAGCAGGCCCTCGGTGAAGGCGCCGGTATCGTGCGGCAGCCGCGCGACGACGGTGGCAGCGTAGACCGGGACGCCGGCTTCGGCCGGGGCCGCTGGCGTGGCGGGGACGGCCTGCGCCGCGGGCGAACTCGCCGGGGGGGTCGCCTGCCACGCCGACGCGGCGATCGCGCCGAGCAGCCCGAGCCCCAATGTCACCTTCACCACACGCATGTCCTCATCTCTCGGCCGACGCGGCGTCCCGCGGCATAGCCCGCACCGTCCCGGCCGTCATCCCCGCGTCGACGGCAGGGCAATTCTAGGCTTTTGCGAAAGTCCCCAGCATCGGCACATCAGCGTAGTGCTCCAGCGAAAGCAGGAGTCCAGAGCCAGGCAAGACAACGTCGATGGCGTCCGGAATTCCTGAACGCCTGCTTGAACGCCCTTATGGCGAAGCCCCGCCCCGCGACGGACGTCGTGGCGAATACCCGAACCCCAAACGCAAAAAGCCCGGCACCGCAGGTCGCGGGGCCGGGCTTTTCGTTAAAGGGTCGGGACCGTTACGACGCGGCCGACAGGTTCACCGCGGCGTACTTGCCACGACGATCGACTTCGAGCTCGAACTGCAGCTTGTCGCCCTCGTTGAGGGTCGACATGCCGGCACGCTCGACCGCCGAGATGTGCACGAACGCATCGGGCTGGCCGTCGTCGCGCTGAATGAAGCCGAAGCCCTTCATCGCGTTGAAGAACTTGACGGTACCCGTCGCCTTCTCACCGGTCAGCTGACGCTGCGGCGCGCCACCGGCACCGCCCGGACGCGGACCACGATCGCCGAAGCCGCCTTCGCGCGGCTCGCGGGGAGCGCGCTCGGTGACGGCCATCGGTTCGCCGTCGATCTTCAGCTCGGTCGCCGAGATACGGCCTCCGCGATCGACCAGGGTGAAGCCGAGCGGCTGACCCTCGGCGAGCGCGCTCATGCCGGCCTGTTCGACGGCCGAGATGTGCACGAACACGTCCTCGCCGCCGTCATCACGGACGACGAAGCCGAAGCCCTTCTGCGCGTTGAAGAATTTGACTACGCCAGTGCCCTCGCCGACGACCTGGGGAGGCATGCCGCGGCCACCGCCGCTGAACCCGCCGCCACCGCCGCCGCCGAAGCCGCCACCACCGCCGCCACGGAAGCCGCCGCCACCGCCGCCGCCGAAGCCGCCGCGATCACCGCCGCCGCCGCCGAAGCTGCTGCCGCCACCGAAGCCGCCGCGATCACCGCCGCCAAAGCCGCCACCGCCGAAACCGCCGCCGCCAAAGCCGCCGCCACCGCCGAAATCGCTGCTGCCGCCGCCGAAATCGTCGCGCTTGTCGCGACCACGTCCGCCACGATTGCCGCGGCCACCTTTGTCGTAACCCATAACCCTATTCGTCTTCCCGGTTCGCCCGCATCCAATCCGTGACAAGAACCCGTGCGCCGGACGACGAACGCGAGCCCTCGGGCGCGAAACCTATTGCGCCTTGGGAATCGTCATAGCGCAGAAAACAAGTCCCCGCGAATGAATTCGTCGCAATCGTCTGCCATTCCATGACGAATACCGGCCCCGGCGCGACCCGCCACAGCAATGGCGCGGATTTCCGGCCGATGACGCTTAATCGTTGAGCATACGGGCGTTGCGGCGTAGGGCGCTGGCATGACCGTACACTTCCACGAGGAAGACCTCCCCGCCGACGTCTTCGCTCCCGGCGCCTCGATCGCCGTCGATACCGAGACGATGGGCCTCATCACGCCGCGCGACCGGCTGTGCGTCGTACAATTGTCCGATGGCGGCCCCGACGAACATCTTGTCCGTTTCGGTCCGACCAGCGACTATGCTGCGCCGAACCTCAAGGCGGTGCTCGCCGATTCCGGCCGCGTGAAACTTTACCATTACGGCCGCTTCGATATCGCCGCGCTCCAGCATTATCTCGGCATCGTCGCGGCGCCCGCCTACGATACCAAGATCGCGTCGCGACTGATCCGCACCTACACCGATCGTCACGGCCTCAAGGAACTGGTGCGCGAACTGCTCGGCCAGGAACTCAGCAAGCAGCAGCAATCGTCCGACTGGGGCGCACCCGAATTGTCCGACGCGCAGAAGGACTATGCGGCGAGCGACGTGCGCTTCCTCCATCGCCTGCAGTCGGAGCTCAACCGACGCCTCGAACGCGAGGGCCGGATGGAGATGGCGCAGGCCTGTTTCGACTTCCTGCCGACCCGCGCCGCGCTGGACCTCGCCGGCTGGCCCGAGATCGACATCTTCGCCCATGCC
Organism: Sphingomonas sp. GW821-FHT04B01; assembly: GCF_059420425.1. Taxonomy (NCBI): domain Bacteria; kingdom Pseudomonadati; phylum Pseudomonadota; class Alphaproteobacteria; order Sphingomonadales; family Sphingomonadaceae; genus Sphingomonas; species Sphingomonas sp. GW821-FHT04B01. The sequence continues at coordinate 22,153 of NZ_JBWKTR010000004.1, read as the reverse complement.
TGAGGCCCGGCGGTGAGCGCCCCGACCGCACGCCAGACGCGTTCGGCGCGGCAGCGCTGGGCCGCGCCCGGCGGCCGGCAGGACCGGATCGTCACGCTGCTCAACACCGGGTTGCCGATCGGCATCGGCGTGCTCGCCGCCTTCCTGGTGCTGGCGCCGCTGACCGCCGCCAACGAAGTGTCGTTCGTCCTCGACAAGAACAAGGTGGAGGTCGCCAAGGAGCGGCTGAAGCTGCAGGCGGCGACCTATCGCGGCCAGGACGACAAGGGGCAGGCGTTTGCGCTCAACGCCGGCACCGCGGTGCAGCAGAGCAGCAGCGTGCCGATCGTCCAGATCAACCGCATGACCGCCGATCTCGCGCTCGACGACGGGCCGGCGACGCTGCGCGCCGACAAGGGCCGCTACGACCTCAACACCGAGCAGATGAAGGTCGACGGCCCGATCGCCTTCCGCGCCGCCAACGGCTACCGACTCGACACGAGCGACGCGACGATCGACTTGAAAACCAAGACGATGCGCAGCGGCGGCAAGGTGACGGGCACGGTGCCGCAGGGCAATTTCAGCGCCAATGCGCTGACCGCCGACCTGGCTGGCCGCACCGTGCGCCTCAGCGGCAATGCCCGCTTGCGGATCGTGCCGCGACGGGCGAAATAGCCCGCCATGCGCACCCCCCTCCTCGCCGTCGCCCTGCTCGCCGCCCCGCTGGCGGCGCAGACGGCGCATAATTCCAACGCCCCGATCGATTTCGGCGCCGACCATATCGAATTGCAGGACAAGGCGAATCGCGGCGTGCTGTCGGGCAACGTCTCGGTCCGCCAGGCCGAGATGACGCTCAACTCGGCGCGGATGACGGTCAGCTATACCGGTCAGGTGGTCGGCGGCAGCCCGCAGGTGTCGCGGATCGATGCGAGCGGCGGCGTCACCGTCCGCCGCCCCGACCAGACCGCCAAGAGCCAATATGCGATTTACGACCTCAATCGCCGGGTCATCACGATGCTGGGCGCGGTGACGCTGACGCAGGGCGGCAATACGGTCAACGGCGGCCGCCTGACGATCAACCTCGACACCGGCCGTGCCGTGGTCGACGGCAATTCGGTCCGCGGATCGAGCGGCGCCGCCCCCGGCAGCACCACCACCACCGCGCCGAGCGGCCGCGTCACCGGCACCTTCTCGGTCCCCAAGCGGGACTGAGGCGGGCGGAGCCGGTCCGCGCCCTGCGGCACGTCGGCACGGTGCCCCGGGCCGGCTAAAGGGTCTTCCCTCGCGCCCGTCTCCGCGCCATGACGCAACGGCATGCACGAAGCCTGCCAAGGCTTTGCCACTCTTTTGATGCGAGGCATCGAGCCCATGGACGCCGCCGTTTCCGACCTCCAGACCGCCGAGCCGATCCACGAGCCGCCCGCCAATCGCGGGTTGCAGGCGATCTCGATCGCAAAATCCTACGACAAGCGCGTCGTCCTCACCGACGTGTCGGTCTCGGTCGACCGCGGCGAAGTGGTCGGCCTGCTCGGCCCCAACGGCGCCGGCAAGACGACCTGTTTCTATTCGGTAATGGGCTTGGTGAAGCCCGATTCGGGCCGGATCATGCTCGACGGCGAGGATATCACCAAGCTGCCGATGTACCGCCGCGCGATCCTCGGCCTCGGCTATCTGCCGCAGGAGACGAGCATCTTCCGCGGCCTGTCGATCGAGAAGAACATCGGCGCGGTGCTCGAACTGTCCGAGCCCGATCCCGCGGCGCGCCCCGCCAAGCTCGACAAATTGCTCGACGAATTCGGCCTCACCCGGTTGCGCGCCAGTCCGGCGATGGCCTTGTCCGGCGGTGAACGCCGCCGCGCCGAGATCGCCCGCGCGCTTGCCGCCGACCCGTCGATCATGCTGCTCGACGAACCCTTCGCCGGCATCGATCCGATCTCGATCGCCGACATCCGCGATCTGGTGAAGGACCTCAAGCGCCGCGACATCGGCGTGCTGATCACCGACCATAACGTGCGCGAGACGCTCGACATCGTCGACCGCGCCTATATCATCTACGACGGGCGCGTGCTGTTCGCCGGCAGCCCCGAGGAACTCGTCGCCGACGCCAACGTCCGCCGCCTGTACCTCGGCGAGGGCTTCTCGCTCTAGCCTATGGCCGGGATCCCGCCTTGTTCCGTCACGGCGCGGGAAGGAGCGGTGTCATGAGCCTCGCGCCCCGTCTGGACCTGCGCCAGTCGCAATCGCTGGTGATGACGCCGCAGCTCCAGCAGGCGATCAAGCTGCTGGCGCTGTCCAACCTCGAGATCGAGGGCTTCATCGCCGAGGAGGTCGAGAAGAACCCGCTGCTCGAGGCCGCGCAGACCGACGAGATCGTCCGCCCCGAACGCGTCGAGCGCGACGAGCCCGCCGGCGCAGATGAACTGGTCAGCGGCGCCGCCGCCGCCGATCCGCTCGACGTCGATTACGCCACCGAAAGCCACCAGCAGGACAGCGTCGCCGACGGCGGCGGCGGCTTCGACGGCGCATTGTCGATGACCGGCGGCAGCACCGGCGGCGGCCTGGGCGGCGAGGACGGGCTCGACTTCGACTCCTTCGCGCAAGGGGACGGCACGCTCGCCGATCATCTGCTCGCGCAGGCCGGCACGGTGATCGACGGCGCCGACTGGTTCATCGCCCAGCATCTGATCGACCAGATCGACGAGGCGGGCTATCTCACCGTCCCGCTGCTCGACATCGCCAATCGCCTCGGCACCGCGCTCGCCCGCGTCGAGCACGTGCTGCACCAGATCCAGACGCTCGACCCGACCGGCGTCGGCGCCCGCGACCTTGCGGAGTGTATCGCGCTCCAGGCGCGAGAGGCGGACCGCTACGATCCCTGCATGGCGCGGCTGATCGACAATCTCGACCTGCTCGCGCGCGGCGAGCTCGCCCGGCTCAAGCGGATGTGCGGCGTCGACGACGAAGACATGGCGGACATGATCCGCGAACTGCGCGGCTACGATCCCAAGCCCGGTTGCCGCTACGGCGGCGAACCGGCGCTGGCGGTCACCCCCGATCTGTTCGTCGCCCGGACCAAGGCGGGCTGGGGCATCGAACTCAACGCCGCGACGCTGCCGCGCGTCCTCGTCAACCGCCGCTATTACCACGAACTCAGCCACGGCCCGCAGGACAAGACCGTCAAGGCCTGGCTGTCCGATGCGCTCGCCTCGGCCAATTGGCTGATCAAGGCGCTCGACCAGCGCCAGCGGACGATCATCAAGGTCGCCACCGAGATCGTCAAGCAACAGGAAGCCTTCTTCCTCAAGGGCGTCGCGCATCTCAAGCCGATGACGCTCGCCAAGGTCGCCGAGGCGATCGAGATGCACGAATCGACGGTCAGCCGCGTGACGAGCAACAAATATCTCAGCTGCGCCCGCGGCGTGTTCGAGCTGAAGTATTTCTTCACTTCGGCAATCCAGGCGGCGGACGGCGGCGACGCGGTGTCGGCGGAGGCGGTGAAGAGCGCGATCCGCGGCCTGATCGCCAACGAGGGCGCCAAGATCCTGTCCGACGACACGTTGGTCGAACTGCTGCAGGCCAAGGGCTTCGACATCGCCCGCCGCACCGTCGCCAAATACCGCGAGGCGATGGGCATCGGCAGCTCGGTCCAGCGCCGCCGCGCGCGGACGCTGGAAGGGACGTAACAGGCGCCCCTGCCGCCACGCTGAGCCTGCCTTGGGGCGGGATCAAAGTGTTGCACCTCGATACTCCCCGTCACCCCGGGCTAGACCCGGGGTCCCGCTTCTGCTTGTCGTCCGGAAGTAGCGGGACCCCGGCTCAGGGCCGGGGTGACGATAGAAAGGTCGTTGCGGCGCTATGCCATCGGATCAAACAGGTCACGCCAGTCGGGGTTGCCGCGTTCGATCAGCGCGAACTTCCACTCCCGGCGCCAGCGCTTCAGCCGCTTCTCATGGGCGATACATGCTTCGATGGTGTCGCCGTGTTCCGCCCAGACGAGCCGGTGCAGGCCATAACGCCGGCAAAGGTCGGATCCGTCCCCGGTTCGATGCTGGTGAATACGTGCTGCCAGATGCGCAGTAACGCCGACGTATATGGCGCCGCGATAGCGATCTCTCATGATATAGACCCAGCCGCCACGACCATAAGCCATGGCCCAACGTGAAAACGGCAAGCTTCACGGTCAATCCGCGATCGCTAAAACTCTCGCCGGCTATTACAAATCCCCGTCACCCCGGCCTCGAGCCGGGGTCCCGCTTCTGATCGCGCCCGACAACACGCAAAAGCGGGATGCCGGATCAAGCCCGGCATGACGGGCGCGGGGCTCAATCGTCCTCGTCCTCGAACCCCACCAACGCCAGCGCGCGCGCCTTGATCTGGCGGGTCATGCACCAATGGACCAGCGCCTCCTCGCGACCGTGCGTCACCCACACCTCCTTCGGCGCGATCTCCGACAAGGTGTCGGTGAGTTCGTCCCAATCGGCATGATCGGACAGGATCAGCGGCAGCTCGATGTTCTTCTGCACCGCGCGCTGACGCACGCGCATCCAGCCGCTCGCCATCGCGGTGATCGGATCGGGCAGCCGCCGCGACCAGCGGTCGTTGAGCGCCCCCGGCGGACACATCACGACATGCCCCGCCATATCGGCCTTCTTCGCGTCGGCGACCGGCAGCAGCTCGCCGAGGCGCACGCCATGCTCCTGATACAGGTCGCACAGCCGCTGGAGCGCGCCATGGATGTAGATCGGTGCGTCGTGACCCCGCGCGCGCAGCTCGGCGATCACCCGCTGCGCCTTGCCGAGCGCATAGGCGCCGACCAGCACGCAGCGATCGGGATTGGCGTGCAGCCGCGCGATCAATTTGTCGATCTCGTCGCCGGTGTCGGGATGGCGGAACACCGGTAGCGCGAAGGTCGCCTCGGTGACGAAGACGTCGCATTTGACCGGCTCGAACGGCGTACAGGTCGGGTCGGCGCGGCGCTTGTAGTCGCCGGATACGACGACGCGCTCGCCGCGATAGTCGAGCACGATCTGTGCCGAGCCGAGCACGTGTCCGGCGGGGACGAAACCGACGTCCACCTCGCCCATGCGGATGCTCTCGCCGTAAGCGACGGGATGGCCCGCCTGTTCGCCATAGCGTGCGTCCATGATCGCCAGCGTCTCGGGCGTCGCCCAGACCGCGCCGTGACCGCCGCGCGCGTGATCGGCATGGCCGTGCGTCACCAGCGCCCGCGCCTCGGGCTCGGAGGGGTCGATCCACGCGTCCGCGGGCTTGACGTAGATGCCATGCGGATGCGGTTCCAGCCAGTCGCCCAATCGTGCCATGCTACCTATATGGTTGGGATGACATCCGGTTCCCCCTCACCCTTCGCCGGCGCCACCGGCCCTTCCCTCTCCCGTCGGGAAAGGGCGGGAAGCGCCCGGTGCCAAAAGGGTGTGGGTGAATTGTCTTGAGCGACCTTCCCGAGCCGCTCGCCCGATGGTTCGCCACCCGCGGCTGGCGGCCGCGCCGCCACCAGCTCGACATGCTGCGCGAAGGCCGTGCCGGCCGCCACGCGCTGCTCGTCGCCACCACCGGCGCGGGCAAGACGCTCGCCGGCTTTCTGCCGACGCTGGCCGAGCTGATCGAAGCGCCGACCGAGGGGCTCCACACGCTCTACGTCTCGCCGCTCAAGGCGCTGGCGGTCGACATCCAGCGCAATCTCGTCACGCCGATCGACGAGATGGGCCTGTCGCTGCGCGTCGAGACGCGCACCGGCGACACGCCGAGCGACCGCAAGGCACGCCAGCGTATCCGCCCGCCGCAGATCCTGCTCACCACCCCCGAATCGCTGTCGCTGCTGCTCAGTTACCCCGACAGCTTCACGATGTTCGAAGGGCTGCGGACGATCGTCATCGACGAGGTCCACGCCTTCGCCACCGGCAAGCGCGGCGATCTTCTGTCGCTGTGCATGGCACGGCTGCAGCGGATCAGCCCCGGTCTGCGCCGCGTCGCGCTGTCGGCGACGGTGGCGGACGGCGACGGCTATCGCGCCTGGCTCGCGCCCGACGGCGATATCGATCAGGTCGCGATGGTGCAGGGCGAGGCGGGCGCCGATCCCAATATCGCCATCCTGCTGCCCGAGGACCGGGTGCCGTGGTCGGGCCATTCGGGCCGCTATGCCGCCGAACAGGTCATGGCCGAGATCGAGCTGCACAAGACCTCGATTATCTTCTGCAACACGCGCAGCCTCGCCGAGCTGATCTTTCAGGATCTGTGGAAGGTCAACACGCTGAGCCTGCCGATCGGCGTCCACCACGGCAGCCTCGCGCTGGAGGCGCGACGCAAGGTGGAGGGCGCGATGGCGTCGGGCCGGTTGCGCGCGCTGGTCGCCACCGCCAGCCTCGACCTCGGCGTCGACTGGGGCGACGTCGACTGCGTCATCCAGATGGGCGCGCCCAAGGGCTCGTCGCGGCTGCTCCAGCGCATCGGCCGCGCCAACCACCGGCTGGACGAGGCGTCGGAGGCGATCCTCGTCCCCGGTAACCGCTTCGAATATCTCGAGGCGCGCGCCGCGCTCGACGCGGTCGAGGCGGGCGAGCTCGACCCCGACCTGTTCCGCCCCGGCGCGCTCGACGTGCTCGCGCAGCACGTCATGGCGATGGCGTGCGCGGCGCCGTTCGATCAGGCGGCGCTGCTCGACGAGGTGCGCTCCGCTTTGCCTTATTCGGCGCTGACCGACGAGACGTTCGATCGCGTTCTCGGCTTCATCCGCGACGGCGGCTACAGCCTCAAGGCCTATGACCGCTTCAAGCGGCTGACGCAGGAGGCGGACGGCCTGTGGCGTGTCAGCCATCCGAAGTTCGTGACGCAGCACCGGCTCAACGCCGGCATCATCGTCGAGGCGACGATGCTCAACGTCCGCTTCAAGAACGGCCGCAATCTCGGCAAGGTCGAGGAGGGCTTCGCCGCGCAGCTCAGCCCCGGCGACACCTTCTTCTTCGCCGGCCTCAGTTGCGAGGTGCAGAAGATCGACACAGAGGATCTGATCGTCCGCGCCTCGTCCAAGCCGGCGCGCATCCCGACCTATGGCGGCAGCCGCATGCCATTGTCGACCAACCTCGCCGATCGCGTCCGCGGCTTCCTCGCCGATCCGACGCAATGGGCGCGCTTCCCCGACGACGTGCGCGAATGGCTGGAATTTCAGGCGAAACGCTCCGCTTTGCCCCGCCCCGGCCAGCTCCTCGTCGAAACATTCCCCCGCGAGGGGCGCAACTATATGGTCGCCTACAGTTTCGAGGGCTGGAACGCGCATCAGTCGCTCGGCATGCTGATCACCCGACGCATGGAGGCGGAGGGGCTGAAGCCTTTGGGTTTCGTCGCCAACGATTATGCCCTTGCGGTCTATGGTATCGAGAAGATCACCGACCCCGCCGCCTTGTTCAGTCCCGACATCCTCGAACACGAATTCGTCGACTGGGTGCAGCAATCGCATCTGCTCAAGCGCGCGTTCCGCGAGGTCGCGGTGATCGGCGGGCTCGTCGAGCGGCAGCATCCCGGCAAGCGCAAGACCGGGCGGCAGGTGACCTTTTCGACCGACCTGATCTACGACGTGCTGCGCAAATACGAGCCGACGCATCTGCTGCTCCAGGCGGCGTGGGACGATGCCCGCGCCCGCATGACCGACGTCGGGCGTCTCGCCGGCCTGCTCGATCGGGCGGCGAAGACGATGCTCCACGTCGATCTCGATCGCGTCACGCCGCTGGCGGTGCCGGTATTGACGCTGATCGGCCGAGAGAAGGTGTCGACCGGCTCGGCCGACGACCATCTGCTGATCGAGGCGGAGGCGCTGGCGGCGGAGGCGATGCGGATCGATTGACGGTCCCGCTCGCCCTGAGCCTGTCGAAGGGCCTGAGACCCACTGCCCTTCGACAGGCTCAGGGCGAACGGGAGACAGGGGGCAGGCAGCTTCCCTACACCGTCACCTGCTCACCCAGCTCCAGCACCTTGCCCGGCGGGATCTTCAAGAATTCCGTCGGGTCGGCGGCATTGCGCTGCATGAACATGAAGATGCGGTCCTGCCACAAGGGCATGCCGACATCCGCCTCGGGCTTGAGCGTGTTGCGGCCGATGAAGAAGCTGGTCTTCATCGCGTCGAGGCTGCGCATCTCGGTCTTGCCGCCCACCCCGAGATCGGCGGGCACGTCGGGCGATTCCATGAAGCCGTAATTGAGCACGACGATCTCGAAATTGTCGTCGAGCCGCTCGCTGGTGCGGCGATGCTCGGCGTCGACCACCGGCCGGTCGGTGGTGCGGATGCTGACCACCAGATTGCGCTCGTGCAGCACCTTGTTGTGCTTGAGATTGTGCAGCAGCGCGCCCGGCGCCGAGCGCGGGTTGGCGGTGAGGAACACTGCGGTCCCCGGCACGCGCTCGGGCGGCCGCTTGGCGAGCGCGGCGGCGAGGTCGGCAAGCGGGATGCTCTGCCGCGCCTCGAACGCGCGGACGATGCCCTTGCCGCGCACCCAAGTGTAGATCAGCAGGCCGATGCTCGCGGCGATCACCAGCGGCACCCAGCCGCCCTCGACGACGCGCAGGATGTTGGCGCCGAAGAAGACGAGGTCGAGGCACAGGAACGGCAGGATCGCCGCCAGCGCCCACGCCCGCTTCCAGTGCCAGACGTGCCGCGCGACGAGATAGCCGAGCAAGGTCGTCACCACCATCGTCCCGGTCACCGCGATGCCATAAGCGGCGGCCATCGCCGACGAGGTCTTGAACTGGATGATGAGGATCAGCACGCCGACCAGCAGCAGCCAGTTGATCGCCGGCAGATAGATCTGCCCGGCGAAATCGGCCGAGGTCTGGCGCAGCTTCATCCGCGGCAGCAGCCCGAGCTGCACCGCCTGCTGGGTCAGCGAGAAGGCGCCGGTGATCACCGCCTGGCTGGCGATGACGGTGGCGAAGCCGGCGAGCACGATCAGCGGCCCGCGCACCGATTCGGGCGCCATCAGGAAGAACCAGTCCTGGTTCTTGAACGCGGTTCCCGCCGCCTGCGCCGCCTCGAGATGCGACAGCGCGAACGCCCCCTGCCCCAGATAGTTGAGCATCAGCGCGGGGAAGACGAGGATCAGCCAAGCGATGCGGATCGGCTTCTTGCCGAAATGGCCCATATCGGCGGTCAGCGCCTCGGCACCGGTGACGGTGAGGAACACCGCGCCGAGCACGAACAGCCCGACCGTGCCGTGCGTCGCGAGGAAGCGGATGCCGTAATGCGGCAGCAGCACGCGGAAGATCGAGGGCTCGTCGGCGATATGCCAGATGCCGAGGCCGCCGATCGTCAGGAACCAGAGGATGCAGACCGGGCCGAAGAGCTTGGCGACGATCGCCGTGCCGCGCCGCTGGATGAAGAACAGCGCGACGAGGATCGCGATCGTCAGCGCGCGGATCGTGCCTTCGTCGAAGAATTTGGCGGCGCTGGGGATCGTCCGCAGCCCCTCCATCGCCGACAGCACCGACAGCGACGGCGTGATGATCGCATCGCCATAGAATAGCGCCGCCCCCGCCGCGCCGAGCACCAGGGCGACGCGGCTGCGCATCCCGAGCGAGCGCCGCGCCAGCGCCGCCAGCGCGAGCACACCGCCCTCGCCGTGATTGTCGGCGCGCATCAGGAACAGCACGTATTTGACCGTGACGATCAGCGTCAGCGTCCATAATGCGAGGCTGAGCACGCCGAGGATCTCGCTGGGGTCGATCCCGTCGGCGGCGGACTGCTGCAACGCCTCGCGGAATGCGTAGAGCGGGCTGGTGCCGATATCGCCGAACACCACGCCGATCGCGCCGATGGTCAGGCCGATCAATGCGGGGTGGGACGATTGATGGGAAGCGGGTGCTTCGACGGCGAGCGACATGCGCGCGACTACCCCTGACAAAAGCCTTCCGGCGGAAGGACGGCGCGCTTTACGCCGATTGGCCGGCCGCGCAAGCGGATTTGCGCGTCGCGGCACAAGCGCTTGATCGCCCGTCCCTTTGCGGGCAAGGCGGGGCCATGGTTCCCTTTTCGTTCGGTGGTCACGCGCTCTATGCCCTGCCCGAGGGGGCATTGCTGTGGCCGGCGCGGCGCGCGCTGCTCGTCGCCGACCTGCATTTCGAGAAGGCGAGCTGGTATGCCGCGCGCGGCCAGATGCTGCCGCCCTATGACTCGCTGGCGACGCTCGCCGACCTCGCGAGGCTGGTGCAGGCGACCGGCGCGGAGGAATTATGGTGCCTCGGCGACAGCTTCCACGACAGCGACGGCTGCGAGCGGCTGCCGCAGGAGGCGCAGATCCGGCTGCGCGCACTGACCGAGGGGCTGCGCTGGACGTGGATCACCGGCAACCACGATCCCGACATCAAGGACCGCTGCGGCGGCGAAACCGCGGACGAGGCGGAAGTCGACGGCCTGATCCTGCGCCACGAGGCCGATCCCGACGAGACGCGGCCCGAGCTGTCGGGCCATTTCCACCCCAAGCTGCGCATCCATGTGCGGGGCAAGAAGGTGGCACGGCGCTGCTTCGTCGCGACCGCGCGCAAGATCGTGCTGCCCGCCTTCGGCGCACTGACCGGTGGGCTCGACGTCGACCACCCCGCGCTCACCAAGGCGGTGGGCCGCGGCGCGGAAGCGCTGGTGCCGGTGGAGCAAAGGCTGCTGCGCTTCCCGATCGCCGCCTGACTAATTCCTCCCCCGCCAGGGGGAGGGGGACCGTTCGGCGTCAGCCGAATGGTGGAGGGGGAGGAAAGGGCGGGAGTGTTGCAACGAGGCTCCCGCCCTTTCCTCCCCGTCCGTCACCGCTTCGCGGCGCCACCTCCCCCTTGCGGGGGAGGACTTGGGGTCACCGATACAGCGTCGGGAAGCCGGCCTTGAATGCCGCAACCTTGGGCTTGTCCCAATGGACGATGTACGGATGCGTCGGGTTACGGTCGTAGAAATTCTGGTGATACGCCTCGGCGGGGTAGAAGCCGCCCTGCTCCAGCTTCGTCACGATCGGCGCGGGGAAGCTCTTCGCCGCCCCGAGCTGCGCGATATAGGCCCGCGCCACCGCCGCCTGCCGCGCATCCTGCGGGAAGACCGCCGAGCGATAGCTCGGTCCGCTGTCCGGCCCCTGCCGGTCGCGCTGCGTCGGATCGTGCGCGATCGAGAAATAGACGCGCAGCAGCGTCGCATAGCTGACCACGCGCGGGTCGTAGACCAGTTTCACCGCCTCGGCATGGCCGGTACGCTCGGTCGAGACCTGATCGTAGGTCGCGGTACCCGCGGCGCCGCCGGCATAGCCCGCGGTGACCGAACGGACGCCCTTCACATGCTCGAACACCGCCTCCATGCCCCAGAAGCAGCCGCCCGCGAACACCGCGGTCTGCATGCCGGCACCAGCCGGCACATCGGCCTTGGCCGCGGGGATCGGCACCGCACGTTCGGCTTCGGCGAAGCCGGTGGAGGCAAGCACGGCGGCGGCAGCGCCGGCGATCGGCAACAGGATTTTCAGCATGTTACACAGATGGGAAGCCCCGCACCGCTCGCCAAGAGCCGCGGGGCGGCAGGATCACTGCGCCTGGACGATCGGCGAGGCGGCGGGGATGGGCTGGACCGACTGCGCGCTCGCCGGATGCAAGGTGACGACGCCGACTGCGCCGATGGCGAAGCCGCCGACGAATTGCCAGAAGAAGCCGCTCTTGATCACCTTGCGCATGACGCATGCCTTTGTTGTCGGGCGAGCAGGTCATTCACCCTGCCCTATTGCAGACGCCGAGATCGTCTCTCTGCGCCCGGTTCGCAATATCATTTATAGAAACGCTGCATTAACGCCGCGTGGCCGCAGCGTTCATCGATCAGCAGGGTAGCCGCCGCCGGCTCAGCGCAGGTCGGCGCACGCCTGCTGGATGCGCTCGCACGCCTTGCGCAGCAACGCGTCCGAGGTCGCATAGCTGATCCGCATCGCCGGCGAGAGGCCGAACGCCGCGCCCTGCACCGCCGCGACCTTGGCATCGTCGAGCAGATAGCCGACGAAATCCTCGTCGCTCTCGATCTTGCGGCCGTTCGGCGTGGTCTTGCCGATCAGCTCGGCGAAGGACGGATAGACGTAGAAGGCCCCCTCCGGCGTCGGGCAGGTCATGCCCGGGATCGCATTGAGCATCCCGACCACCAGATCGCGCCGCGTCTGGAAGGCGCGGCTGCGCTCCTTGAGGAAGTCCTGCGGGCCGGACAGCGCCGCCACCGCCGCCGCCTGCGCGATCGAGCAGGGGTTGCTGGTCGATTGCGACTGGAGCTTGGCGATCGCCTTGATGAGCCACGGTGCGCCGGCGGCGAAGCCGATCCGCCAGCCGGTCATTGCATAGGCCTTGGAACAGCCGTTGACCGTCAGCGTACGCTCGTACAGCTCCGGGCAGACCTCGGCGATCGTCGCGAAGCGGAAATCGTCATAGACGATATGCTCGTACATATCGTCGGCGAAGATCCAGACGTGCGGATGCCGCGCCAGCACCGCGCCCAGCGCCTTCAGCTCGTCGACCGAATAGGCCGCGCCCGTCGGGTTGGACGGCGAGTTGAGGATCACCCATTTGGTCCGGTCGGTGATCGCCGCTTCGAGCGCCTCGGGCGACAGCTTGTAATCCTGCTCCGGTCCGGCGACCGCGAACACCGGCGTGCCGCCAGCGAACTGGACGACGTCGGGATAGCTCACCCAATAGGGCGCCGGGATCACCACCTCGTCGCCGGCATCCACCGTCGCGACGATCGCGTTGAACAAAGTATGCTTGCCGCCGACGTTCACCGTCACTTGGTCGGAGGTGTAGGTCAGATTGTTGTCGCGCGCGAACTTGGCGACGATCGCCTGCTTCAGCTCGATCGTGCCGTCGACGTTGGTATATTTGGTCTTGCCGTCGCGGATCGCCTGGATCGCCGCTTCCTTGACGAAGTCGGGCGTATCGAAGTCGGGCTCGCCTGCGCCGAGGCCGATCACGTCGACGCCCCCGCGCTTCAGCTCGAGCACGCGGCTGGTGATGGCGAGCGTCGGGGACGGGCTGATGCGGCCGAGGGCGGCGGAGGGCTTCATGAATCGGGCCTCGATGGCGGATAGGACGCCGCGCCTATAGCGACAGCAGCGGCTCTTTCGCAATCGCAACAACCGACGGCATCAGGCCGCGCAACGCATTTCCGACAAAAAATGGCGCGGCGAGATCGTCCGGCGACAGATAACCCTCTGTTGCACGGCCGGTTTCGATCATTTCTGCGCGCAACGCGCCGGGCAGCAGCCCCAGCGCCAACGCCGGCGTCACCAGCCGCCCGTCCACGCCCGGCACGAACAGCGAGGTGAAGCTGCCCTCGGTCAGCAGCCCGTCGGGCCGGACGAAGACGACCTCGTCGGTCCCCGCCGCCTGCCGCGCCGCATCGTAGAAGTCGCGATCGCTGGTCTTATGGCGCAGGCGGAAGTCGCTCGCCGCGACAGGCAGCGGCACCACCGAGACATGCAGCGGCCGATCATAGGCCAGTGGCGCCGGGGCGATCTCGATCGCGATCGCGCCGCTTTGCGCGAGCAGCAGCCGGATGCGCGCCGCCGCGCGCAGGCGGAAGGTCGCCGCCTGCAATTCGTTGCGCGCGCCGTGCCGGTCGAAGCGGAAGCCGAGCGCCGCCGCGCTCGCGGTCAGTCGCCGTAGATGGCGTTCGAGCAGCACCACGCCCTCCTCGGGATCGAAGGCCATCGTTTCGATCAGGTCGAGCGGTCGCTGCCCGGCGGTGACGAACGCGCCCTTGGCCTGCACCTCCGCCCATTCGTCGTCGGCGCGGCTGTCGGCGACGATCCCCGATCCCAGCCCCAGTTCCACGACGTCCGCACCGGCGGGGATCGTCAGCGTGCGGATCGCGACGTTGAACGCCGCATCGCCGCCCGCGTCGATCCGGCCGATCGCACCCGTATAGATGCCGCGCGGGGCCTCCTCAATCGTGGCGATCACCTCCATGCTGCGTTGCTTGGGCGCGCCGGTGATCGAGCCGCAGGGGAACAGCGCCGCCAGTACGTCCACCGCGTCGCGCTCGGCATCGAGCCGCGCGGTGACGGTCGAGGTCATCTGGTGGACGGTCGGATAGCTTTCCACCGTGAACAGCGCAGGCACCGCGACGCTGCCCGGCACGGCAACGCGCGCCATGTCGTTGCGCATCAGATCGACGATCATCAGATTTTCGGCGCGCTGCTTGGCATCGTCGCGCAGGCCCGCGATCCGCGCCGCATCCTCCGCGACCGTGTCGCCGCGCATCGCCGTCCCCTTCATCGGGCGGCAGGTGAGCCGGTCGCCGTCCAGTGCGAAGAACAACTCGGGCGACAGCGACAGCAGATGCCGCTCCCCGGTCGCGACGAGCGCGCCATGCCCCGCCGCCGCCCCGCGTCGCAGCCGCGCGTAGAGCGCCAGCGGATCGCCCGCGACGGCGACATCGGCGCGCAGCGTCAGGTTCGCCTGATAGATGTCGCCCGCGCGGATCATCTCCAGCACGCGGGCCAGCGCATCGTCATAGGTCGCGCGCCCGATACGCGGCCGCGGCATCGCCGCCCATGCCCCCGCCGGATCGGGCAGCAGCGCCGCCACCGCGTCCGCGTCGAGCCGGTGGCAGTCGGCGAACAGCCCGAACCACAGCAGCGGCCCGTCGCCGTTACGCGTAGCGACCGCGCGCGGCATCAGCGCCGCGCCCGCCTCATAGGTCAGATAGCCCGCGGCATGCAGCCCCCGCGCCGCCGCCGCGCGCAACGCCGCGAGCGCCGGCCCGACGTCATCCGGCGTTGCGGCACTGATGATCTCGACCGGATCGGTGTAGAGCCGCGCGCCGGCGCCATCCTGACGGGCATCGTCGAGCAGCACGAAGGGCGCGTTCAGCATCCGGTCACAAATGCACGGCGTGACGCCTTCCGCGCAAGCGGCGATTGCCGCCACTGCATCAGGGGCTTATCTCCCCGCCATGACCAGCACGCCGGCTCGCGCCACCCCCCTGAAAGCCGTCATCGTCCAGGTGACGCCGTTCCAGCAGAATTGCACCCTGATCTGGTGCACCGAGACGATGAAGGCGGCGATCGTCGATCCCGGCGGCGACCTGCCGCGGATCAAGGCGGCGGTCGCGCAGGCGGGCGTCACCGTCGAGAAGATCCTGCTCACCCACGGCCATATCGACCATGCCGGCGAGGCCAAGCCGCTCGCCGACGACCTCGGCGTGCCGATCGAGGGGCCGCATGAGGCCGACCGCTTCTGGCTGGCGCGGCTCGACGACGACGGCCGCAATTACGGCATGACCGGCGTCGTCTTCGAACCCGATCGCTGGCTGGTCGAGGGCGATACGGTGACGATCGGCAATCTGGAACTCGACGTCTACGAGACGCCCGGCCATACGCTCGGTCACGTCATCTTCCACCATGCGCCGTCGAAGTTCGCACAGGTCGGCGACGTGCTGTTCCAGGGCTCGGTCGGCCGGTCCGACATGCCGGGCGGCAACCACAAGCAGTTGATCGAGACGATCGTCACCAAATTGTGGCCGCTGGGCGACGACACCGCCTTCATCCCCGGCCACGGCAATCCCAGCACCTTCGCGCACGAACGCGCCAACAACATGTTCGTCAGCGACCGCGCACTGGCCGAGTAAGAGCGGCGATCGTTGCGGCTGCGCAACTGGTAAATTGTTGGGCTAGAACGTTTCTGTCGGACACATATCTGGGGTGCCTCGTTGGCGGCGTGGGATTACCCCGCCGAGAGGATAAGCCGCATGGCCATCAAGTTTGCCGGAACGATGAACGCGATCAATCGCGGGCTCGACGAGACCAAGCCCAACAAGGGCGCCGACATGGTCGAGGATTGGGAAGCCGCGCTGGCCGACCTGGAGGTTTCGGGCGCCAAGGGCATCCTGCGCGACCTGGGGTCGCTCCGCAAGCAGCTAGAAAAGGATCAGCCGGATGCCGATCGCGTCCATGCGCTGCTCCATCGCCTCGGCGCGGCAACGACCAAGATCGCCGACAAGGCGGACAAGTCGCAGGACAAGCTGAAGGCGCTGGGCGAAGCGCTGACCGAAGCGGGTGAAGACCAGCCCGACGAGGAAGAAGACACCGCCGCCGCCGCCGCTCCGAAGCGCGCGCGCAAGAAGGCGTGATGACGACGGGCGGGCGGCCGGACGGTCGCTCGCCCGCAATCCCGATCGTATCCACCGCCGGGCGCGGCGGATGCGGTCAGGCGATGTCGAATTCGCCCGGCACGCCCCGCTCGCGGTAGCGCCGCAGCGAGGCGAGCAGCCTCACCCCCAGCTCCTCCAGCGTCACCGCCGCCACCCGCTCCTCCGCCGATGCCGAGGAGCGCAGCACGTCGGCCATCGCGAGCTGCGCCTGGGTGATCCGGTCGATCGCCTGCAGACTGTGCATATGCTGGCGCAACGTCTCCGAATTGGCAGCGAGATCGTAAGCGAGATCGGCGAGCACGGTGGTCAGGCCGGCCATCTCGTCGGCGAGCGCATGCGCCAGCGCCGGCTCGACACCTGCGATCGCCGATGGCGCGTTCTGGATGAGACCGGTCATTTCGAGCACAATCTGATGACGCTGCGCGACAATTGATCGGGCGGGACGGGTTGCGATGCCATCCGGCGGGTCATGACGAAGCCGTCGGCGCGCTGTTCGGCGGGCGCGATGCAATAACCGCCGCCGGCCTGGAGCGCGCGGACGCCGGCCTCGCCATCCTCGCCGTCCGCGCCGAGCAGCAGCCCGACCGCTTCCGCGCCCGCCGCCTTGGCGACCGAGGCGAAAAGGATCGAAATCGACGGCCGCTCGCCCGCAACCGCATCGCGCGCCAGCATGCGTAGCCGACCATTCGGCCACCCATCGACGACGACGTGATGATCGCCCGGGGGCGCGAGATAGATCGTTCCCTGTTCGATCGCCATGCCGTCCTCGGCGAGCACGATCTTCGGGGCGATCTCGGCGGCCATCTTGTCGATCAGCGTGCCGGCAAGCCCGGCGCCGAGATGCTGGACGACCACCGTCGGCGGGCAATTGGCTGAGAAGCTGCCGAAAAGGTCGAACAACGCCTGCGTCGCCGCCGCCTCGCCGCCGATCGCGAGCAGGCGACCGTTCCACTCGATCGGCGGCGCCGCGACCGACTTGCTTGCCGCACTGCTCTTCACCACCGCGCCCTTGGCGGCCTTGATCCGCTTGCCGAGCTTGGCGAGGATCTTGTCGAACTCGGCGGCCACCGCGACCTTCGGCTTGGGAAAACAGTCGATCGCGCCGAGCCGCAGCGCCTCGATCGAGGCTTCCGCCCCCGCCTCGGTGCGGGTGGAGAACATGATGACCGGCATCGGACGCTCGACCATCAGTTCGGCGAGATAGTCGATGCCGCTCATCCCCGGCATCTCGACGTCGAGCGTCATCACGTCCGGGTGGAACTGCTGGCGCATCGCGCGCGCCTCCTCCGCACCGTCCGCGGAGCCGACGACGACGACGCCGGGGATCCGCTCCAGCGCACCGGACAGCAGGGCGCGCATGGTAAGCGAATCATCGACGACGAGAACTTTGACCGCAGCGGCCATGGTCAGGCTTCCTTGCACGAAAATGGAGATAAAAAGGGAGGAACGTCCGCAGACCGGCCAGCTTTATCGAAATGCGACGGACGGTCGGGTCATGCCGCGTCGGGCAGCGCCATCGTGCTGTCGATCAGCCGTTCGAGCGCCAGCACCAGGATCAGACGCTGGTCGATCGTCGCCAGCCCTTCGAGGAACTGCGCCGCGGGCGTCTCGCCGATGTCGGGCAGCGGCTGCATGCCGTCATCGGGCACGGTGACGATGTCGTTGACCGCATCGACGATCAGGCCCTGCAATTGCTCGCCGATGCGCACCACGATGATGACGTGGCGCGCCGACGGATCGGTCATCCCCCAGCCGAGCCGGTGGCTGAGATCGAGCACCGGCAGCACGATGCCGCGCAGGTTGACGACGCCGCGGACGTGCGGCGGTACGTTGGGCAATGGGGTGGCGGGCGACCAGGCGCGGATTTCGCGGATGGCCATGATATCGACGCCGAGGATCTGCTCGCCGATCTGGAAGGTGATGAGCTGGCGGGACATGAAACGGACTCCTGAAAGGGCGATCAGTGCAGCACGCGGCGGATCGCCGCGGCGAGCTTTTCCGGATGGAACGGCTTGACGATCCAGCCGGTCGCGCCGGCGGACCGCGCGCGCTGCTTCTTCTCGTCGGAGCTTTCGGTGGTCAGCACCAGGATCGGCAGGTTGCGATGACGATCCTGTTCGCGCACCTTCTCGATCAGGCCGAAGCCGTCGAGCCGCGGCATGTTGATGTCGGTGATTAGCAGGTCCGGCTCGACGCCGTCCAGCCGTTCCAGCGCCTGCACGCCGTCTTCCGCCTCGAGCACCTCATAGCCGAGATCGGTGAGTGCCGCTCTCAGCAGCATCCGCATGCTGGGCGAATCGTCTACGGTCATGATGGTGCTGGGCACGGAACTTCCTTCATTGGGATAATTGGATCGCATCAGAAAAACTCGACGTCGCCAACCGCTGCGACCGGGACGGGGACAGGGGCGACGCGCAGCTGCTCGACCGGGCGGACATTGGCGACGCGGCAGCGCGCGAGGCCCAGCGTCGGGCGGAACTCGACCCGGCGGGCGCCATAGCCGCCGACGTCCTCGCCGACCAAGGCGATCCGCTCGTCACGCAGGAAGCGACGCGCGAACAAGGCGTTGGTCGCACCGATGTCGCGGAAGCCGTCGCGCAGCGAGGCGCCGCCGTAGATCCGCGCCTTCAGGTTGGTGCGCGTCGCGCCCATCGCCAGCATCGCGTTGATCAGCACCTCCATCGCATAGACGCCGTAGCGCTGCAGCGACGAGACGTCGGTGTCGTTGGTGCCCGGCTCGGCGAGCAGGAAAT
Organism: Sphingomonas sp. GW821-FHT04B01; assembly: GCF_059420425.1. Taxonomy (NCBI): domain Bacteria; kingdom Pseudomonadati; phylum Pseudomonadota; class Alphaproteobacteria; order Sphingomonadales; family Sphingomonadaceae; genus Sphingomonas; species Sphingomonas sp. GW821-FHT04B01. Next base: position 3,271 of record NZ_JBWKTR010000004.1, on the reverse strand, counting down.
GGTTGAGACCGCCGACCTTGACGACGGGATCGAAAAGGCAGGCGGAAATGCAGCTGCCCAGCACGGTGGTCAGCACCGCCTCGGGATCGTCCGACACCTTGGTCTCGCCCTGCATGATCGTGATCCGTCGGAGACCATCGACCGTCCGCGCGGCGCTCTTCATGCGCGGCACTCGGTGAGCAGGCGCGCCGCGATCCGCGACAGCGGCAATTGCACCGTCACCGCGCCAATCTGCTTGGCGGCGGCGGGCATGCCGTAGACGACGCAGCTGTCCTGGTCCTGGCCGATCGTCATCGCGCCGGCATCCTTCATCTTCTTCAGGCCCTCGGCGCCGTCGGCGCCCATGCCGGTGAGGATCGCGCCGACCGCCGAGGCGCCGGCCCAGCGCGCCACCGACAGGAACAAGCGGTCGACCGAGGGGCGGTGGCCGCTCATTTTCTCGTCGGCGACCAAGCGGCAGCGGCGCAACGTGCCGCCGGTAACCTCCAGATGGTGCGAGCCGCCCGGCGCGACATAGACATTGCCCGGCTCCAGCGGCGCACCCGAGCGCGCGACGCTGACCTGCGGCGCCGACAATCGATCGAGCCGCGCGGCGAAGGTCGGCACGTAGGTTTCGGGCATGTGCTGGACGATCACCGTCGGCGGGCAATTGGCCGGGAAGCCCGACAACAGCTCGATCAGCGTCTCGACGCCGCCGGTCGACGATCCGATCGCGATCATCGCATCGGGGCGCGGTTCGTAATCGGCGGCGGGCTTGGCGGCGGGCGTGACGAAACGCGGGCGCCGGCGGCTCTTGGCGGCGGTGCGGACCAGCTCGGCGAGATCGTCGCCCAGCCCTTCGCCGAACGCGGTCTTGGGCTTTTCGTAACAGTCGAACGCGCCGAGTTCGAGCGCGCGGATCGTTGCCTCCGCCCCGCGCCCGGTCAGCGTCGACAGCATGACCACCGGCATCGGCCGCAACCGCATGATCTTCTCGAGGAATTCGAGGCCGTTCATGTCGGGCATCTCGATGTCGAGCGTGATGACGTCGGGGTTGAGCGCCTTGATCATCTCGCGCGCGCTATGCGGTCCGTCGGCGGTGCCGATCACCTCGATATCGTCGTACCGCGACAGGCGGTGCGACACCATCGCACGCATCGTCGGCGAATCGTCGACGATCAGGACGCGGGTCGGCGCGGTCTTGGGATGCGAGGCGATCATGACGCTACCTTCTGGAAAGTGGTCCGCCCGACGCAGGTGAACCGCGGCGCCACCGACGCGGCGAGCCGCTCCGAATGACCGATGTAGAGGAAGCCGCCCGGTTCGAGCTGGTCGGCGAGCCGCGACTGTAACCGCTCCTTCGTCGCCTCGTCGAAATAGATCATCACGTTGCGGCAGAAGATCGCGTCGAACATGCCGCGCATCGGCCATGATTCGAGCAGGTTAAGCTTGCGGAACGCGACCCGCTCGCGGATCAGCGGATGCACCTCCGCCTGGTCGCCGTCGCGCGCCACCCAGACCGAGCGCAGCGGCTGCGGAATGCTCGCCGCCGTCTCCAGCGAATAGCGGCCGGCGCGCGCCGCCTCGAGGATCTCGGTCGAAAGATCGGTGCCGAGGATGCGCAGGTCGGTCCGCGCCAGCCGCTGCCCGTTGCCGCGTTCGGTGCCGAACATCGCCATCAGAAGCGAATAGGGCTCCTCCCCGCTCGAACACGCCGCCGACCAGATCCGTACCTTGCCACGCGACGCGAGCCGCTGGTCGAGGGCGGGCCAGGCATGGTCCATGAAATGATCGAAGTGATGCGATTCACGGAAGAAGCTGGTGTGGTTGGTGGTCAGCGCGTCGAGTGCGCGGGTGCGTTCGACCTCGTCCTGATCGATCAGCTCGATGTAATCGGCGAAGCGGGTCAGGCCGCAGGCGCGCACCCGCGGCGCGAGCCGGCCATAGACCAATTGCATCTTGCCCGGCGGCAGCAGGATGCCGGCCGCGTCGTAGACGAAGGCGCTGATCGCCGCATGATCGGCGGGCTCGAAGCGGAATTCGGTCGGGCGGTTCGCCGCCAGCATCACCGCGCTCATGCGGCGAGGCCCAGCGGCGCGGCGGCGACGCGGTCGCGGCGCCAGCGCGAGATCAGCGCATCGACGTCGAGGATCAGCGCGACGCGCCCGTCGCCGAGGATGGTCGCACCGGCGAGACCGGGGATCGCGGTGTAATTCGCCTCCAGGCTCTTCACCACGACCTGCCGCTGGTCCTGGATCGTGTCGACCATCAGGATCGCCTGGCCGACGTCGGATTCGACGACGATCAGCACCGCCTGCGACGGATCGGTCTGCGCGCCGTCGATGCCGAGCTGTTCGGCGACGCGATGCACCGGCACGTAGGACCCGCGCACGTCGAGCAGCGAGGCGCTCGGCCCGAGCACCTTCACGCCATCCTGATCCGGACGCAGGCTCTCGACGATATGGCCGAGCGGGATGACGAAGGTCTGGTCGCCGACGGTGACGATCATGCCGTCGAGCACCGCCAGCGTCAGCGGCAGCGACAGCGCGAAGCTGGAGCCCGAGCCGAGATGCGAGGTGATGCCGATCCGGCCGCCGAGCGCCTGGACGTTCTTGCGCACCACGTCCATGCCGACGCCGCGACCCGAGATGTTGGAGACGGTCGCCGCGGTCGAGAAACCCGCCGCGAAGATCAGATTGTCGGTCTCCTCGTCGCTCAGCAGCGCATCGGCGGCGATGATGCCGCGTTCGACCGCCTTGGCGCGGACGCGCTTGCGATCGATGCCGCGGCCGTCGTCGGCGACGGTGATGACGATCCGTCCGGAATGATGCGCCGCCGACAGCGTCACCACACCTTCTTCCGGCTTGCCCGCGGCGAGCCGCTCGGCCGGCGTTTCCAGGCCATGGTCGACCGCGTTGCGGATGAGATGGGTCAGCGGCTCGCCGATCCGTTCGACCACGGTCTTGTCGACCTCGGTCATCTCGCCGACGATATCGAGGCGGACGCGCTTGCCGGTCTCGACCTCCAGCTCGCGGATGATGCGCGGCACGCGGCTGAACACCGTCTTCATTGGCTGCGCGCGGATCGCCATCGTCGATTCCTGTAATTCGCGCGTCAGATGGTCGAGGTCGGTGAGTTCGGAAATCCCCGCCATCGCATGTTCGGACAGGCGCTGCGCCAGCATCGCCTGGGTGATGACCAGCTCGCCGACGAGATTGACCAGCCGGTCGAGCTTGTCGAGATCGACGCGGATCGTCTGCGCGGGCGGCGCCACCGCGGCGCGCGGCGCGGC